>JBHOQU010000082.1:0-42576 GCA_042408785.1 Dehalococcoidia bacterium | reverse complement strand
CGCGAAGGTCAGCAAGAACGCGGCGTAAATCGTCCGAACCATCGCATCCTGCCTTCGGCTGTTAACCGGCCCGATTACTGTTATAGCTCAGCCGGGGACGTTGCGGTTACGCCTAAACTGCCGCCGGACGGTGGATAATTTAGCCGTTGGGCGCATGGCCGTGAGGGTTGAGAACTGCTCACCAGGTTATCGACAAAAATGGCTAAATCTGCAGACTTGACATAACCTGCATGAGAGGTTATGTCAAGTCTCTGGGTTGCCAAGAGCCACGGCAGCCTGGGACCGGCCCACCTTACGGGCCCTACCGCAAGTTCTGCGGGAAGTTACGCCGCATGACAGGTTATGTCAAGTCTACTCTGGCGGCGGAACGGGCGCCGAAGGCGCCTCTGGCGCCCGACCAACCTTGACATAAGTTGTGAAACAACTTATGTCAAGGTTCCCTGTTGGGTGAAATAAATGACTATGAGTCACAGAACGGTGCCTTTAAATCGCACCATAGTGGGATTGAAGTGTTGTTGTGTGGGGATAGGCTTGAAGGGGCGTGAGCGTCGACTATGGGGAGGTCCGGGGATCGAGGTGGTCTCGGGCGGTGCTAAAATAGCCCTGGAACCGGATGCCGAAAAGGCTTAAGACTTCAACCAGCCCCTTCGGGTCTCCCGGCCGGATAAGCCACGATTCGTCCCGCTTCTACTCAGCCCGCCTCTACCAGGGCCTGCCAAGGGAAGACAAAGTCTCGTACCACGAAAATCCCCTGCCCACTGAGGCCGTCAACCGGATATTCTGCAAGTCTGCCGAATCCATGTCAGAACTTCCGGACTCATCCGTCCACCTCGTTGTCACTTCCCCGCCCTATAACGTCGGCAAGGACTACGACGAAGACCTTACCCTCGACCAGTACCGGGCCTTCATCCGCAAGGTCATGGCCGAGGTCTACCGGGTGCTGGTGCCCGGGGGCAGGCTCTGCCTTAACATCGCCAACTTGGGCCGCAGACCCTACCTTCCCCTGCACGCCTGGGTCATTACCGACCTTTTAGACCTGGGCTTTCTGATGCGGGGCGAGGTCATCTGGGATAAGGCCGCCAGCGCAAGCCCCTCCACCGCCTGGGGCTCCTGGGCATCTCCGGCCAACCCCACCTTAAGGGACACCCACGAATACGTCCTGGTCTTCTCAAAGCAGACCTTTACCCGGCCAAAGGTTTTCGGTCGGCACCCCACCATAACGGCCGAGGAATTCCTGGAATTTACCAAAAGCGTCTGGCGATTTCCGGCCGAGTCTGCCAGCCGGGTTGGCCATCCGGCCCCCTTTCCGGTGGAACTTCCGTACCGGTGTATCCAGCTTTACACCTATTCGGGCGAGGTGGTTTTAGACCCTTTCATGGGCAGCGGAACCACTGCCCTGGCCGCCATCCGGGCGGGACGCCGCTATGTGGGCTACGAAATCGACCCGGACTACGTCCGGCTGGCCGAAAGCCGGATCGCCCGGGCGAGCTTTGACGGCCCACAGCCCCCGTTGGTAGGATCATAATTGCCATGACTGACCTCGACCTGGCTACTGCTGTCGCCAGCTACCTGGAAACTCTGCCCGCCCCGGAGCGCCAGGCGGCCGCCGCCGAGCTCCAGCGCTTCCTCAGCTGGGCCGGCGGCCACCAGCCCGTCCGGGCCCTCAAGCCGGCCGACATTGCGACCTACGCCGCCGACCTCGACCGGGCCGGGGGTGTCGGCATCCAGCGGGCCCAGGTCTTAAAAGATTTTCTAACCTACCTCCACCGCCAAAAGCTTACGGCCCAGAACCTCGGGGCCGCGGTCAGGGTGCGCCGGGCCGCTCCCCGGAAGGCCCCGGCCGAGAAGCCCGCCGAACAACCGGCCAACGGCCAGCGGGTCGTTCTGACCCCCGAAGGCTACCAGCGGCTTAAGGCCGAGCTCGCTGAGCTGGAGGCGGCCCGGCCCCGCATTGCGGCCGAGATGCGGCGGGCCGCCGCCGACGGCGACCTCTCGGAGAATGCCCCCTATCAGTACGCCCGGGAGGAGCTTGCCCGCATCCAGTCCCGAATTCAGGAAATTCAGGCCCTGCTCCGGGTCGCCGAGGTTGTGGAGGCCCCCGCCGACGACCGCACCGACCGGGTGACCATCGGCCGCCGGGCCCGCCTGCTGGACCTGGATACCGGCGAGCGGCTCGAGGTGACCCTGGTGGGGCCGGGGGAAGTGGATGTACGGGCCGGCCGCATCTCCATCCAGTCGCCCCTGGGCCGGGCCCTTCAGAACGCCCGGCTTAAGCAGGAGGTTGTGGTCGAGGGCCCCGCCGGGCCCATCCGCTACCGGGTCGAGGCCATCGAATAAAAAAATCCGGCCGGTCCACCGACCGGCCGGACTCTGGTGTTTAACCCGTCCGGCTCACGCAGCCTGGACCTTAATGGCCCGCCGCCGCACCTCCGTCGCCTTCGGCAGCCGGACGGTCAGCACGCCGTTCTCATACCGGGCGTCTACCTTATCGGCCTCGACCGGGAAGGGCAGGCTGATGGTCCGGCTGTAGATCCCGGGCAGCCACTCCCGCCGCAGCCACTCCACGTCGCCCTCCACCGGCTTGATCTCGGCCCGAACCGTCAGGGTGTCGCCCGTCAGGTCAACCTGGATATCTTCGGGCTTGGCGGCCGGGATTATAAACTGGCAGTAAAGGTCGTCGGCGGTGTGGTATACGTTGACCGGCATCACCTGCTCCCCGGTCGGACCGGCCACCCGGTACCGGAAGGTGTAGGCCGGGGCAAGGGTCCGGAAAGCCTCATCGATAAGCTCGTCGACCATCCGCTGCAGCGACCGAATCTCCCGGGTCGGATCCCAGCGCTCAAGCATCTCCGTCACCTCCTAACCGAGTCTTGGTTTCACGCCAGGGCCTCCGCCCCGGCGGTTTCCACCTGGAACTTTAATGGGCGTTTCTTCAAAAGGCCCCAAGAGAATCCTCAGAAGCCGCCAGAAAAACTCTTAAAAACCGGTTAGCGGGGTGACGGCCGGGGAGACTTACTCGGCCGAGCCGGACTCGGGCTGGGCCTCCGCCGAGGCCTCTTCCGCCTCGGGCGGTTCGACCACCACGATTAACGCCTCGGGGTCCGTCAAGAACCTGGTGCCCGGCGGGGGCTCCAGGTCGCCCACGCGGATGGCGTCGTAAAACCGTTCCAGGCGAGAGATGTTTATCTCGATGGCTTCGGGGATCTGCTCGGGCAGGGCGCGGACCTCGACGGCCTCCAGCTGCTGGATCAGGACGCCGCCGGCCTTAACCGCCGGGGATTCGCCGGTAAGCACCACCGGCACCGACACGTCAACCTCCTCCCGGAGGGGAACGGCCCACAGGTCGATGTGATGAAGCCGCCGGGTTACCGGATCAAAATATGCCCCCCGAATCAGTACCGGAATCACCTCCGAGTCAACCTGCAGGTTGATGAGCTGGCTTGTGCCGGCCTGATGGATCGCCTTGAGGGCCTCCCGTTCGGCCACCTGAATCGGCCTCGAACCGACATCCTTGCCGAAAACCACGGCCGGCACAAGCCCGAGCCGCAGCAACCGCTTAACCTTCTTGCCCTTAAGCTCGCGGGGTTGAGCCTGCAGAGTCAAGCGCTCCCGCAACGCACTCACCTCCCCTCGCTGGCTATTTCTCAATGCTTTCTCTGAGCAAAAATGTCGGCGAGGTCCGGCCGGACCTCGCCCTCAGGGCCATCCGGCCGAAGGCATCTCCCTTTTGGAGATCATACCATCCCTAGGCAGGTGAAAGCGGGGGCGGGGCCGCTGAAAGGCCCCGCCCCCGCCTGAGGGTTCGACGGGCAGTATCGGCCGGCCTAGGCCTCCTCTTTGCCCTCGGCGATGTAGCGCTGACGCAGCTCCTCCACCACCGCCGGGTCCGTCAAGGTCGTGGTGTCCCCCAGGGCCCGCCCCTCGGCGATGTCCCGCAGCAGCCGGCGCATGATCTTGGCCGACCGGGTCTTGGGCAGGTCGGCGCAGAAGAACACGTCCGAAGGCCGGGCAATGGGGCTGATCTTCTGGGCGACCCACTCCCGCAGCTCGTCCTTGAGCTCCTCGTTGGGGTTGTAGCCGGCCTTGAGCACCACGAAAGCCGAGATCGCCTGGCCCTTGAGGGGGTCGCTCCGGCCGATGACGGCCGCCTCCGCCACCGCCGGGTGGGCCACCAGGGTGCTCTCGATCTCGATGTTCGAGAGCCGGTGGCCGGCCACGTTCACCACGTCGTCTACCCGGCCGGTGATCCAGAAGTAGCCGTCCTCATCCTTGCGGGCCCCGTCGCCGGTGAAGTAGCGGCCGGGGAACCGGCTCCAGTAGGTCTGGACGTACCGCTCGGGGTCGCCCCAGAAGGTCCGGAGCATGGCCGGCCAGGGGCGGGTGAGCACCAGGTAGCCGCCCACGTTGGGCGGGCAGGGGTTGCCCTGCTCGTCCACCACCTCGGCCCCGACGCCCGGGAACGGGATGGTGGCCGAGCCCGGCTTGGTGGTAACCACGCCAGGGATCGGGGTAATCATGATCATCCCGGTCTCGGTCTGCCACCAGGTATCGACGATGGGGCAGCGGCCGCGGCCGATGCGCTCGTGGTACCACATCCAGGCCTCGGGGTTAATGGGCTCGCCCACGGTGCCCAAAAGCCGCAGGCTGGAGAGGTCGTGCCGAGCCGGGTACTCCGGGCCCCACTTCATCACCGTCCGGATGAGGGTGGGCGAGGTGTAGAGGATATTGATGCGGTATTTCTCAACGATGGCCCAGAAGCGGTCCTTATCCGGCCAGTCGGGCGCGCCCTCGTACATCACCGAGGTGCCCCCGTTGGAGAGGGGCCCGTAGACGATGTAGCTGTGGCCAGTCACCCAGCCGATGTCGGCCGTGCACCAGTAGTAGTCTTCGTCCTTGAGGTCGAAGACCCACTTGGTGGTCAGGTGCACCCCCAGCAGGTACCCACCGGTGGTGTGAAGGACGCCCTTGGGCTTGCCGGTGGTTCCGGAGGTGTAGAGGATATAAAGCGGATGCTCGGCATCCAGCGGCTCGGCCGGGCAGACCGGGTCGGCCTTGGCCATAAGCTCATCCCACCAGAAGTCCCGGCCCGTCACCAGCCTGGCCCCGGACTCCTCCCCGACCCGCCGGACAACCACCACCTTCTCCACCGAGGGGCATTCCTCCAGGGCCTTATCCGCAAACTGCTTAAGGGGCACGACGTTGCCCCGCCGCCAGGCCCCGTCCTGGGTTATGAGCACCTTGGCCTGGGCATCCTGAATCCGGTCCCTAAGGGCATCCGAGCTAAAGCCGCCGAAGACCACGCTGTGGGGCGCCCCGATCCGGGCGCAGGCGAGCATGGCGATGGGCAGCTCGGGCACCATCCCCAGGTAAATCGTCACCCGGTCGCCCTTCTGAACGCCCAGGCCCTTAAGGACGTTGGCGAACTTCTGAACCTCCCGGTGCAGGTCCTGGTAGGTGAGCACCCGCCAGTCCCCGGGCTCGCCCTCCCAGACGATGGCCGCCTTGGTCCGGCGCCAGCTCTGGGCGTGGCGGTCGACGCAGTTGTAGCAGGCGTTAATGAGGCCGCCCACGAACCACTTCGCCCAGGGCACATTCCATTCGAGGACCCTGTCCCACTTGCGGAACCAGTGGAGCTCGGCCTCGGCGTGCTTGGCCCAGAAGCCTTCCAGGTCCCGCTCGGCCTCCTCCCAGGGTGTCCAGTCTTTAACCCAGGCCTTCGCCCGGAACTCGGGCGGGGGCGGAAACCTTCGCTCTTCTTTAAGGAGGGTTTCAACCAGGATCTGATTTCGCACTTCGGTGCGGTCGTCGCCGTTAGCCATCGGGTATCGACCTCCTTAAAGTTTAGCTGTCGCTCACCGGGGCCTGAATTTCGGCCCGCATCTGCTGCCAGGCCTGGCGCGCCTCTTCCACCGAGCCCTCTTCTTCAATGGTGGTGATGTCGCCGGGGTCCCGGTTGAGGATAACGGCCTTAAGAACCCTTCGCATAATTTTACCACTGCGGGTCTTGGGCAGCATATTTACGAAGTTTACCTCGCCGATGACGGCCACCGGCCCCAGTTCCCGCCGGACCGTCTCGATAAGCTCACGGCGGAGCTCCTCCGAGGGGCGGTAGCCATGCTTGACGACCACGAAGGCCGAGATCACCTCGCCCCGAACCTCATCAGGCCGGCCGGTAACCCCGGCCTCGGCCACCGCCGGGTGCTTGAGGAAGGCCGTCTCCACCTCGATGGTCCCGATGCGGTGGGCCGCAATCTTGATGATTTCGTCGGCCCGGCCCGCAAACCAGACGTACCCGTCTTCATCCAGCTGGGCCGAATCGCCCGTGAAGTAAACCTGCCGGCCGGGAATCCGCTGCCAGTAGTCCCGGGCGTACCGCTCGGGCTCGCCCCAGAGGGTCGGGGTCAGGCTGGGGAAGGGCCGCTTGATCACCAAAATCCCCTTCTCCCCGGGCCCGCACTCCTGCCCCTCCGGGGTCATAACCCCCACCTCCATCCCCGGCAGGGGGATGCTGGCCGAACCCGGCTTAATGGGGAGCATGGCCAGGCCGTAAGGGTTGCCGATGACCGGACCGCCCGTCTCCGTCTGCCACCAGTGGTCGATGACGGGCACCCGGTCCTTTAAAACCTCTTTCTGAAGCCACTCCCAGGCCGGGGCGTTGAGCACCTCGCCGGCGCAGACCACCCGCTCCAGGGAGGAAAGGTCGAACTTGCGGGCCGGCTCCGACCCGTAGCGCATAAGCAGCCTTACCGCCGTGGGCGAGGTGAAGATGCCGGTAACCCCGAAGTCCTCAACCACCTGCCAGAAGGTCTCCGGTCCCGGATGGTCCAGGGCGCCCTCGTAGGCGATGGTGGCGCAGCCCGCCAGGAGGGGGGCGTAAACAATGTAGCTGTGGCCCACCACCCAGCCGATGTCCGAGGTGGACCACCAGACCTCCCCGGGCCGCAGGCCGAAGCACCAGAGGCCGGTGCTGTAAATTCCCACCTGGTAGCCGCCGTGGGTGTGGACGGCCAGCTTGGGCTTGGCCGTCGTGCCGGAGGTGGCCAAAATGTACGCCGGCTCGTTGGCCTCCATCTCAACCCAGCCGTCCGGCTGGCCCTCGGCCCGCTTTAAGAAGTCCTCCCAGAAGAGGTCACGGCCGGGGCTCATCGGCACGTCCTGGTCGGTCCGGCGCCAGACCACCACGTGCTCCACGGTATCCCCGGCCGCCTTCAGGGCCTCGTCGACGACCTCTTTGAGCCGGACGTCCCGCCCCTTGCGGTAGGTTACGTCGGCGGTGAGGACCAGCCGGGACCCGCTGGCCGCGATCCGGTCGGCCAGGGCCCCGGCCCCGAAGCCGGCAAAGACCACCGAGTGGATCCCCCCGATCCGCACCGTCGCCAGCATCAGCATGATGGCCTCGGGACTGGTGGGCATGTAAATGGTGAGCCGGTCGCCCTTCTTGATGCCCATACCCCGGAGGGCGGCCGCCAGCCGCCGGACCTCCCGGAGAAGCTGGGCGTAGGTGTAAACCCGGCGCTCGCCCCGCTCGTTTACGTAGATAAGCGCGGCCTGGCCGGACCGACCCGCCGCCACGTGGTGGTCCAAGCAGTTATAGGCCAGGTTCGTCCGGCCCCCGATAAACCACCGGAACGTGGGGAAGTCCCACTCGAAAACCCGCTCCCACCGGCGAAACCAGGGAAGCTTCTCGGCCGCCCGCGCCCAGAACCCTTCCGGGTCCTCCCGGGCCGCCTCAACCCACCGCCTGACGACGGGGTTAATCACCTGCATCGGCAGCACCTCCCGGCCAGGTGTGCAAAAGGCAAGGTCAGGGGGCGAAACCCGTACCCAATCAATGCTAGCGGGTTTAAAATCCGCCCCTCAACGGGGCTGATGCTGTTCGGCCCCCGAAAATTGCCGGTCGGTTCCCCTTTTCAACCATTCACCGGCAATTTCTACCGGCCGCCTCAAATTCCCAGCAGGTTCCGCAGACTGCGAACGTGTCCCCGGCTGACGGTAAGTTCGGTGTGCTCTTTGTCGTCGACCTTCAGCAGGTAGACCCCGTTGAAATACGGCCGGATCTCCACCACCCGCTTTAAGTTGACGATAAAGGAGCGGTGGATCCGCAGGAAAGGCGGGTTAGGCAGCCGGGCCTCCAACTCGTTCATGGTGAACCGGACGGTGTAGACCTGGTCGTAGGTTTTGACCAGGACCAGCTCGTCGTGGGCCTCGGCGAACCGGACTTCGGCCAGGTCGATGAGCAGGGTGCGGCCGGATTTCTCCACCGGGAGCCGGTCGATGAGCTGAAACCGGGGCGGCTCCGCCTTCGGGGTGGGGTACCGCCGCTCCCGGACCCGCTCCAGGGTCTCGATGAGCCGCTCCACCCGGACCGGCTTGAGCAGGTAGTCGGCCGCCCGCAGTTCGAAGGCCCGGACGGCGTACTCGTCGTAGGCGGTGACGAAGACCACCACTGGCGGCCGGCTGAATTCGGCCAGAAGCTCGGCCAGCTCCAGGCCCGTAAGGCCCGGCATCTGGATGTCTAAAAAGACCACGTCGAAGTCCCGCTGGCGCAGCAGGCGGAGGGCGTCGGTGGCCGTGAGGGCGATGCTTACCTGCACCGGCCAGCCCGTCTCCTGAAGCCGGTATTTAAGTTCGATGGTTGCCGGCTCCTCATCGTCCACGATGAGGGCCTTCAGGGTGGGCAGGCCGACCGTTAGGGGGCTTAAGCCGCTCATCGCCGCGCCACCGCCACCCCGGCGTGGAATTTCGGTATGACGAACCGCACCTGGGTCCCCTGGCCGGGAGCCGACTCCACCTCGAGGCCCCGCTCCGGCCCGTAAATGCTCTTAAGCCGCTCGGAGACGTTGGCCAGCCCAAGGCCGCCGCGCTGGCCGGGGTCTGAATTCAGCACCTGCCTCACCTGTTCGGGGGTCATCCCGACTCCGTTGTCGCTTACGGTAATGAGCACCTCGTTGCCCCGGTCCTCGGCCGTGATCACCACCCGCCCCGGCCCCACCTTCCGGCTGATACCGTGGCGGATGGCGTTTTCCACCAGGGGCTGCAGGACCAGAACCGGCACCGAGACCGGCAGCACCTCCGGGTCGACCCGGTAGACCACCTCCAGGCGGTCGCCGTAACGGGCCTTCTCTAAGGTCAGGTACTGGTGGACGTACTCCAGCTCGTCGGCCAGGGAGGCAAACTCGCCCCGGCGCTTGAAGGCCCGGCGGGTGAAGTCGGCAAACTCCACCAGCAGCTCGTGGGCCTGCTCCGGGTTGGTCCGGATGAAGGCGGCGATGGTGTTTAATGTGTTGTAGATGAAGTGGGGGGAGATCTGGGCCTGCAGGGCGGCCAGCTCGGCCCGGGCCAGTCGCTCGGTCTGGCGGTCCAGTTCGGCCAGCTCCATCTGGATGCTCATCAGTCGGGCCAGGCTGTCGGCGATGCGAATTCGGGTGGGGGTGAGGGCCTGGTTCCCGTCATAGTAAACCTTGAGGCAGCCCACCGTCCGGCCCCGGACCCGCAGGGGCACCACGACGGCCGACTGGAGGGGGCAGTTCGGGTGGTTGCAGCCGATGGCCTGGGCATTCGGGGCGACGATGGGCCGCCCCGTCCGCAGCACCTCCCGGGTGACCTGGGTGATGGCCTGGGCGCCGGGCCGATGGTGGTCGCTGCCGGCCCCCACAAACGCCAGGATCATGCCGTTGCCCACCAGGGCAACGGCGCTGGGCCGCAGGTATTCGTAGATAAGCTTCACCGTCCGCTCGGCGGTGTGGGGGTTGAGGCCGTGGCGGAGATAGGGCAGGGTGTGGTTGGCCAGGTGGAGGGTCTCCAGCATCGCCTGCTCCCGTCCCTCACTGACGGTCCGGTTGCGCCGGGCGATGAGCAGGGCAACGCCGCCGACGAGGGCCGCCAGCGCCGTCAGCTCGGCCAGGACCAGTGGCAGGGTCTCCATTTGAACCCACCGTTTTTATTCTCTAATATACTCCGTCCGCAAGCCAAGCTGTTCCGGCACGTGCATCCGCAGCATCTTTAAGTTAATGTCCAAGGGCACCCGGTCCCGGGTCAGCCGGGAGACGCCCACCATCGTCCCGAAGGCGATGGGGATGGCCCAGATGGCCGGCTGGGCCAGGAGGGTCCAGAGCAGGGACTCCGAAGCCCCCAGGTCCAGGGGCGCCAGCCACATGGTGGCCAGGATGGCCACCGAGGCCGAGATGCCCCCAATGACGGTGCCAGCCATCGCCCCCGGCAGCGTGAGCCCCTTCCACCAGATTCCCAGGGTAAGCAGGGGGAAGAAGGAGGCGGCGGAGATGGCGAAGGCCCAGCCCACCAGCATGTTGATGGGGAAGCGCTCCACCTGGATGCCGGCGACGATGGCGATAAGGCCGGCTAGGATGGCCGAAGCCTGGAAGGCCAGCCGCCGGTCCCGGGAGCTGGCCCGGGGCCGCAGGGTGCGGGCGTAGATGTCGTGGGCCAGGGCCCCGGCCACCGCCACCATCAGTCCGGAGGTGGTGGACATGAAGGCGCTGAACGCCCCGGCCGCCACCACCGCCTCCAGCAGTCGGCTCAGCCATTCCGGCCCTACTGCCGAAGGCAGGGCTAACAGCAGCATCTCCGTCTGTCCCGAGGCGTAGAGCTCGGGGGTAAGGGAGCGGCCCAGGGTGCCGATGAGGGGCGGGAACAGGTAAAAGAGGCCGATCAGGCCGATGACGATGATGGTCGTCTGGCGGGCGGCCTCCCCGTCCTTGTTGGTGTAGAACCGGACCAGGATGTGGGGAAGGCCGGCGGTGCCCAGGACGGTGGCGATCATCAGCGAGTAGGTGAAGATGAGGGGGTAGCCGAGGCCGCTGGTGAAGGGCCCGAAGGGCTTTGCCCAGCTCTCCCCCGCCGGGGCGTTGGGCACGGGCGACCCGGCCTGGTATTCCAGCCTCCCCCCGGCCACCACCCGGCTCTGGCCCGGCGGCAGGGTAAAGGCCGTCCCGGCGGGTATCTGCCGGAGCTCTCCGCCGGGAAACTCGACGGTTATGGGGTCCAGGGCCCGGACCCGGGCCGCCTCCGGCAGCCTCAAGACGACGCCGGCCTGGTGGTCAACCACTTTCGCCTCGGGGAACCTTAAGGGTTCCGGGCCGCTTACCCGCTCGAAATGGACTCCGTACCAGCCGGCCACCGTCATCACCCCCAGGCCGAGGAGGGTGAGGGCGAAGAGCTTGACCCAGAACTGGAAGGTTTGAACGTAGGTTATGCCCTTCATCCCGCCCAGGGCCACGTTCAGGGTGATGACGCTCCCCACGACCACAACCCCCGCCCAGTAGGGGGCCCCGGTCAAGACGTTGAAGGTGAGGCCGGCCCCCTTCATCTGGGGGAGCATGTAGAAGATGCCCACCACCAGCACGAAGATGACCACCACCCGGCGGAAGGCCGGCGAGTCGAAGCGGCCCTCGGCAAAGTCGGGGATGGTGTAGGCCCCGAAGCGGCGGAGGGGGGCGGCCACGAAGAGAAGCAGAAAGAGATACCCGGCGGCGTAGCCCACCGGGTACCAGAGGACGTCGTAGCCGAAGGCCATGATCATCGCCGCCACCCCCATGAACGAGGCGGCGCTTAAGTACTCGCCGGCAATGGCCGACGCATTGAGCACGGGGCTCACCATCCGGGAGGCGACGAAGTAATCCGAGGTGGTCCGAACGACCCGGGTGGTGTAGAGGCCGACGCCGACGGCGGCCACGGCCACCCCGAAGAAGGTCAAGAGCGAGAGCCAGTGAATTCCGCCCGCGGTAAGCATCCTAGCGCAGAAGCTCCCGGAATTCCTCTTCGTAGCGGCGGGCCCGGTGGGCGTAGAACCAGGCCAAGGCCCAGACGAAGGGGTAGCTCAGGGCGGCCGGGATGAGCCAGCCGAGGGGCAGGCCGAACAGCCGCAGGCCCATAAGCTCGGGCATGACCAGGTAGGCGATGGGGAGGCTGAAGAGCACCCCGAGGAAGAGGGCAGCCACCCCCAGGCCGAGCCAGAGCTGGCGGTGGATCAGGTCTTCCAGCAGGATGGCCCCGTAGGTGGTCTGCTCGGCAACCTCCTGAATGAGGGCCTGCTCCTCCTCCGCCCAGAAGCGGCCCAGCTCGGCCAGGTAGACCTCGATCTCCCCGGCCGTATCGGCCAGCTCCAGGGCCGGCTCGGCCGCTTCCCAGTCGCCGGCGGGCCGCTCAGTTTCTTCGGCCACGGCGGGACCTCCTAATCGGCCACCAGGTCGGCATAGTATTCCTGCCGGACCACGCCCTGGGCCCGGCCCACCGCCTTGAAGGCCTCCTTAAGCAGGCTCCGTTCCAGGGCCGAAAGCTGGCCGGGGTCGATGAAGTTGTCGGGCGGCTTTCCGGCCTGCATTTTCGCCCACTGGTTCCGAATCCGCAGGCCCAGGATGAACTCGAAGGCCTGGGTAAGCTCGTCGGCCAGGTCGGCGGGAATTTTGCCGGCCTCCCGCAGGGCCTCCAGCCGGCCGACGGTGCTGGTCTCGGTGATGCCGTGGCGCAGGGCCAGAAACCGGGCCACGTCAAGGATGGGCCGGGTGCCCCGGGCCTTAAGGTCGAGCTGGTTGCGGTGCTCACCCCCCGCCTCCACGATGAACCGGCCGAGGAACCCCAGGGGCGGCGGGGTTTTGGTGGAGAGCTGGGCCAGGTGAATTAAAAAGAGGCGGCTGCCGGGCAGAAGCCCGTTTATATACCCCCGGAGGGCGTCGGCCAGGGTCAGGTCCCCGCAGATTCCCCGGAAGTCGAAAAAGATCAGGGAGTTTAAAACCGCCTCGGGCTCCGGGTTTGCCAGCCAGCGGCGGAAATGGTGTTTCCAGCCCGAAAGGGGCTGAACCCACTCGGGGTTCTCGGCAGTGTAGCGGCCGGGACACGGCGGAAAGCCCACCTCCACCAGGGAGGCCACGGCCCGGCGGCCGAACTCCAGAAAGTATTCCCGAACGGCCCCGGCCTGGGAGTCCGGGGGGTCGGCGTAGATGAGGGCGTTGTCCTGGTCGGTGCGGAAGGTCTGCTCCCGGCGGCCCTCACTGCCCAGGACCAGCCAGCAGTAGGGGACCGGGGGCGGGCCCAGGGCCGCCTGGGTAAACCCCAGGACCCGGCCGATGACCCGGTCGTTTATCTCAGTCATGAGCCGACCGAGCTCGCTCGCCCGGATCCCCTGGCGGAGGAGGAAGGGAACGACCCGCTGGGAATCGGCGACCAGCTGGCGGAGGCCCGGCAGGTCGTGGCGGCGCTCGATATCTCGGGCGACAAAGAGGGCCGAGGTGCCCTGCAGGAGGATCAAGTCGTGGCCGGTGACCATGCCGGCCGGACGGCCGGCCTCGGTGACGACGATGTGGTGGATGCCCCGGCGGACCATCTCGGCGACCACCTCGTAGACGGGGGCGTCCGAATCGACGCTGACGACCGGGGAGCTCATCACCTTGGCCACCGGCTGGCGAATATCCCGGCCGGCGGCTACGACCCTCTCCCGCAGGTCCCAGTCGGTCAGAATGCCGGCGGCCCGGCCGTCGGAACCCAAAACCACCACCGAGCTGACCCGGTGGTGGTTCATGAGCTGGGCCGCCTCCTGAATGGTCGTCTCCGGCTGACAGGTGACCAGGGGCCGGTGGGCTACCTCCCCGGCCCGGGCGGTGAAGACGAGCCGGCCGGACCCGGTGAGAATGGGCAGTCGCTCCAGCTCTTCCAGGCTCCAGTCCAGGTAGCGGCGGATGGAGAACTCGTAAAGAAAGCGGGCGAATTTCGGCTGGGTTTCCAGCAGGCTCTCGACCACCGCCCGGGGGATGGCGTAGCAGACGGTATCCTCAACGGCGATGACGTCCAGCCGGCTGCGGTCGCCCTCCAGGGCCGAGAGCACCCCGAAGATTTCCCCCTCCCCGACCACCTCCAGGGTGACGTCGCCGACGGCCTTTTTAACCCCGCCTTTCTCGATGACGTAGAGATACCGGGCCGGGGGCCCGTCCCGCTGGAGGATGCGGGTGCCCTTGGGGAAGAAGTGGATTTCGGCCTGGGCAACGACCCGGGCCAGGGCCTCCCCGTCCAGGTACCGGAAAGGGGGGACCTGGCTCAAGAAGGCAGCGGCTACCGCCTGGGCCGACATTCCCGCTGCGCCACCCCCGGAATTTCACTCCCAGTATAGTGTCAATCCGCCGCCTTTTTCAACCAATTACCGGTCATTTCTGCAAAACGTCGTTCGGAGTTGTTAACCGGAAATATCATAAGACGGCGAAGGCAGTTTTGAGCATAAAGCCGACGGCCAATGTTTCCAGGAAAGGGGGGATAAGTATCGCGGACATGGCGTAAAGATTCCGGATAACGGAATTGCGAAGGTTTAAGTCTATTCCCAAGGAGGTGAGTCCCGTTGGCAGCCACAAATTCCCGCAGTTACTACGAGGCCGTGGAGCCGGGCTACCTGCGGCTGGTCATCGGCGCCTCTACCCTCGGCACCATCATCGAGTGGTATGACTTCTACATCTTCGGTAGCCTGGCCACCATCCTTTCCCGGGAGTTCTTCCCGCCCGGCGACCCGGTGGCGGCCTTCTTAAACACCGTCGCCATCTTCACCATCGGCTTCCTCATCCGGCCCCTGGGAGCCTTCGTCTTCGGCCGCATCGGCGACCTCATCGGCCGCAAGTACACCTTCCTGGTCACCCTTACCGGGATGGGCCTCTCCACGGCCCTCATCGGCCTGCTGCCCACCTACGCCCAGGTCGGCCTGCTTTCGGCCCTTATCCTCTTCCTCCTACGCCTCATTCAGGGCCTGACCCTGGGGGGCGAGTATGGGGGCGCCATCACCTACGTGGCCGAGCATGTGCCCGACCAGCGGCGGGGCTTCTACACCGGCATCCTCCAGACCTCCCCGTCCATCGGCCTGATGATTTCCCTGGTGGTGGTCGTCGGAACGAGGCTGCTCCTCGGCGAGCAGGCCTTCAACGCCTGGGGCTGGCGCATCCCGTTCCTGCTCTCCTTCCTTCTCGTGGCAGTCTCCGTGTACATCCGGCTTAAGCTTCAGGAAACCCCAGTTTTCGCCCGGCTTCAGGCCGCCCGGCGCACCAGCCGCTCCCCCTGGCGGGAGGCCTTTCTCTCGGAGAACATTAAATACGTCCTTACGGCCGCCGTTGTCGTGATCGGGCAGGGGGTCGTCTGGTACAGCGGCCAGTTCTGGGCCCTTTACTTCCTGCAGACCATCAAGAAGGTCGACCTGGTAATGTCCAGCGCCATCGTCGGGACGGCCATCCTGCTGGCGAGCCCGATGTTCATAATCCTGGGTGCCCTTTCCGACCGGATCGGCCGCAAGCCCATCATCCTGGGGGGCATGGCCCTGGCGGCCGTCACCTACTATCCCCTTTACAGCGCCCTGGGGGTGGTGGCCGAGCCTTCAGGGCTGGCCATCGGCAACCCGAACTTCTGGCTCTCGGTGCTCATCGTCTGGGTGATGGTCGTCTACGTGGCCATGGTCTACGGGCCCATCGCCTCGTTCCTGGCCGAGTACTTCCCGGCCCGCATCCGCTACACCAGCGTCTCGGTGCCCTACCACATCGGCAACGGCTGGGGCGGTGGCCTAGTGCCCTACGTGACCTCGGCCATGTACGCCGCCACCGGCAGCCTCTTGGCCGCCCTGGCCTACCCCATTCTCGTCCCGGCCGTTATGTTCGTACTGGCCCTCTTCCTGGTGCCCGAAACCAACCGCACCCGCATCTGGGAAGAGGCGGCCCTCGCCCCGGAAGCCGGGGCCGGAGGCGATTAGGCCGGACGAGTCCGGCTTTCGGGCCGGGCAGAAGCCTTTGGCTTCTGCCCGGCTTTTTTATCCGTTATACTTCGCCGTTCCGGAAGGTTGGTTATGAAACTCGGGCCACTTCTAGTGCTGTTTCGGGGCATTTTTCGGCAAGTTACCGGCAGATTCTGCATAAAGGCACGAAATTGGGGCGGGGCCGTTTTATCATCCGCGGGAAGCATGGTAGCAGGTCTGGCGGCGCGTCTTCGCCGGGGTGCGACGTTCGGGGTGCCATCCTACTTGGGCCTGCCCCTGGCCGAGGTACCCTTTGTCGCCCTGGACACCGAAACCACCGGCGTCCGGGAGGGGGCCGACGAGATTTTAGAGGTTGGGGCCGTCCGGATGGTGGGGGGCCGGGTTCTGGTCGGGCAGACCTTCCATCGGCTCGTCCGCCCCAGCCGCCCCGCCTGGGGGCCGACGGTGCCCATCCACCGCATCCGGCCGGCGGATGTGGCCGCCGCCCCGCCCATTGAGGCCGTGCTCCCGGAGCTGGCGGAGTTCTGCCGGGGGGCCGTCATCGTCGGCCACAAGGTCGGCTTCGACCGGGCCTTTCTTAAGCGGGCCGGATTTCCGGTGGAACGGTTTCGCTGGGTGGACATCGGCCGGGTGGAGGGCTGGCTGGAGGCCCAGGCCGCCGGCGGCCCCCCGGCGGCAGACCCCCTCTCGGTCTGCGACCTGGAAGCCCTGGCCCGCCGGTATGGGGTGGAGCTTCTCAGGCCTCACAGCGCCCCGGCCGACGCCCTGGCAACCGCCCAGGTCTGGCAGCGGCAGCTGCCCCGGCTTGAGGGCCTCGGCGTCAGGACCCTGGGGGACCTGCTCCTGGCCGTCCGAGGTATCTAAGAAGGGGGGTGATGCCCGGGAACAGCAGCCTAAGGAACCCAGCCCTGAGCGGAGTTCTGCCTGGACTTAATCCTTGACCGAAGGAGGAGGTTTATGGAGCAGTCACCGCCGGAACGCGGCCGTCAGGACGAGCGCATTCGGGCCTACTGGCGGGCGAACAGCCGGCTGATACTCATCCTATTTATCCTCTGGCTGCTGGCCGGCTACGCCCACCCGCCTTTTGCCAGGGCCCTCAACAACATTACCATCCTGACCGGCTTCCCCCTGGGCTACTGGCTCTCCAGCCAGGGTTCCATTACGGTTTTCGTCATCTTAATCTTCGCCTACGCCCTCATCATGAACCACGTCATCGACCGCAAGTACGGTTTCGAGGAAGAGGAGTAAGGGGGTCGGCCGATGTCGCAGGAAACCTATTACACCCGGGTATCCAAGCGCGAGGTTAAGGTCTTTCAGCAGAAGCTCTTCCGGATTTACGGCGCCTTCGTCATGGGGCTCCTGCTCTTTACGACCGTCCTGGCCATCCTCGAGGTCAACGTCGGCCTTTCCAGGACGGCCATCGGCTACGCCTATCTGCTCCTTACGCTACTTCTCTACGCCGTCATCGGCATCCTGAACTTCACCCGGCGGCTCGACGAGTACTACGTGGCCGGCCGGCGGGTGCCCGCCTTCTTCAACGGGATGGCCACCGGGGCCGACTGGATGAGTGCGGCCTCTTTCATCTCCATGGCCGGCACCCTCTTCGTCCTCGGCTACGACGGCCTGGCCTACATCATGGGCTGGACGGGCGGGTACGTCCTGCTGGCCCTCTTCTTTGCGCCCTACCTCAGGAAGTTCGGCCAGTTCACGATTCCCGACTTCGTGGCCGCCCGCTTCCCGGAGAAGGGGCGGACGGTCCGGGTGGTGGCCGCCATCTGTGCCATCATCGTCTCCCTGACCTACGTCACGGCCCAGGTCACCGGCGTCGGCATCATCATGGCCCGGATCGTCGGCCTGCCCTTTGAGATCGGCGTCTTCGTCGGCCTGGCCGGCGTCCTGGTCTGCTCCTTCCTGGGCGGGATGAAGTCCATCACCTGGACCCAGGTGGCCCAGTACATCATCCTGATCATTGCCTACCTGGTGCCGGTGACCTTCCTCTCCATGGTCCGGACCGGGGTGCCCATCTCGGAGCTCATGTACGGGCGGGCCCTCCAGGAGATCACCCGGATCGAGCAGCAGCTCAACCTGCCGTCCTACGTCGAGCCGTTCAAGTGGACCCTGAGCAACGCCTCGGCCCTGGCCAGCATCAAGCAGATCAACGACGCCACCGGCCTGAACCTCCCGTCGCCCCCGGCCATCACCGTCACCGACTGGCGGGGCTTCCCCTGGGAGTTCCTGGCCCTCACCTTCTGCCTGATGGCCGGCACGGCCGGGCTGCCCCACATCCTCATCCGCTACTACACGGTGCCCGACCCCAAAGAGGCCCGGATAAGCGTGGGGTGGTCCCTGTTCTTCATTTACCTGCTGTACTTTACGGCCCCGGCCTACGCCGCCTTCTCCCGCTGGGAGTTCCTGACGGACGTCATCGGCAAGCCCATCAACCAGCTCCCCGGCTGGGTGGACGCCTGGGCCCGGACCGGTCTGCTCTCCATCCGGGACGCCAACGGCGACGGCATCCTCCAGTGGGCCGAGCTGACCATCAACCCCGACATCGTGGTCCTAGCCACCCCTGAGGTGGCCGGCCTGCCCTACACCTTTGCGGCCCTGGTAGCGGCCGGCGGCCTGGCGGCGGCCCTCTCCACCGCCGACGGCCTGCTGCTGGTGATCGCCACGGCCGTTGCCCACGACATCTACGCCAAGACCATCAACCCCAACGCCACCTATGCCACCCGCTTCCTGATGGGCCGGGTGATGATCCTGGTAGCGGCGGTGGTGGCGGCCTTCCTGGCCTTCCCGCGGTTGGCCCTCATCGTCCAGCTGGTGGCCTGGGCCTTCTCCCTGGCCGCGTCCACCTTCTTCCCGGTCGTCCTGCTCGGGATCTTCTGGAAGCGGGCCAATGCTTGGGGGGCCATCTCGGGCATGATCGGGGGCCTGGTGGCGTGTCTCATCTACATGTGGGGCAACTACCTGTTCCCGACCTTTAACCTGTTCGGCCTCTCGCACCTGTCCTCGGGCATCTTCGGGATGGCGGTGAACTTCGGCCTGCAGGTTGCGGTGAGCCTGGCCACGGCCCCGCCACCCCGGGAGGTCCAGCAGATGGTGGACGAGGTCCGGATCCCGGTGGGCGAGATGGTGACGGTTCCGGGGGCGGCCCCGGCGCCCCGGCCGGCCCCGCAGCCCGGCGCCGACGACTGAGCCCGGCCGGACGGCATCCGGCGGTGCGGGTGCGGCCCACCGCGCCCGCACCGCCTTTTTAGGCGGCAGGCGATGGTGGCGGTCCTGGCCGAGGTCCTGAACTGGCTGCTCGCCCTCTTTATGTGGGCCATTATCGGCCGGCTGGTTCTGGAGCTTATCACCGGCGGCCACCGGAGCATCTTCAGCGAGTTTCTCCGCCGGCTCACCGACCCCCTTTTCTGGCTGGTCCGGCAGGCCACGCCCCGGTTCATCGGGGACCGGTTCATCCCGGTGCTGACCCTTCTTTTGGTGATAGTTTTAAGGCTGCTCCTTTTGCCCCTGCTGGGGGCGCGGGCCTAATATAATCGGGCGGGGGCGATGGCCGGGGTAAGTTTCGAGGCCGAGCTCAAGGCCTGGGTGGACGAGGTCTACCGCCGGCGGGCCCAGCTTGCCCGCCGGCGGGTCGAAATTCAGGTCTTCGAGCTTTTCGAGCGGGAGCGGCGCTGGCTTACGGCCCTCACCCTGCTGGTGCTTCTGGGCATCTACGGAACCCCCTTCATCGGGGTGGCGGCCGTGGCCGGGGGCCTGGCGGCCCTCTACATCGGCTCCATCGCCAGCGGCCTCATCACCGTCCGGCAGGCCAGCCGCATGGAGCGCGCCCTCGACCCGGCCGCCGAGGCGGCCCGGGCGGCCGAGGCCTGGGCCACCCGGCCGGCTCTCGGCCCGGCCCAGCGGGCCCAGCTTTTGCGCCTTAAAAACCTCTTTCGGGTGGCCCACCTGCCGGGGGCCCGGGAGCTGCTGCTGGCCGAGCTCCGAGAGGCGGCCGGGGATTTTGCGGCCTGGCGGTTCATCCGGGACCTGCAGGAGCTTATCCTGGCCGAGGGCCCGACCCTGGGCTGAAGGCCGTGGCCGAGGTCGAAGCTCTCCGCTACTGGGACCCCGACCCCTACGCCGGTTTCCGGCGGGTGGTTCAGCGCCTCGACCCGGCGGCCGCCCCTGCCGCCGTCGTCGTCTGCCCGGCCGGGGATGGGAGGCGGATGGGGGTGCTTCCCGGGTCCTTTAATCCCCTCACCTCCGCCCACGCCCTGCTGGCCGAGGCCCCCCTGCACCGGGGGCTGGTAGACGGGGTGTTTTTCCTGCTGGCGGTGCGCACCGTCGATAAGGAGCGGCCCGAGGGCCTGAGCCTGCCCGACCGCCTCTGGATTCTGACGGATTTCTGCCGGGCCCGGTCGGGGCTAGGGGTTGTGCTTACCAACCGGGGCCTGTACGTGGAGGAGGCCGAGGCCCTTCGAGCCGGGCCGGTGCCCCCCGAAAAGGAGCTTTGGTTCCTGGTCGGCTTTGACAAAATCGTGCAGATTTTCGACCCGCGCTACTACGCCCACCGGGACGAGGCCCTGAGGCGGCTCTTTGCCCTGAGCCGGTTCTACGTGGCCCCCCGCTCGGGCCGGACCGAGGCCGACCTGGCCCGGTTTTTAAACCGCCCCGAGAACCGGCCCTTCGCGGCTTACGTCCGCTACCTGCCCCTCCCCCCGGAGCGGCATGACCCGGGCCTCTCGGCCACCGCCGTCCGGCAGGCCCTCGCCGCCGGCGCCCTGCCGGCCGGGGCTCTCCCCGGCGAGGCCCGCCGGTTCATCGAGGCCACCGGGGCCTTCCGGCCGCCCCGGCTGACGGCGGACGGGGAGGTCCTGGACGCCTACGGCCTGCGGGTGAGCCTTCTGGAGCTTATCGACGCGGTCGGCCCCCCCTATCCCCCACCTGGGGCCGTTTTCCGGGTCTGGACCGGCCTCCTGGCCGAGGACGGGCGGGGCCGCCGGGGCCGGGAGCTTCTGCGGGCCGGGGACCTAGCCGGGCTTTTCGGCCTCTTCCCAGAGGCCCAGCAGTAGGCTGAGGGCGGCCCGGGCGAAGGCCCGCCGGTTTGCGGCCCGTCGGCCGCTCCCCGTCCTCACCTCCAGGACCCGCTCGACCGGCCCGGCGACGGCCACGTAGGCCAGGCCGGCCGGCTTGGGCGAGCGCCGGCCGGCCTGGGGCCCGGCGATGCCCGTCTCGGCCACGCCCCAGTCGGCCCCGAAGCGGCGGCGGGCCCCCCGGGCCATGGCCAGGGCCACCTCGGGGCTTACGGCCCCGGCGGCGATAAGCTCCGGGGGAACCCCGAGCAGCTCCACCTTGGCCGGGTTCGAGTAGGCGACCACCCCGCCGACGAACCGGCGGCCCAGGCGCCGGCTCAGCAGAGCCGCCAGCTCGCCCCCGCAGGCTCCCTCCCCGGCCGCCACCGTCGGCCCGGCTTCAGGGCCGGTCGGCCGGCTCGAAGTCGAAAAGCTCCGGGGCAAGCTCCCGGGCCAGCTCGGCGTGGTCCCGCTCCCAGACGGCCTGGGCCCGGGCCTCAAATTCGCCGGGGCGCAGGACCCCCTTCTCCTCGAGGAGCTCCAGCAGGGCCCGCATCCGGACCCGGGCCGAGATGAGCTCGTTGCTCAGGTTCCAGATGAGGTCGAAGAGGTTAAATCCGGTCATAAATCGGCCGTCAGAAACTCCAGCACCAGCCGGTTGAACTCGGCCGGGCGGGTCTCGTGGGGGCAATGGCCGGCCTCCGGCAGCACCTCCACCCGGGCCGCCGGAAACAGCCGACGCAGGCGGTCGACAACCCGGGCCGGCACCACCCGGTCCGCCCCGCCCCAGACCGCCAGCAGGGGCACCCGCAGGTCGGGGAGGTCGGCCGTCAGGTAAGGGTCGATGGGCGGCGACCTCAAGATGGCCACGAAGGTATCGGCCGAGCCCCGAACCCGGTAAAGCCGCTCAAAGTGTTCCGCCACGCCCTCGGGCACCGGGTCCGGGGCGTAGGTCGCGGCCGCACCTGACCGGAACCGACCCGCGGCGATGAGCCCGTAGTAGAAGAGGGCCTTGAAGACGGCCGGCCCGAAGGGGGCGAAGGCCGCCGCCCGCCGGATGAGGCCGAAGGGGAGTCTCGGGGGGTCGAGGGGGCTGTCCACCACCACCAGCCGGCCCACGACCTCCGGGTGATCCAGGGCCAGCCGCAGGGCGATGGTACCCCCGAGGGAGTGGCCGATGATGTGGGCCCGGTCAATGCCCAGCTCCCGGATGAAGTCCCGGAGGGCCCCGGCCTGGGTCCGGACGGCGAAGCGGGCCAGCCGGGTCCGGGCCGAGGCCCCGAAGCCCGGCAGGTCCAGGGCGACCGCCCGGAAGCGCTCGGCCAGGGCCGGCTGGTTCAGCCGCCAGGTGTAGTAGGAGTAGCCGAACCCGTGGACCAGCACCACCGGGAAGCCGGCGCCCCGGTCCACGTAGTGGACTTCCGCCCCGTCCGGCAGGGTTAAATACCGGCCATCGGGGGCCCTCAGCTCCCGGTAATCGAGGGTTTCCCAGCGGGCAAGGCGAACCTGGGCGTTCACCACCGCCCCGGCCGCCGCCCCCAGGCCGAGTCCGAGGCCGGCCGCGGCTAACCTGGGCAGTCTTCCGGCTGCCATCTCAGGTTACGGCGCAAGCAGTTCGACCCGCCAATTTTCCCCCTCACGGGTATATCTTACCCGGTTGTGAAGGCGGTGGGGGGCCGCCTCCCAGAACTCGAAGCAGTCCGGCTCGACCCGAAAGCCGCCCCAGAAGGGCGGCAGGGGGACCTCCCGGCCCGCAAACTCCTGCCGTTTGGCCTCAAAGGCCGCATCCAGAACCCGCCGGCTGGGAATAACCCGGCTCTGGGGCGAAACCAGGGCCGCAATCTGGCTTTCGAATGGGCGGGTCCGGAAGTAGGCCTCCGACTCCTCCCGGGAGGTCCGGGCGGCCCGGCCGGAGATACGCACCTGCCGGCCCAGGCGGGCCCAGTAAAAGAGGAGGGCCGCGTACGGGTTTTCGGCCAGGTCTCGGGCCTTGGGGCTCTCGTAGTTGGTGAAAAACACGAAGCCCCGCCGGTCAAAGCCCCGAAGCATCACCATCCGCACCGACGGCCGGCCGTCCCGGCCGACGGTGGCCAGGGCCATCGCGTCGTAAAGCTCGATGCCGGCCGCCCTGGCTTCGTCGAGCCAGCGGCCGAACTGGTCAAAAGGGTCCGGGGCGAAGCCGGCCGGTTCCGGCCCAAGCCGGCCGTTAAGTTCCGTCATCCGGGGACGCCCCCGGGGAATGTTCGGCGGCGACCAGACCGGCCGCCTTCAGGGCGAGGCCCAGGGCTGCCGCCCCGGCCAGCCCGATCCCGAGTATAAACCCGCCGGCCAGTCCCAGCCAGCCGATAAGGGCGTAGCCGAGGAGGGGTCCGCTGGCCGAGCCGAGGTCTTTAAAGGTGGCAAAGACGCTCATGGCCCAGGCCCGGGCCCTCACCGGGGCCAGGTCGCCGGCCAGGGCGTCGAGGACGACGGCCAGGGCGACGTCGGCCAGGTAAGCCAGGACGGCCGCGGCCAGGACCAGGGGCAGGAAACGGACAAAACCCAGCAGGGCCAGGGCCGCCCCAAAGGTGGCGAGGGCGGTCAGGGCGACCCGAAGGCGGCCGAGCCGGTCCGAAAGGTAGCCGGCGGTGGGGCTGAAGCCCAGGTCGATGGCCCAGCGGGTGGCCAGCAGGGCGCCGGTGAGGCTGGCAATGCCTGCGGCGTTGCCGGTGGCCTCCCGGAGGACCAGGCCCAGGGTGGAGGTTACCAGACCCGGGCCGAGGAAGCCGCTTACGAAGCCGGCCAGGTAGACGGGATAGGAGCGGCCCCAGAGGGGCCCGCCTTCGGCCGCAGGCGCCGGCACCTGGCCGGTAGGCGCGGCCTTCCAGCCGCCCCGCCCCACCCCCTGCAGCTCGGCCCAGGCCAGGAGGCCGCCCCCGGCCGTGGCCAGGGCGAAAAGCCCCAGGGTTAGGCGGGGCCCGACCAGGTCGGCCAGCACGCCCCCCAGCAGGGTACCGGTGAGGCTGCCGATGCGGGAGACGCCTGAAAAGATGCCCATCAGCCGGCCCCGGGTGGCGGCCGTGGAGAACTCCAGGACGGCGGTGTAACCCCCGAGCCGGATCAGGGACCAGCAGCAGCCCCAGGCCAGGCGGCTGACGACGAAGGGCACCAGGCCGTGGACGAGGGCATAGGCGGCCGTGGTAAGGGCGGCCCCGACCGCCCCGGTAAGAAAGGGGGGCTTCGGGCCTGCCCGCTGAAACCAGCGGCCGGCCACCGGGTTAGAAAGCAGCCGGATAAACCTGTTTGCCGACAGGATGATCCCCACCCCGAAGAGGGGCAGGCCCCATTCCGGGTAATAGGCGGGGAGGACGGCGTAAAGCATCGAGTCACCCAGCAGGCTCAGGGCGGCCGTGACCGAGACGGCCAGCAGCGGACGCGGCACCATCAGTCGGCACCCAGGCCGAGGAGCTGGGAGCCGAGCATCCGGGCAATATCCAGGGCGGCGGCCGGCCGACCGAGTTCGGCGGCCCGCTGGGTTATGGCTGCCCGGTAGGTTGGGTCGGACCGGAGTCTTTCCAGCTCGGCCCGCAGTTCCCGGGGCTTAAGGCCCATCCGCCCGGCCCCGGCCTCGACCACGTAGGCGGCGTTGCCCTCCTCGTGGCCGGGGATGTAGCTGATGAAGACCAGAGGCTTGCCGGCGGCCAGGCCCTCGCCGATGGTCATCGGCCCGGCCTTGGTCAGGATGACGTCGGCGGCGGCCATAAGCTCCCAGATGTTTTCGACAAAGCCGTAGACCCGCATCAGGGGGTCGGTCCTGGCTGCCAGCCGGCGGTAAAGGGCCCGGTTGCGGCCGCAAACGACCAGGATCTGCCCGTCGGGGCAGGCCTGGCGGGCAACTTTCACGACCCGGCCGATCTTGCCGACCCCCTCCGCCCCCCCGACGACCAGCAGCGTGAACCGGTCCGGCTCGAGGCCCAGGTTTTCCCGGGCCTGGGCGGGGGTAAGCCGGTTGAGGGCGAATCGAATGTCAACGGGCAGGCCGGCGAGGATGACCCGGTCGGGGGGCAGGCCGTGACGGACGAACTCTTCCCAGGCCGGCTTGCTGGCGGCGGTGTAGAGCTGGAAGCCCGGATACCGCCAGCCCGGGTGGACCACCACCAGGTCGGTGTAAACCACGGCCATGGGGAGCCGGGCGTTAACCTGCGGCCGGGCCCGGACCAGGAGGGGGTTGGCCAGGGGGTGCACCGATACGACCAGGTCCGGCCTGGTCTCGGCCAGGATCCCCCGAACCTTGGGCAGGAGGGCCGGGGAAGCCGCCCGGACCACCGCCTCAAAGCCCGCCTTCTGCCGGAAAACGTGCCAGATGACGGCCCAGAGGGCCGGCGAATAGACCGTTATCGGCCCGTAAAGGTCGGTGAGCTTCTCCCAGACGGTCCGGCGGCCGCTCCGGAAGATGTCGACGACCTCAACCTGAACGTAGCCGTCGTAGAGGTACCCAAAGGCCCGGGCAAGGGCCAGCGCGGCACTCCGGTGGCCCCCTCCCGTCTGGGACATGACAATAAGTACGCGCGGCACAGGCTCCAAGGGTTATTTTAACCAAAATCGGCCCGGTACCCGCCCGAGCGGCCCCCTCACCTCAGCCCGACCACGGCCGGCAGCCAGCCCAGACAGCAGACCGGGCTCAGGCGGCCGGCCGACGGCTGGGGATTGGGCCGGAAGAGGCCGGTGGTGGCCGGCAGGCGCTCCAGGGACCACCCCGGCCGGACCAAAGGCAAGGCCGGCGGGTAGGCATCGTCGACCCCATAGCTTAGGGCGGCAACAACGGTGCCGTCGGGGGCCCGCAGAACCAGCCGGTCGCCCTCGTTGCTTAAGCCGTTGCCGATGCGGCCGGTGGGCATCACCACCAGCACGAAGGTGCCTTCGGCCTGGGAAGTTATGGCCCCGGCGCTGGCGGCAACAACGGCCACGCCCCCGGCCGGGATAACCGCCCCGGGAAGGGGGTCCGACCGGCCGTTATCGGCCAGGGTCCAGTCCCGCAGGTCGATGGGACTTGCGGTCGGGTTGACCAGCTCCACCCACTCGCAGGCGCTGCCGCAGCCGGAAATCCCGGCATCATAGAGAAACTCGTTAATGACCAGGCTGCCGGGCCCGTAATGGGTCGGGGTGGGGCTGGGCGGCGCCGGCCCCGGGGTCGGAGTCTGGGAGGGTGCGGCCGGGGGAGTGGAGGTCGGCGTGGGAGGCGCCAGGAACTTAAGGCTTACCCCGTCGACGAACATGGTGGCCGTGGGGCCGGCAGCCGCCGGCTCGAGCCGGACCCGCACCCGGGCGCTGGCGGCCGGGCCGTCCACCACCGCCTGGCCGGCGAGAAGCCCGGCCGTCCCGGTGTAAACCAGCCAGTAGTCCCGGATGATGGGGCCGGTGGCGTCGGCCGAAGGGTACCACTCGGTGATTATCCGGATGGCCCCAATGTTTTCGCCCCCCATGACCCAGGCCGAAACCTCGTAAGTTCCGGCCCCCGGTGCCGGGGAGACCGTCTGCAAGAGCTCCCCCACCCGGCCGTCGGTTACGGTCAGTTTGAGGCCGTAGCTTCCCTCAAACCTGGGGTCGGCAACCTGCTCGGGCTGAAGGTTAGGGGTGAAATACCAGAGCGGGCCCGGCGGGTCCTCAAAGCCGCCGTTAACCAGCAGCTCCTGCCCCTGGCCGGCCAGGGGGCCACCGGGGCCCAGCAGGCCCAGGGCCAGCAGGGCAATCAGGCCCCAGAACACCCCCGGACGCAGACCGGCATTCAACAGGCGGCCTCAATCGGGCAATAATTGCAAGCATTTTAAAGGGCGGTCGGGTGCCGGGTCAAATGGCGTTAGCGGCGGACGAGAAAAAGCCGCCAGAGGGCAAGGCCGGCCGCCCCCAGGACAACGGCGGCTGCCCCACCCAGGAGAAGGCCCGCCGGCGGGCCGGTATCGAGCGCGGCGGCCGTGGGGGTCACGGTGGGGGTGGGCGGAACCGGCGTGGGGCTGGGGGTAAAGGTTGGGGTTGGGGGCACCGGAGTCGGGCTGGGGGTAGGGCTCGGCTCGGGGGTAGGCCTCGGCGGAATCGGGGTGGGTGTGGGCGGAACGGGCGTGGGGGTCGGCCGGACGGGGACGGGCGTTGGAGTCGGCTGGACAGGAACGGGTGTTGGGGTCGGCGGGGGCGGGGCCGGCGTCGGCTGGGGCGCCCCAACGATTACCACCCCGGACATCCCCACCCCGCCCGGCCCGCCGTGGGGCACGCAGTAATATGCATACCTCCCCGGCCGCTGAAAAGTGAACCTGAATACACCCCCCGGCAGGATAAGGCCCGAGTTGAAACTGCCGTCGTCGGCCGTGACCGTGTGGTCAAAAGGGTCCCGGTTGACCCAAACAACGGTGGTGCCGGGGGAGACGGTCACCATCCGCGGCGTGAACGCAATATCCCGCATCTCCACCGTAACTTCCTGCGCCGCGGGGCGGGCGGCCGCCCGGGGAGCAAAGCCGGCCGCTGCCGTGGCCAGCATACAGGCCAGGATAAACACCAGACGGCCGGGCAATGTCCTCACCCTCCCTCCTTAGGAGTACGAATGGGGTAGCGGGTCGGATCTACCGGCGGGCGCAGGCTCGGGGCCTGACGGCAGGGGGCAGATTCGTCGGATTAAGTGTAACAGCCAGGGGGCAAATAAATCCAATCGGGGCTCCAGGGCGTATTTACAGTGGAAATCGCAGCCCAGCGCAGGAGGAGGTGAGGGTTAACGCGGCAACGGTCACCCATACTGGAACCATTGACCTAGAAAAGTCCGACGGGAGGGGGAACGAATGCTCAGTCTTTTGAGACGGTTAATAATGCTGGTAGCAATTCTGCTGGTCTTTGCGCCGGCCATCCCGCCCCGGTTTGAAGTTCCCAAAGCTGAGGCCCAGCAGATAACCGTTGAGTTGCGCAATATCGCGTTTAACCCCCGCACAATCACCATTACCCCGGGGACGACGGTAGTCTGGGTAAACCAGGACCCGGTGGCCCACACCGTTACTGCCGACGACGGCAGTTTCGATTCGGGTCTGATTCAACCGGGCGGTACCTACCAGCGCACCTTCCAGCAGCCGGGCACATATCCCTACTACTGCCGGCCCCACGGGGGACCGGGCGGCCAGGGCATGGCCGGAGTAATCGTTGTCCAGGCGCCGGGCCAGCCTGCCCCCACCCCGGCCCCGATGCCGGCGGCAACCCCCATGCCCGCCCCGACTGCCCTGCCCGGCATTGTTACCCCAGGCTGGCCGCCGCTAACCGTTGAGATGCGGGCCGCTCAGACTGGCAATCAGGTAACTTTCGTGATGCTGGTTACCAACCGTAGCGACCGAACCTATAGTTACGAGCTCAAGGCCCGACTGCCCTCCGGCTCCAGGCTTGTGTCGTGCCAGTACGGCACCCACCGGACCGACTGGCGGCAGTGCGGCCTGGACGGTCAGGGGGGCATCGGCTGGAATAACGTCTCAGGCATCCGCCCCGGCGCGGTGGTCGGGCCATACACCTTCACCGTTGAGGTGCCGGGGGCCGCAGCCTCAAGCTACGCTTGGGTCAATTTCTACAATAACACCCCGGCCGGGAGCTGGACCGGGCCCATCGTCGTTACGCCGGCGGCCGCCAGGCCCACCGTCAGGGCGGGCAGCACGGCCCTGGGTACCGTCCTGGTGGACGAGCGGGGCCTGACCCTTTACATGTTCACCCGGGACGTCCCGGAGCCGTCGACCTCCAACTGCTACGGCACCTGCGCCGCCAACTGGCCGCCGCTGCTCACCACCGACCGGCCCGTCGCCGGCCCCGGGGTCCGGCCCGAGCTTCTGGGGGTTACCACCCGGGCCGACGGGACCCTCCAGGTGACCTACAACGGCTGGCCCCTCTACTACTGGTTCCAGGATGCCCGGCCCGGGGATACCCGGGGCCAGAACGTGGGGGGCGTCTGGTTCGTCCTCCGGCCCGACGGGACCATCCTCAGGTAAGGCCAGCGGCATCCCCCTAGCCCGACCGGCTGCGACCGGCCCCTAAAGTCGGTCGCAGCCGGCTTTCCGGGGGCCGTTGACATGCCCCCGGAAAGCCCCTATAATCGGGCTGACTTCGCCGACGAGCAGGGGGTTTTGAAGATGAGTTTTCCGGCCGCGGTTCGGCTTCTGGCCTGGGCCTCTTATGACTTTGCCAACAGCCTCTGGGCCATTAACGTTTTAACCCTCTATTTCCTGCTCTGGGTCACCGAGGAGCTCAAGGTCCCGGAGCTGGCTTACAGCCTGGTTTACTCCGCCCTGATGCTCTTAGTCGCCCTCGCCTCGCCCCTGCTCGGCGCCGTCTCAGACCGCTACGGCCGGCGGATTCCCTTCCTGGTCTTCTTCACCCTGCTCTGCATCGTGCCGAGTATGCTCTTCGGGGTCCTGGCCCGAACTGGCACCGAGGCCCTCGCCCTCTTTGCGGTAGCCACCTTCGGCTATATGGCTGCCGCCGTCTTTTACAACGCCCTCCTGCCCGACGTCAGTCCGACCGGGAGGTCGGGCCTGGCTTCGGGGGTGGGAATCGGGGCCGGCTACCTGGGAAACGTCCTGGGGGTGCTCCTGATAAAGCCCTTTGTGGACGCCGGCGGCCGGTCGGCGGCCTTCCTTCCGGCAGCCCTGGCATTTTTCATCTTCGCCCTGCCCTGCTTTCTGCTGGTCCGGGACCTGGGCCCGAAGGTACCCTGGTCCTGGGGGTACGTGGTCGCCTCCTACCGTCAGACCACGGAAACCCTTCGCCGGGCCGGTCGGTACAAAGAGCTTTTTAAGTTCATTCTTGCCCGGTTCTTTTATGAGGATGCCATCGCCACCCTTATGGCCTTTATCTCCCTCTACCTGGCCCGGGTGGCCGATTTCACCACCTCGGAGCTTCAGCTTATCGTTATCCTGGCTACTGCCTGGGCCCTGCCCGGTGCCCTGGCCTACGGCTGGGTTTCCGACCGGCTCGGGGTCAAGCGAACCCTGATCGTCGTCCTGGTCCAGTGGGGAGGAATATTTGTGGGAGCGCTGGTGGCGACGGAAAAGCCGGTCTTCTTCGCCCTGGCCGTCCTTACGGGCATAAGCCTGGGGGCGGTGGGCACCTGCGACCGGGTGCTGCTCACCCGGCTGGCGCCCCCCGAACGGGTCGGGGAGTTCTTCGGCCTCTACGTGCTGGTGGGCCGGGTGGCGGCGGTGATGGGTCCGGTCTTGTGGGGCCTCACACTGGCCGCCTTCGCCGGCCTGGGCACGGTCAGCTACCGGCTGGCGGTCCTCGTTTTGTTTGCCGTCTTCTGGGTGGGGTTTGGGCTGCTGCTCCGGGTTCGGGAGGCGGCCGTTCCCCTCCCGGCCCCGGCCGCCCCCCGCCCCTCCGATTAGGCCGCTACCTTTCGCCCAGCTGAACTACCAGGCCGTCGGTGGAGGCCGGGTCGATGTTTACGATCCACCAGCCCACCGGACTCTGGAACGACGCCTCCTCCCGGAACTTCACGCCCCGGGGCGCCAGCTCCTTGATGGCCTCGTCCAGGGGGACCGGGGTGCTGAAGGCCACGTGGTGGAGGTGGTCGCCCCGCTCCTGAAGGGCCTGCCAGTAAGGCGACCGCTCGGTGTAGGGGCAGATCAGCTCAATCTTGACCTGGCCGGCCTGAAGCACGGCCGCATCAAAGCCGTAGCCTTCCTCCGGGGTCCGCTTGCGATCCAGCAGTTTTAGGCCGAACTTCTCCTCGAACATCCGGATGGCCCGGTCCAAATCCCGGACCACGTAGGCGACGTGGTGGACACCGTTAAGCATCGGACACCTCCTTCACCCGGCAGGTTGCAGGTATCGGTTAAACCAGTTCAGGATGTGCCGGAGCCGTTCGGTGCGGTGGCGGGGCTTGCCCGCGCTGCGCATGCCGTGGCTCTCGGCCGGAAAGCGGATAAAAAGGGCGTCTTTGCCCAGCCGCTTGAGGGCGACGAAAAGCTGTTCGGCCTGCTCGATGGGGCACCGGTGGTCGGCCTCGGCGTGGAGAATCAGCAGGGGAGTCCTGATATTTTTCACGTAGCTTATGGGCGAGCGTTCCAGGTAGACCTCCGGCCGGTCGAAGGGTTCAACCCCCAGCTCGGCCTCGGAAAACCAGGTCCCGATATCGCTCGTCCCGTAGAAGCTCAGCAGGTTGGAGAGGCTGTTTTCGGTCACGGCCGCCCGAAAGCGGTCGGTGTGGCCCACCACCCAGTTGGTCATAAAGCCGCCGTAGCTGGCCCCGGTGATCCCGAGCCGCTTCGGGTCGACGTACCCCTGGGCCAGGATAAAGTCTAAGGCCCGCATCAGGTCCTCGAAATCCTTGCCGCCCCAGTCGCCGATGTTCATGGTGGCGAAGGCCTCGCCGTAGCTCTGGCTGGCCCGGGGGTTGGTGTAGAGCACCACGTAGCCGGAGGCGGCCTCCAGCTGGAAGTCGAACATGAAGTTGTTGCCGTAGGCGGCGTGGGGGCCGCCGTGGACGTGCAGGATGAGGGGGTAGCGCCGGCCGGCCTCGAAGCCCAGGGGCTTCATTACCCACCCCTCGATTTCCAGGCCGTCGGCACCGGGGTAAACGAACCGCTCGGGCCGGACCAGGCTGATTTCGGCCAGGAAGTCGGCGTTAAGGCGGGTCAGCTGCCGCTCCTCCCCGCCCTCTAACACAAAGAGCTCCCGGGGATTAAGGCTGTCCCCGGCGATGAAGGCCAGCCGGCCGCCGTCGGGCGAAAGGCTGGCGTAAAGGCAGGTCCGCTCCCCACCCACCAGCCGGGTGATGTTGCCGGCCAGGTCCACCTTGAAAATATGGGTGTTTCCCCGGTCGGCGGCGGTGACCACCAGCCCCCGGCCGTCGGGGGTCCAGATGGGGGCGTGGGGCTGGATGGGCCCGGGCAGGCTCCCCATGATAAAGACGCCGATGGACGGGTCCCAGTCGGGGGTAAGGTTCCGGGGCGGCCCGCCTTCGGCGGGCACCACCCAGAGCCGGTTGTTGGCCCCCGTTAGCCGGCCCCGGTCGTGGCCGACGTAGGCGATGAGCCGGCCGTCGGGGGACCAGCTCGGGGCGTCGGCATCGCCGTTGCCGGGGGTGAGCTGGCAAGCCTCGCCGCCCTCGGCCGGCACCACAAAGATGTCGGTCCGCAGGGTAAAATCCCGCTCCGCCGAGCGGTTCGAGGCGAAGGCAATCTGACGGCCGTCGGGCGACCAGGCCGGGCGGCTGTCATCCCAGTCGCCGTCGGTTACCTGGACGACGCTGCCCGCCAGGTCCACCGTCCAGATGTGGGTGCGGCCCTCAAGGAAGCCGACCCCATCGAACTTATACTTGACGGTGGTTATCACCCGGACGTCCGATTCCGGGTCGTCTCCCCGGCTCACCAGGGCCAGGCGGCGGGAATCGGGCGCCCAGGCAAACTCCAGCACCCCCCGGCGTAGCCGGGTTAGCTGGCGGGGTTCGCCCCCGTCGGCCGGCATGACCCAGACCTGGGGCTTATCCCCGCCCCGGTCCGAAAGAAAGGCGAGCCAGCGGCCGTCCGGGGACCAGCGGGGAAAGGTGTCCCTTTTAGTTCCCTGGGTAAACTTGCGGGTCTCGCCGGTGCTCAGCCAGGTCACCCATACGGCGCTGCGGTACTCGTTGGCCTCCGGGTCGGTCTCGGTGACCACGTAGGCCAGCCGGTCGCCGTCGGGGTGGAACTGGACGTCGGCCAGGTTTTTGAGGCCGTAAAGGTCTTCGATTTTCAGGGGCCGCGGCGACATCATCGGGCTCCTGGGCCACAGGTTTGCAAGATTATATCCACCGGCCCGGCCCCCGTTCAAAGCCCCGGGGCTTTCGGGGCCCGGCCGGGGCACACGGCCATGTGCCCCTACCAGCAAGCCCGGTAAGCCCAGTGTTCAAGGGCCGGGGGCGTTTGGCAAATCGGAACCGGGCGGGGTAGTATTGGGGGATAGCCTTCCCACCGGAGGGGGAGCGGCACGATGACAAACGACCTTGCCCAGCGGGCACGTCGGGTCTTTCCGGGCGGATACTTCGGGGGCTTTAGGCCGCCCGAAGACTTAGAAATCATCCCGGTCCGGGGCGAGGGCAGCCGGGTCTTCGACCACCGGGGCCGGGAATACATCGACTACGTCCTCGGCTCGGGACCCCTCATCTTGGGCCACGCCCACCCGGCCGTGGTCGAGGCCGTAAGGCGCCAGGCGGCCCTCGGCTCCACCTTCTACATGGTCAATGAGCCGGCCGTGGAGCTTGCTGAGGCCATCCTTTCGGCCTTGCCCCCGGACTGGGCGCTGCGCTTTTGCAACTCCGGGGCCGAGGCCACCAACTATGCCTTAAGGCTTGCCCGGGCCTTCACCGGCCGGGAGAAGGTTCTGCGTTTTGCCGGCGGCTACCACGGCCACCAGGACTACACCGTCGGGGAGGCTTCGGCCGGGATTCCCCGGGCCGTAAAGGATACCGTGCTGGTGGCCCCCTTTAACGACCTGGAGGCGGCCCTAAGCCTTATCGAGGCCCACGCCGGGGAGCTTGCGGCCGTCATTGTCGAGCCTTTGCAGCGGGTGATCCCGCCGGCGGGGGGCTTTCTTGAGGGCTTAAGGGCGGCCACGGCCCGGCACGGGGCGCTTTTGATTTTTGATGAGGTGGTTACGGGCTTTCGGCTGGCCTGGGGCGGCGCGGCCCAATACTACGGGGTCAGCCCCGACCTGGCGACCTACGGCAAAATCATCGGTGGGGGCTATCCCCTGGCGGCGGTGGCCGGCCGGAAGGAGATTTTGAGCCTCACGGTGCCGGGTGCGGTTGAGCCCGAGCGGTTCGTCTTTTTGAGCGGGACATTAAACGGCAACCCGGTGGCGTGTGCGGCTGGGCTTGCGACCTTAAGGGAGCTTAGGCGGCCCGGGGTTTATGAGCGGCTGCACGGGCTGGGCCTAAGGCTGCGGACGGGCCTTGGGGAGGTTGCCCGGCGGCGAGGGGTTGCCCTGCAGGTTTTGGGGGACGGGCCGCTGGCCGGGGTTTACTTTAGCCCGGAGCCCATCCGGCACCAGGCCGGGATAGACCGTTCGGACCGGGCAAGGCTTGGGCGGCTTAACGGTGAGCTTTTAAGGGCCGGGATTTTGGTCAACCTTTCGGCCAAGTTTTACATTTCATTGGCCCACACCGAGGCCGACATAGACCGGACCCTGGAAGCTTTTGATGCCGCCCTGGCCGGGCAGGGACCCCATGGTCTATAATTTCCCCGGCAGGTATGGCCGACCCTTACTGGGACGCCTGGCGGTACTGCCCCCGGTGCGCCGGGGAGCTTGAGGCGACCGGGGTCTCCGGGCCGAAGGGGTGCTCCCGCTGCGGCGCCGTCTTTTATCCCAACCCCAAGCCCACCGCCAGCGCCGTCATCACCCGGGACGGCCGGGTGCTCCTGGCCCGCCGGGCCCGGCCCCCCTGCCAGGGCTGCTGGGACCTGCCGGGCGGATTTATCGAGCCCGACGAAGACCCCATTGCGGCCGTGAAACGGGAAGTCCGGGAGGAGACGGGCCTGGAAATACGGGTCGTCGACCTGCTCGGCATATTCCCTGACCGGTACGGGGAGGACGGCGAGCCGACCCTGAACATCCATTACCTGGCCGAGGCCAAAGCGGGCGAGGCCCGCCCGGCCGACGACGTGGCCGACCTCGCCTGGTTCGGCCCGGCGGAGCTTCCCAAAACGGTCGCCTTTAAAAATGTCGCCCAGGCCCTGGCAGCCTGGGTCCGGCGGCTCCGGACAGGTTGACATTTGTGAGAATTTGCACTATCTTTTATTGGCACCGTGGGTGGTCGGTTCACCGGGGGAGGTGCGGGCCGTAAACTTAAGGCAGGAGTGCCTATGGACCCTTGGACTTTACAGCCGGCCTTTATCGATGCGGCCACCTGGGCCGGGATCTTCCAGGCCATAACTTACCTGGCCATTTACCTGCTCCTGGCCATCATCGCCGCCTTTTCTTTCCTTATTGGCTTTGGTTTTATCCCCTCCCTAGCGGCCACGGGTGAAGCCCCGGCCGGGGCCCGCCGGCTCCAGCCGGTTTTTTATATCCTGGCGGCCGTGGCCTTTGCGGCCGCCATTTTCTTCCTGGTGCAGTTCCTTACGGTTGCGCCCGGGGTCATCGCCAAGTTCTACCCGAAGTTCACCTTTTAACCTTTAAGCCCAAGATTTGGGGGCTCAGATGAGGGTTGCGCCGCGTCGCATTCTACGATGGGGACTGATTGCCGGGGGGCTGGTGGCCGCCCTGATTCCCCTGGCCCTGCTCGGGGTGGTCATCGTCTCGGCCGCGGGCCTGCCGCCGGCCTTTCTGCGGCCCCAGGTGACCCAGCCCATCGCCTTTCCCCACAACGTCCACGTGCAGGTGGCCCGCCTCGACTGCACCTTCTGCCACCGGAACGTGGCCACCGGGGCGGCCGCGACGGTGCCGGCCGTGGAGCAGTGCATGTTCTGCCACCAGGTGGTGGCCACCGAGCGGCCCGAAATCCAGAAGCTTATAAGCTACTGGCAGCAGAATCAGCCCATCAACTGGAACCGCGTCCACCGGCTGCCCGACCACGTCCGCTTCGTCCACTCCGTCCACATTCAGCGGGGCTTCGACTGCGCCACCTGCCACGGGGCCGTGGAAAACGTGGGCAAGGAGGGGGTCCAGCAGGTGCGGCCCCTCAAGATGGGCGACTGCGTCAACTGCCACCGGGAGAACAACGGGCCCACCGACTGCGGGGTCTGTCATTACTGAGAGGGTTTAACGATGGGCGTTACCCGACGGGACTTTATGAAAATCGCCGCCACGTCGGCGGCCGGGGCCGTCGTCTTTGCCGGCTGTAGCATCCCCGAACGGGAGTTTCAGATTCAGAGTCCGGTCCGCATCCCCGAGGATGTCCTGGCCGGAGACGACGCCTGGTACGCGTCGGTCTGCCGGCAGTGCCCGGCCGGCTGCGGCATCATCGTCCGGGTAATGGAGGGCCGGGCCAAAAAGATTGAGGGCAACCCCGACCACCCCCTGAACCGGGGCAGGCTCTGCGCCCGGGGCCTGGCCGGGGTCCAGCTCCTCTACCACCCGGACCGGGTCGCCCGGCCACTGATCCGCACCGGCGAGCGGGGCCGGGCCGAATTCCGGCCGGCCTCCTGGGACGAGGCCCTGCGGGAGCTCACCCAGCGCCTTCAGAACCTTATCGGCCAGCAGGCCGGAAATACTGTGGTCATCGTCACCGGGCCCCTGACCGGCTACCGGGCCGAAATCGTCCGCCGGTTTGCCCGGGCCCTCGGGGCCGACCACCTCCAGCTGGCCACCCCCGACCAGACGGTGGTGCGGGCCGCCCAGCGCCGGGCCTTCGGCTCGGATTTCCTGGTGGACTTCGCCCTGGAGCAGGCCAATTACGTCCTCTCCTTCGGGGCCGACTTTCTGGGAACCTGGGTCTCCCCCGTCCGCTACAGCCGGGGCTACGGCGACTTCCGCCAGGGCCGGCCCGGCACCCGGGGAACCCTGGTTCACGTCGACCCCAGGTTTTCCACCACGGCTGCCAGTGCCGATGACTGGCTGGCCGTAAAGCCCGGAAGCGAGGGCCTTCTGGCCCTGAGCATCGCCCACGTCCTGGTAAACGAGAACCTGGCCAACCCGGCCGCCGTTCAGGCCCTGACGGCCGGCGCCGGTCCGGCGGCCTTCAACCCGTTCCAGCCCGAACTGGTCAGTGAGGCCGTCGGGGTTCCCCCGGAGCGGATCCGGGAGGTGGCCCGGGCCTTCGGCCGCACCCGGCCGGCGGTGGCCATCGCCGGCGGGGCGGCCGGGGCCCACACCAACGGCACCTTCAACCTGGTGGCGGCCTACGCCCTCAACTACCTGGTGGGCAGTGTGGGCCTGGGCCGGCCGGTGCGGCTGGTGGCCAGGCCCCCCTACGGGGACGTTCCGTACACCCCGAACCCGGCGACGGTAAGCCAGTGGCAGGCCCTCATCTCCCGGCTGGAGACCGGCCGGCCCAGGCCGGTCCAGCTGCTGATCCTGTTTGATGCCGACCCCGTCTACCACCTGCAGTACCTGGGGTTCGAGAAGGTGGTGGGCAACGCCGGGTATATCGTCAGCTTCGCGACCCTGCTGGACGATACCGCCGCCTACGCCGACCTGGTCCTGCCCGCCCACACCTACCTGGAAGACTGGGGGGACGAGGTGACCGACCCGGCCCCCAGCTACCCGGTCATCGGCTTCCAGCAGCCCATTGTCAACCCCTTCTACGACAGCCGCTCCTTCTTTGACGTGCTCCTGGGCCTGGCCCGCGCCGTTGGGGGGCGGCTTCAGGCGGAGCTGCCCTGGCCGAACCTGCGGGAGGCGATCCGGGAGGGGGCCCGCCAGCTCCACCGCTCGGGCCGGGGCTCGGTTCAGGCGGCGGACTTTGAGGCCTTCTGGAACGGGGTGCTCCAGCGGGGCGGCTGGTGGGATACGGCCGCGGCCGTGGAGGCCGTCCCGACGCCCCCAAGCCTTCCGGCCCAGCCGCCCGTGGCCCGCTTCCAGGGCGACGCCCGGGAGTACCCCCTGGTGCTCATCCCCTTCGAGCCCATCGGGGTGGCCTCGGGCGGGCCGCTGGCGGGCCTGCCCTGGCTTCAGGCCGTACCCGAGCCGGTAACCACCCTGGTCTGGCACACCTGGGCCGAGGTCGGGCCTGAGACTGCCCGCCGGCTGGGACTGGCCGAGGGGGACGCGGTAGCGGTGGAGTCGCCGGTGGGTCGGATCGAGGTTCCCGTCTATATCAACCTGGGGATGCCCCCCGGGGTTGTGGCGGTGCCCCTGGGCCGGGGTCAGCGCCACTACGGCCGCTACGCCCAGGGCCGGGGGGCCAACGTTTTGGGGATCCTGGCGCCCCTTACCGACGAGGACTCGGGGGCGCTGGCCTACGCCGCAACCCGGGTCCGGCTGGTCCGCACGGGCCGGCGGGCCCGGGTGGTCAAGTACGAGGGGGCGGTGCCGCCCTTCGGCTTCGAGCACGAGCGGCCCGTCCAGGTAACCCGGGGTTAGGAGCCTTTGCGCGGGGAGTAACGGTTATGGTCCAGCAACAGCAGATCCGCTGGGGGATGGTGGTCGACCTCGACCGCTGCACGGGCTGCCAGGCCTGTGTGGTGGCCTGCCAGACGGAAAATAACCTGCCCATCAACACCGAAGACCTCTTCTTGCAGCGGCGGGCCTTCGAGTGGATTCGGGTCGAGCGCTACTGGGAGGGCAGCGAATACCCGAACTTAAAGGCCCGCTTTCTGCCGATGCTCTGCCAGCACTGCACCAACGCCCCCTGCGAGCCGGTCTGCCCGGTCTACGCCACCCACCACGACACCGAGGGCTTAAACGTGCAGGTTTACAACCGGTGCGTGGGCACCCGCTACTGCCAGAACAACTGCCCTTACAACGCCCGGATATTCAACTTCTGGGAGCCCCGCTGGCCGGAGTCGTATTACAACTACCTAAACCCGGACGTGACCGTTCGGGGCCGGGGCATTATGGAAAAGTGCACCTTCTGCATCCAGCGGATCCGGCGGGCGGCCCGGAAGGCCCGGGCCGAGGGCCGGGAGCTCCGGGACCAGGAGTTCCAGCCGGCCTGCGCCCAGGCCTGTCCCACCGGGGCGCTGGTCTTCGGCAACCTGGCCGACCCCACCACCCGGGCGGCCCAGCTGGCCCGGGACCGGCGCCGGTACCGGGTGATGGAGTCCCTGGGCACCGACCCCGGCGTAATCTATCTTAAAAAGGTGGACCCCCATGCCGAGGAACACGCATAGGGCCGTACACCACTACCGCCCCCACGTCATCACCGTGCCGCCGGCCCAGGTGGTGGCCGACGGCCGGCGGCTGATGCGCCCGGGCGGGGCCTATGGCCTGGCGGTGGCCTTCTTCGGGATCCTTTTCCTGCTCGGTGTGGCGGGCTTTATCCTGCGCCTTTCGGGCGGCTTCGAGCACCGGGAGCGCTGGGCCTACTTCGGGGCGGCGATCGCCTTCATCCTTTCGACCTTCCAGGCCGCCCCGGTGGTGGCCGTGGCCGGGCGGCTGGCCAAGGGCCACTGGCGGCGGCCGGTGGCCCGGGCCCTGGAGATGTGCTCCCTGGCCGGCCTCGTCTCGGTGCTGATGGTCATCCCGGCCGCCCTGGTCCTGCCCCCAACCTTCGGCCGGCCGAGCCTTTACTTCGATTCCCCCCTGGGCATCCCCCTGGTCTGGAACCTGGTGATTCTGGGTGCCCTCTTCCTGGCGGGCCTCGGGCTGGTGTTCCTTTCGGCCCGGCCCGACCGGGCGATGGTGAAGGCCCTGGCGGGGGACTTAAGGGGGGCGGAGGCCTGGCCGGGAACCACCCGGCAGTGGCGGGTCCTGGAAAAGGGAATGACGCTGCTGAGCGCCTTTTACCTGATGGCCTACGTGGGGGCCCACACCGTCTTTGCCACGGATTTTGCCATGAGCCAGATTCCGGGCTGGCACTCAGCCATCTTCCCGGCCCTCCACGGGATCGACGGGCTCCAGGCCGGGTGCGCCACGGCCATCCTGGTCATGGCCTTGGTCCGGCGCTTCGGCCGGCTGGAGGCGTATATAAGCGTGGACCCCTTCTGGGGCGTCGCCAAGCTGATGCTGGCCCTTACCCTGCTGTGGATGTACTTTCACTTCGCCGAGTTTCTTACCCTGTGGTACGGGCGGACGCCCCGGGAAATCGCCGTGCTCACCATCCTTTACGGGGGGCCATACCTGGGGCTCTTTATCGTGGAGTTTCTCTTCGTCTGGCTGATACCCTTCATCATGCTGTTAATCTTCCCCGTCCGGCGCAGTATCCGCTGGAACGTGGTGGTGGCCTTAAGCATCCTCTTTGGACTTCTGCTTGACCGGATCCGCCTTTACAGCGCCGCCTTCTCGGTGGAGAACGTCTTCGGGCATATGCTCGAGAGGGTCCCCGGCCCTTATATCCCCGACGTGGTGGACATCATGATTTTGGCCGGGGCGATTTCGGGCGCGGTTCTGGTTTACCTGCTGGCCGTCCGGCTGGTGCCGTTGCTCGCCCTCTGGGAGGTGCGCCAGGCCCTCCTCCTCTCCCGGGCGATCCCGTACCTGCGGACGGAAGCCGCCGTAGTTGCCAAACCGGAGTAAGGGGCCATGCAAGAGCGACCTGTCTTATCCGACCGGCAGATTAACCGGGAGCTTTTAGATTTCGTCCTGCACACCCCCGTCTGGTTCTGGGGCGTGCTTATGCTGCTGGGGCTGGTCTTCGGGGCCGGGTTTATTTCGGTGGTCTACCTTATCGCCACCGGGGTGGGGGTGTGGGGTGAGAACTGGCCGGTGATGTGGGCCTTTGAGATCACCAACTTCGTGTTCTGGGTCGGGATAAGCCACGCCGGCGTGATGATCTCGGCGATCCTGCGGCTTACCCAGGCCGAGTGGCGCCGACCGGTGACCCGGGCGGCCGAAGTCTTAACCGTCTTTGCCCTGGCCACTGCCGCCCTCCACCCCGCCGTCCACGTGGGGCGGTTCTGGCGGGTAATTTACTGGGTCTTTCCCTACGACTTCTTCCGGGGCATCTGGCCCAACGTCCGCTCCCCCCTCATCTGGGACCCCAGCGCCATCTTCACCTACCTGACGGGAAGCAGCCTGTTTATCTACTCGGTCCTTATCCCCGACCTGGCCGTGGCCCGGGACCGGAGCACCGGCTGGCGGCGGACCTTCTACGGCATCCTCGCCCTGGGGTGGCGGGGGAATCCCCGGCAGTGGCGGCTCCAGACCCTGGCCGGAATCCTCCTTTCGGGCCTGATCCTGCCCGTCTTCGTCTCGGTCCACAGCATCGTGTCCTTCGACTTCGCCATGGCCCTGGTCCCCGGCTGGCACTCCACGGTCTTCGCCCCCTACTTCGTAATCGGGGCGGTCTGGTCGGGGGTGGCGGCCGTGGCCACCCTCATGGCGATCCTGCGCTTCATGTTCAGACTGCACAACTACATCCGGCCGGACCATTTCGACGCCCTGGGCCGCCTGCTCCTGGTGGTGGGCAACGCCTGGTTCTACTTCTTCCTGCTGGACTTCATCTTCGGGCTTTACGCCCGGGAAGACACCGAGGTCCAAATCTGGCAGGCCAGGGTCTTCGAGTGGCCCTTCAGCGCCCTGTTCGTTATCTTCCTCCTCACGGCCTACGTCCTGCCCGTGCCCCTGCTGATGATGCGGTCGGTGCGGCGCAGCGTCACCATGATGTTTTTGACGTCGATTTTGATAAACATCGGGATGTGGCTGGAGCGGTATATTCTCATCGTTCCGGCCCTGCAGTACAAGCAGACCCTGCAGTTCAGCTGGAGCCTCTACCAGCCCCAGCTCCCCGAGTGGGGCCTGGTCATCGGGTCCTTTGGGCTGGTGGCCCTCGGGGTGTTCCTGTTTGCCAAGATCTTCCCCATCATCCCCATTTACGAGCAGAAGGAGAGCCAGGTCTTTGCCGCCGAGATCAAGGTGGGCAAGGTGACCGTGCCCGGAGTAATCCGCGAGTGAGGTGGTAAAGATGGTTGTTGCGCAACGGCAGAGTTTGCTCGGGCTCTTCCCCTCGGCCGAAGCCGCCGCCGAGGCCCTGGACCAGCTGGAGGCGAAGGCCGGAATAACCCCAGACGACTTCGATGTGCTCACCAGCTCGCCGTACCCGGAAGGGGCCTTCGGGGAGAGGCCGGTGTCCCACCGGCTCTACATCTTCCCCATCGCCGGGGCCCTCTGCGGCTTCTCGGTGGGGCTGCTCCTCACCATCGGGACGCAGATGGCCTACCCCCTGGTCACCCACGGCAAGCCCATCATCGCCATCCCGGCCATGCTCATCGTCCTCTACGAGGGGACGATGCTGGGGGCCATCCTCTTCACCATCCTGGGGATCCTTTTCGAGTCGCGGCTTCCGGCCTTCGGGGCAGGGCTTTACGACCCCCGCATCAGCGAAGGCTACGTGGGCGTGGTCGTTTCGACGACCTCGGACCGGGTGCCGGTGGTGGAGCGGGTCATGCGGGAGGCCGGGGCCGCCGACGTCATCGCCGGGCCGCCGAAGGGGAGTTAAGATGCGCCCGGCCCGGCTTCTTCTCGGCCTGATACCCCTGGCCCTGCTCGCCTCGGCCTGCCTGCCGGGCAGCTACCCTCTGGACATCTTCAACGAGATGCACTACCAGTGGAGCTACAGGCGGCAGGAGCCGCCCCGGCTGAGCCCCCCGCCGGGGGCGGTCCCCATAACCGGCCGGGAGGTGGACTACACCCTGGACCAGGCCCGGAACCTGACCAACCCCCTGCCCCGCAACCAGCAGACCATCGACCGGGGCCGCCAGCTCTTCGCCGTCAACTGCGTCGCCTGCCACGGCGACCAGGGTAAGGGCAACGGGATCATCGCCGCCTACTTCCGGGCCGCCCAGAAGCCCCTGCCGGCAGACCTGACCGCCGAGCCGGTTTTGAGCCGGACCGACGGCGAGCTCTTCTGGTACATTACTAACGGGGTCGAGCGGGACGGCACCCGCTACATGCCGCCCTGGCGCAACCTGATCTCCGAATCCGACCGCTGGGCCCTGGTGGCCTTCATCCGGTCCCTGCAGGGCCGCTAGAACCGGAGGCCAGAGGTTAAAATTAATTGTGAAAACTGTAACTAGAGGGAGGCAAGGCATGCGGATTCCCTTGTTAGTGGCGGCTGTGCTGGTTGTGCTGCCGGCCCTGCTTTCGGCCTGCGCCCCGGGTGGGGGCGGCGGAGGCGGGGGCGGAATCACCGTCACGGCCACCGAGTTCAAGTTCGACCCGGCCAACCTAACGGTCAAGCGGGGTCAAGAGGTGGTGGTGACCATCCAGAACCGGGGCACCGTC
>JBHOQU010000080.1:0-7379 GCA_042408785.1 Dehalococcoidia bacterium | reverse complement strand
TGGCCTCGTCGTAAAGGATGACCCGCATCGTAAGCTCCCCGGGCCCCACGCCCGGCGGCAGGCCCACTTCGTGGGCATCCGTCAGGTATTCTCCGGGAACCCAGGTGGCCGCCGGCCGGGTCCAGCCGACCGGCACGGCATCATCCTGGGCCACCAGCTTTGGGCCTGCAAAGACCTGGACCGAGACCTTAAGTTTGCGCTCCGAGTTTCCCAGCACCCGCCAGTAAAGGGTGACCCGCAGGCGGCCCTCATCCCCCGTTTCCAGGGTGTAGCCGAGCAGGTGAAGCAGGTTGCCGAAATAAACGTCGGCCGGCTGGGCCGGGTGAGGCGGGTCGAACCGCCGCTCTGGCGCCGACACCCGGACCAGACCCAGGTCCACCTCGGTCAGGACCCGGCCGAAGCCGGCCGCCAGGGTCTCCGGGCGGCCTTCGGGGCCGAGCAGCCGGCCCACAAGCCGGTATTCCCCCGGCCGGACGGTTACGGGCACCCGCAGGTCATAGGCCCCGGCCAGCCAGTCCCCAACCGAGGGCCCGGGGCCACCGGGGGGAATGGGACTCAGGGGCCAGACCTCGGCGGCCGCCGCCTCATCCCCCCGGCGGAGCTCCAGGGCCAGCCGGTAGGCGGCCGGGTCAACGGGCCCGGTAAGCTGGTAGTAGCCGCGGACCGTAAGCAGCCCGCCGGCAAGGATTTCCCGGGACGCCGGGCTCAGCTCCCGGAGTTTCAGCCCGCACCCACAGTCAAGGCCCAGGCTGTCGGGAACGGCCCGGTCGAAGTCGGGGCGTTGGCGGTAGGCGCCCGGGAGGGCCACCTCCCCCAGCCCCACCAGGGTGCCCGCCGGACTCCCCACACCGTCCAGCAGGGGAACCGGACCGCCGTTCGGCCCGGGGGCGAGGCCGACCTCAACCCGGTAAGTACCCGCCGGGGTTCCCGGGGCCAGCCTGAGGGGCAGGTCCGCCCGAACAACCTCGTCCAGGGGCCACCGGTCGGTGGGCCAGGCGGTGATGGGTCGGCCGTCAAAATAGGCCCAAGGGTGGTCCTGGGCGTCCACCAGCCGGACCACCAGCCGGTAATCGGACAGCCCCGCTGCTTCGGCCCGGAAGTAAAAGCTCAGGTCGATGCGGCCGTCAGCGGTCGGGGGACCTGCAACCTCCCAGCCCAGGATTTTCAGGCCGTCGGCCGACCTCAAATCGGCCGGGCGGACCCCGGCCGGAACCGTCCTTTCGATGGGCGGGCGGGCAACGTAGGCCCGCACGGCCACCCCCATCCCCCGCCCGGCAAAGGTTCGGTCCGAGACCGCAAACAGGTTGCTGTCCAGCCAGGCTGGGATAAGGCCCGCCGGGTCGCCGGCGATGCTGCGGGGCCAGTAAACAAACCAGACCCGCCGGTAGGCGGCTTTCAGCCGCTCGAGCGGGGCCTCGAAGTCGGCCGGAAGCCGGCCGCCGACGGCTTCCCCAAAGGGCGGCAGGGCCTCCACCTGGAGAAAGCCCCGGTCATAGTGCTCAAAAACGTGCAGAACCGTGGCCTCGTGAACGAGCACCAGGTCCTCGGGACCGACGTTTTGCTGAAGATACGCCACCAGGGACCGGAAATCGTCCTTCTGAAGGGTCGGGTCAAAGTAGTGGCTAAGGCCAAGCCCGGCCCCGGCGGCCAGAACCCCGAGCAGGACGGGGGTGGTTGCCGGGAAACGGCGGCGCAGGGCCTCAAGGCCCAGGGCGGCGGCCAGGTAGAGGCCGGGCGTGGCGAAGATCAGGTGCCGGACATTGGAGACCACCGGCCGCTGGGCTCCCACCATGGCCAAGGCCGCCGCCGGGAGGAGCACCAGCCCCGCCAGCCACCAGCGGCCCGGCCTCCCCGGGCCTTTAAGAAGGCCCACAAGCATCAGGGCCAGCAGGACGGCGGCCAGCCCGTCCAGAAGGGGTCCCTCCAGGGCAAGGCCGGCGGCTGCCCGGCCGAGGAGGTCCCATAAGATCACGGCGGGGGAGACTTCCCGAAACTGGGGTGTGGGTTCGGTGACCAGCCGGCCCCAGAGCAGCTCCACCAGGAGGACGGGTCCGGCCAGGGCCAGGAAGGCGATTCCGCCCAGGATGAGGGCGCGCCTTCGCCGGGCGAGGGCCGCCACCAGGCCGAACCCCAGGGCCGGAACCAGGAAAACGGCCAGATACTGGGTGAGAACTCCCAGGCCGGCGGCCAGAAAGGCGGCCCCGGCCCAAGCCATCCCCGGCCGGCGGGCGCCCCGGCGCAGCTCCTCGGCCGACCGCAGGCCCAGGTAAGAGGCCAGGGCCGAAAAGAAGACCAGCAGGGTGTACATTCGGACTTCCTGGGCGTACCAGACGTAGAGGGGCGAGAGGGCGGCTAAGAGGGCGGCCAGAAGCCCGACCCGGCCGCCCCCAAGCCTTCGGCCGGCCGCCGCCAGCACCGGAACGGTGAGGACCGAAAAGAAGGCCGAAAGGAACTTGGCCGCAAAGTCCGAATCTCCGGCCAGCTTAAGGAAACCGTAAAGGAGGACAAAATAGAGGGGCGGCTGAGTATCCCGGCTGGGGACCCCGCCGGTTACGATGAGGCCCGACACGGCCTGGCTGAAGCTAGCCGCCCGGTGGAAGCTTAAGGCCTCATCCAGCCAGATGCTTTTGCTTTCCAGCCCGTAGACCCGGAGGCCGAAGGCCAGGGCCACCAGGGTTATGCCCAGCAGACCCCAGCCGACCTCGCGGGTCCTTTCAACCTGCGTTTTGGGCGGACCGTAACCCTGCTTCCCAGCCGGCCGTACTGTCAGCACACCAGATATTTTAAACCGGGCGGCGCAACGGCCTCGGCTTGACGGGCGCGGCAGGCCGTCGTAGGCTTTAAATAACCGGGGGATATCCCCCGGCTGGGCTTTTCCGCAAAACCTGACTGGAGAGGTTTGGGGGCATGACTTCGAGGCCCGTACCCACGACCACGTACATCGGCCGGAGGGTCCCGCTGGTTGACGGCAAGGAGAAGGTCACCGGCGCGGCCCGGTATCCGGCAGACCTCCGGCTGCCGGGTATGCTCTTCGGCCGGCCGGTGCTCAGTCCGTACGCCCACGCCCGGATCCGGGCGATCCGCACCGACCGGGCCCGGCGGGTGCCCGGGGTTGTGGCCGTCCTTACGGCCGCCGACCTGCCCATCCAGCCGGAGCCGACCACCCGCTCCCGCCTGATCCTGGCCCGGGACCGGGTAATTTTCCGGGGCCAGCCGGTGGCCCTGGTTCTGGCCGAAAACGAGCTGGCGGCCCGGGATGGGGCCGACGCCGTCGAGGTCGACTACGAGCCCCTCAGGCCGGTGGTCGACCCATTGGCCGCTCTCACCGAACGGGAGGCCCTGGTCTGGCCGGGGGGTGTTCCAGGCGAAAAGCGGCAAGATGCGGATGTCCACGCCGGGCCCGTCAACGCCGCCCAAGAGGTGGCGGTTGGGGGCAACGTGGCTGCCCGGGCGGCCTTCGGCTGGGGCGACGTCGAGGCCGGGTTTGCCGAAGCCGACCTGATCCTGGAGACCACCTACCGGACGCAGTTCGTCCACCAGAGCTACCTGGAGCCCCACGCCGCGGTAGCCGTCCCAGACCCCCTTGGCGAGGGCCTGACCGTTTACACCAGCACCCAGGGCCAGTACATCGTTCGGGACCTCATTGCCGAGATCACGGGCCTGCCTAAGACGGCCGTCCGGGTTGTGCCGATGAAGATCGGGGGCGGGTTCGGGGCCAAATACGGCACCTTAGAGCCCCTCGCGGTTGCGGCTGCACTGGCGGTTCGACGGCCGGTGCTGATTGCCCTCACCCGGGCCGAGGACTTCCTGGCCACAACCCCGGCCCCCGGCACCATTATCCGCCTCAAAACCGGCGTCCGGCGGGACGGCACCCTTACCGCCCTGGATGCCGACATCTACATCGATTCGGGCATTTACCGGGCCGGCCTCTCCGGCATAATGGCGATGCTCCTTGGGGGCTACTACCGCTGGCCAAACCTCCGGATCCAAACCTGGGAGGTTTTGACCAATAAGGCGGCCACCGGGGCCTACCGGGCGCCCGGCGCGCCCCAGGCGACCTTCGCCATCGAGTCGCAGATGGACGAGCTGGCCCGCCGGCTCGGCCTGGACCCCCTGGAATTTCGGCTCCGCAACGTGGCTGGCAGGGGGGACCGCATCCCGGCGGCCGCCGACCGGCGCTGGCCCGAGATCGGGGCGGAGGCCTGCCTTGTGGCCGTCCGGGACCACCCCATCTGGCGGGACCGGCGCCGGGGGGACGGGCGCGGGGTCGGCCTGGCCCTGGGGGGCTGGCCCGGCGGCCTCGGCCCGGCCACGGCCGTCTGCCGCCTGGAAGAGGACGGCACCCTCCGGCTTCACGTGGGTTCCATCGACCTGGGCAACGGCACGGACACGGCCTTTATCCTGCTGGCAGCCGAGGTCCTGGGGCTGCCACCCGAGAAGGTTCGGGTAATCCCGGGGGATACCGCCCTGGGACCCTTTGCCGGGGCCAGTGGGGGCAGCAAGATAACTTACACCGTCGGGGCGGCGGTGGTTCGGGCGGCCCAGGCGGCCCGGGAAAAGATTCTGCGGGCGGCCGCCGAGTACCTGGAAGCCAACCCCGAAGACCTGGAGCTTAAGGACGGGTTCGTCTCGGTGCGGGGCGTGCCGGGGCGGGGGATAAGCCTGGAAGAGCTGGGCCAGAAGACTTTCGCCGGCCAGCGGGGCCTTGCGCCCATCGTTGCCGAAGGGGAGTCGAGCATCGGCCGGCAGGCGCCAGGCTTTACGGCCCAAGTGGTCGAGGTTGAAGTGGACCCAGAGACCGGCCTGGTAAGGCCCGGCCGGTTCCTGGCGGTGCAGGATGTGGGCCGGGCCATTAACCCCCTGACCATTGAGGGCCAGGTCCACGGCGGGGCCGCCCAGGGCCTGGGCTGGGCCCTGATGGAACAGCTCGTTTACGACGAGCAGGGTGAGCTTCTAACGGGAACGTTCCTGGAGTATGCCCTCCCCCGGGCGCTGGATGTGCCCGCCTTCGAAGTGGAGTTGGTCGAGGTGCCGTCGGAGCTGGGGCCCTTCGGGGCCCGGGGGGTTGGGGAGCCCCCCATCGTCCCCGGCCTGGCGGCGGTAGCCAATGCCGTCCGGGATGCCGTCGGGGTTCGCATCACCGAACTGCCCATGACCCCCGAGCGCCTCTGGCGGGCCCTGAAAGGCGCCCCTGCCTAGGACCCAAGGCCGCCAACCGCCAGGCCGGGTCCAGCTCCCGCTCGGGGTTGCGGGCCCTAAGGGCTAAATATTCCGGGAATACGGGTCGAGCCAGTCCCGCAGGCCGTCCCCGAAGAGGTTGATCGCCAGGGTCGTAATGAAAATTGCCAGCCCGGGGAAGGTAGGCAGCCACCACTTGTCGAACATAAACTGCCGGGCGTCGGCGAGCATGCTTCCCCAGGTCGGGGTTGGCGGCGGGGTGCCCAGGCCCAGGAAGCTTAAAAACGCCTCGGTGATAATAAAGCGGGCGACCTGAACCGTGCTGAGCACAATGGTGGGGTTGAACGCGTTGGGCAGGATGTGGCGCAGGAGGATCCGGGCGTCGGAGAAGCCCAGGCAGCGGGCCGCCGTGACGAAGTCCAGCTCCCGCAGCTTAAACACCTCGGCCCGAATCACCCGGGCGTAGATGGGCCAGGAGGCAACCCCCAGCACGATGATGACGTTAACGGCGATGTAGTTGGCGATAACCAGCCCGGGCCCCACCACCCCGATAAAGAGCAAAGCCAGCAGGATAAACGGCACCGTGAGCTGGATGTTTATAACCGTCGAGATTACGGTGTCCGCCAGCCGCCCGATGTACCCTGCCGCCAGCCCGAGGGCCACCCCGATAGCCGCCGCCACCACCGTGGCCAGAAAGCCCGCCGCCAGCGACACCCGGGCCCCGAAGATGAGCCGGCTTAAGTTATCCCGGCCCACCTGGTCGGTGCCAAGGATGTGCTCCCAGCTTCCCCCCTGCTCCCAGACGGGCGGGCGGAGCCGGTTTACCAGCTCCCCTTCGTAGGGGTTGTAAGGGGCAATAAAATCCGCAAACACGGCCACAAACACCAGCACCACCAGGAAGACGCCGCTCAGCGTGGCCGTCCGCAGCTGCCAGAGCCGCCGCAGAACCTTCCGCCAGCCCGGCATCGGCCGGCGGGTCGGGATGGCCAGGGTTCCGGCCGCCGCGGATACGCCGTCGGGTATCGGGTTCATTTCAGCCTGATCCTCGGGTCAAGGACGGCCACGACCACATCCACCAGAAAGTTCACCCCGGCGATGATGAGGGCCAGGATGATGACCGCGGCCTGCATCACCGGAATATCCGAGCGGTAGATGGCGTTTATGAGCAGGAGGGCAACCCCCGGCCAGGCGAAGACCGTCTCGGTAATAACGGCCCCGCCCATCAGCTGCCCGAACTGCAGCCCAAGCACGGTCACCACCGGGATCATGGTGTTGCGCAGGGCGTGACGCATCACCACCGCCCATTCGGTCAGGCCCTTGGCCCGGGCCGTCCGGATGTAGTCCTGGGCAAGGACGTCCAGCATGCCGGACCTCACCAGCCGCATGGCCACCGGGGCGGTGAAGACCCCCAGGCAGAAGGCCGGCAGGATGAGGTGCTGGGGGGTGCCGTACCCTGAGGCGGGAAGCCAGCGCAGGTGCACCGAAAACAGCAAGATGAGCATCAGCCCCAGCCAGTAGATAGGCATCGCCTGCCCGGCCACGGCGACGAGAGTGGCGATGTTGTCGATAAGCGAGTAGCGCCAGTAGGCCGAGATGATCCCCACCGGGATGGCGATCAAGATCGCCACCCCCATTCCGGCCACCGTAAGCTGGAGGGTCGCCGGAAGCCGCTCGAGAACCAGGTCCAGGGCCGGCTTTTTAAAAAGATACGACTCGCCGAAGTTGCCCACCACCGCCCCCCGGGCAAAGTCCAGGTACTGAACCAGGATCGGCCGGTCGAACCCATACTGGTGGCGCAGAAGCTGACGGGTCTCCTCCGGGGTCTCAGGAGGCACCAGCGCATTTATCGGGTCGCCGATGACGAAGTTAACCACAAAGACGATGACCGAAATGCCCCAAACGGCGACCGCCAGCTGGATAACCTGCCGGGCAAGGTATGCGGTCATCGGATAGGCCCGGGTCCTCTTGCTTTAGGCCGGTTTGGCCGTGTAGAACTTGTCGATTTCGTCCGGGTCGGGCATCCAGTTCACGGCCGTGCTCACCGCCCAGAGCTGGTGCAGGCCCCACATGAAGATGACCGGGGCCTCGTCCCGGATGATCTGCTGAGCCCGGGAATAGACCTGCTTGCGGGTCTCCTCATCCAGGGTCGACCGGCCCTCGAGCAAGAGCCGGTCCAGCTCCGGGTTCTGGTAGTAGCTGAA
>JBHOQU010000076.1:0-24236 GCA_042408785.1 Dehalococcoidia bacterium | reverse complement strand
CGCGAAGGTCAGCAAGAACGCGGCGTAAATCGTCCGAACCATCGCATCCTGCCTTCGGCTGTTAACCGGCCCGATTACTGTTATAGCTCAGCCGGGGACGTTGCGGTTACGCCTAAACTGCCGCCGGACGGTGGATAATTTGACCGTTGGGCGCATGGCCGTGAGGCCCCGCAATGGGTCGCCCCCCGGCCCCACGGGTGGAAAACCCTGACTCAGCCGCCGCCCGTTGACGGGCCGGGCGGCCCGAACCTATAATCCCGTTGAAAATCGAATTGCCCTGGAGGTGCGCATGGCGGGTTTGGTCCGGCGGATGCTCGCGGTCGGGTTGAAAGGCCTGGTCCTGGTAGGGATTCTGGCGGCCGCCTGCACTCCGACGCCGGCGGCCCCCACCCAGCAGCCTTCCGTCCGGCAGGCGGTGCCGGGGGCCCCGTCTGAGATGAAGGTCGGGCTGGTCACCTTCCTCTCGGGTGCGGCGTCCGGTCCATTCGGCATTCCGGCCCGCACCGCCGCCGAAGTCTGGGTCGACAAGCTGAACCGGGAAGGGGGCATTGGGGGCGCCCAGATAAAGCTGATAATCGTGGACGAAAACGTCCCCACCGACCAGCAGGTGGTGCAGCTCAGGCGGCTGGCCCTGGACGAGAAGGTCGACCTGGTTATCGGGTATATCTCCAGCGCCAACTGCCTGGCCGTGGCGCCGGTGGCCGAGGAGCTCAAGCTGCTTACAGTGCTGTTTGACTGCGGCACCAACCAGGTTTTCGAGGAGGCCAAGTATAAATACGTCTTTCGGACGGCCGCCCACACCGGCATCGACGGCATCGGGGCGGCCCGGTATCTGCTCATGGTCAAGCCCGACGTAAAGACCGTGGCCGGCCTGAACCAGGACTACGCCTGGGGTCGGGACTCCTGGGAGGTCTTCATCCGGGCCCTCCGCAAGCTGAAGCCCGACGTTCAGGTCCTGGATACCCTTTGGCCCAGGCTCCAGCAGAATGAGTTCTCCGGGGAGATCTCCAAGCTGCTCTCCCTGCGTCCCGAAGTCATCTTTACCAGCTTCTGGGGTGGGGATTTCGTGTCGTTCATCAACCAGGGCCGGGCCCGGGGCGTGTTCGACCAAATGACCGTCCTCTTCAATAACGATGGGGCCAACATTGAGGAGTTCGGCAAGGACCTTCCCGACGGGATAATCATCGGTTTTCGGGGCCCGCACTGGATCGAGTACCCCGACCCGAAGGAGAACCCCCTCCAGAAGGAGTTCATCGACCTTTACCGGGCCAAGTACGGCAAATACCCCATGCCCCACGGGAGCTACCACGTGGTGCAGGCGCTGCAGGGGGTAAAGGCCGCCTATGAGAAGGCGATAAAGGAGACGGGCCGCTGGCCGAGCGTCGACGACGTCGTTAAGGCCTTTGAGTACCTGGAGTTTGAAAGCCCCAGCGGCCGGATCGCCATGGCCATCGGCTATGGCCACCAGGCGGTGGAGCCGGCCGTCTACGGCATAACCAAGTTCGATCCCCAGCTCGGTTTCAGCCGGCTGGACCGGGTTAAGGTCTTCCCGGCCAAGTGCGTGAACCCGCCCGATGGGGTGAAAACTCTGGACTGGATTGAGCAGGGCTTTCCGGGGGCCCAGTGCTGAGCGAGCGGCTTTTAGCCGTCCTCTTTGACGGCCTCATTTTCGGGGCCTGGCTTTTCCTGGTCTCGGCCGGTCTTTCGTTCGTCTACGGGGTCCTGCGCATCTTAAACGTGGCCCACGGCAGCTTCTACGCCTTGGGCGCCTACCTGGCCGCAACGCTGGTGGGGCTTGTGGTGGGCCGGGGTTTGGGTGTGGCCCTGACCTACCCGGCCCTGGTCCTGGCCGCCCTGCTGGTCGGCCTTACGGTGGGCCCGGCCATGGAGCGGCTGCTTCTGCGGCGGCTGGCGGGCCGGGATGAGGTTACGGGCCTTCTGCTTACCTTTGCGGTCCTTTTGATTTTCGAGGACGTAATAAAACTTATCTGGGGGGTTACCCCCTGGTCGGCGGACGCCCCCTACGGGGCCTTAGGACAGCTAAAGCTCGGGGCCGTAACCTATGCGGTCTACCCGCTGGCCTTAATCGGGGTTGCCGCCCTGATGGGCGCGCTGCTGTGGTTTCTGACGGGTCGGACGGCCTTCGGAAAGCTTGTAAGGGCCGTTATCGCCGACCGGGAGGTGAGTGCCGCCCTGGGGGTGGATGTGGGTCGGGTAAACAACCTGGCCTTCAGTCTGGGCACCTTCCTGGCGGCCCTGGGGGGCGCCCTGGTGGCCCCGATGATTTCGGTGGTGCCCGGCATCTCGGTGGAAGTCATCGTCATCGCCTTTGCCGTAACCGTCATCGGCGGCCTCGGCAACGTGGCCGGGGCGGCCCTTGGGGCCCTGGTGGTGGGTCTGGTTCGGGCCTCGGCCCTTTACTTTTTCCCCGAGCTTGACCTGTTTTTGGTCTACGCCCTGATGACCTTGGTGCTCATCTTCAGGCCTTACGGCCTCTTCGGCCGGGCCGAAATCCGGCGCATATGAGCCGACTTTTAAAAGGCCTTGGGCTCGGCCTGGTGGGATTGGGGCTTTTAGGGGCCCCCTGGCTTCTGCCCGGCTGGCTTTTGTTTCTGCTAAGCCTGGCCCTGGCCAAGGGGCTGGTGGTTTTGGGGATCCTGGTGCTGATGTGGGGCGGGCTGGTCTCTTTCGGCCACGGGCTTTACTTTGCGGCCGGGGCCTACACCGTGGCCTTTTTAGCCAAGTTTCTGGGGGTCCGGGAGGCGGCCTTAAGCCTTCTGGCCGCCGCTCTTTTAAACGGGGTCCTGGCCGGCCTTTTGGGCCTCTTTCTCAGCCGGTACCGGGCGATATTCTTCGGGATGTTGAGCGTCGCATTTTCGATGATCCTTTATGCTCTTTTGTTGAAGTTTTACTTCATCACCGGGGGCACCGACGGCTTGCGGGTGCCTATACCGACGGTTTTAGGCTTTGATGTTCCGGCCAGGGACATAAGGACGGTGAATTATTTTATGAACTTGGTCTTTGCCCTTTTAGGGCTTTTTGCGGCCCACCGGCTGGGCCGTTCGCCTCTGGGTTATCTGATGCGTGGGGTGAGGGACAATGAGGTGCGGGTGGAGTACATGGGGGCCTCGGTTAAGGCCACCGTCTACGGGGTCTATCTTTTCTCGGGGGTTCTGGGCGGGCTCGGGGGGGCGCTGGTGGCCTTGAGCGTGGGGCATGTGGCCCCGGACCTGGCCTACTGGACCACCTCGGGGGAGTTCGTCTTCGTGGCCATCCTGGGCGGGACGGGAAGTGTCCTTGCGCCCTTTTTGGCCAGCGCCCTCTTTGAGCTGGTGCGCAACTACGCCATAAAGCTTTCGCCTTACACCTGGCAGCTGGGCCTCGGGCTTGTCCTTTTGGGGATCATCTTCTTTTACCCGGAGGGCCTGTGGGGCCTTTACGAGGGGCTAAAGGGCCGATGGCAGCCGAAGTCGTCCTCGAAACGGTAGACCTGGCCCGCCATTTCGGGGGCGTGTGGGCGGTGGCCGGCGTAAGCGTAAGGGTTTCGGCCGGGGAGGTGGTGGGGATTGTGGGCCCCAACGGCTCGGGCAAGACGACATTTTTAAACCTGGTTACGGGCTATTTAAAGCCGGACCGGGGCAAGGTCATCTGCCTGGGGCGGGAGATAACCGGCCTTGAGCCCCGGCAGGTGAGCCGGCTTGGGGTGGCCCGCTCCTTCCAGATCCCGCAGCTTTATGCGGGGATGACGGTTTTAGAGAACATGCTTATGGCGTTAGCCGTCCGGGAAGGGCAGGCTTTCGAGTTTTTAAGGCCTTTGCGGGTGCCGGGTCGGCTCAAGGCGGCCCGGGAGCTGCTGGAAAAGTTTGGGCTGGGCCGCCTTTCGGAGGTTAAGGTCTCGGCCCTTGGGGGCGGCGAGCGCAAGCTTTTGGATGTGGCCCTGGCGTTTGCCTTGGAGCCTAAGCTTTTGCTTCTGGATGAGCCCACCAGCGGGGTAAGCAGCGCCGAAAGGTACCAGGTCATGGAGACGGTTCTGGGTGCGGTGGGGGGCCGGGAGCGGGCCGTGGTCTTCATCGAGCACGACCTGGAGGTGGTGCGCCGCTACGCCCGGCGGGTGCTGGTGTTTTTCGAGGGGAAGGTTCTGGCCGACGGGCCTGCGGCCCGGGTCCTCGAAGATGAAATGTTAAGGCGGCGGGTCTTCGGTGCTGGCGGTTGAAGGGCTTTCGGTTCGGCTTGGGGGCTTTCCCATCCTGCGGGGGGTAAGCCTGAAGGTTGAGCCCGGGCAGGTGGTGGGCCTTATCGGGCCCAACGGGGCGGGCAAAACCACCACCTTAAGGGCTATTATGGGCCTTGTGGAGGCGGAAGGGGGTAAAATCCGGCTGGATGGGGCGGAGCTGGGCCCCCTGCCGGCCTACCGGCGGGCCCGGCTGGGGATTGGGTACATGCCGGAGGACCGGAGGCTGATCGGGGGGCTTTCGGTGGAGGAAAACTTAAGGCTTTTAGGCTGGGCCCAGAAAGTCGCCGACTTTGAAGAAAGGTTAAAGGCGGTCTACGAGCTCATCCCGGAGCTGGAGACCTTGCGGCGGCGCCCGGCGGCGGCCCTTTCGGGGGGCCAGCAGAAGCTGGTGGCCCTGGGCCGAAGCTTTCTCGGGGCAAGAAAGCTTCTGCTTTTGGATGAGCCCTTTGAGGGGCTGGCCCCGGCCCTTTCTGAGCGGCTGCTGGCGGGAATCCGGGCCTTTAAGGACCGCCAGCCCGGCCTGGGCATCCTGGTGTGCGAATCGGGGTTCGACTGGGTCCGCCGCCTCGCCGACCGGCTCTACACCATCGAACGGGGCGAGACCTCGCCGGCGGCATAGCCGACTCGGGTTCCGGGCGCGGCCGTGCTATAATCGGCCGAGGGCCAGACCTTCGACGGAGGAAACGGAAGCCTATGCCCCGGGAAGTCATCTCCACGGCCAAAGCGCCCCAGGCCATCGGTCCTTACAGTCAGGCGGTGAAAGCCGGCAACATGGTGTTTGTTTCGGGCCAGATCCCCCTGGACCCGGCGACGGGCCAGCCGGTGGCCGGGGGCATCGAGGAGCAGACCCGCCGGGTTCTGCTGAACCTTCAGGCCATCCTGGAGGCGGCCGGCCTCGGCCTTAAGGACGTCGTTCGCACCACCGTGTTTCTGGCAGACCTGGCCGACTTTCCAAAGATGAACCAGGTCTACGCCGAGTTTTTCGGCGACGACCCCCCGGCCCGCACTACCGTCCAGGCTGCGGCCCTGCCCAGGGGCGCCCTCATCGAGATTGACGCCATCGCCGTCGCCGAGAGGGCGACGGGGGCCTGAGGCCGTGGGTCGGGTTTCCCGGGCGGTGGTTCTGGCCGCCGGCAAGGGCACCCGCCTGCCCCTGGGCCTGCCGAAGGTCCTGACCCCCATCGCCGGCCGCCCGATGATCCGCTACCTGCTGGATACCCTGGAGGGCCTCTTTCCGCCCGAGGACATCCTGGTGGTGGTCGGGCACCGGGCGGGGGAGGTTCGGGCCGCCCTGGGGGAGTCCTACCGCTACGTTCTCCAGGAGGAACAGCTGGGCACCGGCCACGCCTTAGCCGTCTGCCGGTCGGCCCTGGAGCCCGACGCCAACGTGCTGGTGGTCGGGGGGGATACCCCCCTGGTGAAGGCCGAAACTTTGCGGCGGCTAATGGCCCACCATGAGGCGACCGACGCAGATATTACCCTCATCTCGTGCCTGGGCGGCAACCCTGCCGGCATGGGACGGGTCCTGCGGGATGCCGCGGGCCGGGTTGTGGGGGTGGTGGAGGAGCGGGAAGCGGAGCCGCACCAGCGTCGGATACCCGAATGGAACGCCGGCATTTACGCCCTGAATCTGGGACCCCTCTGGACGGGGCTGGCGGGTCTTCCCCGGGCGGCCAACGGCGAATACTACCTGACGGAGCTGGTGGGGTGGGCCGCCCGGCAGGGCCTCAGGGTGGAGGACGTCGTGACTTTCGACCCCGATGAGGTGCTGGGGATAAACACCCCGGCCGACCTTCTCCGGGCCGAAGGGCAGGTGTTCTCGGGGGTTCGGGCGGCCCTCCTCGAGAATGGGGTTCGCCTCATCGGGGCCGATGCGGTCTGGGTAGAACCCTCGGCGGAAGTTGGGGCGGGCTCGGTTCTTCTGCCGCTGACCTATCTGGGCGGCAAGACCCGGGTCGGACCCGGCTGCCGGATCGGACCCCGGGCCGTCCTGCTGGACTGCGAGGTGGGGGCGGGGAGCTGGGTTCGAGACGCCTTTCTGGAGGGGTGCAGGGTTGAACCCGGAACTCGAATCCCGGCTGATCCGGGCAGCCCGGGCGGCTAGGCGGCGGGCGCACTGTCCCTATAGCGGCTTTGCCGTGGGGGCGGCCGTGGTGGGCGACGACGGCCGGATCTACGCGGGCGCCAACATCGAGAACGCCTCATACGGCCTCACCGTGTGCGCCGAGCGGGTGGCCGTCTTTCGGGCCGTGGCCGCCGGCGCCCGGAAAGTGTCATACCTGGCCGTCGTGGCCGACACGGCCGGGGTTCCCGCCCCGTGTGGGGCGTGCCGGCAGGTGCTGGCCGAGTTTGCGGCGGACTTTAACCTGCCCGTGCTTTTGGCCAACCTGAAGGGTCACGTCCATCGGACTATTCTCGCCGAACTATTCCCGCTGCCGTTCACCTTTGGACCTCACGGACTTTAGAGTTTAGTCCTCATCACACTGATAGTTCATCCCTTTTGGCCTGGTGTCCGGAAAAAATATAGTTCTGGGGCTTTTAGGGCGTCCAGGAGTCCCGGGGGCGGGCATCGGGGCGGGGAACAGGTTTGGGGGGACTATGAAGTGGGCGCAACCTCGACGTTAAGCCCGGTGCCGGCCCTGCGGCCGAACGGTGGGGGCCCCGTCCCAGGGCCGGTCGACCCGGCCGGAAAATATCGGTGGAAAAGTTTAGCCACTTCCAAGCCGGGACTAATTAAACTCGGTTTGGGACTTGAGGAAAAATAGAGACCATTTTAAAAGTCCTGAACTTCCTGCCCTTGGGTGGGGCGTATAAAGTTCGTAAATTGGGGGTGGAGCATGGCCCGGCCTTTTAAGAATTTGCCGCCGTATGGTCCGGTTCAGGGAACGATAGCGGGACTGAACCTATTGCAGCGGGGGAACCTGACGCGGGTGGATGAGGAGGTGCTGGAGCGGGAGGGGGTGGCCCCGGGGAACGAGTATAAGGTGGTGGGGGCCCTGCGGTTCCTGGGCCTTGTGGACGAGTCCGGGACGGTGACCGAGAAGGCCCTCGTGCTGAGGTCCCGGGGAGCGGCCTTTAAGCTCGGTTTGCAGGAGATATTGAAAGGCGCGTACGCACCCCTTTTCACCGAGCGGGGCCCCATCGCCAGTTTCGAGGAGGTGCACAACCGCCTGGTGCGGCACTACCGGATGGGCCGGGAGAGCGCCGCCAAGGCCGCCCGGCTCTTCCTGGCCCTGGCCAGATTTGCCGGGCTCATCGGGGAAGAGCCGGGGGCCGGAGTCGGGGTGGGAGGCGGCAGGGGCCGGACTGTGCGGCGCCCGGCGGCCGCCGGGGCCAGGCATGTGGGGGAAGGGGCCGGGGCGGAGCGGGGCGAGGGACGGGAGGCCGGGGTGAACGTCACGGTAAACGTGTCCATTGTGGTGGACTCGGCCGTGCTCCAGCTCCCCCCGGAGGAGGTGGAAGCCCGGCTGAGACGCATCCTCGAGGCGGTCCGGACGGGGACGTACAGTTGACAGAAGATATGTGGAGAACAGACCCGGGGCCCTGGGGGGCGTAACTCGACATAAAATTGCGACAAAAAAATCTATGGGGGTCGATGCCGGATAGATGACATAAGCAAAGTGGATAAAATGGCATGGGCGGAGTTGGGGCGAGGGCGGGACGGGGGATTATTTCGGCTAGGTTCTGGGTCGAGCGGCCGGGGTCGCCGCTGTGGATTAACGTGGGGTTGTTGTTAAAGTAGCCCGCCGGGTCCCTCTAGGGGGGCGCGTGGGGCTTTACGGGTAGCCTCGGGGGGTGGGCATGGTCACCGGCGGGCGCGGGGTTGGGGACGGGCTGGGGACCGCGGTGGCCGTGGGGGCGGGCGGCTGGGTGGGCGTGGGGTTAGCCGCCGGCGGCGCGGGGACAGCCGGCGTCGGACTGGGGAGGGTCGCGGTCGGCGCCGGCGCAGGTGGGGCGGGAGTGCCCAGGGTGCCCACCGGGCTGGGGGGTGGTGTCGGGAGCGTGGGCGCCGGGGAGGCGGTTGGGGTTCGGGTGGGGTTCTGCCTCCCGGTCGGACCCACGCTTTCCGTCAGGGTGATAACGAGGGAGCCCAGCAGAAATAGCCCCACCACGGCCGCCGTCAGGACGAGGCTCAGTTGCTGGCCGGGCCGGCGCATCGGTCGGCGCGCCTCAGTTTGAACTCAGCCATATCGTCGGTATTATAATGCCCTAGACGCCAAATGGACCCGCTACCCGATTTCGGTCTCTTCGAACTGCTGGGGGCCGCCGTCCTGGGCACCATGGCCCGAAAGGTTTACTCCCGCCGGGCGCTGGGTCTGGCTTTCCTGCTTCTGAGCCTGGCCGCCCCGGTGGCCATCATCGTGTTGGGCCGGGGTGAGCTTACCAAGTGGCTTGGGGCGCTGGCGTTGGGGACCGCCCTGGTGAACGCCGCCTTTATCTTCCGGGTCTTACGGTCCTCGGTGCCGGCCGGCGAAGAATCCTAGGCCAACCTACTGGGTTACCACGGCCTCGGCCTCGACCACGGGACCCGGCGTCGGCCCGTTCAGGCTGGCCACCCACAACCGGCGGTTTCGGTGCCGTTCGAGGGTTTCCAGCCCAAGGCGGGTATCGGCCGCCAGCCGTTCCCGGTCGCTGTGCCGGAGCCGGTACTTAAATAGCCAGTAGGTGAAGCGCTTAAGGCCGGTGATGCCGGTCTGCTGGGGCGGTTCCAGGCCCTGCTCCTGCCAGAACATGGCCCAGAGCTCCGAGGCGGTCCGGCCGTAAATGTGGGTGAAGACCTCGTCGTCGTCCACCGGCCGGTTGGCGCAGTAGGCCAGGCTGCGCCGCTCCTTCTCGAGCTTTTCCAGGACGGCCAGTTGAAGGGCCTCCTCCACGGAGACCCCGTAAAGGTAGTTTAAATACGCCCGGTATTTGGTGGGCCCGATGAGCCGCCGGAACTCGGCGTCGCTGATTTCGATGGGCGGTCGGCCCTCGAAGAGGAGCGCCTCCACCTCCCGGCTCGGGCAGAGGTCCAGAACCGGGTCCAGGAGCCGTTCGGCCAGGACCAGCCAGTCGAAGGCCTCGTTTTCGATGAGATACTCAAAGCGGCGGCCCCGGTACACTTCGGTCACCCGGTCCCACCGGCCGATGGCCTCCAGCAGGGCCGTAAACCAGTGGACCCCCTCGGCGATTCGCTGGCGCAGGTGCAAAACGGCGGGATGCTCCGGGGTCGTCTGGGGTGGGGAATCAGGTTCGTGCCGCCTCATCTCCGGGCCTTCAGCCGGTCTAGAAGCTGGTCCACGCTGGCGGTGTTTAAAACCTCGTCCCGGCGGAGCCAGGCCTTGCGGGCCATCATCACCCCAAAGTTTATAAACTCAAAGTTCGACGGGTGGTGGGCGTCGGTGCTTATGACGAATCGGGCGCCCAGCCGGCGGGCCAGCCTGATATCCGCCGGGTTCAGGTCGAGGCGGTCCGGGTTGGCATTGATCTCCAGGGCGACCCCGGCCTCCACCGCCGCCCGGAAGACGGCTTCCCGGTCGAACTGGACCGGCTCGCGGCTGCCGATGAGCCGGGCCGTTGGGTGACCCAGAATGTGGATAAAGCCGCTCCTCAGGGCCCGCAGGAGCCGGTCCGTCACCCGCTCCGGGGGCTGGCTCAGGCCGGTGTGGAGGGAGCCGACGACTACGTCCAGGGGGGCCAGGGCCTCGGGGGGGAGGTCCAGGCCGCCGTCGGCCCGGATATCCACCTCGATGCCGGCCAGCACGCGGATCCCCGCGCCCTCGGCCCGCAGCCGGTCGTTGAGGGCCTCCACGAGCGCCCGCTGCGCCGCCAGGCGGTCGGGGCCGAGGCCGCGGGCATTGGCCCGCCCGGCCGAGTGGTCGGTAACGGCCAGGTATTCAAAGCCCCGGGCGGCCGCCGCCCGAACCATCACCTCGAGGGGGGCGTCCCCGTCGCTCCAGTCGGTGTGGCACTGAAGGTCGCCCCGGATGTCCGCCGGGGTAATCAGCGTTTTAAGCCGCCCGGCCGCGTCGGGGGCAAACTCTTCGGCCCCGCTCCGGAGCTCAGGTGGGATGTACGGCCAGCCGGCCAGGTCATAGACAGACTGCTCGTCCGGAGCCGGCACCGGATGGCCACCCGGCCCCAGCAGGCCCTGGCTGGTAAGCCTGTAGCCGGCCGCGGCCAGGCGGCTTTCCAGCTGCCGGAGGTGTTCGAAGTTGCCCGTAGCCCAGACGAGCACCGCCCCGAAGGTCCGGTCGTCGGCGGTGTAGATGTCCCCACTCACACCGGAGTTCAGGCGGACCCGAACCCACCCTGGTCCGGCCGTTTCGGCCGACTGGATGTTGGGGTCGCCGGCCAGCCGCCGGGCCAGCCCTTCTGGTTCGGCGCAAACCACCACCAGGTCGAGGTCCCCCACCGTCTCCTCGTACCGTCGGAGGCTGCCGGCGGCCGCCACCCGCGTTGCCCCCGCCCGGGTAAGGCTGCGGCGCAGCTCCTCGAAGAAGACGACCGCCTGGCCCAGGGGCAGTCGGGGGCTGCGCCGCCGGTACGCCTCCAGCCCCCGCCGGATGTTTTCCAAGAGGCGGGGGGTAAAGCGGGGAACCCTGGCCCAGAACTCGTCCCCCTTCTCCAGGGCGGCCTCCAGGTCGTCAATGGTTCGGATGCCGAGCTCCCGGCTCAGGCGGTAAGCGGTCTTGGGCCCGATACCCGGCACCTCCATCAGGGTTAAGACGCCGGGGAGCTCGGCCTTGAGCCGTTCCAGGTAGCCGAGCCGGCCGGTCTGAAGGATCTCCCGGATCTTCTTTTCGATTTCGGTCCCGACCCCGGGGATCTCGGCAAGCCGGCCCTGGGCGGCGAGCTCATGGAGGTCTTCGTCGAGCCGGCCGATGTTGCGGGCAACCCGCCGGTAGGCCTGAACCTTAAAGGGGCTTTCACCCTTGGCCTCCAGCAGGTCGCCAACCTGCTCAAAAATCTGGGCGACCCGAAGGTTCGTCAGGTGCGGCATGGTTCCTGCCTTGATTATAACCCGGATGGCCCGGCCGCCCTTGCGGCCTGAGGCCGGGCCGTCCGGGGGTAGCGGGCCGGGTGGCCGGCTCAGTCGTGGGGGTCCACAGCCGTCGGCCCCGGCCCAGGACCGACCGTTGACAGCGGCCCGTTCCGTTCCGGATACTACCATCGGCGAAATTTACCGCCCCTCGGCGCACGGAGCAAAGCATGGTCCCGGTCACACCCCTGCGCTGGGCCGGGGACCGGCTGGTCATCCTGGACCAGACCCGGCTCCCGGAGGCAGAGGTTTACCTTGAGCTTGCCGACCCGGAGGCCGTGGCCCAGGCCATCGAGCGGATGCAGGTCCGGGGCGCGCCCCTCATCGGCCTGGCGGCCGCCTTCGGCCTCGTCCTGGCCGCCCTCAAGGCCCCGCCCGAGCCGGCGGCGTTCCGGGCCAGCCTTCGGCAGGCGGCCGACCGGCTCCGCCGGACCCGGCCGACGGCCGTCAACCTCTTCTGGGCCCTGGACCGAATGCTGGCGCTGGCGGAGGGTCTGAGCCCCCAGGCGGCCAAAAACGCCCTCCTGGCGGAGGCCGAGCGGCTGCTGGAAGGGGACCGGGAGGCTTCGCTGCGGCTGAGCCGCTTCGGGGCCGACCTGCTGCCGGCTGGGGCGACGGTCCTCACCCACTGCAACACGGGCGCCCTGGCCACCGCCGGCATCGGGACCGCCCTCGGGGTCATTTACGAGGCCTGGGCCCAGGGCAAGCTCCGCCGGGTGCTGGTGGACGAGACCCGGCCGCGGCTTCAGGGGGCCCGGCTTACGGCCTGGGAGCTCAAGAAGGCCGGGGTGCCCTTCGTCCTTATCGCCGACGCCGCCGCCGGCTACTTCTTCGCCCGGGGGGAGGTGGACTGCGTGGTGGTGGGGGCGGACCGGGTCGCCGCCAACGGGGACGTGGCCAACAAGGTGGGCACTTACGGGCTGGCGGTCCTGGCCCGCCACCACGGGGTGCCCTTTTACGTGGCGGCCCCGCTGAGCACGGTGGACCTGAACACGCCTTCCGGCGACCGGATTCCCATCGAGCAGCGGAGTCCGGCCGAGGTTCTCCACGTCGGCCAGTGCCGGGTTGCGCCCGAGGGGGTGGAGGCGGCCAACCCCGCCTTCGACGTGACCCCGGCGCAACTGGTTACGGCCATCATCACCGAGGCGGGCGTCCTGCGGCCGCCTTACTCGGAGAGTCTGGCCCTGGCGGTCAGAGCCGCCGAAATCTCCAAGCCGCCGACCAGTTCAGAGGGGAGGTGAAACCATGGCGGAGGCCCGAGTTGGGGTTATCGGGGGCAGCGGGCTCTACCAGATCGAGGGGCTTTCGGATATTGAAGAGGTCAAGGTCAACACCCCCTTTGGGGAGCCGAGCGACAGCATTATTATCGGCACTCTGAATGGGGTCCGGGTCGCCTTTTTGCCCCGGCATGGGCGGGGCCACCGGATAAGCCCGAGCGAGCTGCCCGCCCGGGCCAATATCTACGCCCTCAAATCCCTGGGGGTGGAACGGATAATCTCCGTCAGCGCGGTGGGGAGCCTTAAGGAGGAGATCGCCCCCCTCCACCTGGTGATCCCCGACCAGCTCATCGACCGGACCCGGGGCAGGGTGAGCACATTTTTCGGGGGCGGCATCGTCGCCCACGTGGGCTTTGCCGACCCGTTCTGTCCGGCGCTGAGCCGGGTCCTTTACGAGGCCGCCCGGGGGACCGGGGCGACCACCCACTTCGGGGGGACTTACGTGGTCATTGAGGGGCCGCAGTTTTCCACCAAGGCCGAGAGCCGCCTCTACCGCTCGTGGGGGGCGGATATCATCGGGATGACGGCCCTGCCCGAGGCGAAGCTGGCCCGGGAGGCCGAAATCTGCTACGCCACCCTGGCCCTGGTCACCGACTACGATGTGTGGCACTCGGCGGAGCAGACCGTTTCGGTGGAGCTGGTGGTGACGAACCTTTTGAAGAATGTTCAGGTTGCCAAGGAAGTGATAAAAAGGGTCGTCACCATGATACCGGCAGAACGGGACTGCCCCTGCGCCACGGCCCTTAAGGATGCAGTCATCACCGCCCCCGAATATATCCCCGAGAAGCTAAAGCAGGAGCTGAGCCTTCTCATCGGCAAATACATAAGCTGAGCGAGGTCGGAAGGCTATGTCCATCCTTGCCGTTGGCACCATCGGGATCGACACCGTCGAGACTCCCTTCGGCCGGGCCGAGGGGGTGCTGGGCGGTTCCCTGAGCTATTTTGCGGTGGCCGCCAGCCTCTTTGCTCCGGTGAACATGGTCTCCGTGGTTGGCACCGACTTTCCGCCCGAGTTCTGGGACCGCCTCCGCCGGCCCCACGTCGACCTGCGGGGGGTGGTGGTTCGGGAGGGCCGAACCTTCCGGTGGTCCGGCCGCTATGACTACGACCTTAATATGGTCGAGACCCTGGAGACCCAGCTAAACACCTTCGCCGACTTCAGGCCGGTTCTGCCCGACGGCTACGCCGAGAGCAGGTTCGTCTTCCTGGCCAACGGGGACCCGGACATCCAGCTGGAGGTCCTTCAGCAGGTTCCCAAGGCCCGGCTGCGGGTGATGGACACGATGGACTACTGGATCCGAAACAAGCCCGAAAGCCTGGTCCGGACCATCGGCCAGGTGGACATTCTCCTGATGAACGAGGCCGAGGCCCGGATGCTGGCGGAGACCCCAAGCCTGCTCGCCGCCGCCCGGAAGATCTTACGGCTGGGCCCGAAGGGGGTTATCATTAAAAAGGGTGAGTATGGGGCGGTGATGTTTACGGACTTCGACTACTTTGCCGTCCCGGCCTACCCCCTCGACGAGGTCCGGGACCCGACGGGGGCGGGGGACAGCTTTGCCGGGGGCTTCCTGGGGTACCTGGCTAGGGCCAACCGGGTGAATCTCGAAACCATGCGCCGGGCCGTGGTGATGGGGACGGTGGTGGCCAGCTTCACGGTCGAGGATTTCAGCCTGAACCGCCTCGAAAAGGTCACCCCCGAGGAGATCCGCCTCCGGACCGAAGAGCTCCGGGAGTTTACCCGGTTCATGCTGGACTGATAGTGTGGCGCAGGTAAGGGCGGTTGTTCGGCTCAAAAGCGACGAGGAAGTCGTTCCCCTTCTGGAGGCGGCCCGCCTCGAGGTCGCCTACGGCTTCGGCTACCTGCTTCCCCCCCTACGGGAGCGGTCCGAATGGTTTGCCCTCTTTGAGGGCGGGCAGGCCGCCTGGGCCGTGGTGAACCGGGCGTACGAGCCGCCGGCCCTCATCGTTTACGGCCCCGACGAACTCCTTTTCCGGCTGCTGGCTGAAGCCCCCGTTCCCGGCACGGTCTATCTGACGGTTCTGGAGCGGGACTTCCCGGCTGTGGACCGGGTCTTTCGGCTCCAGGGGGGCCAGCCCATGTGGCGGATGTGGGTGGACCGGGCCCGGTTTCGGCCGGCGGAGTGGCCCCGGGCGGTGCGCCTCCAGGCCGAGGATACGGCCGAAATAAACCGGCTCTACCGGCGGGGCGCCGGAAGCCTAATAACGGCCCGCCAGGTGTCGGATGGTGTATACTACGGTGTCTGGCGGGACGGCCGGCTGGTCTCGGTGGCCGGGACCCACTTCATCGACCCGACCCACCGGATCGCGGCCGTAGGCAACGTCTTTACCGACCCCGATTTCCGGGGGCTGGGCTACGCCACGGCCGTCACCGGCCGCGTGACGGCCGACCTGCTGGAAATGGTCGACGACGTCGTCCTTAACGTCAACCGCTCGAACACCCCGGCCATCCGGGCCTACCGGAAGCTGGGCTATGAGGTGGTGACCAACCTGATCGAGGGCGTCGCCGAACGGCGGCACATCGGGCCGTTCTGGCGGCTCTTCGGCCGAATCATCCCGGGACAGGAGGCAAGATGACGACCGCCGGATACCGAGGGGATATCAAGGACCCGGCCCTGGCCCCGAAGGGCCGGACCCGCATCGAGTGGGCCGGCGCGGAGATGCCGGTCCTCAGGCTCATTCGGGAGCGCTTCGAGAAAGAGAAACCCCTGGCAGGGGTGCGGGTTGCCGGCTGCCTGCACATCACCTCTGAGACGGCGAACCTGGCCATCACCCTGAAGGCGGGCGGCGCCGACCTGGTCCTTTGCGCCTCGAACCCGCTGAGCACCCAGGATGACGTGGCGGCCGCCCTGGTGATGGATTACGGCATTCCCGTTTATGCCATTAAGGGCGAGGACACCGAAACGTATTACCGCCACATCCACCGGGCCCTGGACCACCGGCCCCAGGTAACCATCGACGACGGGGCCGACCTGGTAAGCACCGCCCACAAGGAGCGCCAGGAGCTTTTGGGGTATATCATCGGCGGGACCGAGGAGACCACCACGGGGGTGATCCGGCTGCGGAGCATGGCCCGGGCCGGGGCCCTGCGCTACCCCATCATCGCCGTAAACGAGGCCGACACGAAATATCTTTTTGACAACCGCTACGGCACCGGTCAGAGCACCATCGACGGCATCACCCGGGCGACCAATATCCTCTGGGCGGGGCGGCGGGTGGTGGTCTGCGGCTACGGCTGGTGCGGCCGGGGCATCGCTTTGCGGGCCCGGGGAATGGGGGCCCGGACGATTGTCACCGAGGTGAACCCGGTTCGGGCCCTGGAGGCCCTGATGGACGGCCACGAGGTGATGCCCCTGGCCGAGGCGGCCCGGGTCGGGGACGTTTTCATCACCGCCACCGGTGACATTAACGTCATCGACGAGCAGCACATCCGGGTGATGAAGGACGGGGCGATCCTGGCCAACGCCGGCCACTTCAACGTGGAGATAAACATCCCGGCCCTGAGCCGGCTGGCGGTGGGCCGACGGACCCTCAGAGACTTCGTGGAAGAGTTCACCTTGGCCGACGGCCGGCGCGTCTACCTGCTGGCCGACGGCCGGCTCATAAACCTGGCCGCGGCCGAGGGCCACCCGGCGGCGGTGATGGACATGAGCTTCGCCAACCAGGCCCTTTCGGTGGAATACCTGGCGAAAGCGGGCCGGTCCCTGGCACCCCAGGTCTACCGGGTTCCAAGGGAGATAGACGAGGAAGTCGCCCGCCTTAAGCTGGCGGCCATGGGCATCGCCATCGACAGCCTCACCGAGGAGCAGGAGCGCTACCTGGCCAGCTGGGAAGAAGGGACCTAGCCGGACGCAGGCCGGGCCACCGGTTCGGGACGGGCCCGCCGGAGCCGGATCTTCACCCGCTCCATCAGCCGGCAGAAGGAGCAGACCTCCGAGGTGGTGGGCATTCCGCAGCGCTCACACTCCACCAGCTGGGGCTTCTCTTCGGACGCGGCGATGAGCCGGCGGCCCTTCTGTAGGAAGCCCAGGTAGAGGTTCTGTTTGGCCCCCGGGGAGTGGTGCTCGATGAGGTTGAGGGCCTCCTTGTACAGCAGGGAGCGGGCCCCCACCGCATTGGGGCACTCGTCCAGGACGTAATCGATGCCCCGCAGAACGGCGTAGGCGGCAATCTCCCGCTCGGCCAGCCGGAAAAGGGGCTTTACTTTCTTTACCAGGTTTGGGTAGCTGGCCGGCAGCACCGGCCCCTGGCGAATCAAATAGCCTTCCTGCCAGTGGATGAGGTTGCCCAGGAGGGTGGCGGCCTCGTCGTCCAGGTTGTGGCCCGTGGCCACCACGTCGAAGCCGTGCTCAAGGGCAACCTTGTTGAAAATATATCTTTTCGAAAGGCCGCAGGCCGAGCAGGGGGTCCGCTCGGAGCCCCGCTTGAAGTCCTCGACGGTTACGCCGTAGTCGGCCTCCAGGTCGACGATAAGCAGCTCGGCCTCCCGTTCCCGGGCGAAGGCCTCGGTCTTTTCCTGGGAGAGGTCGGAGTAGCCCGGAATGCCCAGGTTTATGTGGAGGCCCGTTGCCCGGTAGCCGAAGCGCAGCAGGACGTCCCAGAGGGCAAGGCTGTCCTTGCCCCCCGAGACCGCCACCAGGATGCGGTCGTCGTGGGTGAACATCTTCTCTTCGTGGATGGCCCGCCGCACCTGGTTGTCGAAGAACTCGATGAAGTGCTCCGGACAGAAGGCCGAATGGTGCCGGCGCACCTCGACGGCGGCGGGCTTGCGGCACTTAATGCAGCGCATCGGCCTGGCCTCCCGACATCACCGGGCGAATTTCGATGACGTCGTTTTCGTCGACGACCGTATCGCCCGTAACCAGGGAATCGCCCCGAATGACCAGGACGGCTTCGGGGTTGATGTTAAGCTCCTTGAGGATATCCCGGACCCGCCGGGCGCCCTGAAATTCCAGCTCCTGGCGCCTGGGGTAGCGGAGAATGACCTTCACCTTCAACCCCCTCCGTTATGGTCTTGCCGGGCCGGCTGCGGCCGGGCAAAAATAGAGCGGGAGACGGGATTCGAACCCGCGACATCCTCCTTGGAAGGGAGGCGCTCTGCCAGCTGAGCTACTCCCGCGGCCGTTTTATATTATAACCGAAACCCTGAGCCGACCGGCTGGACTGGAGGGGAAAAATGCGCCGGCGGTTTTTCCGGTTCGGCTTCGCCTGGCCCCACTTCGGGTTTTTCTACTTCGGTCCCGGCTTTCCCAGGCGGGAAGAGTACCTGGAGATGCTGGAGGAGTACCGGCGGGAACTGGAGGCCGAGCTTCGGGAAGTGGAGCGGGAGATCGCCGAGCTTAAGGCCGAGCTGGGCCGCCAGGCCTAGGCCGGCCTCACCAGGCTGTCCAGCCGCCATCCACGTAAATGACCTGCCCGGTGATGTAGTCCGAGGCCGGGGAGGCCAGGAAGACCACCAGCCCGGCCAGGTCCTCGATTTCGCCGGTGCGGCCCATGGGAATTCGGCCCAGGATCCGGGCCGAGTGCTCGGGGTGGGTGAGAAGCGGCTCGGTCAGGTCGGTGTAAAAGTAGCCGGGGGCGATGGCGTTGACGTTTACGCCCAGCCTGGCCCATTCCAGGGCCAGGGCCCGGGTAAGCTGCCCGATGCCCCCTTTGGTGACGGCGTAAACGGAGGCGTTGGGGAGGGCCAGGCTGGTGGCCAGCGACCCGATGTTTATAATCTTGCCCCGGCGGGAAGGGTCCCTTTGAAACTGGGCCACCATCTGGCGGCCGGCGGCCTGGGCGGTAAAGAAGGCCGTTTTGAGGTTTAGATTCACCAGGTAGTCCCAGTCGGCTTCGGTGACCTCCAGGGCCGGCTTGCGGATGTTGGTGCCCACGTTGTTTACCAGGATGTCGAGCCGGCCGAAGTGGCGAACCGTCTCCTCCACGGCGCGGACGCCTTCCCGGGCGTCCACCAGGTCGGCCCGGATGGGCAGGCTTTCCCGCCCCAGCTCCCGAATTTCGGCGGCGACCCGGGCCAGGTCCTCGGCCGACCGGGCGGCCAGGGCCACGTGGGCCCCGGCGGAGGCCAGGGCCAGGGCCATCCCCCGGCCGAGCCCCCGGCTGGCGCCGGTGACCAGGGCGATGCGGTCGGTAAGGTCGAACCTGGCCTTGACGTTCATTGCCCTTTCTACCGCCTTAAGGTATAATCTTAGCGGACGGTCCCCCGAAGGTTGGCCCCGGCTCCGGTATAATTGGGTGGGCAACCGGAAACTCCCCGGGAGGGAAGTATGCAGCTTTTCCTTGACACCGCGAATATAGAGGAGGTCCGGCAGGGCGTCAAGTTGGGGGTGGTCAGCGGGGTGACCACCAACCCGTCGCTGGCCGCCCGGGAGCGGGCCGGTTCCTTCCGGGAGCTGGTCCTGGAGATCTGTCGGCTGGTTCCCGGGCCCGTGAGCGTCGAGGTTACCGCCCTGGACCCGGAGGGGATGGTCCGGCAGGCCCGGGAGCTGGCTGGGTGGGCCCCGAACGTGGTGGTCAAGATTCCGGTGACCGCCGCGGGCCTCGAGGCCATAAGTGTCGTCTCCAAAGAAGGCGTCAAAGTCAACTGCACCCTCTGCTTTTCGGTAAACCAGTGCCTGCTGGCGGCCCGGGCCGGCGCCGCCTACGTAAGTCCCTTCGTGGGCCGGCTCGACGACGTGGGCCAGGACGGGATGGCCGTGGTTCGGGATACGGTGGAGGTCTTTAAGAAATATGGCATCCCGACCAGGGTCCTGGCGGCCAGCATCCGCCATCCCCTCCACGTCGTGGCGGCGGCCAAGGCGGGGGCGGATATTGCCACCGTGCCCTTCAAGGTGCTTCTGCAGATGCTGCACCACCCGCTCACCGATATCGGCCTGAGCCGGTTCCTGGAGGACTGGAAGGCGGCGGGCCTGGAGCTGGAGCTGCCGGTCGGCCGCTAACAGGTGGGACACGAGTGTTGACGTGGTGAAAACCCAACGATTATAATTGGGCCGGTTGGGGGTGGCGGCCCAGGTAGCCTTTGTTTATCCCCCCGGAATCGTGAACCGACGGTAATTCGAACCCCCAAAACACCTTATCCCTGGGAGCGACTATGAACATTACGGAACTGGAAAGCAAGACTCGCGAAGAGTTGCTTGAGATGGCCCGGGAGCTCGGCCTGACGGGCCTCAGCACCCTGCGGAAGCAGGACATCATCTACCGGCTGATGCAGGCCCATGTTGAGCAGCAGGGGAATATCTTCACCAGCGGGGTGCTGGAGATCACCGACGAGGGCTACGGTTTTCTCCGGCGCCAGAACTTCCGGCCGAGCCCCAACGACATCTACGTTTCCCAGACCCAGATCCGCCGGTTCGGCCTGCGCACCGGCGACCTGGTCACCGGCCAGGTCCGGCCCCCGAAGGACACGGAGAAGTACTACAGCCTACTGCGGGTGGAGGCCGTGAACGGGGTCGACCCGGAGCAGGCCCGCCACCGGCCCCTCTTCGAGGAGCTTACCCCCATCTTTCCCAACCGGCTCATCCGGCTGGAAACGACCCCCAATAATCTGACCACCCGGCTCATTGACCTGGTGGCGCCCCTGGGGCGGGGCCAGCGGGGGCTCATCGTTTCGCCCCCGAAGGCGGGAAAGACCACCGTTTTAAAACACATCGCCAACGCCATCGCCGCCAACTACGATGACATCCACATCATGTTCTGCCTCATCGGGGAGCGGCCGGAGGAGGTAACCGACGTCCGGCGCTCGGTCCACCGGGCCGACGTGGTAAGCTCGACCTTTGACGAGCCGGTGGAGGACCACACCCGGGTTGCCGAGCTGGCCCTGGAGTACGCCAAGCGGCAGGTGGAGCTGGGCCGCCACGTCATCATCCTGCTGGACAGCATCACCCGGCTGACCCGCGCCTACAACCTGGCCCTGCCCCCCTCCGGCCGGACCCTGACCGGGGGTATCGACCCGGTGGCCCTCTACCCGCCCAAGCGGTTCTTCGGGGCCGCCCGCAACACCGAGGAGGGGGGAAGCCTCACCATCCTGGCCACCTGCCTCATCGACACGGGCAGCCGGATGGACGAGGTGATCTACGAGGAGTTTAAGGGTACGGGCAACTTCGAGCTCCACCTGGACCGGCGGCTGGCCGAGCGCCGCATCTTCCCGGCCATCGACATCCTGCGCAGCGGCACCCGGCGGGAGGAGCTGCTGCTGGATGAGCAGACCCTGCGCCAGGTCTGGCTGCTCAGGCGGATGGTCTCCCTGATAAGCCAGAATGCCAGCTCCCCCACGGAGGCCACCGAGAAGGTCCTGGATCGGCTTGCCCGGACCCGGAGCAACGCCGAGTTCCTGGCCACCCTGACCAAGGCCGAGGTCTAACCCCGGCGGCTCAGCCGCCGAGGCGGTGGCCGTAGTTACGCCGGTAAAACTCGGCGAATTCCCCCTGCTTGATAGGCCGCCACCAGGCCTCGTTGGCCTGGTACCAGCGGACCGTTTCGGCCAGGGCCTGCTCGAAGGGGTGGCGGGGGGCCCAGCCCAGGGCCCGCAGGCGGCCGGTGTCCAGGGAGTAGCGGCGGTCGTGGGCTGGCCGGTCGGCCACCGGCCGGATGAGGCTTTCGGGCTTGCCCAAAAGGCGCAGGATCAGCCGGGCCACCTGGATGTTCTCCCGCTCATTGCCGGCCCCCACGTTGTATACCAGCCCGACCTCCCCCTGATGGAGCACCAGGTCGATGGCGGCGCAGTGGTCGGCCACGTAAATCCAGTCCCGAACCTGCCGGCCGTCCCCGTAGAGGGGCAAGGGCTGGTCGTCGATGGCGTTGGTGATGAAGAGGGGGATGAACTTCTCCGGGTGCTGGTAGGGGCCGAAGGTGTTGGAGCCCCGGGTTATTAGGACGGGCAGGCCGAAGGTTTCGTGGTAGGCCAGGGCCAGCAGGTCGGCCCCGGCCTTGCTGGCGGCATACGGGCTGCGGGGGGCCAGGGGGTCGGCCTCGGCGGCCGAGCCTTCCAGGACCTGGCCGTAGACTTCGTCGGTGGAAACCTGCAGAAAGCGGCCGGTGCCCCGCCGGCGGACGACCTCCAAAAGGACCCAGGTTCCCCAAATATCCGTCCGGATGAACTCCCCGGCTTCCAGAATGGAGCGGTCGACGTGGGTCTCGGCCGCGAAGTTCACCACGAAGTCGAACCGCTCCTCCTCAAAGAGGGCGTCCACCAGGGCCTGGTCGGCAATGTCGCCCCGAACAAACCGGAAGTGCTCACCCTCGGGAATCTCGGCCAGGTTCTCCCGCCGGCCGGCATAGGTGAGCTTATCGAGGACGACGACCCGGTAATCGGGCCGGTGAGTCCGGAGGAAGCGGACGAAATTCGAACCGATAAAGCCGGCGCCGCCGGTAACGAGAATGGTCGCCCGGCCCATCAGACCACCCCCACCCGGCTGTGGTCGCCCAGCATCAGGTTGTAGGCCCTAGGCTTCATCGGCGAGCGGGTTATCTCCACGTAGCGGCCGATGAGGCTGTCGGCGACCCGGTGTTCGAGGTCCTGAATCCGGCTGAACTCCAGGATGATGCTGTGCTCCACCTCGGCCCTTTCCACCACACAGTCGTGGTAAATGGAGGTAAAAGGCCCGATGTAGGCGTTGACCACCCTGGTCCGTTCGCCGATGATGGCCGGGCCGCGAATGACGCTGTTTATTATCTGCGCATCTTTTTCGACGATGACCTTGCCGTAAAGCCGGGACTGCCCGTCCACGAAGCCTTCGACCCGGGGTTCCAGGGTCTCGAGGACCACCCGGTTGGCGTCCAGAAGGTCGTCCTTCTTGCCGGTGTCGATCCAGTAGCCGTTTATGACCCGGTGGTCGACCCGGTAGCCCCGGTCGATGAGATACTGGATGGCGTCCGTGATCTCCAGCTCACCCCGCCAGGAGGGCTTGATGCGGTGGACGGCCTCCAAGATGTGGTGGTTGAACATGTATATCCCGATAATGACCAGGTCGCTTGGGGGCTCCTTCGGCCGCTCCACCAGGCGGACCAGCCGCCCGTCCACCAGCTCGGCTACCCCAAACTCGGTGGGGTTCGGCACCCGGTGCAGGAGCACCAGGGCATCGGCCTGGCCCTTGCGGAACTCTTCCACGTACTGGGTTATACCCTCCAGCAGGAAGTTATCGCCGAGGAACATCACAAAGGGGGAGTTCCCCAGGAAGGGCTCCGAAACCAGGACGGCGTGGGCCAGGCCCAGGGGCTGTTCCTGATGTATATACGTTACCCGGGCGCCGAAGCGGCTGCCGTCGCCCACGGCGGCCATGACCTGCTCCCGGGTGTCCCCGACGACGATGCCGATATCGGTGACCCCGGCCTCAACGAGGTCTTCGATGGCGTAGAAGAGGACGGGCTTGTTGGCCACGGGCACCAGCTGTTTGGCCCCGGTGTAGGTGAGGGGGCGCAGTCGGGTGCCCTTGCCCCCGCTCAGGATGAGGCCCTTCAATGTCGCCATCCGATGGCCTCCCAGAAGGTCTTCTGGTGGGGCCGCTCGGGCTCGGGAACGACGAGCTCAGCATCGGCCAGGGCGGCCCGGGGGTTGACCACGGTGAGGAGCTCGGCGTACTCGGCTCCGGCCAGGGTTTCGACGACCCGGCGGGCCTGGCCCAGCCGCGGGGCCCGGGGGCCCGTGGGGTGGTGGGCGTCGGAGGCCAGGAAATGGGCGAGCCGGTGCCGGATGTACTTTTCGGCCGCGGCCTTTGGGCCCGGTCCCAGATGACCCAGCAGGCTTGCGGCCGTAATCTGAAAGCGCATCCCCAGCCCGACCAGCCGGAGCGCCCGGTCCAGGTCCCGCGCCAGGTCGGCGTTGCGCTCCGGGTGGGCCATGATGGGCACGTAGCCGTGGGCCAGAAGCTGAAAGGTGAGCTCTTCGGTCTCGGCCGGGCAGTGGCTGAAGGGGACCTCCACCAGGATGTACCGGGTGTTGTTCAGCGTAAAGGCGTAGCCTTCGGCAAGCTGGTCGAGGAGATTCGGCCCCAGCCAGGCCTCCTGGCCCGGGTAGATTTCCACGGGGATTCCGGCCGCCCGCACGGCGTCCTGGACCTCCCTGAGTCGGGCCAGAAACCGGTCGCGGTTTCCGACCCGGCGCCACTCGGTCCCGTGAGGGGTGGCCACCAGGCCGACGATGCCGTCCTGGGCGGCCGCTTCGGCCAGGCGCACCGCCGTATCCAGGTCGGGCGCCCCGTCGTCGACGGCCGGCAGGATGTGGACGTGGATGTCGATGGGTCCGGTGGGTTCGCCGCTTCGGGCCAGCATCTTACCGAGTATAACCGGCCGCCCCGGACCCGTTCAAGCCTGGCAGCTGACCGGGTCTATCCCCGGGGTGATGGGAGGAATTTAAGGAGCCGGATTCCCCCTATCAACCCCGGGCTTTTTGGGCTTTAAGCCAACCCTTGCGCAGGTAAGCAGCAGGGCCGATCGGACCCTGCTAAAGGCCTTAAATCCCCGGACTGTTTTTCTATCCGCTCATCCCACCATCACCGGGGCAGACTCGTCAGGGGATGTCCCAGCCTGTCCCTCAGACCACCGCCACCACGAAGTCCCGCCCCTCCCACCGCCGGGCATCCGGCCAGAAGAACGTAAAATGCAGGGCCCGGCCCCGACCGAAGGTCCGGGCCGGGGACTCAAAGGCGTATATCCCGGTGCCGGGGGCCACCTCCCGGAGCAGGTCCTC
>JBHOQU010000074.1:0-10120 GCA_042408785.1 Dehalococcoidia bacterium | reverse complement strand
ATTATTGACATAAACGCTAAAGTGTTTATGTCAAAAACCCGTGCCCGGACAGTTCGGGGCTTTAAGGCCTTTTGTGGGGTGGAGTCTGCTCTCCTGCTTAGCTGCGCCAGGCTCGGCTGACAGCCCAAAGAGCTTGGGCTCCATAGGGGGAATCCGGCTCCTTAAATTCTTCACACTACCCTTGGGACAGAACCGTGAGCTGTTCTCAACCCCTTCCGGGCCGACGACCGCGTCGTGCTCGACCCCGGCCGGCAGATCGAGCCGGTCGCCGGCCTTAAGCTCCGGCGGCTGACCGCCCGGGAAGCGGAAGGTTATTGATCCCCGCACCACGTAGAGGACCTTGTGGTACGGGTGGGCGTGGACCGGGTAAACGTCCCCCGGCCCGTTGGACCAGGGGTAGGGCTCAAGGCCCTCGGCCCGGAAAAGGTCGATAAGTTCGGCTTCGGTTGGAGGTTCGGGTTTATCCCAGCGCCTGACCCTTACCATTGGCATCGCTTAACCCTGGTCCAGTTCCGGCCGGCGCTTGCGCCAGTAGCGAATTAAACCCAGGGCCGAGAGCTCATACGGCATGGCCTGCTGCCAGCGGCCCAGCTCGCCCTCGCCGTCGGCAGCCCGGGCGGCGGCGTCGCCCTCGGCCCGGAGGGCGGCCGTAATCTCGGCCTCGGACTGCCCGGCCTCCAGGGCCGAAAGCACCAGCCCGGCCCAGCGGTCCAGGCGGGCGTCCAGGTCGGCCAGGTGAAAGGCCACGTCAGCATGCAGCCAGGCGTGGGCGATGGCCAGGACCGCCGGGCGCAGACCCCGGATCCGGTTTATCGTCTCGTGCCAGGCCTCGATGTCGATGTCGGGGGGCGGGGTTGGAGGGCGGACGGAATCGACCCCGGGCATCCGGGTGCCGGCGGTGTCCCCGGCAAAGAGCACCCGGTCTTCCAGGTCAAGGAAGACCGCGTGGTGGGAGGCGTGGCCGGGGGAGTAGTAAACGGCCAGGTTCCGGCCCCCGAGCTGCAGGCGCCCCGAATCTTCCAGGGGAATCAGCCGCTCCGAAGGCACCGGTCTGGGCAGACCGAAGAGGCGCTCCAGGTCCTCCCCGTAAAGGCGGCGGGCGCTGTTTATCAGCCGGGTCGGGTCGGCGAGGTGGGGGAGGCCAACGGGGTGAACGTAGAAATGGGCCTTCGGAAAAGCCTCGGCCAAGTGGCCCGAAGCCCCGGCGTGGTCTAAGTGAATGTGGGTTAAAAGCACATGCCTTAAGGCGTCGGGCCGGACCCCAAGGGCCTGGAGGTCGGCCAGCAGGGTTTCAAGGGTGCTGGCCGGGCCCGGCTCGATCAGGACCGCCTCCGTCGGGTGACGGTAAAGATAGGCCGTGATCACCCGGGAAACCCCGAGGTGGAGCAGGTCAAGCTGGTAAAAGTCGGGGCTTATGGGCTTAACGGCCATCGGAACCTCCCGCGGGGGATTATGCCAGAGCCGCCCCGCCCCGGCAACCGCCCGGGGCTCAGGTTTAACCCGCGAAGGCGGCCCGAGCTATAATCTCTTTTAGAAAGGATGAGCGGGCCATGGCCCGGGCAAAGACCCGTTTTCAAACCCCCCTCGCGGACATCCTCGACGGGCGCACCCGGCCGGCAGTACTCTACGAGCCCCTGGCCGATAAGAAGGTTCGCTGCTTCGCCTGCGGCCACCGCTGCGTGGTCTTTGACGGCCTGCGGGGTATCTGTCAGGTCCGATTCAACCAGGACGGGGTCCTTTACGCCCCGTGGGGCTACGTCGGCCCCCTCCAGCTGGACCCCACCGAAAAAAAGCCCTTCTTCCACCTGCTCCCCGGCTCTAAAACCTTAACCTTCGGGATGCTCGGCTGTGACTACCACTGCCCCTACTGCCAGAACTGGCTTACCTCGCAGGCCCTGCGGGACCCCGTCGCCGGCCTCGGCGTCGAAATCATAGACATTCGGCCGGAGGAGCTGGTCCGGCTGGCCCGCCGCTATGGGGCGGCCGTGGTAGGGTCTTCGTATAATGAGCCGCTGATTACGGCCGAGTGGGCCGTGGACATCTTTAAGCTGGCCAAAGAAGCCAGCCTTAAAACCGTCTTTATCTCCAACGGCAATGCCACCCCCGAGGTCCTGGCCTATCTGCGGCCGTGGCTGGACGGGTATAAAATTGACCTTAAATCGATGTCAGAGCGGAACTACCGGCAGCTCGGGGGCAGGCTGGAGAACGTACTCGATACCATTCGCCGGACCTGGGAGCTGGGGTTCTGGGTGGAGGTGGTTACCCTGGTAGTGCCCGGCTGGAACGACTCCGAGGCCGAACTGCGGGATGCCGCCAGGTTCATCGCCTCGGTCTCCCCGGACATACCCTGGCACGTGACGGCCTTTCACAAGGACTACAAAATGACCGACCCGGACAACACCGGTCCGGATACCCTCATCCGGGCGGCTGAAATCGGCCTGGAGGAGGGCCTTAAGTTCGTTTACGCCGGCAACCTGCCGGGGATGGTCGGCCCCTTCGAGAACACCTACTGTCCGGGCTGCCGGGCCCTGCTCATCCAACGCCACGGCTTTAAGGTTCTTAAAAACCGCCTCGGTCCCGGCGGCTGCTGCCCCGCCTGCGGGACCACTATCCCTGGGGTCTGGAATTGAATTATCATAGATGGCTGACCAAACAGCTATGGGGGGCTGAATAAGATGGCTACCGAACCACGGGCTAAGGACGACCAGTTCTTCGAGGCGCTCTTTCAGGTCTGCAAAGCCGTCACGTCAAGCCTGGACGTCACGAAAGTGCTGCAGATCACCTGCGAAAGCACCGCCAAGACCCTTAACGCCAAGGCCTGCTCCATCCGCCTGCTTACTCCCCGGGGGGACGAGCTGGTGCTCGGAGCGGCCTACGGCCTGAGCGAGGATTACCTGCGAAAGGGGCCCGTCGCGGTGAGCAAAAGCGCCGTCGACCAGCGGGCCCTGGCCGGGGAAATCGTCGAGATTAAGGACGCCTCGAAAGACCCCGGCTTCCAGTATCCCGAAGCCGCCGCCCGGGAGGGCATCCGCTCGGTGATCGTGGTGCCCCTTCCGGGCCGGAACCGGGTCATCGGGGTGCTGCGGGTCTACACGGCCGAACCCCACGAGTTTACCGAGGAGGAGCGCCGGTTCCTCACGGCCGCGGCCGACATCGCCGCCCTCTGCATCGAGAACGCCCGCCTCTACCAGGAGCTCCAGGCCGAGAACGAACGGCTCCGGGCCGACCTTCGGGACTGGCACTCGGCCTGGGGTCTGGAAACCCTCCCCGAGGCCGAGGAGGTCTCCCGCCAGACCCGCCGCCCCGAGTAACCGCCCGAAAGGGGGTTGGCCCTGCCGGCGGCCGGGCCAGCCGCTGACAGGGCCGGGGGGGTTAAGGGGGGAGGCAGGCAACTTCTGCTTGCGGGCTATGCCGGTTGACCGCTACCTCCGCGCTCGACCGGCCTTAGTGGAATCGATGAGCCGGTCCAGGTTTGATTGAAACTTGCTCTTGGCGTTGTTGGCCTGCTCCTGGGTGAATCGCCCCTGCTGAACCAGCTGGTCGATAGCCTGATTGAACTGCTGGGTCAGGAAGTTTTTCAGCTCGTCCCGGCTCTTGCCGTGCTCCTGGGCGATTTGGGCCAGGCTCTTGCCGGACCGCAGCTCATTCATCAGGTCGGCGGTGTTCATTCCCAGGAACCCGGCCAGGGCATCGAAATGGCGGCGCAGGTCGAAGTGAACGGCCGGTCCGCCCTTACCGAAGAAGGGGCCCGCGAAGAAGTGACCCTGGTCGATGCGCTGAAGGATCCGGTTGGCCTGATCCTGCGTCAGCTTCCCCTCCTGAACGGCCTGCTGGACCGTCTCCCGGCCGGCCTGCTTGAAGGCCTCGGTCAGCCGGTCGGTGGTCACCCCGAGGATCCGGGCGACCCGGTTGAGCCAGTCCTGCCACAGGGAAGCGGCCGGCGGTTTGGTCGGGGTTGGGGTGGGCGTGGGGGTATCGGCAAAGGTGCGCCCCAGAACCACACCCCCGGCCAGGAAGGCGGCCACCAGCAGGGGCAGTCCCAGGAAAATTACCCGTCTAATCATGAGTTTTTGACCACCTCCACGTTGGACTCTATTGGGTTCAGCCTTCCGCCAAACCCAGTAGTAAATTTAGGAGTTCAGCCCTAACGGGGAATTAAAGTCGGGTAAAATCTCGGTTAATGGGCCTCGATCCAGCCCAGAAGCAGGGTGGCCAGACCGAGGAAAATGAAGAAGCCGCAGACGTCGGTGAAGGTGGTGAGGATGACCCCCGAGGCCTGTGCCGGGTCCCGCCGCAGAAGCTTCAGGGTAATGGGGATGACCACCCCGAAGATGCCGGCCACTATCATATTAAGGACCATGGCCACCGCCGCCACCACGGCCAGGGCGAAGTTCCCCTTCCAGAGGAGAACCGTAAGGGCGGTGAGACCGCCTATAACGGCGCCGTTGGCCAGGGCGATGAGCACCTGCTTCCGGAGCAAGCGGAAAAAGTCCCGAACGCCCACCTCGCCCAGGGCCAGGCTCCGGATGATGACGGTGATGGTCTGGATGCCGTCGTTACCCCCCTGCCCGGAGATGACCGGCATGATGGCGGCCAGGGCGGCTACCTTGGCGATGGAGTCCTCAAATAGACTCACAACCCAGCCGGCCAGGAAGGCGGTGTAAAGGTTAACCACGAGCCAGGGGAGCCTGAGCCGCACCGATTCGGAGACCGGGCCGAGGGCTCGCTCCTCCTCGGAGAGACCCACCATCCGGAACATGTCCTCGGTGGCCTCTTCCTCGATGACGTCGACGACGTCCTCGATGAGGACCATCCCCAGAAGTCGCCGGTCCCGGTCCACCACCGGCAGGGCCAGCAGGTCATAGTGCTCCATCAGCCGGGCGACCTCTTCCTGGTCGGTATCCGGACCGACGTAGACCACCTGTGGGTCCATGATCTGGCCGATGGGGGTGTCGGGGTCGGCAATGACCAGCTGGCGGAGGCTGACGACCCCGACGAGCCGGTCGTTTTCGTCGACGACGAAGAGGTAGTAGACGATGTCGGTGTCCGGCTTCTCCCGGCGCAGGAGGTTGATGGCGTCCTCGGCCGTCATCCAGGGCCGCAGAACCACCGGTACCGGCGTCATCAGGCCGCCGGCGCTGGTGTCGGCGTAGGGGAGCAGCCGCTCCACGTCGGCCCGCTCCTTCATCTGGCCCAGCACCTGCTCAGCCTCGCGGTCGGGAAGCTCGTGGAGAACGTCGGCGGCGACGTCCGAGTCGACCTCATCCAGGACCCGGGAGAGGGTTCCTAACTCCAGCCGCGCGGCCAGCTCCTTCCGGTCCTCCTCATCCAGGTACTCGAGGATCTCCCCGACCTCCTCCGGGTCGAGCAGGGTGAGGAGCAGGTTCTGGTCTGCCCGCTCAAGGTGGCAGAAGACCTCAGCCCGGTCGGCGGGGTGGAGGCGCTCCAGCGCCTCCACCGCCTCTGCTGGCTTGCCCTCCCGCAGGGCGCGGCCGACGTTTTTGGCCAGTTCGTGGACCTGGATATTTTCCACGGGCGGCTCTCCCAGGCGGCCGGAAACCGGCCGGATTTAAGGTTTGGGGGCGTTATGGCGCGTTGTTAACGGCGCGGACGGCCAGTTTAGGTTATAATCTAGAACAATCGGCGCGCGCAAACCCTGGGAGGTGTAAGCTTGGCCCTCTTCCTGACCGAAGCCGAAATCGCCGAACTTGTGCCCATGTCCACCGCATTAGAGGCCGTTGAAGGGGCCTTCAAGGCCCAGGGGCTGGGCCTGGCCGTTAACGAACCCCGCCGCCGAGTCCGAACCCCCAACGGTATGCTCCACGTGATGGCCGGCGCCCTCCTCCCCGCGGGGCTCATCGGCTTTAAGGCCTACACCACTTTCCGGGCCGGCACCAAGTTTTTGTTCCTGCTTTACAGCGCCGAAGACGGCCAGCTGCTGGCCGTTATGCAGGCGGACAAGCTCGGCCAGGTCCGCACCGGGGCGGCCAGCGGGGTGGCCACCAAGTACCTGGCCCGGCCGGACGCCGTGGTGCTGGGGGTAATTGGGGCCGGCTGGCAGGCGGAGAGCCAGGTAGAGGCCATCTGCCAGGTCCGGCCCGTGAAGCTGGTTAAGGTCTACAGCCGGACGCCCCAGCGGCGGACGGAATTTGCCGGCCGGATGGCCCAGCGCCTTGGGGTGCGGGTTGAGGCGGTGGAGTCGGCCCCGGATGCGGTAAGGGATGCCGACATCGTGGTTACCATTACCACCAGCCGGGAGCCGGTTCTGCTCGGCGAATGGCTCCGGCCGGGAATGCACGTCAACGCGGCCGGCAGCAACAGCCTGCTGAGGCGGGAGCTGGATGACGAGGCCATCAGGCGAGCCGACCTTATCTTCGTGGACTCCAAGGACCAGGCCCGGGTCGAGTCGGGCGACCTGCTGGGTCCCACGGAGCGGGGGCTGGTTAGCTGGGAGGCCGTCTACGAGCTGGGGCAGGTGGTGGCCGGCCTCCACCCGGGCCGGCAGTCGGCCGACCAGATCACCCTCTTTGAATCCCACGGCCTGGCCATCTGGGATGTGGCCGTAGCCGGGGTGGCCTACGAGCGGGCCCGGGAAAAGGGCATCGGTCGGGAACTCGAGCTTTAAAGCCGCCGGCCCCGCCTTATCCACGGCCAGAGCCGCAGCCGGTGGATAAGGCCCTTGCCTGCCGTCCCGGCCCGTGGTATCCCCGGAATGATGGGTCTTTCCAGACGCGAGTTTCTGCGTCTAGCGGTGGGGAGCGGTCTGGCCGTGGGCCTCGGCGGCCTGGCCCACGCCGAAAGCCCGCCCGCTGTGGAAGTTCGCTCAAGCCGGGTAACCGTTAAAGACCTGCGGGCCCGGGCCGCCGCCCGGGGGCTCTCCATCCTGAGCCGTTCGGAGTATATCTCCGAGGTCTACCGGGCTGACCGGACCTTCGACGCGGTGGGTGCCTTCTGGAAGGGCCGCGTTCGCTCCCTGGCCGTGCAGGTGAGCCGGGACGGCTCCGACTGGTCCCCCTGGTATGAGGTAATCATTGGGGCCCACGGGCCCACGGCCGGCGAGTACGGCGAGCTCATCGTCACGGGGGATGCCCGCTACCTGCGGTTTAAGCTCGGGCTGGGCGACGGCACCGACGCCGACATCCTTAACTTCGAGCTCATCGATTCCGGGCCCGGCCCCAGCACCAAGGACATCGTCAACGGCAAGGTCGGCCTGATGGCCCCCCTGGACGCCCCGGGCCAGCGGATCATCTCCCGGACCGAGTGGGGCGCCGACGAGCGGCTCCGCTTCGACGAGAACGGCCAGGAGATCTGGCCCCGCCAGTATCACGTTATTAAAAAGGCCATCATCCACCACACCGTTACCCGCAACGGCGACCGGAACCCGGCGGCGACGGTCCGGGCCATCTACTATTACCACGCCAAGGTCTTAGGCTGGGGGGACATCGGCTATAACTACCTGGTGGACCAGCAGGGCAACGTCTACGAGGGCCGCTGGGGCGGAGCCGGTGTGCAGGGGGGCCACGCCGCCTACGGCCCCGACGCCAACGGCAACATGGGGCCCGACTATAACCCCGGGAGTGTCGGCATCGCCGTCCTGGGCAACTACGAGGGGGAGCCGCCCCCCAGCGACGCCCGCCTCGGCCTGGACAAGGCCCTGGCCTGGAAGCTGGGGGCGTGGCAGATCGACCCGACCGGCCGGGGACCCTTCGTGGACAAGGACCTGCCCAACGTCTGCGCCCACCGGGACTGCCAGCCGCCCAACGTGCCGGTGCCCTGGCGCAACGGCGGGACCCTGTGCAACGGCACGGCCTTTTACCGGCAGATGGACACCGTTCGGGGTGAGACGGCCGAGTGGGTTCGGCGGCTTCCGGCCCGGCCCCCGGACTACGACATTCCGGGCGGCCATTTCTTCACCCAGACCAACGGCCGGGGCGGGGCGGGGGGCACCGGCTACTCGGTAACCAACGCCGACGGCATCCGGTTCTGGGACGAGTTCCGGCGGCTGGGTGGGGTCCAGGCCGTAGGGTATCCCATCTCCCGCCGGTTCAGCTGGAACGGCTTTATCTGCCAGGCCTTCCAGCGGGTCATCTTCCAGTGGCGGCCGGAGGTGGGCCGGGTCTACTTTGTGAACGTCTTCGACCTGCTGAGTGAAGCCGGCAAGGACGGCTGGCTGGAAACCTACCGCAATGTTCCCCGGCCCTTTGATACGTCCCCCGACACGGGCCTGCCGTGGGGTGAGGTCGTGCGGAGGCACCTCAGCATCTTGGACAACAACCCGGCCTTGAAGGCGCGATACTTTGCGGAGAGCGACCCGATCCTGTATTTCGGCCTGCCGATGTCCTACGCCGACTACGGCCCGGTGGCGGTGGTCCGGTGCCAGCGGGCCGTGTTACAGCACTGGAAAGTGAAGACCCCATGGTCAAATCCCGGCGACGTGCTCGTGGCCAACGGGGGCGACGTGGCCAAAGAGACCGGTCTTCTGCCCACTCGGGCCGTCGTGCCCGAGGACCCACCCTACCCCTGGGTGAACAGCTAGGCCGCACCGCCGTACTGGTCGCCCTGGTCCTGCTTTTCGGGATTCTGGTGGGCTTCCTTGCCTGGAGCGCCCTCTTCTCCAGCCAGGGACCCCTCCGCCTGCTCCAGCCGGCTCCGACGGCCACCCCGACCCCCCGGCCGCCGTCACCCCCGGCCTCCCCGACCCCGGCCCGAACCCCCACCACACCCCCCACCGGCCAGGGACTGGCCGCGGCCGTCTCGGCCTTCATGGCCGCTAGCTACATCCAGTTCGACGTCGCCGGCACTTATGCTTTCACCTCGGGGGGACAGCTCATCACCGTGGAGATTTCGGGCCGAGGTGCCGTGGCCCGGCCGGACCGGTTCCGGTCGGTCCTGAGCGGCCAGTACGATTCCTACTTCGGGTTTTACAAGGTCGGCCGGGACCTGCGCTGCCAAAGCCCGAAGGGGACGTTTGACCCGCCCGAATGCACCCCGGCCTTCGGGGCGCCGGGTAAAGGAGGTTCGCCTTACCTGGCCGTGCTCTATTTGCAAAATCCGAGCTCGGTCCGGGACCTGGGCCTGGAAACCGTGGGGGGCCGCCGGCTGCGCCATTTCGCCTTCAAGCCCGACCTTGCCCGGGTGCTGGCCCAGGAGCCGGGAATCGGGTCGGCCTTGGACCGGCTGGATATCGCCGCCGACGCCTGGGTGGACCCGGCGAATAACCTGCCCCAGCGTCTGGACGTTCGGGTCTACCAGCCGGGGCGGGAAGGGACCGAGGTCTGGACCATGACCTTAAGCTTCCGGGACTACGGCCAGCCGGTCCAGATAACCTTGCCCCAGCCGTAAAGCCTGGGGGCGAGCCGGGGGGTACCGCCCGAACCTGCCTGCGGCTAATTTCCGGCCACAGGTATAAATTGACAGTCCAAGGCTCCCTTTGGTAGATACCCGTGGCACAGCTACCTGCAGAGGGCCACTAGTTGGGAAACTGGTTCCGGCTTGGGTTCGCAAGGTATTGGCTGGCCGGGGCCTTGGTGGGGGCGCTGCTGGTTGTCGCCTGCGGTCCCTTCCCGACGGCCCCTTCTGACCGCCAGCCTGGCACCAGGTTTACGAGAGGCCGCCGGGAAAGCCCACCCTTTTAAGGGTGGGATGAAAGGCGGCCTTAGCGTCAGCTAAGTTGCAGGTTTCTAATGTTTGTGATACGATGTAAAGTAGATTATCAACGGCAAACGGCGGTATACAACATTAGCTACCACCTTATTTGGTGCCCCAAGTATCGCCGCAAAGTCCTGGTGTGAGAAGTAGCGGAACGGCAGAAGGCCAGAGGAATTGAGGTGGAAATTGGGCAGACGGAAGTTATGCCAGACCACGTACACCTGTTCGTGAAAACCGTTCCTACCAACAGTCCCCACTTTATCGTGCGGCAGTTAAAAGGCTACACTTCTAGGGTATTGAGGGAAGAGTTCCCCTTCCTGAAAAGCCGCCTTCCCTCTCTGTGGACGAGGTCGTACTACTGCGAGTCAGAAGAGACCATCCGAAGGTACATCGAGGACCGTGAACAAGGCCGAGCGGATAAAGAGCACCCTCCGGGAGACAAGGGAACGCCGGAAGGCCCTGGTCCCCGTCG
>JBHOQU010000073.1:0-11999 GCA_042408785.1 Dehalococcoidia bacterium | reverse complement strand
CCAACATCTCCCGCGCCGTATAGATTTTGCCGGCGGGGACGCCGGCCTCGTTAAGAACCTCCACGAGCCGGTCCACCGGCTGGGTGGAGGTCCACTCGGCGATTATGGCATCTAAAGTCTCCATGTTCTGGCCCCGGGCGTCATGGGTGGCAAAACGGGGGTCATCAGCCAGCTCCGGCCGGCCCATCGCCTGGCAGAGCCGCCTGAAGACGTTGTCGGCGTTGGCCCCCATCACCAGCCACTGGCCGTCGGCCGTCGGGTAGATGTTGGACGGGGCCACCCCCGGCAGCACTGAGCCGGTCCGCTCCCGGATGTAGCCGGTCAGGGAGTACTCGGGGATGAGGCTTTCCATGTATGCCAGCACGGCCTCGTAAATGGCGACGTCTACCACCTGGCCCCGGCCGCCCTTAAGGTCCCGGTGCCAGAGAGCTGCCAGGGCGCCCAGGGCCCCGAGGGTTCCGGCTAGGGCGTCCCCAATGGAGATGCCGATGCGGGTCGGGGGCCGGTCGGGGTAGCCGGTGATGTAGCGGAGCCCGCCCATCGCCTCGGCGATGCTGCCGAACCCGGCCCGCCGGTGGTAGGGACCGCTCTGCCCGTAACCGGAGACCCGGACCATAATGAGGCCGGGGTTATCCTGGGAAAGATCCTCGTAACCGAGGCCCCACTTTTCGAGGGTTCCGGGCCGGAAATTCTCGACGAGAATATCGGCCTTGGCGATGAGGCAACGGGCCAGCTGCTGCCCCTCGGGCTTGTGCAGGTCGATGGTGACCGATTTTTTATTCCGGGCGATGATGGGCCACCAGAGGCTTCGCCCGTTCACCTTATTGCGGCCCCACTGGCGCATGGGGTCGCCGGAGCCCGGCGGCTCCACCTTGATGACTTCGGCACCCAGGTCGCCCAGAAGCTGGCCGCAGAAAGGGCCGGCAAGGAGCGTCCCGAGCTCGACGACGCGGACGCCTTCGAGGGCAAGTTGGGCCATCTTTACGTCACCTCCAGGCAGGGTCCTGTCCGATGATGGGGGCCACCACGTCGGCATAGTGGCGGTAGATCGCGTCCAGGGCTAGGTCGCGTTCCCCGGCTACGATGCCGTCGTAGACCTGCCGGTGGGTTTCCACAGCCCGGGCCAGGCGGTGAATATCCACCTGGTAGAAGAAGGACCGGACCGACCTGATCTTGGGTTGGTCCAGCTGCCGCAGCAACTTGAGGGAAAAGGCCTCAAGGATGGGGTTCTGACCGGCCCGGGCCAGGCCCTCGTGGAAGCCGATATTGGCCCTAAGAAAGAGGCCGATGTCGGCTTCCCGCAGGGAACGGTCCATATCAGCCAGGGCAGACCGCATCGCGTCTAGGCCCCTGGGGTCGGCCTCTTCCACGGCTAGGGCAACAATCCCCCGCTCTACCACGTAGCGGGCCTGGGTCAGGGTGAGAAAGTCCTGCTCGGCGATGAGAAAATCGAGGGGAATCTCCGCCTGCTCCGGACCGGGCAGGCTGCGGACGAAGACACCGGAGCCGTGCCGGACCTCGACGACGCCGGCGATCTGGAGCATGCTTAAGGCCTCCCGGACGCTGGAACGGCCTACCCCGAGGAGGGCGGCCAGTTCCCGTTCGGAGGGGAGGCGGTCACCCACGGCGAATATCCCCTTGCGGATCGCCTCGAGAATCTGCTGACGGGCGTACTCGGTCTTCCTCGGAGCCGTTACCGGCTGAAAAACGGCCGGGTCCTGACGACGCTCTCCCATTTTTCTCTCCCCCAACGGCAGGGCTCAGCTGTCAGGAGATCAGAGCTCTGATAAATTATACTAAACGGGTCGACGTTCGTCGCCCAAGCCTCGGCCCGAATGGTATGAGGTCAGATGTCTTGACATGGCGGCCCCACGTTATTATAATATCTCCAGTTGCGGCCTGTTTGCCAGGCCGACAGTGTCAGCTCAAGGAGAAAGGCCATGCCGTTCCGCATCGGTGTCGACGTCGGGGGGACGTTTACTGACCTGGTCCTCATTCGGGACGAGTCCGGGCAGGTCTGGAGGGCCAAGGTTCCCTCAACCCCGAGTGACCCATCCCAGGGCGTGCTGGCGGGGATTCGGCGAATCTGCCTGCAAACGGCCATGAATCCCGGTCAGATTGCCTTCTTGATGCATGGGACTACCGTGGCTACCAATGCCCTCCTGGAGGCCCGGGGGGCCCGGGTAGGCCTCATCACCACGCGGGGCTTCAAAGAGATTCTGCATCTGGCCAGGTCGCAGACTCCCGGTCCGCTGGCCGGCTGGATAATCATGGTCAAGCCTGAGCCTCCGGCAGCCCTCGAGGACACCCGGGAGGTCTCGGAGCGCATCAGCGCCCAGGGCGAAATTTTGGAGCCCCTTAACCCCGACGAGGTTCGCCGGGTCGTGCGGGAGCTGGTGGAATCCGGGGTCGAGGCTCTCACGGTTTCCCTTATCAACTCGTACGTAAATCCCAGCCATGAGCGAAAGATAGAAGAGATAGCGCACGAGCTGTATCCGGGTTTCCCGGTAACCATCTCTTCAGACATACTGCCTGAGTTTCGGGAGTACGAACGGACGCTTACCGCCTGCATGAACTCGTACGTCCGGCCCAGGGTCGAGAACTACATTAAAAGCCTTAAAGATTCCCTGGCCTCCCTGGGCTTTACCGGCCAGCTCAACATCCTCCGCTCTGATGCCGGCCTAATGAGCGCCGATTTTGCTGCCGAGAACCCCGTATACGGCATCCTTTCCGGGCCGGCCGGCGGCGTGGCCGGGGCCCTGTACGTGGCCCGCCGGGCCGGGTACGGCAATATCCTCACCTTCGACATGGGCGGGACTTCGACGGACGTATGCCTGTGTCAAGAGGGCGTCCCCACCGTCGTGCGGCAGACGGAGGTCCCTTACGGCCTGGGACTTCCGGGCGAAGTGATACCCATTAAGGTGCCCAGCATTAATGTCCGGTCTATAGGGGCCGGGGGTGGGTCCATAGCCCGCGTGAACGAGGTGACCGGGGCCCTTCGGGTGGGACCCCAGTCGGCCGGAGCCGACCCCGGACCCGCCTGTTACGGTAAGGGGGGTACCGACCCCACGGTTACCGACGCGAACGTGGTGGTGGGCCACCTTCCCCCACGGCTGCTCGGGGGCGAGATGGAACTCGACGTTGAGGCGGCGAAAGAGGCTGTCGGGCGGGTGGCTAGGGCCCTTGGCCTCGACGTATACCAGGCAGCCCAGGGAATTATTGACATCGTGAACGAGAACATGGCCGGCGCCCTCCGGGTTGTCTCGGTTCAGCGGGGCTACGACCCCCGGAAGTTTGCCCTGGTGGCCTTCGGGGGTGCCGGGCCGATGCACGCGAACGCGGTGGCCGAGGTGATGGGGTCGTTTCCCGTAGTAGTGCCCCCGGCCCCGGGCCTCCTCTGCGCCCTTGGGGATGTAGTGGCCGACTTCCGGAACGAATTCGCCCGAACCTTCATCCGGACCGTTGACCGGATTGAAGTCGGTCAGCTCCTGAAAATCCTTCGGGAGCTGGCCGATGAGGCGACCAGGTGGCTGGACGCCGAGGGTATTCCCCCGGCCCGGCGGATGATCCAGTACAACGTGGACATGCGCTATTACCGGCAGGGTTACGAAATCCCCGTGGAAGCAGACCCGGCCGAACTTGCGGCGGAAGGAGTCGGCGTTCTGGTCCGCCGCTTCCACCGAATTCACGAACAGCTTTACGGCTTCCGGATGGAGGACGCCACCTGCGAGGTAGTCAACCTGCGGGCGGTCGCCCTGGGACAGGTGCCCAAACCCCGGTTGGCTGAATTTGATGAAGACGGGCGGCAGGCCCCGCCGGACGCGGTCGTGGATGAGCATGCGGTCTACTTCAGGGGCGGCTGGTTGCCCACCCAGGTATACGAGCGCTCCCGCCTTCGGCCCGGAAACAGGGTGGTGGGGCCGGCGATCATAGTGGAGTTCGACTCGACCACCCTCGTGTTGCCGGGGTACGAAGCCGCGGTCGACCGGTTTCTCAATCTCATCATTCAGCCCCACCGCTAAGAATGGATAAACGGCTGGAGGTGCCTTTTATGGACCCGGTGAAAGTTGCTGAGATCCCCCAGATTGAAGTTGACCCCATCACCCTAGATATCATCGAGGGAGCCCTCAAATCCACGCGGTTCGAGATGGACGCAACCCTCTACCGGACGGCGATGAGCCCGGTGATCAGGGAACAGCACGATGAGTTCCCCATGATTACAGACCCGCGCGGCCGAATGGTCGTCGGGCAGTTCGGGTCCTACATTGCCGAGATGCTACGGGAGTTCCGGGAACCGGTCCTACCGGGCGATGTCATCCTGACCAGCGACCCCTACAAGTGCGGCGGTGCGATATCCCACATCAACGACTGGCTGGTATGCGTTCCCATCTTCTGGGACGGGGAGCTGGTGGGCTGGTCATCCATGTTCGGCCACATGATGGACGTGGGCGGACCCCTGCCCGGCTCCCTCCCTACCGGGGCCAAGACCATCTTCGGGGAGGGCCTCCGCATTCCACCGGTTAAGCTCTTCCGGGAAGGCAAACTCAATGAGGACGTCCTCGACCTGATCCTGAACAACGTGCGGCAGCCTGAAATGAACAAAAACGACCTCATGGCCATCGTCGCCGGCTGCCGCACCGGCGAAAAGCGGGTCCAGGAGCTGTGCGCCCGCTTCGGCAAGGAGACCTACCTGGCGGCATGCCAGGCACTTCTCGACCGCACCTACCGGGCGATGGCCAAGCTGATCGTCCAGTACATACCCGAGGAACCCCAGTCCTTCGAGGACTGGGTCGACGACGACGGCCTGGGCCACGGTCCATTCAAGATGAAGCTCACCATCTGGCGGGAAGGCGAGCATGCCTTTTTCGATTGGTCGGGCACCGACCCGCAGGCGATGGGCCCCATTAACTTCTACCTCTCGGAAGCCATGTTCAAGATGTTCATCGGGGTCTACCTGATCATGGTCTTTGACCCCCAGATCCTGTTCAATGACGGATTTTATCCCCTCCTGCACATCGTTATCCCGGACGGGTGTCTGCTCCACCCCAAATTCCCCGCCGCCCTGGGGTGTCGGACCCACGCCCTTACCCGGCTTTTCGATGTCTTGGGGGGTGCCCTGGGCCGGCGCAGCCCCGAGCACACCACCGCGGCCGGGTATGGAACCAGCCCCTACCTCCTCTACTCGGGCTGGGACCAGCAGGGTGAGTTTTTCTACCTGATGGAGATCCTTTTCGGGGGTATCCCGGGCCGGCCCATTGGTGATGGGATGGACGGTCACTCCTGGTGGCCGCTCTTTCAGAATATCCCGACCGAGTACCTGGAGGCCTACTATCCCATCAGGGTCGACGGCTATCCCAGCATTGTCGATTCGGGCGGGGCCGGTTTTCACCGCGGCGGTAACGGCATCGAAAAGCGGTACGTCTTCCTTGAACCCGGTGAAATTTCTATCCATGACGACCGCTGGCTCACCTACCCGTGGGGGCTGCTCGGGGGCAAGCCCGGCAGGCGCTCCGAGAAGATCCTGGTGCGGCGGGATGGGACCCGGCAGATATTGCCCTCGAAGTGCGACCAGATAGCCGTCCAGCCGGGTGATATGCTTATCTACCGGACGGCCGGCGGGGGCGGTTGGAAGGACCCGCTGGACCGCCCGGTAGAGAAAGTCGTGGCCGACGTGCGAAAGGGCCTGGTAACTGTGCACAAGGCCCGCTCCGACTACGGGGTAGTCATCGACCCCCGGACCTTAGACGCCGACGTCAAAGCCACCGAGGAACTGCGGGCCAAACTGCGCGCCGAGCGGGGACCGGTAAGGGACTTCGACTTCGGTCCGGCCCTGGAGGAGATCCTTGCCCGCTGCCGAGAGGAAACCGGACTGGAGCCCCCGGAAAGGCCGCGGCCCCTGCCCTGGGTGAGGATGGAGACGCCGGAAGAGGCGATGGCCAGGGTTCGGCGCCTGGGCGACCGCCAGATGACCCAGACGGAATGAAGATGACGGGCTGGTATCGGACGGGGTTCGGGGGAAAGGTGGGCTACGGGCGGCGGCCTGCCCTCCTGGTGGTGGACGTGACCGTCGGCTTTACCGACCCTCGCTCCCCGCTGGGGGCCGACGCGGAGGCGGTTGTGGGGGCCATCCGCCGGCTGTTGGATGCCGCCCGGTCGGCACGGATTCCGGTGATTTTTACGACGGTCGCCTACAGCCAGGCTGACCTGACCACCGCCCAGCTTTTCACCCGGAAGGTGCCGGCCCTGCTTACCCTGGAGGCCGGGTCGCCATGGACCCGGGTTGACCCGAGACTGGAGCCCAGTCCGGATGAACCTGTGCTGGTCAAGCTTTATGCCTCGGCCTTTTTCGGTACCCCCCTCCTCTCGATTCTGACCGCCCGCCAGGTCGATACCCTGGTGGTGACCGGGCTTACCACGTCCGGGTGTATTCGGGCAACGGTGGTGGATGCCTTGCAGTACGGCTTCCGACCCATTGTTCCCAGGGAGGCCGTGGGAGACCGAAACGAGGCAGCCCACGAGGCCAATTTGCGGGATATCGACGCCAAGTACGGGGACGTGGTGGGGCTCGAAGAAGTCCTGTCCTATCTCAACGGCCTGCCAGTGGGTTGATTGTCAGGCCAGCACTAGCTTGTCGCTCAGCGCGGCAGGCGAGAAATGTAGGCCAGTGCCCGGAGCGGATACAGCCGGTTGTGCAGGGTCCTTTCTAGTTCCGCTACCGGATACACCTCCACACACCCCCGGGGGTCCCTCGGCGGCCCCGGGGCCGGCCACATCTCCCGCCAGATGCCTCGAGTGATGCGGTCTATCGTCTCAACGTGGGGGCCGAATCCTTCCGGTCTCAGCGTCGGCGAGTCTCCCCGGTCCAGACCCAGGGTACTCACCTCGACATCCAGCCGAACCAGCCCCTGGGGACCGGGTGGGCACCATCCCACCGGAACCCGCATCCGGATATACCAGTCGAGGTGGCAGCGTCGGTACCGCCCGGCCTCATCTAGCGCCTCGCTCCCACCTTTGGGCATGGGCTCCCTTTCAAGCCGCTTCACGGGGGTCCGCTCCCGGTCCCCGAGTCCAAGCACCACTTTGAATTCTCGGGGCGTTGGCGGCCTTTTCCGACAACTCTTGATGTACCCCACGGCATTACGCAGGATCCTTTCCTCCTTGAGCCCTCCCTGTTGCCATTTTTCAAGTAAAAACAGGGGGCCGTCCACGAGCACCCAGCCTTCTGGAAAGCGGGCACGGAAGCATGCCAGCACGAGCAGCTCCAAAATCTGGCGCATGACTGCCACCCGGGTCTGCGCCCGCGCCCGGACCTCGCTAATGTTGTAAAGTCTCTCCCCCGCAAGCGGCCTTTCGTTACGGGCCCGGTTGTCTTCGCGGGTGGTGATTCCCGGGTAGGTAGTATCGCAGAAGAAAAACTGGGCCTTCGGTTCCAGACTGAAAGTCAATTCATTGCAGTCCTCCGGGGCATCCGAAGGCTTGGGTAGGTCGACGCCGGCGTCCTTGAGGCCCTCCCACGGCATGAGCACTAGGGTCCGGCTCGAGAACATTTCCGGGTCGAACCTTAGCCGACCATTGCGCCCCCTCACCATGACGGCGGCCGCAATCTGCGCCACATGGAGCGGCACTGTTGCGCCGCCAGGGGTGCTGACCCACATAAAGGCCACGGTGCGTTGCACGCCGTCCAGAAAGGCAGAAAATTGAACTGGCTCGCCGTCACCTACCGGCAGCGGCGAATAGCTGTCGGCACCGACTTCGACATGGTGTTCTTCGGCCCCCTCAGCCTCTTGGTCGAAAAAAGGCTCCTTGCGCAGAGACTCTTCAGGGGTGGCATCATCCGCTCCCCACCCGCGTGCGGCCAAGGCATTTATGTATTCCAGAAACCCAGGGGAGAACATACCACCTGCCCCAATCTCCTCCTACCCCTCAAGAAAGTGGAGGGGAACCGGGAAACGCAAAAACACGGGGCGCTTATGAACGGCATGCCAAAGCAGCATCCAACCCTTATCGAGGGTCACCGCCCGCTCTTTCAGGCCCTGAGGGAGCCAATTGTAAGCCGGGCTTCGGATTTCGGCTGCGTGCGTCCGACCGATCACCAGGGTGTTGGAGTTAGCCAGAACCTCATCGTCCACCTTGGAGGCGAGCTGCTGAATTCCGATCAGACTAAGGCCCACGCTCCGGCCCCGGGCGGTAACCTCTAGGATGTCCTCCTTGATGGCCGAATATTCCCGGCCGCCGGGGGCAAACTTATTAAGCTCGTCAACGAAGACCACAACCCGGCCCGGAAAGGGGCTGACATCGACGTTCTCGGGCCCGATCTTCACCCTGGTTTCGTTAGTACGCTTGGACTCCAGGATACGGTAGATGGTGCGGACCACGGTGTGAAAGATGAGCCGCTGGCCCTTGTCATGCACCTTGCTTATATCGATCACCCAGAGGTCACCTGGCCGAAGGGTATGGACTGGAATTGGCCGGGCCCGGAGATCGCTTTGGTTGAGAAGGCCGCTAAGCTGGCGCCCAATGGCGTTCTGAAGCCGGTTGAGCACTTTGTTAACGGTCGCTAGATGGTGGTGGGTGCCACTTTCGGGCCCAAGGCTTACCCACCGGTCAAGGCCCTTTCCCGTGGGCGTCTTCGTCAGGCGTTGCAGGAGCTCCAGCATTTCGCTGAAGCTACCCCCATCTTTGCGCGTGCTAAGAACCTCCGTAAGGTCTGAGATAAGCGCGGTGCTGAGGTCGTCCAGGTCCTTTGGGTCCAAAAGCATGTGCAGTGAACGGGTTTCCGCGAGGTCCATGCAGGCATAGCTGAACCCCTCGGTTGGGCCATACTGCCGCGCGGTTAGTAGCCCGCCAGTTGGGGTCTGGGGCGCAAAGAATCTGAACCTCTCCTTCAGTCTCAGGGGGTCGATGGGATACTGCTCGCCGGGGTCCTTAAGGGCCTCCCAAAGGGTCAGGTCATTTCGGTGGCGGGGACTCTGAAGCCTTTTTCTCACCTCGTCCCAGTCCTGGGGCATCCGGTCGATGCGCATCAGGTCGGCCTCTTTGACATTGAAGGCCACGGCCGCAATGCCGTCCCGCATGTCGTCGGGCAAGTCAGGTCGCCCACCATAGGCCAGCAGGCTCAACAGCAGAAATAGCCCGTAGCTGGTCTTAGTCGCAGCTCCGGATGTCCCCGCGATGTTTACATGGGCGGCTTCGTACCCCACCAGGTATCGCACGTCCAGCGGAATGGCGACAGGCCGCCGGCCGTAGTCGTAGGTAAATCCACCCACCACCTCGTACCGGGGGTCAATTTCGGCCCCGTACGCCTGGCGAATCTCCGTGGCGTCCGCAAAGAACACCGGCCAGTTGCCCCGCACCGGCTCGGCCCGCCCGTCCGACCGGTAAACGGTTTCCACCTCCCCCACGGTTACGACGGTCAATTTTGTTGCCACCTGTTGTTGAGGGTTGCCGTAGCCATGGCCGTAAAAACTGTCAATGGGGGTTTCGACGTCGCTGGTCGCGTGCACGTCAATTACAATGCCCGTGACCCTTACCTTGTATGAATCGTCTGGGCTCTCGGCAGTGACAAGTGTTCCGGCTTCCAAGTGTATGTCGGGGTTGTCTTCGACCCAGAAGGCAAATCCCCCGGTCCTGGCAGGCGAACGAATGGTAAGGGCGACCCGGCCGATAACCGTGCGGGGAGCGCCCGAGCGCTCGGCAGGTAACATAGCCGCCGGAAGGGGCTCCTCAGGCGGGGATTCGGTGGGCTCCTCGGGGGCCGCTTCGGGCTCTTCGTCGGTGTAGTATTCGGATTCAAAAAATTCCAGAAAAAGGCCGAGAGGATCGTCACGTTCCGTGGTCCGGACGCTGCCCTCGCGCCTGGCTTTTACCGCTTCGAGGACGGCCTCAGGAGTGAAGGGCACCACGCCTTGCAGTGCCTTTCTCACCTCGTGCCGAATGGCATCCCGCTGTCGTCCGGCTTTCGGAAATCCGCTAATCCCCTTCGCTTTCTTGAGCCAGTATTCAAAATCCTCCAGAAGCTCCTGCTGATTAAGAACCTCGGTCGCCATCTTTCCCTCCCGGAAGGCCAGAACCCGCATCCTGCTCCCAGGCCTGGCGGATGGAGGCCTCATGCTCGGCAGTAAGTAAGGGCCGGCCCAGGCGGGCCTCCAGCGTTTTGAGTGCCTCAAAGATTTGCCGCCTTGCCGAAAGGGTTAGTGGACCCGGACCCGAGGTGCCCCGGCGGGTCACCCCGGCCCGCTTCGATGGGTCCTGCGATACCCCTCGCAGGTAGTTCTTAAACTCCAAGAGCAGCAGCAGTTCGCCATCGCCACCGGAGGCAGCCAGGGTTTCCAGGGTCCGGTCCCGCCTGACTACCGTGCACGTCCAGCAGCCGAACCTGCGGCCGTTGCAGGTGTAGCCTGCGGAGTTGGGCCTAAACATGCATTCGTCCAGAGCATCCCAGTATAGGCCGAAAAGCTCGCCGTAGTGCCCCCCCCAAGGGGGGCCACTTTTCAGCAGAAATTCCCAGACCTCACCGGTAGTCCAATCCACGATCGGAAGGTAGGCGCGGGTGTTCGGAACCCCTTCGAAGGTGACCCAGCGGCCACCAATAGTCCGGCCGTTAATTGCCCGTCTTCTTGCCTCACTCTCCTCCAGCCTGGAGCCAAGGAGAACGGTCACCTCGTGTTGGAGGTTTCTCAGGTACCTGCGGACGGGCATTATCTTGAGCCTCTTGACGCACCAGCGGAAGAACGGGCTGGGTGCCGGGTATCCCCTGCCGACAAGCAACGCCCAGAAGCTCTCGTGGGGTGCCGGTCTTAAAACCTCAGTGTCCACCGGCAGATTCTGACGCGCTGCCCACTCCCTTACCTTATGAAGAAATCCGGTGGCCTGTTGTATTACCCTGGGGATCTCAACTTCGGTGTCCACGAGAAGGATGCTTAAACGAGGCAGGCTTGCCTTCATGGTCTGAAGGGCCTGGAGGGCGAGGTGAACCAGCAGGGTGGAGTCCTTACCGCCGCTATAGCAGACAGCAACGTGGCCGGCCTCGCTAAAGACCTCCCGCATGAGGCTTACAGCCAGCTCGGCCTTTTCGAAGACCGGGTCTTCGGTCATCTCCGAACTATACCCGACCTGATTTGCCGGCCGTCCGCACCCGCGGCCGCAGGCTGGGGATGAATTTTGCCCGGTTATGCGACCGCCAGTTCGGTTTCTACAGATTATACAAATGATTTCCGAGATTAGCAAACCGTTGGCGAACGGCGGAGGTCATCCCGCCTTACCTTGCTGAATGGTCAAAGATTAGCACCTCGCCCCCGGCTGGCGAAGTGTAAAGCATTCGACGGACCTTGCCGTGGAGGGCATGGGCCACGGCCAGATAAAGCCAGATGGGTGCGCCCGGCCCGTCAGCACCACCTCGTTGCCTTCACCCGCCAGCTCCTTCGCCCGCTGCAGGTAAAGGGGTGGCTCGTCCAGCTTCGCCACCTCGCCGTAAAGCTTTTTCAGGTCGACCGCGAGTCGCCTGCCATAGAGCACCCGGTCGGGAGCGTCCTCAAGGAGTACCCACAAGTTGCGCTGAATGTTTGTTATTCGTGACTTAAATACTTTGTATATCTCGTCTCGCGCATCCTTTCGCATCCCGCAGTGGGTTAAGCCATTGCGAAGGTCCGAAAGCCGGTTCCATAATTCAGAGCGTTTCTGCGCGTTCGACACCTGACCAAACCGCGCAAGTACTTCCGCCGACTTACCTTGACGCCGCCGGCCGGGCAAACCTGGTAGATTATACCCTTCAAGTGAAAAAGCGCAGCCGCTGCGGTCGGCGCTATCCCGGCCGCACGTCAGCATGTATCCTGGTTGACGGAAAACCCATGTTCGCTACACCGGGATGAGGGGGTCTACCCGGTCCTGGATGCCATCGCAGCCCTCTAAGGCCGGCCGTTTACCTTCACGCCGGCAGTTCAACCCCATCGCCTTCGAACTGAACGGTAATGTCAAGGCGGCCATGTCCACCCTGGAGGGCC
>JBHOQU010000071.1:0-1391 GCA_042408785.1 Dehalococcoidia bacterium | reverse complement strand
TTTAGACACGCTGGCGGATGGGCCTCCGTCAGTAGGCCCTGAAGTGGCTTCGAGCCACAAGCCCCCGGCTTTAGCCGTGGGGTAACTGACTCCCACTCGGGCCTTATGCTCTTTGCCGACCCAAGGCACGAGCCCAAGGTCCGCCAGGGGGTCACCACCGAAGTCATCGGCGTCGACGGAAACTCCTATGCCCCTTTTGTTAGGCCCGAGGACCTGGACCGCTTCCTCGAGCTTAACTCGGGCCTCGACGGCTGGCCTGAGCTGCCCGCACGCTGGTCGAAGGTGGCCGAATACCTGGAGCTTTTCGACCGGAAGGTCGCCGTAAACATCGCCTACCTGGTGGGCAACTCACCCCTGCGGATTGGGGCCGTGGGCTGGGGCAACCGCCCGGCCGAGCCCGGTGAGCTGGCCAACATGCGGGCCCTGCTGCGGGAATGCCTGGAGGAGGGGGCCTTCGGCCTTTCGACGGGGCTTGATTACCCGCCCGGAAGCTATGCCGATACGGCCGAGCTTATTGAGCTGGCCCGGGAGGTGGCCAGGCTTGGGGGCATCTACCACACCCATGTCCGCTACCGGCTTGGGGACCGGTACCTGGACCCGTTCCGGGAGGCCCTGGAGATCGGGCGGGGTTCTGGTGTGCCGGTGCACATCACCCATTTTTACCTTCGGGTTGGCAGTCCAGGGGGCGCCGACCGGCTGCTGGGCCTGGTGGAGGACGGCCGCAAGGAGGGGCTGGACGTAACCTTTGACAGCTATCCTTACGTTTACAGCAGCACCAGGCTTTTGATTGTGTTTCCTGAGTGGGCCCACGATGGGGGTCCGCAGCGGCTTAAAGCGGTTCTGGCCGACCCCGAGGCCCGGGAGCGGCTGCGGCGTGAGGTTCGTCCCCGGGGCCCGTCGTGGGAGGAGATGTGGCTTACGAACTTTAAGCGGCCTGAAAATCACCGGTTTGAGGGCAGGTCTGCGGCGGAGGTGGCCGAGATGCTGGGCAAGCCGGTGGTGGATGCCCTTTGTGAGCTGCTGCTTTCGGAGGACCTGGGGATAAACTACGTTACCCCTGGGGCCGACGGCCTGAGCCTGCCCAAGTTTATCTGTCACCCCTTATCGATGGTGGGCAGCGACTCGATTTTTCTGGGTGAGTACCCGAGTCCGCGGACGTACGGGACGTTTGCGCACATTCTGGGAAGGTTTGTGCGGGAAGAGGGGTGGCTCAGGCTGGAGGAAGCCATCCGGAAGCTGACGTCGTTTCCGGCCCAGCGGCTGGGCCTGCCCGACCGTGGGCTTTTGAAGGACGGTTTTAAGGCCGACATTGTGGTCTTTGACCCGGGGCGGGTTTGGGCGCCGGCGAGCCGGACGGAACCGAGGCGTTTTGCCGAAGGGATCGAGCATGT
>JBHOQU010000069.1:0-1195 GCA_042408785.1 Dehalococcoidia bacterium | reverse complement strand
ACAACCCGTAAAAGATGCTCGCAGCACGACCCCTTAGCAATCGTTTGCCAACAGTTTTAATCGTGAAGCGTCAGTGTTATATTACAGTGCAGGGCAGAAATAAGGAGGGGTCAGAATGGCCAAAAGGCTGCTATCGTTTCTGATAGCTGGTATCATCCTGATTGGTTTTATAGCAGGACGTAACTATCTTGCCAAAGCCTACTACTTCAACCGCGGGCTTGCCTATGCTCAGTTAGGTCAAAACGAACGGGCAATCAAGTACTTCAACAAAGCTATTGAGTTAAATCCAAATCTTGCCGAAGCCTACTGCGGCCGCGGGGCTGCCTATGCTGGGTTAGGTCAAAACGAACGGGCAATCAGGGACTTCGACAAAGCCATTGAGTTAAACCCAAATCTTGCCGAAGCCTACTGCGTCCGCGGGGTTGCCTATGTTGAGTTAGGTCAATACGATCGGGCAATCAAGGACTTCGACAAAGCCATTGAGTTAGAACCATCTTTTGCCCTTGCCTACCACAACCGCGGGGCTGCCTATGGTAAGTTAGGTCAATACGAACGGGCGATCAAGGACTACAACAAAGCCATTGAGTTAAACCCAAATCTTGCCGACGCCTACTTCCACCGCGGGGTTGCCTATGCTCAGTTAGGTGATTACGATCAGGCAATCAGCGACTTCAACGAAGCCATTGAGTTAGACCCAGATCTTGCCGACGCCTACTTCCACCGCGGGGTTGCCTATGCTCAGTTAGGCGATTACGATCAGGCAATCAAGGACTACAACAAAGCCATTGAGTTAGACCCAAATGATGCCGACGCCTACTTCCACCGCGGGGTTGTCTATGCTCAGTTAGGTGATTACGATCAGGCAATCAGGGACTACGACAAAGCCATTGAGTTAAACCCAAATCTTGCCGACGCCTACTTCCACCGCGGGGTTGCCTATGCTCAGTTAGGTGATTACGATCAGGCAATCAGGGACTACGACAAAGCCATTGAGTTAAACCCAAATGATGCCAAAGCCTACTTCCACCGCGGGGTTGCCTATGCTCAGTTAGGCGATTACGATCAGGCAATCAAGGACTACAACAAAGCCATTGAGTTAGACCCATACCTTGCCAAAGCCTACTTCCACCGCGGGGTTGCCTATGCTCAGTTAGGTGATTACGATCAGGCAATCAGGGACTACAAAAAAGCCATT
>JBHOQU010000066.1:0-2978 GCA_042408785.1 Dehalococcoidia bacterium | reverse complement strand
TTCAGGGGCCAGCTTCTGCACGTCCCGGTAAAACTGCATGACCGGCGTGAGTCTGCGTGTCATCTATCCCTCCAGTCCTCTTTCTGTCAGGCGCATGCCGGACCGGTGCTGGGCCAGGTAAGGCCGGCCCGTCTCGGGGTCCGCCACCAGCAGCATCCGGCCCCGGGCTCGCTCCTTAAGGGGGCCCCGGTCCCCGGCCTCGTGGCGGTAAACGGCGCCGGCCCGGCCGGAAGGCGGCAGGGGCCGGTACTCGATGGCCTCCACCTGCCCGACCACGACGGCGTAGCGCGGGGCGTTCCGCTCCCGCTCCTCGAGCTCGACCACCTGGCGGCGGTCGGTCCCGTGGAACCGGCGGGCCAGCTCCCGGGCCGCCTCGAGGATGTCCCCCACCGGGTTCTTAACCCGGACCACGCCCCGGCCAAAGAGGTCCCTGAGAGCCTCACCACGGATTTCCCCTCGCTCCAGGCGGCGGGCCAGGTCTTCTGTATCCTGGCGTGGCGACCTGGCACGGGGCCGGTCTTCACGCCTGGGTCTTGACCTGGCCCTTCGTGGGGGGCGCGGCGCGGGACCCCGGTCGAAGATGAGACCTGCCAGGCCGCCCAACAGCCCCTTTACCAGCCGCCGTCCCCGACGTCGACGTCTTCGGCGCGCCACGGCTATCCCTCCAGCACCAGGGCGACCGCCAGGATGACCCCGAGAATCAGGGCCAAATCCAGGCCCGAAAGCGACGGTCCCGACGGGCTGCCGCCTCCCCCACCTGCCAGCTCATCCGCCTTTTGGGTCGCCCAATTCGTTATCTTTTCCGGCACGTCTCCGGTCGCCAGGTTCCAGGCGATGCGCCCGACAACGAAAGCCGTCGGGGCCACCACAAAGACGGAGACGGCCAGCCGATTCAGGGCGTCGGCCAGGGCCCGCCCGTTGGCGGCGATGAAGGACAGCGCTCGCGGTGCGATGGCTAACACCCGACCGCCAAAGCCCGTGACAGCTTCGGCGGCGCGCTCGACGAACTGGGCTACCCCGGCTGCGCCGGCTGCACCGGACGGGACAGTCGCAAGGCCAATGGTGTAAACGAAGTTTTCGGCAAACTCCTGAAAGGGCGTCTGACCAGCCCAGCCGGTCTGGACAAGCTCAATGGCTATCTCAGGCGGCAACGTTACGGCCACTGTTGACCTCCTTTTTCACTGGCAGAACTCCTTCGGCGGCACCGGGCCAGGGTCGGGCGCACCGATTCCCGTCAGGTGCGTGCGGAACGCGGCCCAATCGTAGGGGTTTTCCAGGTGGGCGATGCGCTTCGCCTTCCAGTCCCACATCTGCCGCACGAAATTGGGGTTCGCCGCCACAAGCTCCTGAAGGTTGGCACCTGAAGGAACCTTGCACCCGCCCCAGAGCTTCTCCGCCAGGGCCGCCACCGTCTCCTGGGCCTTATCGCCGAGAACGCCCTGGAGCGAGGCGTAGACCCCTCCGCCTACCAGGAGAAGGACCATTATTCCGCTGCCGTCGGACCGTCGCCTTGCCATCGCGCTTCACCCCTGACAGAATGCGGCTGGCGGGTTCGGCCCCGGGTCCGGCGCCCCGATGGCCACCAGGTGCGTGCGGAACGCGGCCCAGTCACACGGGTTTTCGCCCCTGGCCCGCCGCGCCGATTTCCATTCCAGCATCTGCTGCGTAAAGTTCGGGTTGACCGCCGTCATGAGGTCCATGTTGCCCGTGGCCGGCTGGCCGCAGCAGTTTGCACCCCCCGGAGGGGGCGAGCCGCCGCCGGGCGGCGTGGTCGGGACCAGGCCCTTGCCCTTCATGTACAGGTAGACGGCGTAGAGCACGCCAGCCGCAACCAAAAGTCTCAGGGTCTGTTCCATGCCTGCTTCCTCATGACAGGATAAGCAGCGCTGCCAGGATTAACCCCAGAATGACCACCAGGTCCGGGTCCAACTGGACTCCCGGGCCCGGCGGCGGCCCAGGGGTCGGCGGGCCGCCGGCGCACGGGTTTTCCGTCTGCCCGGATAGAAAGCCGGACCTGAGCAGGATATCCCGGGACAGCACCCACGGGCTCAGGGCGTCGTAGAGCGACGCCCCCTGGGCCAGCCGCGAACGGATGTAGCGGGCGCCCTGGCTCAGGTTGTAGACCGGATCCATAAGGGCCGAGAGGCTCGCCTGGTCCACTGAGCAGCAAGCCGAGCCTCCGAGACCCCCGCAGACGTTGAACTGCAACAGACCCACTGACAGTTCCGGTTGATAGGGCCCCGGGTCGCGGTAGCCCGGCAAGTTTGGGCAGGCGGTATTCCGGACGGCCTGCGGGTTGAACCCCGATTCCAGGCTCGCCAGAGCCAGCAGCGTCGGGGCCAGCTCGGGGTCGGCCTGGCAAGCCCAAGCCACCGCCTGGTCAGGAACCTGGACCCAAACGCCGCCGTGTCCAGGGACGTTCACTCTCTCACCCCCAGAGCGGTCGCTTTTCTTCGCTCGGCTCGGCTCACCTTCGCCTCCCTCCGCCCACAAGCAGCATCAGCGCAAGAGCACCCCCGACCAACAGGGCAGTATTTTTATCGACGCACTTGTTTATGACCGGAACGGCAATCTGGTTGGATGCACACTGGACGGGCGGCTGCGGGCCGGGGGAAGGTTGGGTTCCGGGCGGCTGTGTCCCACCGGCCTGACAGCCGCTGCAGTTCCACGAGCCGTCGGCGCAGCGGATGCCCTTCTGAGTGCCCCAGCTCGTAAGTTCGCTCACCGAGGTGGGCAGACGGCCGAACTGCTGACAGAACAGGTCCGCGACGCAGACCGGCAGCCCCACCTGGCCCGCCCAGGCCGACTTGCCCTGGGCGGAGCAGTCCAGGGCCGGAGCCGGAGGGGGTGCTGCCGCGCAGCCCTGACAGGAGGGGTTGAGGGCGCAGACGAAGTTGTGGACGCTGCCCCCGAACTGCGCCCGCTCCGGTGGGTTCATATTTTCCCACCAGGCGAAGAAGACGCCGACCTTTGCGCCC
>JBHOQU010000058.1:0-2231 GCA_042408785.1 Dehalococcoidia bacterium | reverse complement strand
GATTATTGACATAAACGCTAAAGTGTTTATGTCAAAAACCCGTGCCCGGACAGTTCGGGGCTTTAAGGCCTTTTGTGGGGTGGAGTCTGCTCTCCTGCTTAGCTGTGCCAGGCTCGGCTGACAGCCCAAAGAGCTTGGGCTCGATAGGGGGAATCCGGCTCCTTAAATTCTTCACACTACCCTTGGGACAGAACCGGCGCACCCCTTAAGTTCTCAGGCATTGAGTTTTGGGCTCGAGCCCTTCCAGCAGCTGGACCACCTGGACAACCGCCGCCCTCAGCTCCGCAACCGTCGGGTAAAACCTGCGGGGCAGTTGCCGCCAGACATTTTCCATCGGATTTAAGTGCGGGCTGTACCGGGGTAGATACCTCAAAACCAGGCCCTTTCGCTCCCACTCGGCTGCCCGGCAAAGAAGCCGGCCAGAGCGGTGAAAGGGCGCATTATCCAAAAACAGGACCACCGGCTTACCCCCATTTTGGGCCTCAAAGGCCATCACCTGTTCGGTCCGACACTGGCCCTCAAGAACACAAAACCCGACCCGGTGGCTGCCCTCAGGCTCCCACTCCGACCCGCCCCTGCCTGCCCCAGGACCTCGGCACACACCGGACGGCACTCCAGCTGTAAGCCGGCGGTAAAGGCTGCGCCTTTGGCGCAACGCCGCTTTCATCCGGGTAAACAACCGTGTTTAAGCCCTGGGCTGCCCCAAACTCAACATAAGCTTTTTGCAGCTTATGTTGAGTTTGCTCCTCGACCTCCTCAGGGTCAGGTTTACCCATGGGCACATACCGGGTCCGCTTGTATACATATCGCATCGACTTTAGATGTCGGGTGATAGTTGAGCGGTCAACTCAAAGATGGCCTCACACAGCTGGGGTGCGGTCCAAGTCCGGTCCTGGGCCAAGCTTCGACCTCGGCAGCCCCCTTCGGGGGCGGGGCCGTCCCCGGGGCTTTGCCGTCAGTCAGGCCGGCGCCTTAAATTGAGCAGGACAGTAGAATGTCCCCTGCCGACAAAGCAAACTAGACAAACTTGACATAAGTCCTCGACAATTATGTCAAGTTTGGGGGCGTTCCAGCCCTGGGCAGGGCCCGGAGGCGAACCTTTGGGTGCATTAGGGGGCTCTTTTCAAGTTCGAGCAGTCTGGCGTCCTGTTCAGGGGTCAGTCGGATAGATATCGGCGCACTCATAGCCAGAGTATACCGCATGGGAACTTAGGCATAAATCGCAAGGTGATGGTCAAAAGCTTCGAGAACCTGCAAACTGGATATAAAGTGCAGTTTGCCTTTATGCTTTTAGCCGGGGGAAACGCACGAGCTGTACTTGGGGCTGTTTATCCGGCTCAGGCTCAAGGAGAGCTGGCCGTTACCCGGTTCAGGGGGAAGCGCCGGAGGCGCTTGGCCGTGTCCTATATCCTATCTGAGGGTCAGAAATTACTGTAGACAATCGCCCGGCGGTGTACTACGGTCGAAGTAGAGGTTCGAGTAGAGAATTTCCGCTGTGACTAGTACGCCTGTTTACGTCAGCGACCGTTTACGGCTCGCGGCAGCCGAGTTTAGAGGGGCGCCGCCGGAGTCGGGCCCGTGGAGGGAGCGGCTTCCCCGGGTTGAATTGGCCAAAGGCCCTCCCGGGGTGCCTTCTCCGATTCTTTGTTGGTGGTTCGATGATGGCGGGGTTAGCGTCCGACCGAGCCCGGAAGTTCTCAACGCGTTTGTCCGTCTTGCGGCCGTACCGGAGACCCACTTTCCAAAGCGGGTGCGGTGGGAGCCGCTCCGCGTTTGTCACCACGGCAAGCCGGCGCACCACGGAAATACCCGGTGCCCCGACCTTGACCGCCGAGGGATGCCCGGCTTTTGGGAACCGTTCCGTGGCTCATAGTCATTTATTTCACCCCACAGGGAAACTTGACATAAGTTGTGAAACAACTTATGTCAAGTTTGACCGGCCACTTCCTGCTTCCTCGACCCGTGACTCGTAGAGCGGGCGCCGAAGGCGCCTTTGGCGCCCGTTCCGCCGCCAGAGGGGTCTCCACAGGCGTAACTTCCCGGGGAACTCCCGGTAGGGCCCGTAAGGTGGGCCAGCCCATACGCGCGCAGGTTGAGCGCCGCATTTAAGTCCCGGTCCAGCGTAAGCCCACACGCCCCACAGCGAAAGACCCGCTGGGACACCGGGATCTTCGGCCCCAGCCACCCGCACGCCGAGCACCGCCGGGTCGAGGGAAAGTTCCGCGGCGCCA
>JBHOQU010000057.1:0-56637 GCA_042408785.1 Dehalococcoidia bacterium | reverse complement strand
GTACAAGAGCGGATGGTACGGGTCACGGCTCATCTTGGCGCCGCGGAACTTTCCCTCGACCCGGCGGTGCTCGGCGTGCGGGTGGGTGGGGCCGAAGATCCCGGTGTCCCAGCGGGTCTTTCGCTGCGCGGCGTGCGGGGTGACGCTGGACCGGGACCTGAACGCGGCGCGGAATCTGGAACAATACGGGCTGGCCCACCTTACGGGCCCTACCGGGAGTTCCCCGGGAAGTTACGCCAGACTTGACATAACCTGCATGACAGGTTATGTCAAGTCTCCTCTGGCGGCGGAACGGCCGGTGAGACCGGTTTTACCGGCCGGTCTACGAGCCACGGGTCGAGGAAGCAGGAAGTGGCCGGTCATCTGTGTCGCCTTCCGAGGTGAAACAGATGACTATGCGCCACGGAACGGTATTCTGGGTCCCCCAGCACCTCCTCGAAAAACCGCTCATTCAACTGCCCCGGACGGCCCCCGAGGGCCAGGCCCCCGAAGACCACGTAAGCGTCGGGGTCCACCCGCTTGACGGCCCGGTACGTAACCGCCAGGAGCTCGGCATACTGGTGGGCGGTTCCAGGCCAGAAGCCTGCCAGGTCCGGCTCATTCCACACCTGCCAGTAGCGGACCCGGTCCCGGTACCGGGAAACGACCGCCTCGACGTAGGCTTCCCAGTCGTGAAGGTCCCGAGGCGGTGCCTTGGTCCGGGCTCCGGCCGGCAGGTACTGCGGCGCCCCCGATGCCCACTCCGGAACGTAGGCCAGGGGGACCACAACTTCAAAGCCCAGATTCCGGGCGAGGTTTATCAGCCGGTCGGCGGCCCGCCAGTCAAACTCGCCCCGGTGGGGCTCGACCCGGGACCATTCGGTGCCGGCTACCCTCAGCCAGCGGATGCCGGCCTCGGCGGCCAGCTCCAGGGCGACGGGAATGGCCGGGTCGTTTACGCCGGCGGCCATGCTGACCCCGAAGGGGCTGTCCGGCGCCGAGATGGGGCGGGCCGCCGGCAGGTCGGCCCAGGGGGTAAAGCGCCCGCCGATGCAGGCGGCCGTAGCCAGGGCGGCCCCCAGCAGAAACCCGAAGAACCTGAGCCAGTTCACCCGCAAGCCTCCAGGCTAACCCCTAGCAAAAGGTCGGGGCTTTCCAGTGTTTCGGCATCAGGGCGCACGGCCGTGGGCCCTGCGCCCCCAACCGCCCGGCGGCGCCCCACAGTCAGGGCGGCAACAAAACCGGAAAGCCTCAAGTGGAAGTCGGCTAACCTTGACACCGGCGAACTGATGTGCTAAGTTAAAGTGAGTTGAGATGGCTCCAAGACGCCGAAAGGAGAAACGAATGCCCGCTGAGCTTTCGCCGCGGCAGCGGCGGGTCCTCGACTTTATCCGCCGCTACATCGCCGAGCACGGGTACCCACCCACCATCCGGGAGATCTGTGAGGCCTGCGACATAAGCTCCACCTCGGTGGCCAACTACAACCTTCGCCGGCTGGCCGAGGCCGGCTACATTCGGCGTTCGGACCGGCTCTCCCGGGCCATCGAGCTTACGGAGGCGGCCGAGCCCGGTCAGGCCGGTCTGGTTCCCTTCCGCCTCCGGCCGGCCGCGGCGGCCGAGACCGTCCGGGTACCCCTCCTGGGCCGGATCGCCGCCGGCCTGCCCATCCCCGTCCCCACCGAGAACGCCCACCTGGACCCCGACATCGACGTGGTCAGCGTCCCCGCCGAGCTCATCGGCAGCCGCCAGAACGTCTACGCCCTCAAGGTCCAGGGCCAGTCGATGGTGGACGCCCTCATCGACGACGGGGATATCGTCATCGTTCAGCACGCCCGAACCGCCGAAAACGGCGAGATGGTGGTGGCCTGGCTGCCGGACCGCAAGGAGACCACCCTCAAGCGGTTCTACCTGGAGGGGGACCGGGTCAGGCTCCAGCCCGCCAACAGCCAGATGGAGCCCATCATCCTCCCGGCCGACCAGGTCGAGATTCAGGGCCGGGTCATCGCCGTGCTTCGCAAGCTGGCCTAGGTCCGGCCGGCCGCCTGCATCCCGAGCCAGAGCTCGAGCCCCAGCCACGCCTCCACCTGCCCGGCCTTAACCTGCCGGTCCAGCTCCAGCAGGTCCCGCAGGGCCGCCTCGGTCCGGGTCGGTCCCAGCCGGCGGGCCAGGGGCAGAAGCTGCCGAACCTGGCCGGGGTAAAGGCCGGTGGCCTGCAGCACCTCGCTCAGGTCCGCCCGGAGGGGCTGGGCCTGAAGCAGCCTCAGCGTCCGCAGCGACCAGGCCAGCGCGCCGACGATGTTCTGGGGATTCTCACCTTCCCGCCGAAGCTGCCGGATAAGCTTTACCGCGCCCGCCCCATCCCCCTCCACCAGCAGGCCCAGCAGGTCGAAGGCCGAGACCGGCACGGTTTCCACCACCAGCCGGCGGACATCTTCCCGGCTCACCGGTTCCGATCCGGCGTAGAGGGCGAGCTTTTCCAGCTCCAGGTCCACCAGCCGGCGGTCACCGCCCACCCGCTCGACCAGGTATTCCAGGGCGCCGGGGTCGAAATCGAGGCCGGCCTGGCGGGCCCGGCGGCGGGCCCAGCGCAGGACCCCATCGGGCCCTGAAGCCGCAAACCGCAAAACGACCACCTCCACGTCCGGCGCCGGCTCGGCCTCCAGGATGGTCCGGGCCACGGCCGCCGGGTCGTCGCCGTCGTCAACCCGGCGGGCGGTCAGCCTAAACTTTGGGGCCAGGCCCTTCAGCTCCCCAAGAAGCCAGTTGTTTTCGGGAGATGGGTCCCGTTCGAGCCCCGGCTCCGAAGACACCACCAGAACCTGCGGGTCGGCCCGGAGGAGAACCGCCGCCAGCTCCCGGGCCCGGTTCCGGCCGCGGCCGCCGGTCGGCTGGCCTTCTTCGGCCTCCGCCCGCCGCCCCTTAGCCGCCGAACCCACCAGCCGCCGCACCAGCACAACCCGGCGGCCGGCGAACATGGGCAGGCTCAGCAGGTGGGGGGCAAGGTCCGGTGCCTGCAGCTCCCGGCCGTCGAGGCTTACGAACTCGGCGTTAGGCGCGCCCTGGCGGAGCCCCCGGGCAAGCAGTTCCAGGGCGTACTCGTCGCCGGCAAGGACCCAGAGGCGGGGCATCTAGAAGGTCATTTCCCGGCAGTCGGGGGCAACGATGAGGCGCGCCTCGGTGACGGCTTGAACCTCCTCGGGGGTCCACTCCGGGGCGACCTCCCGCAGGACCATCCCCTCGGGGGTAACCTCGATGACGGCCAGGTCGGTGATCACCAGGTTTGCCACCCGGCGGCCGGTGAGGGGGTAGGTGCACTCCTTGAGGACCTTGGGCCGCCCCTGCCGGTCCCGGTGCTCCATAAGGACGATAACCCGCCGGGCCCCGGTTACCAGGTCCATGGCCCCCCCGATGCTGCCGATCCCCCGCTCGGGGACCATCCAGTTGGCCAGGTCGCCCTTCTCCGAGACCTGCAGGCCGCCCAGGATGCAGACGTCCAGGTGGCCGCCCCGGATCATGGCGAAGGAGTCCGCCGAGTGGAAGAAGCAGGCCCCCGGGAGCATCGTCACGTACTGGCCCCCGGCGTTGATTAAGTCAGGGTCCCGCTCGGGCCCCTCGGCCAGCGGCCCGTAGCCGAGCATTCCGTTCTCGGCCTGCAGGATGATTCCCGGTTCGATGAAGTTAGATACCAGGGTGGGCAAACCGATGCCCAGGTTAACGTACATCCCCGGGCGCAGTTCCCGGGCCGCCCGCAGCGCCATAAGTTCGCGGCTAATCCCAGGTTTTGAAGATAGCTGGGTCATTGTAGTCCCTCGGACAGATTACGATCCGGTCCACGTAGATCCCCGGGGTAACGATGGCTTCCGGGTCGAGCTCGCCGGGCTCGACAACCTCTTCGACTTCGGCGATGGTGACCCGGGCGGCGGTGGCCATGACGGGGTTAAAGTTGCGGGCCGTCCGCCGGTAGATGAGGTTGCCGAGCCGGTCCGCCTTGTAGGCTTTGATGAGGGCGAAGTCGGCGTGGAGGGCGGTTTCCAGGATATATTCCCGGCCGTTGAAGACCCGCTTCTCCTTGCCCTGCTCCACCACGGTGCCGACCCCGACGGGGGTGTAGAAGGCGGCAATACCCGCCCCGGCCGCCCGAATCCGCTCCACCATCGTCCCCTGCGGGGTGATCTCGACCTCCGCCAGGCCCTCCCGAAAGAGCCGCTCAAAGTGGGTCATCCGCTCCCGGGAAGCCCTGACCGGAAACGAACCGATAAACTTTTTAATCTGACCGGTCTCGGCCAGCAGGTCCAGGCTGTCTCCGAGGCCGATGTTGTTGGCGATAATGGTAAGGTTTTTGACGCCCCGGTCCCGGAGGGCCTGGACCAGGTTGTGGGGGTGGCCCACGTGGCCGAAGCCCCCGACCATGATGACGGCCCCGTCGAAGACGTCAAAGAGGGCATCGAAGGGCGTCTCGTAGATCACGGGCGGCATAGGCGCTTCTTACCTCCCACGGCGTTAACGGCCTCCTACGGCAGGAAAACCGGCGCCAGCAGGAATCCCACCGTAGTGATAATAGCAAAGACGACGAAGAAGATGAGGCCGTAGCCGACGATGTTGCGGAACTCCGTCTTGGCCACCCCCAGCAGGGGGATGGCCCAGAACGGCTGGATTACGTCGGTGGCCATGTCGCCCCAGGCGTAGCTGATTACGGCCGCCGGCATGCTTACCCCAAGGTTTCGGGCGGCCTCCACCACGTAGGGGGCCTCAATGGCCCACTTCGACCCGCCCGACGGCACGAAGTAGTTGAGGATGCCCGAGTACCAGTAGATGATCACCGGGTAGGTGGCGGGCGTGGCCACGGCCGTAAACCAATCGGCGATCACCTTGGCCAGGCCCGAATCCCGGATTATCCCGAACATGCCGGCATAAAACGGAAACTGAATCACCACGCCCCAGATGTAGCTGGAGGCTTCGGCGGCCGCCTTCAGGAACGAGGCTGGCGTCCAATGGAGCAGGATTCCCAGGGTGAGGAACAGGAAGTTAACCGAGTTGATATTTATGCCCCCGAAGCCGCGGGTGCCGAAGTTGTAAATGAGCCAGACGATGGCAACGGCCGCCACCGCCAGGTTGACCACCGGGCTGTAGTAAAGCCGCTCGGCGAAGGTGGCTGGGGCGGTCCTAGCCGCCTCTTTCTCGGCCGGCTCGGCCAGCAAGGACGGGTCGGCCTCCACCGTATCCTCCGGCCGGGGATGCAGCAGGGCGGCCAGGCCCGTCCAGACCACCAGGACCACCGCCGCCAGCCCCAGGTTAAAGGGCGTAAAGATGGTGGTGGTCACGGGGACGAGGCCCATCTGCTGTTCCATGAAGTGACGGGGCGTCGCTACCAAGAGGGGCGCCGAACCCGACAGGCCCGAATGCCACATGCCCCCGAGGCCCAGGTAGGCGCAGCAGACCAGCAGGCCGTAATCGACCCCCCGCTGCCGGCGGGCCATCGCCCTAACCAGCACGGCGCTGGCGATAAGGCTAAGGCCCCAGTTAAGCCAGGCCAGGAGCATCGAGACCAAGGCAGTAAGGGCCACGGCTTCCCGGGGGTTCCGGGGAAGTCCGGCCAGCCAGTTGAGCAGTTTGCGGACCGGCGGGGACGTAGACAGGACATATCCGGTGACGATGATAAGGCTCATCTGCATGGCGAATTCCAGGAGCACCCAGAAGCCGTTGCCCCAGTGCTGGATGAGGGTGTAGACCTTGCCGGGGCTGGGAGCTCCCGGGGCGGCCAGGAGGGCGAGCAGAAACGTGATGAAGGTGAGGATGACGGCGATTATCCAGGAGTCGGGGACGTACTGGGTGCTCCAGCGGGTGAGAACGGTGGCCAGGCGCGCCAGCATGGCAAACCTCCCCCCTACTTGCTAATAGATTCTAATAGATTTTAGTTTTGGTTGGTAGGACCGGATTTTCAATAACCGGTCATCACGCCACCCAGGAATCAGCCCGATAATGTCAACTGCCGTCGGGCGGTAAAATAGTGGCGGTAGGCTGTGACTCAACCGAAAGGCCGCGCCCGACCCCCTCGACGCATCATCCAGCTTATGCTGGGTGCCTTGGGGGTCCTGCTCCTTGTCCTGGTCGTGGCCCCGGCCGTTTTGGTCTTCCTTACCGACGAGGCAACCGTCAGGTCGATGGTTGCCGAGGCCGGCATCTGGGCCCCCGCCGTCTACATCCTCCTTCAGGCCGCCCAGATTATCTTTGCCCCCATCCCCGGTCAGTTTGTCACCCTGGTAGCCGGCCGTCTGTTCGGCCCAATCTGGGGCTTCTTCTACAGCCTCGTCGGAACCGCCCTCGGGGCATCGGCCGCCTTCTGGCTTGCCCGCCTTTTCGGACGCTCCGTGGTCGAGTTCCTGGTCGGGCCCGACCAGCTGGCCCAATGGGAACGGCGCTGGCGGCCCGACCGGCCTATTATCTGGTTCGCCATTCTGCTTTTGCCCGTCCCCGACGCCGTCTTCTACCTGGCCGGCCTTACCAGGATCCCCTGGCGCTCTTTTCTGGTGGCGGCCCTGCTGGGCCGGGCCCCGGGCCTCCTTCTAACCACCGCCTTCGGCTACGTCCTGGGGGAACTCCCCTGGTGGGTGCTGATTGTGGCCGCCGCCGTGGGCCTCGGGGCCTACTGGCTCTTCCAGAAGCCCCTGGCCAAGTACCGGCGCCGGCTTCTTCGGCGCTGGGTCCGGGCCGTGGGCCGGAACCGGGCCACGCCTTAAGGGCCGTCGGGCAACCGGTAGGCCTCCGGGGCCGGCCGGTAGGGGCGCAAAAGCCAGTAGGGGCGCCGCCAGGGGCCCCGGGCCGGTCGGGTCAGCACCAGCCAGCGCCGGTAGACTTCCATTGACCGGTTGGTATCCACAAAGATGTCCCCGCAGCGGTCCTCAGGGCCGGCCTTTTCCAGCCGCACCTTCTGGTGCCAGCAGTGCTGGCCGCTTATTGGGTCCGGCTGGACCGGGAACGCAAGGTTCTGGTTCACGCCGGCATCTTCCCACCAGAGGCGCTCGGTGTCGGGGTCGGCGCTTTTGAAGGGCCTCACCCCCTCCCGCTGCCGCAGCCGCCAGCGGCCCGGCCCCTCCGACCAAAGCTCCACCAGGGCGCTGGCGATCCGGTTGGTCCCCACCTCCGGGTCGAGCCGCCAGCGCCCGATGTGATGGGAGCATCCCACCACCCCCGGCCGGATGCCGTCGGTGACCCAGGCCCGCAGGACGAAGTAGCCGATTTCGGTGTGGACACGGACCAGGTCGCCGGTCTGAATCCCCAGCCGCCGGGCGTCCTCCGGATTTATCCAGAGGGGGTTGCGGTGGCTTATCTCCACCAGCCACTTGGCGTTAGCGCTCCGGGTGTGGATCAGGGTAGGCAGCCGGAAGTTGGGCAGCAGCACCAACTCGTCCGGGCCCAAGTTTTCGGGGTGGACGTGGCTCTTTATGTACGTGGGCACGGCATATTCCGGCCAGCCCCAGTCCCGCAGGGTGGTTGAATAAAACTCCAGCTTCCGGGACGGGGTGGGGAAGCCCGTGTAGATTTCGCCGTCCACCTCGACCCCCACCGGCCGCCGGCCGGCCTCATCGGCCGGGAAAGCCGGCCTGGGCACGATGTTGGGGCCGGGCTTCGGGGGCGTCCGGGTGTAGACTATCTTGGTTTTGGGGTCCACCTCCGCGGCGGCCATCTCCTCGGCCGAAGGTTTTGTCAAAAACTCCGGGTTTGGCCCCTGGCGGATTAAAAACGCCCCGTATTTTCGCATAAATTCCAGGGGCGTAAGGCCCTCCCGGGCGGCCGCCTCGGGCAGGCCGGGAATGCTGTTCTCGAAAATCCACCGGTAGTACTCGTCGACGGTGATTTTCTCCCCGGGCCGGTAGGGCGACTCGTAATACTGGCGGACCCCCAGGCTCCCGTCGGGGTCGATGCGCCAGGAAAGCTCGATCCAGAACTCATCTTCCTCCCAGACCTCGCCGGGGTTTGCCTCGTAGGTAAACCTCACCGGCCGGCCCGCCCGGGCCAGGGCCACCCGCCTTACCGGCTGGCGGAAACCTATCCAGGTCCCGGCGTGGGTCTCCTGGCTCATCAGGTCGTGGCGCTCGGTGGCATGGCCCATGGGCAGGACGTAATCGGCAAACCAGGCCGTCTCAGACCAGGTGGGGGTAAGGCCCACCACCAGGCCGAACTTCTCCTCATCCTGGAGGGCCTCCACCCAGGTGAGGCCGTCGGGGTTAGTCCAGACCGGGTTGTACACCCGGAAGAAGTAGACCGAGATCCGCCCGCGGCCCTCCTTAAGAAAGTGGGGCAGAAGGTAGCTCAGCTCGAAGAAGGCCAGCGGGTATTCCCGGGGCCATAAAAGCTCGTTCCAGACCTGCTGGGGCGGCGGGACCTTAAAGGGCCGGGCCACCCACTTGTCCCAGGCGTTGGCCGAAACCCCGCCCGGCCGGCCGATACTGCCCGTAAGGACGTTCAGAAAGAAAAGACAGCGGGCCACCATCCAGCCGCCCAGGTTGCCGGCGGCGGCGTTACGCCAGATGTGGGTCGAAAGCCGGCCGTCGCAGTCGGCAACGACCTCGGCCACCTCCCGGATCAGGCCGGCCGCCACCCCGCTCTCCCGCTCGGCAAACTCGAAGGTGAAGTCCCGGTAAAGCTGCCGAAGCCGGCCCTCGAAGGCCTCGAAGGTCAGGGGGTCTTGCGGGTGCTCGGCCCGCAGGTATTCGTCCCAGTTGACCCAGCGCCGGACGAATTCCCGGTCGTAGCGGCCGGTTTGGATAAGATAGTTGGCGATGGCCAGCAGGATGGCCGCCTCCGACCCGGGCCGGGGGGCCAGCCAGTAATCGGCCTTGGCCGCCGTATTAGAAAGGCGGGTGTCCATTACGATGAGCTTTGCCCCCCGCTCTTTGCCCTCCATAATCCGCTGGGCGTGGGGGTTGAAATAGTGGCCGGTCTCCAGGTGGCTGGAAAGCAGGAGGATTACCCGGGCGTTGGCGTGGTCAGGGGACGGCCGGTCGTAGCCCATCCAGAAGGCGTAGCCGGCCCGGGCCGCCGAGGAGCAGACGTTGGTGTGGCTGTTGTGGCCGTCCACCCCCCACGACTGAAGGACCCGCTCCATGTAGCCGTCATGACCCGGCCGGCCCACGTGGTACATGACCTCGGTGTGGCGGCCGGCCTTAAAAAGCTCCCGCATCCGGCCGGCGATGTCGTCTAAAACTTCGTCCCAGGTCACCCGAACCCACTTCCCCTCCCCCCGCCGCCCCGCCCGCCGGAGGGGATAAAGAATGCGCTCCGGGTCGGCCACCTGATTCAGGGTGGCCGGCCCCTTGGCGCAGTTGCGGCCCCGGGACCCGGGATGGGCGGGGTTCCCCTCCAGCTTTTTCACCTCGAAGGTATCCTTGTCCACGTAGGCCAGCAGGCCGCAGGCGGCCTCGCAGTTGAAGCAGATGGTGGGAATGAGCTGGTAGCGGCGGGGAACCCGGCGGGGCCAGGCCTTCGGGTCGAACTCGACCCAGTCATCCCACCGGTCCGGGGGTGGGAAGGACTCCAGCCTCAAACCTTCGGAGGTCCGGCGGGGAGAAAGGGGCGCAAGTTCCACCATGACCCTGCCCTCAGCTGTTGGGAATCTCCTGCGGGCCCATTACAAAGGCCCAACTGTAGGCCAGCAGGCCGGCGAGGCTTAGGAGGCCGCCCAGGGCCCAGAAGACGGGACCGGGCAGGAGGACCAGGGCCCCGGCCAGCAAAATCCCCAACCCGACCGCCCCACCCCAGAAGAGCCCGCGGTAAGGCCCGGCGATAATCCTTTCGGCGGCCAGCCGGGCTGCCGGGGTGGGGTGGCGTCCGGCAAACTCGGCCCCGACGAAGAGGCCGTGGGCCAGCAGGGCCCCCAAAAAGACCGGCCGGAGAAGTTCCCCCTCACTGACGGAGGCCAAGCCCAGGGCCGGACCAGCCAGGAGCAGGGCCGCCCCGGCCAGGAGGGCCTCCGCCAGCAGGTGGGGCAAAAGCAGGGGCGACTGCCAGAGGTCCCGGCCTTCGCACTGTCCCAGGAGAAAGGCGGTATAGCCGGCGGCGGCCAGGGCGAGCAAAGCCCCGGGGTAAGCCAGCCCATCGGCCGCCGACCGCAGGCCCAGCAGGCGTAAGGCCCACCAGAGGCCGACCCAGACCCCGAAAATCCCCAGGATATACCCGCCGAGGGCCAGCCAGGAGCGGGGCTGGGCCTTTAGCAGGACGTAGATGAACCGCTCGGGTCGGGCCAGGTCGGCCACCAGCAGAAGGCCCGTAAGGGCCGTAAGGACCGCGGCCAGCAGGCCCGCCCCGAAGCCGAAGAAAGCCTCCGAGCTGAAAAGCCCCAGGGCCAGGCCGAGGCCGGCCAGGAAGTAGACCCCCGCCCCCGCGGCCTTAGTGACCAGGTAGAGGGGCACCGGCCAGTGCCAAGGCCGCCCGTGGGGAACGTCGTAGACGGTGCGGGCGGGGGGTCCCGCCAGGGTTTCGGGGTCCAGCGGTCCGGTGTAGGCCGTGGGTCCCCACTCGGCAAAGATGTACTGGTCCCGCCGGGCGGCCTCCGGACTCAGGGCGGCCTCGTCGGCGTCGATGTAAAAGAGCTTCGGCCGGGTCCCCTGCTCCGGACGCCGGACCGATACGTCCCGGGCGGCCAGCCGCCGCGAGATTTCGCTTTCGGGGTCGTCCAAATCCCCGGCGATGATGGCGTGGGTCGGGCAGACGATGACGCAGGCCGGCTCCAGGCCCAAGTCGGTCCGGTGACTGCAGAAGTGGCACTTGGCGGCGGTGTGGGTTTCCGGGTCGATGTAGATGGCGTCATAGGGGCACGCCTGCATGCAGGCCTTGCAGCCGATGCACCGCTCCGGGTCGAACTCGACGATGCCGTCGGGCCGTTGGTACATGGCCCGGGTCGGGCAGATGTAAACGCAGGGTGGGTTGGCGCAGTGGTTGCAGCGGGTCACCTGAAAATAGCGGCGGGTATCGGGGAAGGCGCCCTTTTCGACATATTTGACCCAGGTGCGGAAGACGCCGAGGGGCACGGCGTTCTCCAGCTTGCAGGCGACGGTGCAGGCGTGGCAGCCGATACACCGGGACTGGTCGATTAAAAAGCCGTAATTGGGCATCGGGCCTCTTGCAGGAGTATACCCGAGTTGGCGGGCCGCCGGCACAGCGCCCGAGGTCAGTTCAGGAGGCAGGGGACCGGGAAAGTTTCGCCTCCCCGGGGCGGGCCGAGGTAGCGGGTAAGCTCGCAGCAGTGGACGTCCGACAGGATGTCTTCTTAACGGACGCCGGCGTCCACCGGAGTCAAAAACCAGATTCGGATAAGCTTTTCGTGGGCGTGGTCCCGATGCGGCGGCTTATAGCGGCATAACAGCCGCCAGCCGAGAGGGGGACCATATACGGTAGCAGGTCGCGGCAGCGCATGCCCTCACCGGCCGGGACGTCGTCAGAGGCCAAAACGTTTGCCCGCTCGCCTTCCCACAGGATTGGCCGGACCGGTGTCGGCCACGGGCCCGGGGTTGCCGTCAAACTCGGGGTCGGCGTTGGCGAGGGCCCGGCCTTAAGCTCCGGGCCGACCGGCCTGCAGCCGACGAGCCCAAGGATCAGCCCCAGCCGGATTACTTGCAAAAAGGCTGGAAGGAACGTCAATCTCAGTCCCAGGCAAAGGCCCGCATCCGGTTGACCCAGTCCGTGTTCCGGTAATCGCCGAGGGTGATTTCGGCCAGATTAGGGGGTGCGGCTCGTGAACGTGGGTGCCTTTCCGCTGAAGTTCAGGGGCGATGCCTCAAGTTCGGCCGCGGTTGCGTCCCGTTCGACCGGGCCGGCACAAACCGGGATCCCCCGGGCAGCGGCATCCGACTCCCGCTCGTAGAACGTAAACCCGTTAAGCTCACCTATAAATTTCGGCTTTGAATGAAACTGCCGGTAGCGGCGGTCGACCTCTCCGGGGCTCGGGGGCTGGTTGGCCGAACCCGGCTTACATCGGCCCCAGGGCCGACGGCCAGCGCCAAAATCAACCTCCGCACTTTTGCACCCCCCCTCGGTTCGCATTACAACTATTCTGAAACATTCGGCTTCGGGTAAATTCCAGCAGGCTACCTGCCAGAAGCCGATCTGGTCCCGTATAACGACGGTCGTGGGCGCCCCCGGTCTGAGCGGCTCAACGATGACCGCCGGCCGGCCCTTGACCAGGGCCGGACGCAGGTACCTCCGGGGCACAACCGCCCGCATTAAGGGTGGCCCGGCCTGGCGCAGGATGTTCACAAAGGCCCGCCGGCCCTCATGCGGCCCACATTTATTAACTGGTCCTCACCGGCGGAGGCCTGGTTCCAAGCAGTCTTGCCCCGGGGGCAGATACCCGGGCCTAAAATTCAGCCCGGACCGCGCAACCTCTTCTTCGGCGGCGTCCCGGCTATTGCTTCCGGCCCCGGTCCGGCGGCATTTGGCGGACCGCGGTTTTAACAGGTCGTCTGGTCGAAATTGGCCGGGTCGAAGAAAGTAAAGCCGTTAAGCTCGCCCACGAAGAAGGGCTTGGCTGGGCCCGGTCCGGCTTGGCCGCCCGAGCCGCGGCCATAAAGTCGAGCAGCACCAACCCGACCCCTCCGGCCGGCACCGGCCCAGCAATGGCCGGAAGGCCCGTCCTCTCCCACCCAGCCAGGTGTATTATTGCCTTCAAGCCAGGTTCTTCAGACCATTTTAAAACCTGCCAACCGCCCATCAAATTGAACCCGGCAAATGATTTTCGGTCTCGGCAATCCCGGGCAAAAAGCCCTGATGGGCCCCTCCGACCCCCAGCCCGGACGGCGTGGACGTATGCGTGGCGTATAGGTAACTTGCTGCTCAGGTTGCCCGGGCTGCCGGTAGCCTTGGCACGGGGCCCCGAACCACGAAAGGCAAACGTGAGGACGCCGAAAAAGTCCGGGCCGACTGCGGCGAACGGGCTACAGGGTCCCCTCCTGGGCCTTGCGGTCCGGCGGATTGTCGGGGGATTCCGGCTCCTACGCATCCTCCGCTTCGGCTGGCGCGCCCGGGGTGAAGGCGGAAGATGGGGCGATGTTGACCTTATGCTCGTGCTGCCGGAGGTTCAAGACAACCGGCAAGCCACGGAGGAGGTCCTGTGTTGGCTTAAGTTCCCCCACGGGGACCTGCCGGAGGCGAGACGCTCGCTAAACGCTGAGAAAGTCGTCGATGATTTGTCGGAGTACCCCTTCGGGGACGGCCCCCCGAACCCGCCGGCGGTCCCCGAAGACCAGGGTGGGCGCGGCCCGAATTCCCGGCCGGCAGGCCTTGGCCAGGTCAGCCTCCACGGCGGCCCAAGTCCAGCCCCGCGTCCCGGGCAAACTTCCGCAGCACGCCGAAATCGGCGATGTCGCGGGTCTCGATGATAGGGGGCCTGTTGAATCCGGTCAAACATGCCCCAGTGGGCCGCCTTACAGGCCAGGAAGCCGGGCATCGACCGGGTGTAAAGCAGTTCCAGCTCGGACGCCGACCTTAACCCGGAAGCCGCGGCCGGCGCAGAGCACCGGTGCTCCACCCGAACCCGGCCACCATAGTCCCCCACGACCCGCCTCGGCCCCGCCGCGGCCACGAAGCACAGGCCTCAGAGGACATCAGCGAAAGAGGGGTCCGGTGACCACCAGGGCCAGGCGGTCGGCACACTGAATGAACAGGACAAAAAGCATCAGGGCGGCCCCGGCCAGCGACAGGTTTTTGAAAAAGTGGGCCTGCTGATTGGCGGCCATCATCGGGTCCCGAAGGTCCCAGAACCGGTGCATAAAGAAGGCAACCGGAACCAGGAACACGAAGAGGAGCAGGGCTCCCAGGTCCGGCCAGACCCCGAGGACCACCATCAGGCCCCCGACGATGATCTGCACGCCGGTTAGGGGGACCAGCACTTCGGGGATGGGGACGCCCATACCCTTGGCGTAGTCACGCATGGCCGGGTACCGGGCGAGGTGGCCGTAGCCGCTCAGAACGAAGAGGAGACCAAAGAGAATCCGCCCGACGAGGAAAACCGCCTCCATATCTCACCTCTGCTCCTGTATGATGTATAGTTGCTAATATATTTTTAGTCATCTGACGGAGCGCCGTCAAGGGCGACCCGCGGTGGGGGCCACACCAGCAGCCCCTCCCACCGGGGCGGAATTCCCCGGAGGCGGAAGCCTTGGTCGGCCGGCTCGATCAATTGGGGAAACAGCCGGCGAAGCCGCCCCTCTTCGGGGCTGTCTGGAGCTATATAGAGCCGGTGCCGGAGGGCCTCCAGGGCCGCCTCCCGGCTGGGAAACGGCCGGGGCGGGGCCCGCTGGACCATCTCCAGGTCCGGGTAAAGGCCCAGCTCCCACATCACCGGCAAAAGCAGGCCGATTCCGGGCAGCCCCACCCGTCGCTCCCGCCGCACCAGCCGCCACGCCCGGCCGAAAACGTTCACCGGAGCCTCCATGAACATCAAGATGAGCAGGCGCCGGCGGGCGTGCTCGACGAGCTTTCTGACGAACAGGTCCACCCGCTCGATCCCGTAGAGGACGTGGGCGCACAGCACCACGTCGTGGGCCGGAACCCGGGCCTCCTCCCAGGTGGTCTGGACCACCGTCAGATTACCGATGCCGGCTTCCCCCCGCCCCGCCTCCAAGGCCTCCACCATGCTGGGCGAGGGTTCTACCACCGTGACCTGCCGGCACCTCAGGGCGAGGGGAAGGGCGAAGCGTCCGGCCCCGCCCCCCACGTCCAGCACCGTATCCTCCGGGCCGACGTGGCGCAGAACGGCCGCCAATGCCGGGTCCGGCGGCCGGTGGGGGTCCTGGCGGAAGAAGGTCACGTGGGGTCGCCAGAAGTCGTCCGGCTCCCCGGCCATGGCCCGGCGCGACTGGGCGTGGTGAGCCCGAACCTGCCGCACCCACCGCCGGAGGGCCGGTCCGCCCGGCAACCTCTCCCTGCTCACCGGTGTCTCCCTAGAATCTCCCACCAAATTTACCGGCGGCGTCCCACCCCCTGTCAAGGCCGTGGCTTCCCGGGGCCTTCCGGTTCCCGGCGCCCCTGCGGTCGGGGTCCACGGCCACCCCCTCGTTGCCGGCGCCCCCGGGACTTGGCGGCAGGCGGCGCGGCCCATTAGAATTTGACCGAAACACAGCCGGCAAAGGAGAAGCCCACCATGCGCGCCGTCACCCTCCGCCAGCACGGCGGACCCGAGGTCCTTACTCTTGAGGAGGTCCCCATCCCCGGAATCCGCCCCGACGAGGTCCTGGTCCGGGTGAAGGCCTGCGCCCTCAACCACCTCGACCTCTGGATCCGCCAGGGGGTCCGGGGCTACCGGATAAACTACCCGCATATCCTCGGCAGTGATGTGGCCGGGGTGGTCGAGACCGTTGGCGAGCTGGTCACCTGGGTCCGGCCCGGCGACGAGGTAGTCATCGCCCCAGGCATAGGCTGCGGCCACTGCTGGGCCTGCACCCACGGCCAGGAGTCCCAGTGCCCCGACTACTCCATCCTCGGGGCCGGCCCTTACTGGGGCGGCTATGCCGAATTCGTCAAGGCCCCCGGCGTCAACATCCTGCCCAAGCCGCCCGGCCTGAGCTTCGAAGAGGCCGCGGCCATTCCTCTGGTTTTCCAGACGGCCTGGCACATGCTGGTCAAGCGGGCCCGGGTTCGGCCCGGCGAGACGGTGCTGGTTCAGGCCGGCGGGAGCGGGGTGGGCAGCGCCGCCATCCAGATCGCCAAGCTCTTCGGGGCCTGGGTCGTCACTACCGCCTCCTCGGAAGAGAAACTAAAGAAGGCCCGGGAGCTGGGGGCCGATGAAACCATCAACTACGCCGAGACCGACTTCGTTGGGGCCATCCGCAGCTTCACCGAGGGCCGGGGCGTGGACATTGTCTTCGAGCACGTCGGGGGCGAGGTCTTCAGCAGGAGCATCCGGGTCCTGGCCCGGGGCGGGCGGCTCGTCACCTGCGGGGCCACCGCCGGGGCAACCCCCGAGCTGGACTTGAGGTACGTGTTCTCCCGCCAGCTCGCGGTCCTAGGGGTTTATATGGGCTCCCGGGCCGACCTGCTCGAGGTCCTTCAGCAGGTGGAGGCCGGCCGGCTAAGGCCGGTAATAGACCGGGTCCTGCCCCTGGAGAAGGCGGCCGATGCCCACCGCATCCTCGCCGACCGGGCCCAATTCGGCAAGGTCATCCTGGTGCCTTAAGAGGCGGCCTCAGGCACCGGGCCGAGGCAGGCCAGGATGCCCTCGACCATGTGGTCCGTGCGGTCGAAGAGCATGATGTTTATTCCGTGAATTCCCTCGGTCCGCCGCAGGCCGGCCACCAGGTCGGCCAGCAGTTCCAGGCCGGCCGCCCGGGGGTCTGACGCCCGGGCCAGCCGCTCCCGGACCGAGGGCGGCACCGGGATTCCGAGGTTCCGCTCCACCCGGCCGATGTCCTCCGGGTCGAGGACGGGCATCAGGCCGGCAATAAGGTAGGGGCGCCGCCCGCCGAGGCCCCGGAGTCTGGCGGCCAGTTCGGCGATGGGCCCCAGCTCAAACACCGGCTGGGTCTGGATGAAATCGGCCCCGGCCTCCACCCGTCGCCGGGCCTGCTTAAAGGCCTTCTCCACCGGGCCCGATGTGACGTCAACCGCTGCCCCGATAAAAAAGTGGTGGCCCTCGGCCTTCTGCTCGGCAAAAAGCCGGATGAGGTCCAGGGTTGAAAGGTCGTGGACGGCCCTAGCCTCCGGGTCCGAGCCCTTCTCGATGGGGTCGCCCTTGACACACAGGACGTTCTGGACCCCCAGCACCCCGGCGGCGAGGACCTGGCTCTTAATGGCCAGCCGGTTGCGGTCCCGGGTGTTCACCACCCAGATGGGGTCAATGCCGTGCAGCCGCAGGATATAGGCGGCTACCAGGCTCTCCAGCCGGGGCCGGGCGGCGTGGTTATTGGTCACCGTCACGGCCACCGCAAACCGCCCCAGCCGCCGAGCCTGCCGGAGGAAGCTGGTCAGCCGGGGCCGGCGGGGCGGCGAAACCTCCGAGGCCACCACAAACTCGCCGGCCGCCAGCCGGGCTTCCAGTGGGCTCGGCCCGCCGAGGGGTCGGGTCAAGACGGGCAGCTCCAATCCGCTGACCTCCTGAAAAAGCCGCAGGTTCAATCCGTTATTTTACCAGCAGCCCGGCCGGTCTGCACCCGCTACTCCCGGGGAATGATGGGCAGAACCACGTGGGACGGCCGATTCCGGTCGTGGTAAATGGTGTTCACGGCCACCTGCCAACGCCCGATGGGGCCGAGGGGGTCGCCGGTGTTGGGGTTAACGTCAAACCGGGGCCAGTTGCTGCTGGAGATATCCAGGCGGATCCGGTGACCCTTTTTAAAGACGTTGCTGGTCGGGTAGCAGGTTATGGTGAACTCGTAGACCCGGCCAGGCTCCATAAGCTCGGCCTTTTCAAACCCGTTGCGGTAGCGGGCCCGAATGATGCTGTCGGTCAGATTGAGGGCGTAGCCGTCCGGGTAATCTTCACTGGGCGGGTAGACGTCGATGAGCTTGGCCGTAAAGTCCGTGTCCACCGCCGAGGAGCCGGCCCAGAGACGCACGACGATGGGCCCGGTCACCTCCACGTCCTCGGGAAGCGGGTCCGTCTGGAAGACCAGGACGTCGGGGCGGGCGGCCAGGGGGGCAGTATCCTTGCAGTAAAAGAGCTGCCGCCGGCCCCGCTGGTCAAAGCCGCCCGGGGGAATGACGTCCCCAGCGGCCGAGATGCTCCCCCCGATGGTGGGCACCGGGTCCAGCGGGTTGAAAAGAAAGCTGTCCGGGGGCTCTTCGCCCGGCGGCTCCGGGCTCAGCCTGCCGCCGGCCCGAAGGTAGTACTGGGTCCACCGGGTTCGGGCCAGGGGCCACTCCCCCTCCAAGCGCCAGTAGCCCCCGTGGAACAGCCGGCCCTCGGGGGTCTTGTGGCCGTCCCCCGTCCCCATTACGAAGATCCTGACCGGCGGCTCGTCCATAACCCCGGTATCCAGGCCCTTGAGCCAGTAATCGAACCAGCGCAAGCGGAAACCGTCGTAATCGTCCAGGCTGGCATCGGGCCCGAATTCAACATCGCCGGACCACGACTGCCGCAGGGTTGCCACCCCGTGGACCCACGGGCCCATGATCAGCTTCATGGGACTCCGCTTGCGCCGGCTGAACTGCACGAAGTTTTCGGTGCTGGCCCGGGCGTAGGTGTCGTACCAGCCGCTCAGAAAGTAAATGGGTACGTCGGCATGCCGGTCGTAGTACTCTTCGACGTTGTAGCCGTACTGCTTCCAGTAGTCGTCGTACTCCCCGTGGGTCAGCACGTCGAAGACCCACTGCTCGTAGGTGGGCAGGTGGCGGAGGGGGGTGGTGCCGGGCCGGAAGAGGGTCGGCTTGAGCCAGTGGTGCATCTTCTCATAGGCATCCAAGAGCATCTCCCGCAGGGCCCGGTTTCGCATCGCCTCCGGGCTGCTGGTGGCCATCCGGAAGGCGTAAACCACGAACCGGAGCTCCATCGCCCCGCCCTGCCGCATGGCGCACTTATGGTAGTTGGACATACCCTCACTTACGAACATGGCCGCCAGGCCCGGCGGGTTCAGGATGGCCAGGGCGTGCTGGTCGCTGGCCGTGTACGAGAGGCCGATGGTCCCCACCCGCCCGTTGCACCACTCCTGCCGGACAACCCAGTCCAGGGTGTCGTAGCCGTCGGGGGCCTCCCGGGCAAAGGGATACCACTCGCCCTCCGAAAGCCCCCGGCCCCGCACATCCTGGATGACCGCCACGTAGCCGTGGCGGGCGAAGAACTTGCCGGTGGAAACGAGCTCCAGGTTGGACTTATCATACGGGGTCCGCTCGACGAGGACGGGAAACCGGCCGGGGGCGGGCCGGCCGTTGAGGGCGGGCCGGTAGATGTCAGCCGCCAGCCGGACCCCGTCCCGCATCGGGATAAAAACGTTGCGCTCCACCACCACGTCGAAAGATTGGGCCGACCCCTGGTAAGGCGTCTCCCGCATGCTGGCTGGGCCTCCTTTTCGCCGGGGTTAGGCTTGAAACTCCATCACAAGCTGCGAGTAAGATTCGGCCAGCTCGAGGGCCCGGTCAGGGTCGTCGCTTTCGGCAATGATGTGGACGATGGGCCGGTCGGCATCGGGAAGGACGAGCACCCAGCCGGCCGGCAGTTCCAGTTTAAAGCCGTCCACCTGCCGGGACGAAAACTCCGGGAACCGCTCGTGAAAGCGGCGCATCACCCGCCCCTTCTTATCCCAGGGACAGGCCACCCGCCGCCGGACCATGTGCAGGGAGGGCAGCCGGCGCACCAGCTCGCTCAAGGTCATCCCGTGCCTGGCCAGCAGGTCAGCCAGCTTGGCGATGGCAAAGAGGCCGTCCACCGCCGGCTGGAACTTGGGGAAGATAAAACAGCCCTCCCCGTCACCGGCAAAGGCCACCTCCTTGTGGGTGGCGGCCGTCATCAGCGCCCGGTGGCTGGCCCGGGTTCGCTGGACCCTAACCCCAAACTCCGCCGCCACCAGGTCCACCGCCTGGGTGGCAGTCACCGGCACGGCCACGACACCGCCCGGCCTGTCCCGGAGCACCAGGAAAACCAGGGCCGTAAGCAACTTCATCCCGTCGACTGGGAGCCCGGCGTCGTCGACGACCCGGAGCTTTTCCCCACCCGGCTCCAGGTGAACCCCGAGGGCCCCGCCGATGGCCCGAACGATGGCCGCCAGCCGCTGAATGGCCTGCTCCACCAGCTCCTGGGGCTGGGCCAGCCGGGCCTCGTCCAGGGCGGCATTGAGGCTCACGGCGTTAAGACCCAGACGCTCCAGCAGCCGGGGCAGAACCAGGACGCTGCTGCCGTGGGCGTAGTCCACCACAACCGGAGGCTGCCCCGAATCCGACAGCCGACCGTCAAAGGCTTTGATAAACGCCTCCTCATACTGACCGACCAGTTGGGGGGCATCCACGATGCTGCCGATTTCGTCGAAGAAGACCCGCCGGACATCCCCCCGGAAGAAGGCGTTCTCGATCTTGCGCTCCGTCACCTGGTCGATATCCAGCCCCCGGGCATCAAAAAACTTTATGTCGACAACCCGCGGGTCGAAGGGGGAGAGGCGCACGTGGACCCCCCCGGCCGCGTCGGTGGCGGCCGTAAGGAAGCGGGCCACCGGCGTAGGGGCGCTCTTGATATCGAGGACGTTGATGCCGGCCGAGGGCAGGCCGGCGATGAAGGCCCGCTTGATCATCCGGGGGATCCGGTGGGGGTCCCGGTTGATGACTACCTTAGCGCCCTTGGGCAGGATGGTGCCGTAGGCCGCCCCCAGCTTGGCCGCAAATTCGGGGGTAAGCTCCATGTTGGCCAGGCCGCTCACCCCGAAGCGGCCGAAGAGCACCTTCCGCACCCTGGGGGCCCAGATAAGGCTTTCCGAAACGATGGCCCCGCCTTCGATCTCCTTTCTGGGCCAGATTTTCACCTCCGGCTGAATGACCGCATCCTCTCCGATAACGGTTTCATCCCCGATGACCGCCCCCTCCATAACCATGGCCCGCTTGCGCACGTTCACCTGCGAAAGGAGGACCGCCCCCCGAACCTGGGCCCGTGGGGCGATGTAGCACTCCCGCCAGATGATGGACCGGTGAACCTCGGCCCCCTCATCGACGATGGTATTGCGCCGGATAACCGCCGGCCCGACGACGCTGGCCCCGCGCAGGATCCGGCAGCCGCTGCCGATGTAAACCGGGCCGACAATGTGGGCCTCGGGGGAGACCTCCACATCCTCGGCCTCCACCCAGATGCCGTTCCCCAGGTCGAGGCCGAGGGGCCCCAGGTTTACCTGCCCGCTCAAAAGGTCGAAGCTGGCCCGAACATATTCCTGGATGGTGCCGATATCGGTCCAGTAGCCCCGGACGACGTGGCCGAAGAGCCGCTCCCCCCTCCCGAGCAGTCTCGGGAAGAGGTCGGCGCTGAAATCGTACGGGCGGTCGGGGGGAATTTCTTTCAGGACTTCCGGCTCCAGGACGTATATGCCGGTGTTGACCGTGTCGCTTATGACCTGGCCCCAGTCCGGCTTCTCCAGAAACTGCCGGATCCGGCCGTCGGGGTCGGTCACCACGACCCCATACTCCAGGGGGTTCGCAACCCGGTAAAGGGCGATGGTGGCCAGCGCCTGCCGGGCCCGGTGGGCCTCGATTATCTCGGTCAGGTTGACATCGGTCAGGGCGTCGCCGCTTATGACCAGGAAGGTGCCATCGATTTCCCGTTCGGCCAGCTTGACCGACCCGGCCGTTCCCAGGGGGCTCGGCTCCAGGCTGTAGGTGATTCGCAGGCCGAAGGCCCGCCCGTCGCCGAAATAGTCAAAGATATGGGAGGCAAGGTAGTGGACGGTGATGATGACGTCCGTAAAGCCGTGCCCCCGGAGCAGGGTAAGCACGTGCTCGAGGCAGACCCGGTTTACGACGGGGACCATCGGCTTGGGCCGGTTCAGTGTGAGCGGGCGGAGCCGGGCGCCCTCGCCCCCGGCCATGACGACTGCTTTCACCTCGGAACCTCACCTCGCCGGGCCAGGACTCCGCCCGGCTGGAACGGTCTGACCCGTTGGGGGCTTCACCCGTAGTCTAGCGGAAGGCCCAACTTACCGTCAAATGGGCGTGGTGTATAATCTTTACCGGCAGTCCGCACCCGACTGCCGGCGCCCAAAATGTTCGACACCCTTTCCGAGAAGCTCCAGGAGATTTTTCGCAAGCTTGGGGGGCGGGGCCGCATCACCGAGGCCGACGTCGACGCGGCCTTACGGGAGGTTCGGGTTGCCCTCCTGGATGCTGACGTAAACTACCGGGTCGTCCGGGACTTCATCGGGCGGGTCCGGGAGCGGACCGTTGGGGCCGAGGTTTTAAGGCACCTCTCCCCGGCCCAGCAGGTCATAAAAACCGTCTACGAGGAGCTGGTTAACCTTCTTGGACCCGCCGCGCCCCGCCTTGAGCCGCCCCCGCAGCCCCCGGGCATCGTCATGCTGGTGGGCCTGCAGGGTTCGGGAAAGACCACCACGGCCGCCAAACTGGCCCTTCACCTGCGCCGGCAGGGCCAGCGCCCTTATCTCATTGCCGCCGACCCGTACCGGCCGGCGGCCGGGGCCCAGCTGGAGACCCTGGGCCGCCAGCTGGATATCCCCGTTTACCACGACGCCTCGGCCCGGGATGCCCTGGCCATTGCCGAAACCGGCCTGCGCCGGGCCCGGGAGGCCGGGGCCACCTGGGTGATCCTGGACACGGCCGGCCGCCTCCACATCGACGACGCCCTGATGGCCGAGCTTGAGGCCCTTAAGGCCCGGCTGCGGCCCCACGAGGTGCTGCTGGTGGCCGACGCCATGACCGGTCAGGACGCCGTCCGGACGGCCGAAGAGTTCCAGCGGCGGGTCGGCCTTACCGGCGTCATCCTGACCAAGCTCGACGGCGACGCCCGGGGCGGGGCGGCCCTCTCCATCCGGGCCGTCACCGGGGTGCCCATCCGGTTCATCGGGGTGGGCGAGAAGCCCGACGCCTTAGAACCCTTCTACCCCGACCGGCTTGCCTCCCGCATCCTGGGGATGGGCGACGTGCTTACCCTCATCGAGAAGGCCCAGGAGGCCTTCGACCGGGAGCAGGCCAAGGCCCTGGAGAAGAAACTGCGAACGGCGACCTTCAGCCTGGAGGACTTCCTGAACCAGCTCCAGCAGGTCAAAAGGATGGGCCCCCTCCAGCAGCTGTTGGAGATGATCCCGGGCTTCAGTCAGGCCGCGAAACATCTGCCGGCCGAGGCCTTCGACGAGCGGCAGCTCAAGCGGATTGAGGCCATCATCCTGTCCATGACCCCCGAGGAGCGGCGGCGGCCCGAGATAATCGACGGCAGCCGGAAGCGCCGGATCGCCCGGGGCAGCGGCACCTCGGTGCAGGAGGTCAACCAGCTTCTGAGCCAGTTCTTCCAGACCCGGCGCCTGATGAAGGAGCTGATGGCCGGGGGCGGCCGCCGTCCCGGCCTCCGCTTCCCCTTCTAGACCCTGCGGCCCGCCCGATGACCGAGACCCTGACCATCAAAGAGGGCGACGTATTCCTGGTCTCCGACCGGTTGGGGGATATTCCGGCCGACGGCGGCCTGGCCGTGGGCCTCTTTTACCGGGACACCCGCTATCTATCCCTCTACGAGCTTTCGATTAACGGCCAGCGGCCCGTGGTCCTAACCTCGTCGGCCGAGCACAACTTCATGGCCAACCTCCAGTTCGCCACCCCCCGCCTGGACCTGCCCGACGGCCGGGTGGTGCTGCCGGCCACCATCAGCGTCTGGCGCAACCGGTTCATCGACGGCGCCCTTTACGAGCGGGTAGGCTTCCACAATTACAACCTTTTCCCGGTAACCGTTCGGGTCCGGCTGCGGCTGGCCGCCGACTTCCGGGACATGTTCGAGGTGCGGGGCTTCGTCCGGCCGGGACATCTCCGGGACCGGCCGCCCGTCGCCCACCTTCCGCCCAGGGTTGAGGGCCGCCGGATAACCCTGGCCGCGGTCGGCCGGGACGGCCGCGAAAGGCGGACCCACGTGGCCTTCCTGGATGGGGACTTCGAACCGGAAATCACCACGAGCCAGGCGCTCCTCCCCGTGGCCGTGGCCCCGGCCGCCACCGTCCCCGACGCCACCGCCCCGGCGACGGCCGTCCCGGAGCCCGTCTGGGTGGTCGAGGCGTCCTTCGACCTGGAGCTTCCGGCCCGGCGGCCGGTCTTCTTCACCCTTCAGGTCGCCCCGGAAACCCCGAGGCCGGGCGGGGAGGAACCCTTCGAAGTCCGGGTTCAGCGCCTCCAGCGGGACTACGAGGCCTGGCTGGGGGAGGCCACCGAGGTCTGGTCGGACCACGAGGTGTGGAACCGCCTGATCCGCCGCAGCCTGCTGGACCTGCGCCTCCTGGCCGAAGATACCCCCTTCGGGCCCATCGTCCACGCCGGCATACCGTGGTTCGCCTGCCCCTTCGGCCGGGACCTGGCCATTACGGCCTGGCAGACCCTGATGTTCAAGCCGGAGCTGGCCGTGGCGGCCCTTCGCCTTCTGGCCCACTACCAGGGCCGGAAGGTGGACGACTTTACCGACGAGGAGCCCGGGCGGATCATGCACGAGCTCCGGCGGGGGGAGCTGGCCAGCCTCGGAATTATCCCCCACCGGCCCTATTACGGCTCCGTCGACGCCACCCCCCTCTTTGTGGTCCTGCTGGCCGAAACGGTGCGCTGGACCGGGGATACCGGCCTGGCCCGGGAGCTTTTCGACAACGCCACCCGGGCCATGGAATGGGTCGAAAACTACGGAGATAAAGACGGCGATGGTTATGTCGAGTATCTGACCCGCTCGCCCCTGGGGATCAAGCACCAGGGCTGGAAGGACAGCGAAACGCCCGTTCTTGACGAGCGGGGCCGGCCGGTGGAGCCCCCGGTGGCCCTGGCCGAGGTCCAGGGCTATGTTTATGCCGCCTACCTGGCCTACGCCGACCTCCTGGAGTGGCTGGGCCGGCCGGGGGCGGCCGAATTTCGCCGGCGGGCCGCCGAGCTGGCCGAGCGGTTTAACCGGGACTTCTGGGTGGAAGAGGAGGGATTCTTTGCCATCGCCCTGGATGCCGGCAAGCGTCCGGTCCGAACCCTGGCGTCCAATCCCGGGCACTGCCTCTGGGCCGGGATCGTCGCCCCCGACCGGGCCGGCCAGTTTGTGGACCGGCTGCTGCGGGAGGACATGCTCAGCGGCTGGGGCCTGCGGACCCTGAGCAGTCAGGCCCCCGGTTTCAACCCCATGAGCTACCACAACGGCAGCATCTGGCCCCACGACAACTCGCTCATCGCCGCCGGGCTGAAACGCTACGGGTTCAGCGAGCAGGCTAACCTGGTCGTGAGCCAGGTCTTTGATGCGGCCCAGACCTTCCGCTACCTGCGGCTTCCGGAGCTTTTCTGCGGGTTTACCCGGGACCGGCGTTACTATTCGGCCCCAGCCGAGTATACGCTCAGCTCCAGCCCCCAGGCCTGGGCGGCCGGGTCGGCCCTCTCCTTCTGTCAGACCATCCTGGGGATTAGGCCGGACGGGACCCGGAACCGGCTGGACCTCAACCCGACCCTGCCCCCCTGGCTGAATGAGGTGATGGTCCGGCGGCTGCGGGTGGGGCGGGCGGAGCTGGACCTGCGCTTCCGGCGGGTAGACGGCCGGACGACTACCGAAATCCTCGGGATCCGTGGTACGATTGACATTCGGTGGCCGGCATCCGAGTCCTCCTGACCCTACTGGCCCTCGGCCTGGTGGCGGCCGTAGCCGCGGGGGGCCAGTCGCACCTAAGCGTAGCCTCAACGGCCGCCCAGACGCCGACCCCAACGGCCCCGCCCCGGACGCCCGGGCCGGCCAGTCCGACCCCGACCGTCCGGACGCCGGTGCCCCCAACCCCCACGGCCGCGCCGGCCACCCCGACGCCCAGGCCGCCGACGCCCTCGCCGACGCCCCAGCCTCCGACCCCCACTGCGGCTCCCAGCCCAAGCCCCTCTCCCACGGCCTCCCCGACCCCCGTCCCCACCATTCCCCCGGTGCCACCCCGCCCTCCCAACCCCACCGGTCGGAATCTCCTCAGCTGCCTGGGCCCCCTCCTGCTCGGGACCGGCCTCGCCCTGGGGTTCTTTGCCCTGGCCCTCGGCTGGGTCTACTGGTACCGCCGGCGCCGCGAGGAGCTCGACGGCGGCTACTACGAGGAGGAGGGCTAGCCGCCTAGGTCCAGCCCAAGCCTTCCGGTCGGGAAGCCACCGCCACGCAGTCCCGACCCCGGGCCTTGGCCTGATAGAGGGCCAGATCGGCGGCCGAAATCACCGCCTGAACGGTATCCCCATCGTCGGGGGCGGCGGCAACCCCCACCGAGACCGTGACCGGAACCAGCAGCTGCCCGTGGTGCTCCAGGACCAGCTCCCGGATGCGCAGCCGGATCTGCTCGGCCCGCCGGTAGGTGTCCTCCAGACCGGCCTCGGGCAGGACCAGGACGAACTCCTCGCCCCCGTACCGGCAGGCGATGTCTTCGGCCCGGATGCTGTTCTGGAGCAGCCGGCCCAGGGCCTGCAGGAGGGTATCCCCGGCGGTGTGGCCGTAGGTGTCGTTAAACTGCTTGAAATGGTCGATGTCCAGCATGATAACCCCGACCGAACTCCCGTGACGGATGGCCCGCCGGATCTCCCGCTCGAGGGACTCCTCCATGTAGCGGCGGTTGAAAAGGCCCGTCAGGGGGTCCCGGATCGCCTGGTTGCGCAGCATCTCCTGCATCTTCAGACCGGCCAGGCCGAGGGCAGCATGCTGGGCCAGCTCGAAGGCCAGCCGGCGCCGGTCCTCGTCCACCAGCGGCTCATTCAGGCGGATGTGAAGGAGCCCCAAGGGCTCGCTCCGGCCCACCAGGGGCACGCAGATATAGGCCCCTGCCGCCCCCGACCCCACGTGCCGGCAGGCCACCGCCACCCCCGACTGGTCCACCACGTGCACCCGTCCCAGGCGCAGGGCCCAGCAGTCGTCGGGCGCAAAGACCAGCAGGTCCGGGCTCGGCGCGTCGTCGCCCCAGCCGGCGACGGCCTCGACCAGGTTCCGGGATGGGTTAACCACGTAAAGCTGGCCGCTCCCCGATGGGAAGAACCAGCGCCCGAAGTCGGCTATAACCTGGTAGGCCTCCTCAAGGGTCTGGCAGGACCGGAGCAGTTCCCCCATCTCGGCGAAGGAGCGGTGCTCTTCGTTCCGCCGCTCGAGGAGCCGAATGGTGGCCTGCAGCTGGGCGTTGGCCTGCCGGAGCTGTTCCTCGATGGCCACCCGGTCGGTGACGTCCCGGCCGTTGAGGACCACCCCGTTTATAACCGGGTCATCGAGTAGGTTGGTCACCAGCCAGTCGACGACCCGGACCTGCCCATCCTTACTCACAACCCGAAGCTGGATGTTGCGGGTTAGGCCGTTTCCCCGCGTGGCAACGGTCCGAAAGAACTCAATGGCCCTGGACCGGTCCTCCGGATGAACAAACCTCGCCCCCGGCCTGCCCACCAGCTCGACGGGCCCGTAGCCCAGAACCCGACTCACCGACGGCCCGACATAGGTAATCACGCCCCGGCCGTCCATAACGACCACCAGGTCCGAGGCCCGCTCGATGAGGGACTGGAACCGCAGCCCGCTCCGGCGCAGGTCCTCCTGGGCCCGGTAAAGCTCGGTGACATCCCGGTAAAACCAGACCCGGGCATAGTAGTTGCCCGCCTGGTCCCGAACCGGGGCGGTGTAGAACTGCAGGACCCGGCCGTCCTTTAAAAACATGTGGCCCCGGTGGGCCTCCGAGGGCTCGTCGTAGATCCAGTCGAGCAGGGCCCTGATTTCGGATTCATTTTCCAGTTGCCCGAGGATGATGGGCAGGCCCTGCTCCCGGGACCGGGTTTGGACGACCTCCTCGGGCAGGCCCCAAAGCTCCGCAAAGCGCCGGTTAAAGAGGAGCCACTTCCGGTCGGGCGACACCACCACAATTCCGTCCTCGGAGGCCTCCATCTGGGCCTCAAGGAGGGTGTGGTGAAAGCGCAGGTCCGCCTCGGCCCGGCGCCAGGCCGTGACGTCCCGGTAGAACCAGACCCATCCCAAGTAGGTGCCGTCCTCGGCCCGAACGGCCACCCCGTATTTCTCAAAAACTCGGCCGTCCTTAAGCCGGAGCTCCTGCCGGACCTCCTCATCGGGGTGGGTATAGGCGTAGTCCAAGACGGCCAGAAAGCCCGCCGGGTCCTCAAGCTGGGCGGTGATTATGGGCAGGGCGTCGTCCCGGGCCCGGGCGGCGGCCAGGTCGGGGGGCAGGTTCCACAGGCTGGCATACTGGCGGTTGAGAAAAATCCACTCCCGCTGGGGCGAAACTACCACGATGCCGTAGTCCACCGCCTCCATCAAGGCATTGAGCAGGGCAACCTGGAAGCCCAGGTCGGCCGCCAGCCGCTCCCGCCGCTCAACTTCGGCTTCAAGCCGGGCCAGGGCCTGGGTCAGGCTTGCGGTTCGCTCCTCGACCCGTTTTGCCAGCTCCTCGTGGGCCAGCCGCAGCCTCACCTCGGCCCGCTCCCGCTGAAACGCCAGGTAGCCCACCAGGCCGACACCGGCAATAACCAGCCCCGCCCGGGCCAAGGTTAAGGGCAGCGCCTCAACGCCAAAGGGCCTCACCAGCAGGCCGACGGTCAGCAGACTCAGGAGTCCGCCGCTTACGGCCGCCACCCAGCCCCCCAGGTAGGCGGCCACAACGGCGACGCAGACCACGAACAGCCAGCCGAAGGCCGGGAAATGGTCGGGGAAAAGCAGAACCAAAGCGAAGGTGAGGGGCAGGCAGGCCGCGCCCACCCCCAGCCCGGTCAGGCGGGACCGAAGGCCATTTCTCATAGTGACAAGGTCATCTCTGGCAATTATAGCACCTCAACAAACGGGTTGCCAGTTAGCCGCCCGGCCCGGCGGTCGCCGAAGCTTGAGATTAGCCCGCCGCTAAGGTATACTGGCTTAGCAGCCCCAGCACAGACAGGATAGCTCATGGTAAAAGACACCATCCGGATCGGCCTCCTCGGCCTAGGCACCGTCGGCAGCGGGGTGGCCCGCATCCTGCCCCAGAAGGCCGACAGCCTGGCCGCGACCATCGGCGCCCGGCTCAAGGTCGAGCGCATCCTCGTCCGGGACCCCCGCAAGCCGCGGCCCATCGAGGTTCCCTCCGAACTTTTAACCACCGACCCGGCCGCCATCCTGGACGACCCGGGCATTGACATGGTCGTCGAGGTGATCGGCGGCGAGCGGCCGGCCCTGGATTTTCTGCGGCGGGCCATTGAGAACGGCAAGCACGTGGTAACGGCCAACAAGGTGGTTATGGCCCGCCACGGCGCCGAGCTTATGGCCCTGGCCCGGCAGAAGGGGGTTGATGTGCTTTATGAGGCGAGCGTGGGCGGGGGGCTGCCCATCGTCGCCGTCCTCAAGCACGACCTGGCGGCCAACGAGATCCGCTGGGTCAAGGCGATTATCAACGGCACCACCAATTATATCCTCACCCGGATGGACCGGGACGGGGTCGAGTATGCCCAGGCCCTGGCCGAGGCCCAGCAGCTCGGCTACGCCGAACCCGACCCCGCCGACGACGTCGAGGGCCGGGACGCCGCCTTCAAGCTGGCCATCCTGGCCAGCCTCGCCTTCCGCAGCCGCATCCCCCCCGAGGCCGTCTACCACGAGGGGATAACCCGCCTCACCGTCCGGGACTTCCGCTACGCCCGGGAGCTCGGCTACGCCATCAAGCTTTTGGCCATCGCCAAATGCACCAACGGCATCGCCGAGGCCCGGGTTCACCCTTGCCTGGTGCCCCTCCACCGGATGCTGGCCCAGGTGCACGGCGTCTTTAACGCCGTCGAGGTCGAGGGTGACCTGGTCGGCCGGGTGCTCTTCTACGGCCAAGGGGCCGGCGCCCTGCCCACCAGCTCGGCCATCGTCGCCGACATCCTGGAGCTGGCCCGGGACATCGCCCGGGGGGTCCCCCGGGAGTGCCCCGAGCTCGGGCTCAATCACCTGGAAGTCCGGCCCATTCACGAGATCCAGAGCCGCTACTACATCCGGATGGAGGTGGCCGACCGGCCGGGAGTTCTGGCCCAGATCGCCGGCGTCTTCGGCCAGCACTATATAAGCATCGCCTCCGTCATCCAGAAGGAGGCCCACGAAGAGGCCCTCACCGCCGAGCTGGTGATCATGACCCACCGGGCCAACGAGGCCGCCGTCCGGGCGGCCCTGCGAGAGATCGCCCGACTGCCCGTAGTCCGGGAAGTGGGCAACTGCATTCGGGTCGACGATTAGCCATGGCCACCGAGCCCACCCAACCCCCAGCCAATGTGGACCGCTTCCTCCTGGACCAGCAGGAGTTCCGGGCCCAGTTCGGGGTCTTCCGCCGGCAGGTGGAGCAGCTTGTAAGCCTAATCCAGAGCCACCAGCAACAGCTCTCCGACCTGACCGTTGGGCTCGCCGCGGTCCGCCAGCAGGTGGGGCAGTCAATCCAGCTTGAGGGGGCGGTCCGGATCCTGCAGGAGCTGGCCGACCAGCTCCGGACGGCCCAGGCGGACCTGACCGCCCGGCTGGACCGCCTGGAGCGGCTTCAGGGGACCGAGACCGACCAGCTCCGGCAGGGGCTCTCGGCCCTCCAGCGCCGCCTGGACGAGCTGGGCACAGCCGCCGACCTCGCCCGCACCCGGCTGGACGCCCTGGCCGAGGCCCACCGCAAGCAGCAGGACGCCCTGGCCACCGTCACCAAGAACGTGGAAAACTGGGCCGAGGAGGTCAGCCGAATCCAGGGCCAGCTCCGGGCCCTGCCGGGCCTTATCCAGAACCTGGAGCGGGACCTGGCCGGCCTCCGGCCCCAGGTGACGGACCTTGCCGCCGAGCACTCAACCACCGCTAACCGGCTCAAGGCCGTGGCGGAGGACCTGGGCCGGCTGGACGACGCGGTGGACGGCCTGCGCCAGGAGTGGGCCCTTTTCGACGAGGCCCGCCAGACCCTCCGGGACCTCCGGGCCAGCTTCGACGTTCTGGAGCGGCGAACCGGGGGTCAGGAGGAGGCCCTGCGGGGGCTCACCGAGCGGGTTGACCGGGTGGAGCTGGGCCAGCGGGACCTGGCCCACCACCTGCGCAACCTGGAGGCCGAACTGGGCCGGGCCCGCACCCGGCTGGAGCAGGCCCTGGAGCTGAACAGCCGCCTTATCATCTCCATCCTCGGCCTCCTTGAAAACCTGGTCAACCTGCGCCTCCAGAGCCTTCAGGGGGAGCTTCGTCAGATCCGTGAGTTCACCATCCGGGCCAAAGAGGCCCGCCCGGCCGATGAGCCGCCCTAGCCTGCTCCGCCATTACCGGGAATTCCTGCCTGTCGGGCCCAAAACCCCGGAACTGACCTTGGGGGAAGGTTTTACCCCCCTGGTCCGCTCCCGGCACCTGGGCCGGCGGCTCGGCCTCGAAAACCTCTACTTCAAGTTCGAGGGGGCCAACCCCACCGGTTCGTTTAAGGACCGGGGAATGGTCGTGGCCGTGGCCAAGGCCCTGGAGGACGGGGCCCGGGGGGTAGTGTGCGCCTCGACGGGGAATACCAGCGCCTCGGCCGCCGCCTACGCCGCCTACGCCGGTTTGCCGGCGGTGGTCCTGGTGCCGGCGGGGGGGGTGGCGGCGGGGAAGCTGCTGCAGGCGGTGGCCTACGGGGCCCGGGTCTTCGAAATCCGGGCAACCTTTGACCGGGCCCTGGAGGCCGCCGTCAAGCTGGCCGCTGAGGCCGGCCTGCGGCTGGTGAATTCTTTAAACCCCCACCGGCTGGCCGGGCAGAAGACGGCCGCCTTCGAGGTGGTCGACGAATTGGGCGACGCCCCCGACTATCTTTTCCTGCCGGTGGGCAATGCCGGCAACATCAGCGCCTACTGGCTCGGCTTTAAAGAATACCGGGCCGCCGGGCGGAGCACGAAGCTCCCCCGGCTGGCCGGCTTTCAGGCGGCCGGGGCCGCCCCCATCGTCCGGGGCCACCCGGTCCCCAACCCCGAGACGGTGGCCAGCGCCATCCGGATCGGCCACCCGGCCAACTGGGCGGCGGCCCTCCAGGCCCGGGACGAGTCCGGCGGCATCATCGAGGCGGTAACCGACGATGAGATCCTGGCCGCCCGCCGCCTGCTGGCCGAGCTGGAGGGACTCTTCGTGGAGCCGGCCTCGGCCGCCGGCGTCGCCGGCCTCGTCCGGTACCGCCGGATGATAACCGACCCGGCCGCCGCGGTGGTCTGCGTCCTTACGGGCAGCGGCCTCAAGGACCCCGCCACCGGTTTCGACGTCGAAGGCCGGGTCCGGCAGGTGGAGGACCCGGCCGAGATTTTTAAAGCCCTGGACCTGGAGGTCTTACCACGGAGTTCCGGCTGACCGTCCCGGCCACCTCGGCCAACCTGGGCTCCGGCTTTGACTGCCTGGCCCTCGCCCTGGATATTCCCCTCGAAGTCCGGGCCCGGCCGGCCCCGAAGCTTAAAATTGCCCTTCAGGGGGAGGGGGCCGCCGAACTCCCCACCGACGAAGAAAATCTGGTCATCCGGGCTTACCGGCATGCCCTCCAAAGGCTCGGGGTCGGCTGGGTGCCCCTTGAGCTCCGGGTTAAAAACCACATTCCCCTGAAACGGGGGCTGGGCAGCAGCGCGGCCGCCGCCGTGGCCGGGGTCGCCCTGGCCTACGCCGTGGCCGGCCGCCCCCTTCAGACCCTGGAGCTGCTGCGGCTGGCGGCCGAAATGGAAGGCCACCCCGACAACGCCGCGGCCGCCGTCCTGGGCGGCGTCGTCCTGGCCTTCGAGGCCGACTCCCGCCCCCAGGCCGTCGGCCTGCAGGTCCCCCGGAACCTGGGCGTGGTCCTTTTCGTCCCCGACCGGGAGGTTCCCACCGAGGCCGCCCGGCGGGTCCTGCCCGAGACGGTGCCCCTGGCCGACGCCGTCTTTAACCTGAGCCGGTCGGCCCTCTGGGTTGTGGCCGTCCTGGGCAACCGCCTGGAGCTCATCCGGCCCGCCACCGAGGACCGCCTCCACCAGCCGGCCCGCCGGGGCCTCATCCCGGAGCTGGAGCCCCTCACCCGGGCCGCCCTGGAAGCCGGGGCCCTGGGGGCCTGCCTTTCCGGGGCCGGACCCAGCGTCATCGCCTTCGTCGACACCCGGACCGACGGCCCCGACCGGGTGGCCCGGGCCTGGGCCGAAGCCGCCGGCCGGTTGAAATTCCCGGGCCGGGTCCTGCGGCCGGCCATCCGCCGCGAAGGAATCAGCGTTGAGGTGACGACCGGGCGGGGCCGATGAGGTCCCGGCCGGCAAAGCGCCCCCCCCTCCCCAGCTCCGCCTCGATGGCCAGCAGCCGGTTGTATTTGGCCACCCGCTCCGAGCGGGCCGGGGCCCCGGCCTTGATCTGCCCGGCGTTGACGGCCACCGCTAGGTCGGCAATAAAGGTGTCCTCCGTCTCGCCCGACCGGTGGGAGATGACGGGCCGCCAGCCCGCCCGCACCGTCAGGTTTACCGCCGCAAGGGTCTCGCTGACGGTGCCCACCTGGTTCGGCTTGATCAGGACGGCGTTGGCCGCCCGCCGGCCGATGCCTTCCCGGATCCGGTCGGGATTGGTCACGAAGAGGTCGTCCCCCACGAGCTGGACCCGATCCCCCAGGGCCGCCGTCAGGGCCTGCCACCCCGACCAATCGTCCTCGGCCAGGCCGTCCTCAATGGAGATGATGGGGTAAGCCTCCGCCCAGCGCCGGTAGAGCTCGATAAGCTCCTCGGCCGAGAGGGTCTTCTTCTCCTTGGGCAGGTGGTAGCGGCCGTCCGCGAACCACTCGCTGGCGGCCGCATCCAGGGCCAGCCAGACCTGCTCCCCGGGCCGGTAGCCGGCGGCCGTTATCGCCTCCACCAGCAGGTCGAGGGCCTCGACGTTGGACCGGAGGTCGGGGACGAACCCCCCCTCGTCCCCCAGCCCCACGGAGCCGCCCCGGTCCTTAATGATCCGGCGCAGGGCGTGGTAAATCTCGGCCCCCCAGCGGAGGGCCTCGGCAAAGCTGGGCGCCCCAGCGGGAACCACCATAAACTCCTGGACATCCGTCGACTGCCAGTCGGCGTGGCGGCCCCCGTTGAGGATGTTCATCAGGGGCACGGGCAGGACCGCCGCGCCGGCGCCCCCGAGGTAGCGGTAAAGGGGCATGCCCAGGGACGCGGCCGCCGCCCGGGCCACTGCCATCGAGGCCCCGAGGATGGCGTTGGCCCCCAGAAGGCTCTTGTTGGGGGTGCCGTCCAGGGCGATGAGCTCGGCGTCGATTTCCGCCTGGTCGAAAGGCGACCGGCCGACCAAGACCCGGGCGACCACCTTGTTGACGTTTTCCACCGCCCGGAGGACCCCCAGACCCCGGTAGCGGTGTTTATCCCCGTCCCGGAGCTCCAGGGCCTCGTGGCGGCCGGTGGAAGCCCCCGAGGGCACGGCGGCAACCCCTACGGCCCCGTCTTCCAGCCTGACCATCACCTCCAGGGTCGGGTTTCCCCGGGAGTCGAGGATCTCCCGGGCCGCAACTTCGGCGATGGTGGGATACCCGTTCACGGGCCTCAACCTCCTTACTGTGGTCAGCCTTGATATTAAACTAGCAGAATCCCCCGATGGGAGGCTTTTCAATGCTGATTGCGGTGGTCGGCGAAGGCGACTGCCCGCCGGAACTCTTCGCCCTGGCCGAGCGGGTCGGGGCCGAGCTGGCCCGCCGGGGCGCAACGGTCATCTGCGGCGGCCTTGGGGGCGTAATGCTCGCCGCCTGCAAGGGGGCCAAGGCCGCCGGTGGGACCACCGTCGGCATCCTGCCCGGAAGCGACCCCAAGGAGGCCAACCCCTACGTGGACATCCCCATTCCCACCGGCCTGGGGGAGGCCCGCAACGTCATCGTTGCCCGGGCGGCCCGGGCGGTAATCGCGGTGGGGGGCGCCTACGGAACCCTCTCGGAAATCGCCTTTGCCCTGAAGTTCGGCAAGCCGGTTATCGGCCTCCGGACCTGGGAGCTCTTCCGCCGGGGTGAGCCCGACACCGGCATCATCCGGGTTGAGGACCCGGAGACGGCGGCGGAGCTGGCGTGTACCCTGGCCGCGGCCGAATAGGCCCGGCCACCCCGTTGAGATGGCGCCACTCGGCCGGCAGATACACCGGCCCGAAGGCCTCCCGGCCCGGCCGAGGGCGGACCTCGAACCGGTAAAGGCGGTCGTGGTAGTCGTAAAGGTGGGTCAGGCTGTGGTCGCTGACGGCGACCGAAACCAGGTAGACCCCCCGGGTCAGGTTCAGCTCCCGAACCCGGTACTCCACCACCCCGTCGCCCTCGATAAAGTCGATTTCGAGGCCGGCCAACTTGGTGTTGGGGCCGGTGATGTGCACCGATTCACCCTGGTGCAGGCCCACCCCGAAAACCGGCCGCTCGACCCGCCGGTGGGCCCGATAATAAATCCTGATGGTCAGCGGGTCGCCGGTGGCGAAAAACCAGGTCGGGTTGCCGGCCCCGTCCAGGAGCTCCACCCGGGTGACCTCAACCTCAAAGCTTCCCCAGCGCCGGTTCCGGGCCGGCCCGGGGCCGTCGGCCCGCAGGAAGGCCTTCTCGTTAGCCCAGTCCAGGTAGGCCCGGGTCACCGCGACCGGGTCGCCCAGGGCCCGAACCCGCCCCCGATCCAGCCAGAGGGTCTGGTCGCACAGCTGACGGACCAGGTTTAAATCGTGGCTCACCAGGATGATGGTCTTGCCTGCCCGGGCAAACTCGTAAATCTTTTCCAGGCACCGGTGCTGAAAGGCCTCGTCGCCCACGGCCAGCACCTCGTCGGTGATCAAGATATCCGGGCTTAGATGCATCGCCACCGCAAACCCGAGGCGGACCAGCATCCCCGACGAGTAGTGCTTGACGGGGGTGTCGATAAATTCCCCCAGCTCGGCAAAACCGACGATGCCGTCAAAGCAGGCGGCGACCTCCCGGCGGCTCAACCCGAGGATGGAGCCGTAAAGATAGATGTTCTCCCGGCCGGTAAGCTCCGGGTGAAAGCCGGCCCCCAGCTCCAGCAGGGCGGCCACCCGCCCGTTAACCCGGACGTTGCCCGAGGTCGGCTTAAGAATCCGGGCGATTATCTTAAGCAGGGTGCTTTTTCCCGAGCCGTTCTCCCCCACGATGCCGAAGGTGGTACCGGCCGGTACGGTGAAAGAGACGTCCCGGAGGGCCCAGAATTCCAGCCGCCGGGCCGGGGCCTGCCGCCGGGGGTGAAGCAGGCCGATGAACAGCTCCTGGAAGGAGCGGGGCCGGTCGGGCCTTAAGATAAACCGCTTGGAAACCCCCTCGCAGACGACGGCGTCCATCAGACCTCCTCCGGCAGGCGGTCCCGAAGCAGGCTGAAGACCAGGTAGCCGGCGGCGAGGACGACCAGGGCCTGGGTGAGGGTCCTGAGCATGAAGAGGGGGTCAGGCCAGGTGTTGTAGTAAAGCAGGACCCGGTAGTTGGCAATGATGGAGGCGAGGGGGTTCACGATGTACATCAGGCGGGACCAGCCGCCGGCCAGGTCTTCAACCCGGTAAAAGACCGGCGTAAGGAAGAACCAGCCCAGCATCAGCACATCCAGCACGGCGGCCGTGTCCCGGAAGGGAACGTTCAAGGCCGAAACGCCCAGGGCCAGGCCCAGCAGGAAGAGGAACTGCGTAAGGACGGCCAGGGGCAGAAGCACCAGCTGGGGGCCGGGGACGATGCCCGAAAGAAGCATCACCAGAAAGAGGGGAATCAGGGCCAGCAGGAAGTTGATGAGGTTAGAGACCACGGTGGAGATAGGGAGGACCTCGGTGGGGAAATAGACCTTTTTAACCAGGTGGCCGTGGGCGACGATGCTCTGGGCGCCCCCGACCACCGCCCCCACCGTCCAGTTCCAGGCCAGCAGGCCGGTCAGGACGAAGAGGGCGTAGTGGGGCAGGCCGCTGGGCATCAGGACGGTGAAGACAAACGTAAAGATGGCCGACATCACCAGGGGGTTAAGGAGGGACCAGAAGACCCCGACGACGGAGTTTTTATAGCGTACTTTCAGGTCCCGGGCGACCAGGTTGTAGACCAGGTCCCGGTAGCGGTAAAGCTCGGCCAGCCGGTCAGGACCGGGGATCGCCGACAGCATCGCTTTGAAATATAAGCCCGGAGCCGGCCGCCCGGCAAGACCGTGTATCATTAAGTCCGGGGATCCTTTATGACTCACCACCACGGCCACGGGGCGGCCCCGGCCGCCCGCCCGCCCCAGGCCCACCCCGAGGACCGGCACGCCGGCCACACCCCGGCGGTGTTCCGGAACCGGTTTATCGTCTCGACCCTGCTCACCCTGCCCATCCTCTACCTGGCCGAACCCGTTCAGAACCTCCTGGGCTACCGGCCCCCACCTGTCCCGGGCCTTGAGTGGCTGAGCCCCCTCCTGGCCACGGTCGTCTACCTTTACGGGGGCCTGGTGTTCGTCCGGGGCGGCCTCGACGAGCTGGCCGCCCGGCGGCCGGGGATGATGACCCTGGTGGGCCTGGCCACCTCGGCGGCCTTCGCCTACAGCCTGGCGGTGGCCTTCGGCCTGCCGGGCATGCCCTTCTACTGGGAGCTGGCCACCCTCATCGATGTGATGCTCCTGGGCCACTGGCTGGAGCTGGTGGCGGTCCAGGGGGCGAGCCGCGCCCTCGAAGAGCTGGCGTCGGTCCTGCCCCAGACCGCCCACCTGGTTGCCGACGGAAAAATCGTGGACGTTCCGGCCGCCGATTTAAGGCCGGGGGCCATCGTGCTCGTCCGGCCGGGGGAACAGGTCCCCGCCGACGGGGTGGTCGTCGAGGGGGCCTCCAGCCTGAACGAAGCCTTTCTTACGGGGGAATCGAGGCCGGTACCCAAGCAGGTGGGGGACGAGGTGGTTGCCGGGTCCATCAACGGGGAGGGGGCCCTGAAAATCCGGGTCAACCGGACGGGTGAGGAGACGGCCCTGAGCCAGGTGATGCGGCTGGTTCAGGAGGCTCAGGCCGCCCGCAGCCGGTTTCAGACCGCCGCCGACCGGGTGGCCGCCTGGCTCACCTTCATCGCCGTGGGCACCGGCACGGCCGCGTTCGGCCTGTGGCTGGCCCTCGGGAGCGGGCTCGCCTTCGCCCTGGAGCGGGGGGTGACGGTGCTGGTCATCGCCTGCCCCCACGCCCTGGGACTCGCCGTTCCCCTGGTGGTGGTCAACGCCACCGCCCTGGCCGCCGGCAACGGCATCATCATCCGCAACCGGGAGGCCTTTGAGCGGGCCCGGGAAATAAACGTGGTCGCCTTCGACAAGACCGGGACCCTCACCGAGGGCCGCTTCGGGGTCGAGGCCATCGCCGCGGCCGACGGAGTCGACCCCCTCCGAGCCCTGGGTCTGGCCGCCGCCGTAGAAACCTTCTCCGAGCACACCCTGGCCCAGGCCATCGTGGCCGAGGCCCGGACCCGGGGGGCCCCCGTCCCGCCGGCGGGCGGGGTGCGGGCGGTGCCGGGGAAAGGGGTTGAGGGGGAGGTGGACGGCCGGCTCTACCGGGTCGGCCGGCCGGAGTGGCTCTTCGAGCTGGGGCTGGATCTCCCCGAAAGCCTGCGGCGGGCCCTGGCCGAAGCCGAGGCCCGGGGCCGCAGTCCGGTGGTCCTGGCCGAAGACGGCCGGGCCCTGGCGGTATTCGCCCTGGCCGACCGGGTGAGGCCGGGGGCCATGGAGGCGACGGCGCGGCTTAAGCGGGCGGGCGTCGAGGTGATAATGGTTACCGGCGACGCCGAGGCCGTAGCCAGGACGGTGGCCGAGGTCCTGGGCATCGACCGCTACTACGCCCGGGTCCTGCCGGGAGATAAGGCCCGAATCGTCGAAGCCCTTCGGGCCGAGGGCAAACGGGTGGCCTTCGTCGGCGACGGCATTAACGACGCCCCGGCCCTGCTGGCGGCCGACCTCGGGGTGGCCATCGGGGCGGGGACCAATGTGGCCATCGAATCGGCCGACGTGGTGCTGGTCAAGAACGACCCCCTGGACGTGGTGCGCATCCTGGAGCTTTCCCGGGCGGCCTACGCCAAAATGGCCCAGAACCTGCTCTGGGCGGTGGGCTACAACGCGGCCGCCATCCCCCTGGCGGCCGGGGTGGGCTACCCGGTGGGACTGCTCCTCTCCCCCGCGGCCGGAGCCGTCCTGATGAGCCTCTCCACCATCATCGTCGCCGTCAACGCCATGCTCCTGCGCCGGCGGCGCCTTTAGCCGTATAATTTACCAGAACATTTGATCGAGTATGAAGGGATGATCAGCGGGATACTCTGGTACGACCCCGACCGCCGCCGGCCCCTGGCCGAGAAGGTCGCCGAGGCCGCCCGCCGTTACCGGGAGAAGTTCGGCTGCGACCCCGACGTGGTGGTCCTCAACCCCCTTGAGGTCGAGGCCGGCCTGCCCATCCGGGTGCTGGTCCGGCCTTTCATCCGGCCCGGCCACTTCATCATCGGGGCGGCGGAGCCTAACGGAGCAGGGGCAGGACCTCGGTCGAGTAACGGACAGCCTGGGTCAGAAGCTCCTCCGGGGGCGCCACCGGCGAAAGGACGAAGTACTCGACGCCGGCGGCCTGAAACTCCCTGATCTTTTCGGCGCAGGCTTCCGGGGGGCCGTAGGCGCAGTAGCGGTCCACCAGGTCGTCAAAGGGCCGGGCGTACATGCGGCTGAGCCGCCGGACGGCGATTTGGCGGGCCTCGGCCGGGTCGTCGTCGCACCGGATGAAGAGGAGCAGGGCCCAGGTGAAGGGACCGTCCCGGCCGGCTTCGGCCCGGTAGACCTCCACCTCCCTTCGGCCCTGCCGGTACTGTTCCGGGTCAACCAGGTAGGGAAACCAGCCGTCGCCGAGGCGGGCCGCCCGTCGGCGGGCGGCCCGGGACCGTCCGCCGACCCAGATGGGGGGACCGCCGGGCTGGGCCGGGGGCGGGTTCAGCCGGACCTCGGGCAGCCGGTAGAAGCAGCCCTCGAAGCTCACGGGGCCGCCGGACCACAGGAGCTTTAAGATAGCCAGGGCTTCATCGGCCCGGGCACCCCGTTCGGCCAGGGGGATGCCCAGGGCCCCGAACTCGGGGGGGTACTCGCCCCCAACCCCAACCCCGAGGACGAGGCGGCCCCCGCTCAGGAGGTCAAGGGTGGCGGCCGCCTTGGCCACCAGGGCCGGCGGCCTGAGGGGCAGCAGGAGGACCGATGAACCCACCTTCAGCCGCTCGGTCCGGGCGGCGTAGGCTGCCAGGACGACCAGGGCGTCCAGGGTGGGGCCGTGGTAAAGGATGTGCTCCCCCGACCAGACGGAGTCGTAGCCGAGCTGTTCGAGGGCCTGGACCTCGGCGGGGTCGCCGCCGGGAAAGACGATGCCGACTTTCTCCAGGACCACGATATATACTACACCGGGGAGTAGCTGACCGATGCCGAAGCCGGAACGGCTGGTAATTTTAGACGGCAACGCCATCCTTTACCGGGCCTTCTTCGCCCTGCCCCCCCTCACCACCCGGCGGACCGGGGAGGGCACCCAGGCCGTCTACGGCTTCGCCAACATGCTTTTCAAGGCCCTCCGGGAACTTAAGCCCGAGTACGTGGCCGTGGCCTTTGATGCCGCCGCCCCCACCTTCCGCCACACCCAGTTTGAAGCCTACAAAGCCCAGCGGCCCCAGACCCCCGAGGACCTGGCCCGGCAGATGGCCCGGGTGCGGCAGCTGGTCGAAGCCCTGGGCATTCCCATTTACGAGATGCCGGGCTACGAAGCCGACGACCTGATCGGGGCCCTCTGCCGCCAGGCCGCCGAGCGGGGCGTCGAATGCGTAGTCGTCACGGCCGACCTGGACGCCCTCCAGCTGGTGGGCCCCGGGGTTAAGGTCCTAGCCCCCCGCAGGGGCCTTACCGATACGGCCCTCTACGACGAGGCGGCCGTCCGGCAGCGGTTCGGCCTTGAGCCCTGGCAGCTGGTGGACTTTAAGGCACTGCGGGGCGACCCTTCGGACAACATCCCCAACGTGCCCGGCATCGGCGAGAAGACCGCGGCGGACCTGATCAAAAAATTCGGGTCCATCGACGAACTTTACGCCCGGCTGGAAGAGGTGAGGCCCCAGGACCTGGCCGCCCGACTGAGGCAGGCCGAGGAGCTGGTCCGGCGCAACCGGGAGCTGGTTAAGATCAAGACCGATGCCCCGGTGACCCTCGACCTGGAGAGGTGCCGCGTCGGCCGGGCCGACCGGCCCCGGGTGCTGGCCCTCCTTCGGGAGCTGGAGTTTCACAGCCTGGTGGAGCGCCTGGATGAGATTCTGCCCCCGGAGGCCCCGGCCCCAACCGCTGGGGTAGCCCGGCCCGAGGGGGCCGAAGTCGGGCCGGACCGCCTGGTGGAGCTGGCCCGGCAGGCGCCGGCCTTTGGGGCCCTGGCCGTGGGCACCGGTCCCCGCCCCATGTGGTCGGAGTTGCACTCCCTCACCCTGACCGTGGACGGGACGTACTGTTTCATCCCGGTGCACCCCCAGCCGGAGTTCTTGGGCCAGGCCGCCGGCGCACCCGAAAAACTTGCGCCCCTGGCACCCCTCTTCGCCGACCCCGAAAAGCTCCTCCTCGGCCATGACTTAAAACAGCTGATCCTGCTCCTCCGGCGCGAGGGAATCGAGGTTAAGAACCGGCTTTACGACACGATGATTGCCGCCTACCTGCTGGGGGAGAAGGCCATTGAGCTTAACGAGCTCGTCTTCGCCCACCTGGGCGAAGAGGTCCCTTACCCGGCCAAGAAGTCCGTCCACCTGGGCAGCCTGCCGGTGGAGGCGGTCAAAAACTACCAGGTCAGGCTGGCCTGCCGGCTCCGGGAGCTCACCGCCCGCCTGGATGAGCGCCTGGCCGAGCAGAATCAGACCAGGCTTTTCTACGAAGTCGAGATGCCCCTGGTTCCCGTGCTGGCGGATATGGAGTGGGTTGGGGTGGCCGTCGACGTGGAGCGGCTGGGGGCCCTGGGGCGGGAGCTTAATCGGCAGCTCCGGGAGCTGGAGCTTAAAATTTACAACCTGGTGGGCCACCAGTTTAATTTAAATTCCCCCCGGCAGTTGGGGATGGTGCTCTATGAGGAGCTGGGCCTCCCCCGGGGCCGCAAGACCAAGACGGGCTACTCCACCGCCGCCCAGGTTTTGGAGGAGCTTAGGGGCACCCATCCCATCATCGACCTGCTGCTGGAGTACCGCCAGCTTTCCAAGCTCAAGTCCACCTACGTGGATGCCCTTCCGGCGATGATAAACGCCCGGACCGGCCGGGTCCACACCAGCTTCAACCAGGCGGTGGTCGCCACCGGCCGGATATCCTCGTCGGACCCGAATCTGCAGAACATCCCGGCCCGGACCGAAGTGGGCCGCCAGATCCGGCGGGCCTTCATCGCCGCCCCCCTGCCCGACGGCACCCCCACCCGGCTCATCAGTGCCGACTACTCGCAGATCGAGCTCCGAATCCTGGCCCACATCACCGAGGACCCGAATCTGATGGAGGCCTTCCGGGCCGGCCAGGACATCCACACCACCACCGCCGCTAAGGTTTTCGGCGTCCCGCCCGACCAGGTAACCCCCACCCAGCGGCGGGTGGCCAAGATGATGAACTTCGCCGTGGTCTACGGCATCACCGAATACGGCCTCACCATCCGGACCGAGCTTTCCCGGGAAGAGGCGGCCGAATTTATCCGCAATTACTTTGCTATCTACCCGAAAGTCAGAGAATACACCCAGGAAATCGTCAAGCTGGCCCGCCGCCAGGGCTACGTCGAGACCCTGCTCGGGCGCCGCCGGTACCTGCCCGAAATCAACTCCCCCAACGCCAGCGTCCGAACCGCGGCCGAGCGGATGGCCATAAACATGCCCATTCAGGGCACCGCCGCCGACATCATGAAAATCGCCATGGTCAAGCTTCACCGCCGGCTCAAGGAAGGCGGCTACCGGGCAAATTTGATCCTTCAGGTCCACGACGAGCTGGTGCTGGAGGTTGCCGCCGACCAGGTCCTGGAGGTGGGCCGGCTGGTTCGGGAGGAGATGAGCACCGCCTTCCCCCTCAGGGTCCCCCTCGAGGTGGAGGTTAACCAGGGCCCCAACTGGGATGAGCTTGAGCCCCTCGAACCCACGGCCCGGAAGGTTCCGAGGCCGGCCGGGGACATCGAGTTTGAAACTTTCGCCGTCCAGTGAGGGACTCCAGCTGACCCTCTGGCCGGCCCAGGAGCCCACCGCCTGGGCCGAAATCCCGGCCGTCCGCCTCGAAATTCCGCCGACCGAACTGAGCCTGGACGCCTCCCTCAACTGCGGCCAGGCCTTCCGCTGGGCACCGTCGGCCGACGGCGCCTGGACCGGGGTGGTCTGGGACCGGGCCGTCTGGCTGCGCCGGTCGGGTGCTTTCGTCGAGCTTCGGACCTACCCGCCCCCGGCGGACCCCGAGGCCTGGTTTTCGGCCTACTTCCGGCTGGATGTCGACCTGAAGGCCCTCTACGGCCGGTTCAGGAGGGCTCACCCCTACCTGGCCGAAGCCATCGACCTCTTTCCCGGCCTGCGGGTGCTGGGGCAGCCGCCGGTGGAGGTTATCCTTTCCTATGCGCTTTCGGTGAACAACTCGGTCCCCCGAATCTCCCGGGCCATCGGGGTTTTAAGCCGCCGGCTCGGCCAGCACATCGCCACCCTGGACGGCATAAGCTACTACGCCTTCCCCCGGCCCGAAGTTCTGGCCGGCCTTCACCTCCCCGACCCGGAACTGGCGGCCGAAACCGGGGCCGGCTGGCGGCTGGAAAACCTGAAGCGGGTCGCCGGGGCCCTCCTTGCCCGGGGCGAAGGCTGGCTTACCGGCCTGATGAGAAAACCGTATGAAGAGGCCTGGACCGAGCTGATGACCCTGCCCGGGGTCGGCCCAAAGATCGCCGACTGCGTCTGCCTTTTCGGCCTCAGGTTCGACGAGGCCGTCCCGGTTGACACCCATATCTGGGCCCTGGCCCGAGAACTCTTCGGCCCGGTCATTTCGACCCGAACCCTGACCCCGGCCGTCTACCGGCTGGTTTCCCGGCTTTACCGGGAGAAATTCGGCCCCTTTGCCGGCTGGGCCCAGGAGTATCTTTACCACTGGCGGCGGGTAAAACTGGGCCGTGTGAGCTAGACCGCATGCCCGAACTCCCTGAGGTTGAGCTCCTCTGCCGCCAGCTCGGGCGGGTCCTGCCCGGGCGGGTGGTCGCCGCCTTTGAGTGCCGCAAGGCCAAGCTCTGCCGCCTGCGGGGCATCGAAGCCGCCGGGCCGGGGGACCCGGTGGAACGGATGCGGGAGCTGCTCGTCGGCCGCCGCATCGAGGGGGTGGAACGGCGGGGCAAGTTTCTCCTCTGGGGTCTTTCGGGCGGGCTGGTGCTGGCCGTACACCTGAAGCTGGCCGGCCAGATCGTGGTGGTCGGGCCCGACGGACGGGAGCTGGCCCGGGGCGGCCACTGGGCCCCCCGGCCCGGCGTGCCCCTGCCCCACCCCGCCACCCACGTCACCTTCCGCCTGGACGACGGCAGCGTGGTTTATTTGACCGATATTAGGCAGTTTGCCCGGCTTACCCTGATGCCGGCGGGGGAAGTGGAGGGGTTTCTGCGGGAGTTCGGTCTGGGACCCGACGGGTTGCGGGGGCCCCTGGACGTGGGGCGCCTGGAGCAGGTCTTCCGCCGCCGGCCCAAGGCCCCCATCAAGGCCGTCCTGCTGGACCAGCAGGTTATCGCCGGCCTCGGAAACATCTACGCCGACGAGGCCCTCTTTGCCGCCGGGATTCACCCCCTGCGGCCGGCGGCCGGCCTGAGCCGGGCCGAAATTGAGGGGCTGGCGGCGGCCGTGCCCCAGGTCTTAAGTCGGGCGGTGGCCGAGGGGGCGGCCCCCGTTATCGGCGACCGGGCGTCCCGGGGCGACGGCCTGCCTGAGGTCCACGGCCGGGAAAACGAGCCCTGCCGGCGGTGCGGCACCCCGATTCGGCGGGTCCGGGTTGGGGGCCGGAGCACCTATTTCTGCCCGGTTTGCCAGCCCGCTAACCCCTAAGCCTTAACTCGACGCCGAACTCGTCGGCAAGGCGTTGGAGAGATTCGAGAACGGGCGGGTCGAGGGGGATCCCCTCCCGCCGCCGGAGGTCCTCGGTCTCGAACTCCGGCTCCCCCGGGATGTAGATCCGGTCGCAGCCCGGGGCTTTGGGCAGGGCCCGGATGGCCCGGATCTCGTCGTCGAGCATCTGCTGAAAGTCTTCGAGGGGCCTAAGCAGGTCGATGCGGATGGCCCCGAAGAAGTGGCTGGGTCCCCTGCCCCCCGGGCCGACCTGCAGGCAGTACCCGCCCCCCGAAAGGACCCCACAGAGGATGTCCACCATGAAGGAGAGGCCGTAGCCCTTGTAACTGCTCAGTTCCGGGGTGCTGCCCAGGGGGAGCAGGGCCCGGACCTCCATGGCCTCCACCGGGTCGTCGGTGGGGTTCCCGTCCCGGCCCAGGGCCCAGCCCAGGGGAATCTTCCGGCCGCGCCGGGCGGCCACCTCCAGCTTGCCGTGGGCGACGACGCTGGTGGCCATATCCAGCACAAAGGGCCGCTCCCGACCGGCCGGGGCCGCCAGACTGATGGGGTTGGTGCCCACGGCCCCCTTCCGGCCGAAGGTCGGAACGACGATGGGGGTGGCGTTGGTCATGGCCAGGCCCACCATCCCCTCCCGCAGGGCCATCATCGAATAGTAGGCCGCCATCCCGAAGTGGTTGCTGTTGCCGACGGCGACCACCGCCGCCCCGGCGCTGCGGGCCTTCTCAATGCAGTAGGCCATGGCCCGGTAGGCCACTACCATTCCCAGGCCCCGCCCCCCGTCGAGGAGGGCCGCCGCCGGGGCCTCGCTTACGACCCGAACTTTCGCCTTGGGGTCGATGATCCCTTCCTGGATGCGCCGCACGTACCACCTTTCCAGGTGGGCGACCCCGTGGGAGTCCACCCCCCGCAGGTCGGCGGCGACCAGAACGTCGGCCGCAATTTCGGCATCCTCGGCCTCCAGGCCGACCCGGCGGAAGACCTCGGCCGTAAAGCGGCGAAGCTCGTCGGCGTCGATGCGGGCCTGATTCACGGCGACCCCTCCCGGCTGAAAGGGTTTGTAGGATTTTATACGGTCTCCGAGCCCCCCGCCACCGCCGCCACGAACCGGACCTCGGCGTCGGGGGGCACCAGGGTGTCTAAATCGGCCGGCTCCCGGTTGACGAAGACCAAAATATACGGCCTTAAACTCCGGCCTTCGGTTAGCCGGTCCTTTATGCCCGGGTAAAGCCGGTCCAGCTCGGCGATTATATCCCGGACCCGGGCCCCGTTCACCTCCAGGGGCGGCCGGACCTGATAAAGGCGGGCCAGCTGGGCCGGCAGGTAAACCCGGGCGGCCATCAGAGGACCACGGCTTCGACCGAGTTTATGGGCGGCAGGAAGGAGACGATGAGCTGCCAGGTTTCCCCCTCGTCGGCGCTGGCGAAGATGTGGCCAGTGCTGGTGCCGGCATAGACCCCGGCCGGCTCGAGGGTGTCCGTTGCCAGGCCGTCCCGGAGAACCGTAAGGTAGGCGTGCCGCTGGGGCAGGCCGCTGTTCAGCTTCTGCCAGGTCGCCCCCGCGTCCCGGGTCCGCCAGACGGCCATGGCGGCCTCGGGGACGTAGCGGCGGTCGTCGCTGATGTGGGGCACGAAGTAGGCCGTATCCGGGTCCCGGGGGTGGACGGCGACGGCAAACCCAAAGTTTGAGGGGAGGCCGTTGGCCCCGATATCCACCCAGGTCTCCCCGTAGTCGTCGGACCGGTACATGCCGACGTGGTTCTGGTGGTAGAGCCGGCCGGATTTGGGGGCGAGCCGGAGCTTGTGGACGCACTGGCCGGCCTCGGGCATGGGGTTCGGCTTCCAAGGCGCTGGGATGCCCCGATTAAGGACTTTCCAGGTCTGGCCGCCGTCGTCGGAGCGGTAAACCCCGCCCGCCCCGACCCCCACCCAGATGCGGTCGGGGTCGTCGGGGTCGATGAGGACGTTGGCCAGGATGAGTCCCCCGCCGGACGGCTCCCACTCCGAGACGGTCGGGTGGCGGCGCAGGCTCTCGACGTGTTCCCATGTCTGGCCGTAGTTGCGGCTCCGGAAAAGCCCCGCATCCTCCACCCCGGCCCAGAGCTCGCCCGGCCGGGAAGGCGGGCCCGGGCAGATCTGCCAGACCTGCTTGACCCGGGCCCGGCTGCCCTCGCCGTAGGTGAGGCCGGCGCTTGAATGAACCCAGGTTTTGCCCAGGTCCGTGCTTCGGGCGACCATGGGCCCGTAGATGTGGGAGTTTACGGCCGCGTAGATGGACCCGTCCCGCCGGTCGTAGGTGACGTGCTGAATGGACCAGCTTTCGAAGAAGTGGTCGGTGACCTCCCAGGATTTGCGGTCCGGGCTGCGGATGATGAATCCGCCGTTGCGGGTTCCGACCAGCAGGAGGACCGTCATCGGCTACTGCTCCGTTTGTCGGTTAGGGGTCTGGTTTTTTGGGCGGCGGTCCGCCGCCTCTAATTATAACCCCGCCGGGAACCAACCCCCGGCAACACTTAAGTCTGGGCGGGCCAGGGCCGAGGGCGCTTCGCACCCCGAATGACCCCTTTGCACGGTCGTGAGCTTCCACAACAGAACTATCCATCGTCTGCTGGCAGTTCAGGAGATGACCTGAAAGCTCTGTCGGTCGGCGAGCCTGGTGTAGAATAAGCGGTTGGGAGCTTGCAAACTGTGACCGAGACCCTTCCAGCCCTTTACCTGCCCCTGGCCTTCGGGGGCACGGTCGCGACGGCCCTTACGTTTACGGCACTGCGGCTGCTCGGGGTGGATTTCCAGGCGGCCGCCGGCCTTTTCGGCCTTAAGGACCCAGCCCTCTTCAGGGTTTGGGTTTACAGCCTCTGGGCAGTCTTAACGGCCCTCGTCCTCGTCCGGGTCTTAAAAGGCCGGGGCTTCGGCGCCGCTGCCCTGGGCTGGCGGGGCGCCCTCAGCCTTGGGGCCGCCGGACTGGCTTTCCTGGCAGCCCTGGGCGCCATAGCTGTCTGGCTACCGGCGGACGCCGTCCGCCGGGCCCTCGGCATCCCCCTTTACTGGGACCCGAATCAGCAGGGGTTTATTCGGCCGACCACGGCCTGGGAGTTCACCGTGGCCGGACTTATCGGCCTCGGCCTGGTGCCCCTCTCCGAGGAGACGATTTTCCGGGGCTACATCCTGCAGGTTCTGGTTTCCTGGCTCGGAGTCTGGGCCGGGTTGCTGGTCCACAACCTGCTCTTTGCCCTTTACCACCTGGGTATCGGCCCGGGGCTCCCGCTTTATATCTTCCCTCTGGTCCTTTTTCCCGGCCCTACTCTATCCTGCAGTATAAAAGCATTTACCCTGCGGTCCTGATGCACGCCCTTAACAACGTCTGGTTGGATCTTCTCGTGCCCCTCCTCTTCAGCTAGACTCACCGGCAGGCCCCCGGATGGCATGTTATCCCGTTAGCAGGGCCTTTGAAAGGAGGCAGTAAGACCGCTCAGAACCGAAAGCCTGCCCGGTCTTTGCCCGCAGTCAGGCGCTGGGCAGTGGGCTCAGCATCATAGATTATGTCAAGTTTATAGCTTCTATCGTGGCGGCCGGCGGTGCCGCCTGGGCCGCTTTCACCTCGGCCTTGGGTTTTAGGGCCAGACCTTCCGGTCAGCGGAGCCGCAGCGCCCCAGCGAAGCCGGGTGCCGCAAACCTGAACGGCAGGAGGCAATATGTCTTACCGCACAGAAATGGCCCTTGGAAGCTTGAATGATATATTGAAGTTAATAAAATGCTGAGTTATGCCAGAGTTACTATCAACCAATGTGCAGCCTTGTTGCAATGGGGCCGGCAGTCACGGCCCTGGCAGGACCGGCGGCCAGACATCGCTGCGGGTTGCGACTTGCATTTTCCGCAGGCGCTGTGCTCCAATGGGAAGGAGCAGGTCCGGGTGGGGCCTGTAGCAGGCGCCCATGAGTCTATGGTCCGGCCGTGAGGGGTGCTGGTTCGTCTGGTACCGGGTTTTCCGTTGTCGAAACCGGCCGGTGGCCGTCTGCGTCTACTGCGGCCGGCCCTTCTGCAACGACCACGGCCGCTTTCTGTCCAACGCGGCCACCGTCTGCAACCACCCGGACTGCGCCCGCCGCCTGGTCGAGATCGAAGAGTTTAAAGCCTATAAGCTCGAGGCCGAGGCGAGGAACCTGGCCGGAACCTGCGGCCACCCCGGCTGCCCGGCCGAGGTCTGGGGCCAGTGTTCCCGCTGCCGCCGGCTTTTCTGTGAGGATCACCTTTCGGAAGTCTATGAGGTCTACTACCAGCTCGGCCGCCGTCAGCGCCGGTACTACTCGGTCTGTCCGTACTGCCGCCGCTTTTATAAAACCTAGGAGTTAAGGCCCACCATGAGCATGCCCATCTTTCGGAGCGTCCTTTACGTGCCCGGCAACCGGCCCCGAATGCTGGCCAAGGCCCCTACCCTCCCCGCCGACGCCTTCGTCTTGGACCTGGAAGACTCGGTCCCCCCTGAGGAGAAGGCCGAAGCCCGCCGGCTCGTCCGGGAAGCCCTCCTCTCCGGGGCATTCGCCGGCCGGACGGTGCTGGTCCGGGTCAACGGCCTCGCCTCCGGCCTCACCCAGGACGACTTGGCGGCCGTGGTCGTCGACGGCCTTTTCGGGGTGGATGTCCCCAAGGTGGAAACTCCCGAGGAGGTTCGGGAGGTGGAGGAGATGCTCGCCTGGGCCGAGGGCCGGGCCGGCCTGCCCCGGGGAGCCCTCCGGGTGGGCATCGGCATTGAGTCGCCCGCCGGACTCCTTCGGGCCGAGGCCATCGGCCGGGCTTCCCGCCGCCTCCTGAGTCTGGGCCTCGGGGCCGAAGACTTTACGTTTAACCTGGGTACCCAGCGGTCCCCCACCGGCGAGGAGCTTTTCTTGCCCAAGGCCCTGGTTGCCCTCGTCGCCAGGGCCCTGGGCGTCCAGGCCCTGGACACCATCTACCCCGACTTCCGGGACCCTGAAGGCCTCACCCGGGAGGCGAAGCTGGCCCGCCAGCTCGGCTTCAGCGGCAAGTACGCGATCCATCCCGACCAGCTGCAGCCCATAAACCGCGTCTTCACCCCCGACGAGGCCGAGCTCCGCTGGGCCAAGGAGGTTGCCGACGCCTATGAGGCGGCCCAGCGGTCGGGGCTGGGCTCGGTTGCGGTCGCCGGCCGGATGGTGGACCGGCCCATCTACGAGCGGGCCCGGCGCACCCTGGAGCTGGCCGCCCGCTGGGGCCTCACCGTCTAAAGCTCGTCCCGGGGCCGCCGGCTCTCCCGCTCAAGCCAGTCGGCAAACATCAGCAAGATAATGAAAATATCCGCCAGGACCACCAGGCCGAAGGCCAGCCCCAGGGTCAGGATCAGGCCGGCGTTCACCAAAAAGCCGGGCAGGCCGAGGGCCTGCAGGGCCGTGGGAACAAAATAGACGATGAGGCACAGCCCGAAGGGGCCCCCAAAGACCGTGGCCAGCACCAGGCAGCTCCGCAGGGGGTCCGGAATGTTCAGCCGGACCCACTCCACCCAGCCCAGCAGCCGGTAGAACGCCAACGTAAGGTAGAATCGCAGCCGCTGCCGAATCCCCATCCGGTAAGGCCCCGGACCTCAAGCCGAGCTACTTCAGCCGGGCAACCCCGGCCACCAGGGGCGTAAACAGAAGGGAATGTTCCTCAAGGCGCATCAGCTCGAAACCGGCCCTTTCGATGGCCTCGACCGTTCGCCGGTTAAGGTGACAACACCCCGCCACCCGCCGCCACACCGGGGTTGCCCCATCCTGAAGCCGGCCCAGGAGGCCGCCGCCGGCCCGGACATGCTCAATGAACCTGAAGGTCCCGCCCGGCCGCAGCACCCGCCGCACTTCGGCCACCGCCCGGTCCAGGTCGAGCACCGAGCAGAAGACCAGGGTCGCCACCACCGTATCGAACGACCCGTCGGCAAAGGGCAGGGTCTCGGCCGCCGCCCGGATGAGCCCCGCATCCCGTCCCAGCTGGCCCGCCCGCTTTCGGGCCCGGGCAAGCATGAAAGGGTTGGGGTCGACGGCCACCAGACCCAGGGTCTCAGGGTAGTACGGGAAGTTAGCGCCGGTGCCCACCCCGACCTCCAGGACGCGGCCCGCCGCTTCTCCGGCCACCCACACCCTGAGCCTCCGCAGGACCCTGCCCTCAAAGCGGCCGGTGGCCAGGTCGTAGACAGCCGCAAACCAGCGGTTGCCCCCCATCGTTAAGATTTTCCCACGTCGGGCCCAGCTCCTGCCCACCCCGGAGCCGACCCCCATGATGGTACAATTTCCCCCGAAGATGGGAACCCAACCCGGGCCGGCGTCGGCTGAAGGCAGACGCGGGCTGGCCGTTTTTATCCTCATCGCCTTCGGCCTCGCCTGGCCTCTTCAGGTCGGCCTCGCCCTGGCTAGTCGGCAGGCCGCCGCGCTGGCTTCGGTCGGCATTCTCGTCCTGCCGACGGCTTTTCTGCTCATGTGGCCCCCGGCCCTCGGGGCCTATGTCGCCCGCCGCTGGGTGGAAAAGTCCGGCTTCGGGGATGCCGGCCTCCGCTGGCCAGCCCCGAGGTACATCCTTCTGGCCTGGTTCGGGCCGGCCCTGCTCACCCTGATTTCGGCGGCCCTGAGCATCCCCATCTACCCCCCGGATACGGAGCTTTCCACCCTCCGTTCCCTGCTGGCGGCGGGCGGTCGGCCCCTGCCGGCCGAGGCCGTCCTGGCGGCCCAGGTGGCGGCCGCCCTCACGGTGGCCGTGCCGATAAACGGCCTGCTGGCCTTCGGGGAGGAGTTCGGCTGGCGGGGGTACCTGCTCCCGAGGCTGATGGCCCGCCTGGGCCCCTGGCCGGGCATTGTCGCCCACGGGGCGGTCTGGGGCTTGTGGCACGCCCCCATTGTTTTGCTGGCCAGCTACAACTATCCCGGCCACCCGACCCCCAATGCGGCCGGAGTCGGCCTCTTTACGGTCTTCTGCATTCTCCTGGGCCTGAGCCTTGCCTGGCTCAGGCTCGTCTCCGAAAGCGTGGTGCCCCCGGCCGTTGCCCACGGGGCCCTCAACGCGATTGGGGGCCTGCCCCTGCTGCTCCTCAGGGGGGTCGACCCCGCGGTCGCCGGTCCCCTCTGGAGCCCCGTCGGCTGGGTGGTGCTGGGCCTGGCCGCGGCCCTCCTTTTCGCCGCCCGAAACCCCCTCAGACCGGGGGCTTAAGGCTTAAGCCGGCGGCCGCCTCGAACGCCCCCGCCACCCGGAACAGGGTCGCCTCGTCGAAGGGCCGGGCCACAAACTGAACCCCGAGGGGCAGGCCCGAGCCGCTCAAACCGGCCGGGACGGTAATGGCCGGGAAGCCCACAGCGCTGAAGGGCTGGTTGAAGGCCGGGTCGCCGGTCCAGTCCAGACCCTGGGGGGCCGGGCCGGGGGTGGTCGGGGTCACCAGCACGTCGACCTCCTCAAAGAGGCGCCCCATCGCCCGCACCGCCTCGGTCCGAATCTGCTGGGCCCGCAGGTAAAGGGGGGCCGGGGTGAGCAGGCCCGCCCGGATTATCCGGCGGGTCCGGGGCCGGTAGTCATCCGGCCGCGCCTTAAACCAGTCCCGGTGAAAGGCCGCCGCCTCGGCATACATTATGGTCCGGTGGGCATCCCTGAGGGGCTCGAAAACCTCCGGCAGCCGCACCGGCCGGACCCACAGCCCCAGCTCTCGCAGGGTGGTGAGGGCCGCCTCGTACGCCCGGCGGCTCTCATCATCGGCCAGGTCGCTGAAGAACCGATCGGGGACGCCCACCCGCAGGCCGCCGGCACCCCGCCCCACTGCCGCCGGGTAGTCGTCCACCGGAACCGGCACGGTAGTCGGGTCTTTGGGGTCCGGACCGGCGACCACCTTAAGGAGAAGGGCGGCGTCGGCCACCGTCCGGGTCATCGGGCCCACGTGGTCCAGGGTCCAGCTCACGGGCACCACCCCGTGCCGGCTCACCCGCCCGTACGTCGGCTTGAGGCCTACGATGCCGCAGTAGGACGCCGGCCGCAGGATCGACCCGGCCGTCTGACTGCCGAAGGCGGCGGGGCACATCCGGGCGGCGACGGCCGCCGCCGACCCGCTGCTGGACCCCCCCGGCGTGTGCTCCGGGTTCCAGGGGTTGCGGGTGGGGCCGGGCTCAAACATGGCGAACTCGGTGGTGACGGTCTTGCCCAGGATGATGGCCCCGGCGGCCTTGAGCCGGGCCGTGACGGTGGCGTCGTACCTGGGCACGAAGCCGGCTAGAACCTTCGACCCGGCGGCGGTTTCAACCCCGGCCGTGAAGATGATGTCCTTCAGGCCGACGGGTACCCCGTGGAGGGGTCCGCAAAACTCGCCCTTCACCTGGAGCTCCTCCAGCCGGCGGGCCTCGGCCAGGGCGGCCTCGGGCAGAAGCCGGGCCCAGGCCAGCACCTTCGGCTCAACCTTCTCGATCTGGTCAAGCAGGGCCCGAACCAGCTCCACCGGGGAGAGCTTTTTCCGGGCGATAAGCTCCGAGGCGGCCGTTACGGTAAGTTCAGTTAGGTCGGACATCCCCCTCTGCCTCCGCAGGTTTTACCAGGTTGGGGTAAAAGACGGGTTCAAGCCAGGGGTCGACCACGGCCTGCTCGACCCCCTCCAGGTGGCCCTTAACCAGCTCCCAGGCGTCGGCCAGGGCCTCATCACTTACCACGACCTTTTCAAGCCAGTTCACCTCGCCCATGGCAAGCTCCTTCCGGGTTCTCTCCTGATTCTACGCCAAGGGGGCGAACCGGTGAAACCGGCAAACGGGACCGTCCCTGGTGAAGGGGCCGGTTTCTGGGCTAAAATCAGGCTGAAATCAGCAGGAGGACCCTTCCCGGTATGGCCCAGACCTTCGACCCTGTAACCCTTGAGGTGCTCTGGAACCGCCTCATCGCCGTGGTGAACGAGCAGGCCGCGGCCCTCATCCGCACCTCCTTCACCAGCATCGTCCGGGAATCAGGGGACCTGTCGGCCTGTATCTTCGACGTCCGGGGGAACCTGCTCGCCCAGGCGGTAACCGGAACCCCGGGCCACATCAACCCGATGCAGGCGGCCATGCTCCACTTCCTCCAGGCCTTCCCCCCGGAAACCCTGGAGCCCGGCGACGTGCTCATAACCAACAACCCATGGCAGACCGCCGGCCACCTGAACGACTTCACGGTTGTTACCCCGATCTTCCGCCGGGGTGAGCTGGTGGCCTTTATCGGCAACATCTGCCACGCCCTGGACATTGGGGGCCGAATTCTGGGGGCCGATGCCCGGGAGGTTTACGAGGAGGGCCTGCACATCCCCATCTCCAAGCTTTACCGCCGGGGCGAGCCCGACCAGACCCTCTTCAGGCTGATCGAGGCCAACGTCCGGACGCCCCGGGAAGTTATCGGCGACCTGCACGCCCAGATGGTCTCCAACGAGGTCGGCGGCTACCGGCTGCTGGAGATGATGGACGAATTCGGCCTGGAAAGCCTTGAGCCCCTGGCCGACGAGATCCTGGCCCGGTCGGAGCAGGCGATGCGGTCCGCCGTCGCGGCGGTGCCGCCGGGCATTTACGAGGCCGACGGCTGGTCGGACGGCTTCGACGAGCCCGTCTATCTTAAGGTCAGGCTTGAGTTCCGGGGCGATTCGGTCTTCGTCGACTACACGGGCTCGTCGCCCCAGAGTCCGTACGGCATCAACGTGGTGATGAACTACACCCACGCCTACACCACCTATGCCCTCAAGTGCGCCCTCTGCCCCGAGGTGCCCAACAACGCCGGAAGCTTCCGGCCGGTGGCGGTTTACGCCCCGCCCGGCTGCATCCTGAACGCCCAGCCACCGGCCCCGGTGGCCGCCCGCCACATCATCGGCCACCTTCTGCCCCACATCATCTTCCGGGCCCTCAGCCAGGCGGTCCCGGACCGGGTAATGGCCGAAGGGGCCGGCAACATCTGGAACGTCCAGACGGCCGGCTGGGACCCCCGCCGCGGCCGGCCGTACACATACGTTTTCTTTACGGCCGGGGGGACCGGGGCCCGGCCGAATAAGGACGGCCTCTCCAATACGGCCTTCCCCAGCGGCATTATGGGGGTGCCCACGGAGGTCGTCGAGGCCCTTTCGCCCATTCTCATCAAGCGCAAAGAGGTTCGAACCGATTCGGGCGGGCCCGGCCGGTTCCGGGGCGGCCTGGGCCAGGAGATCTGCCTGACGGTCCGGACCGACCGGCCCTGGATGCTCTCGTGCATGTACGACCGGACTCGGTTTGCCCCCCGGGGTCTTTTCGGCGGCCTAGAAGGGGCCCGAGGGGAGGTGGTGGTGAGCGACGGCCGCCGCCCCCACTCCAAGGAGCGCCTGATGCTGGAGCCGGGCGCCGAGGTCACCCTCCGGCTGCCCGGCGGGGGCGGCTACGGCCACCCCTTCCAGCGGGAGCCGGAACGGGTCCTGGCCGACGTTATCGACGGCTACGTTTCGGTGGCGGCCGCCCGGGACGCTTACGGAGTAGTTATCGACCCCGAAACTTTCCGGCTGGACCCGGAGGCGACCGAAAAGCTCCGGGCGGCCAGGGTGGACAGCCGGCTTTAAGCCGGCCCCCAACTCCACACGGGGGCCGCACTTGCAACTTGACGCGGATAGGGTCACTTAACACACCATTTTTCGGCTATAATTAGCCGACAACGGCTAGGCACCATTCAAAGGAGAGGAGAAATGGTCCGGCGGGTAAGCAGGCGGGAATTCAACCTCGGTCTGGCAGGGCTTATCGGTGGGCTGGCAATGGGCTGCGCCCAGACGGGCACCCCGGCCCCGGCCGTCGGCCAGCAGCCGTCCCAGCCGACGTTCCCAAAGGAGGTCAAGGTCGGCGCCATCTACCCCCTTACCGGTCCGGCTGCCAGCTCGGGCCTGGACGGCCGCTACGGCATCGAGCTGGCCGTCGAGATCATCAACGGCAAGTATGACCTTAACCTGCCCCTGGCCCGGGAGGAGGGCCTGCCCAACCTGGGCGGGGCCAAAATAACCATCGTGTGGGCCGACAGTCAGGGCTCGCCTGAGAAGGGGCAGGCCGAGGCCGAGCGGCTCATCACCCAGGAAAAGGTGGTGGCCCTCACCGGCGCCTACCACAGCTCGGTGACGGCCACGGCCTCCCAGGTGGCCGAGCGAATGGGGGTGCCCTATGTCAACTTCGAGTCGTCGTCGCCCTCCCTCACCGAGCGGGGCTTTAAGTGGTTCTTCCGAACCGGCCCCCATGACGCCACCTTCGGCAAGAACCTTTTCGACATGATCCGCGACCTTGAAAAGGCCAAGGGCATCAAGGTCCGGACCATCGGCATCGTCAACGAGAACACCCTTTACGGCACCGACGCCAGCAAGATCACCAAGCAGTACGCCCAGGAATACGGCTACCAGGTTGTTGTGGACATCGCCTACCCGGCCAACACCTCCGACGTGACCAGTGAGGTCCAGCGCATCAAGGCCGCCAACCCCGACGTCCTTTTCCAGGTTTCGTATACGTCGGACCTGATCCTGTTTATCCGGACCTACAAGCAGCTAGACTACACGCCCCAGATGATCCTCGGCTACGGCGCCGGCTTCGTCGACCCCCTCTTCACCAAGACCCTGGGCAAGGACGCCGACTACGCCATCACCCGGGCCGCCTGGTCGGCGGATATCACCCAGAAGCGGCCGGCCGCCAAGGTCATCGCCGACATGTTCCAGCAGCGGTTCGGCCAGCCGATGACCGAAAACTCGGCCCGGTCCTTCACGGGGATGCTGGTCCTGGCCGATGCCATCAACCGGGCCAAGTCCCTGGACCCCGAGGCCATCAGGCAGGCCCTGCTGGCCACCGACATCCCCGGCGAGCAGACTGTAATGCCGTGGCCGGGCGTGAAATTTGACGAGAAGACCCACCAGAACATCTACGCCCAGGGGGTGAACCTCCAGATTATCGGCGGCCAGTACTACACGGTGTGGCCCTTCGACCTGGCCACCCGGGAAATCGTCTGGCCGATGCCCCGGTGGGCCCAGCGTCAGTAAGCTTTAGATGACGGCCGAGATTTTAATTCAGGTCGTAGTAAGCGGCCTGTTAATCGGCTTCGTCTTCGCCCTCATCTCCGTGGGCCTCACCCTCATCTTCGGGGTC
>JBHOQU010000008.1:0-35635 GCA_042408785.1 Dehalococcoidia bacterium | reverse complement strand
GCACAAGATAAGCATTGTGGCCCGTGGGCTTATGGGGGGTTACACCCGGTTTTTGCCGGATGAGGACCGCAGGCTCTGGACCCGCTCGCAGTTTCTGGACAACCTGGCCGCCATGCTCGGCGGAAGGGCCGCCGAGGAGGTAGTTTTCGGGGAGATAACCACCGGGGCCGAGGACGATATTCAGAAAGCCACCCACCTGGCCCGCCGAATGGTTACCGAGTTCGGGATGAGCGACCGGCTGGGCCCCCGCACTTACGGCAAGCGGGAGGGGCTGATTTTCCTCGGCCGGGACATGAACGAGATCCGCAATTACAGTGAGAAGATCGCCGAGGAGATCGACGCCGAAGTCAACCGGCTTATCCTGGAAGCTCACCGTCGAGCTCGGGAGGTCCTCCTGACCAACCGGCCCAAGCTGGACCGGCTGGCGGCCTACCTGGTGGCCCACGAAACGGTGGAAGGGGAAGCGTTAAGGCGGCTGCTGGACGACGGGCCGGTGGAGCCGGAGGGTTCCCGGGCCGCGGCCGACTGAACCCCACAGCCACCGGAGGCGGACATGGAAGAGGTTACCAACCGGCTACACCCGGGCCTGGTGGGGGAGCTGGAGGCGGAGGTCACCGAGGGGATGCTGGCCCCCGGCGGCCGGCGGGTCCTTTCGACCCCGGCCATGATCGGCCTGATGGAGGGGGCCGCCAACCGGGCCGTGGAGCACCTGCTTCCCGAGGGCTGGCTTACGGTGGGCTATTTGGTGAACGTGCGCCACCTGGCCGCCGCCCCCCTGGGGAGTGTGGTTCGGGCCCGAGCCGAGCTTACCGAGGTGGACGGCCGCCGGCTGGTCTTTAAGGTCGAGGCCTGGCAGGGGGATAAGAAGCTGGGAGAGGGCACCCACGAGCGCCGGGTGGTGGAGCTTAGGCGGTTTCTGGAGCGGGCGGCGGCCAAATGAAGACCGTCTTCATTCATGGTTCGGGCGGGATGGCCGAAAGCTTTTACTTTCAGCTCCGGGAAATCCCCGGAAGCGAGGCCGTGGACCTGCCGGGCCATCCCGATGGGAAGCCGTGCACCAGCGTTGACGCCTACGTGGAGTGGGTTCGGGGCTACCTGGCCGGGCGGGGCTACCGGGGCAACGTGGTTTTGGGCGGTCATTCCCTGGGCGGGGCCATCGTCCAGCTTTACGCACTGAAATACCCGGAGGAGCTCAGGGGGATAATCCTGATCGGCACGGGGGCCCGGCTCCGGGTCCACCCGAATATCCTGAACGACCTGGAGGGGGCGGTTCGCGACCCGGGGGCCTGGGCGGACCAGGTGCGGCGGGAGTTCGGATTCCACGGGCTGCCGCCCGAGGAGCGGGAGCGGCTTTTGCAGAAGCGGCTCCGGATCGGCCCGGCCGTGCTGCTCAACGACCTGCTCTGCTGCGACCGGTTCGACCTGCTGGACCGGGTCCACCTGATCCGGCTGCCCACCCTGATCATTGTGGGAACCGAGGATATCCTTACCCCCGTCCGCTACGCCCAGTATCTGGCCGATAAGATCCCCGGCTCCCGGCTGGTGGTGGTCGAGGGGGCAACCCACCACGTCCACCAGGAGAAGCCGGAGGCGGTTAACGCCGCGATCCGGGAGTTTTTAGAGGGGCTGACCGAACCAGGCCGCTGAGATGAGGCCCGCCGCCAGGGCCAGGGCGAGGCCGGCCGCAACGAAGGCGAAGGTCACCTCGGTCCGCTGTTTTTCCCAGCCGATGGTGCTTCCCAGGTTCTGGTAGATGGTCGAGAGGTCCTTGGCCGTGGGCGCAAAGAAGTATTCGCCCCCGGTGACCTCGGCGATCTGCTGGAGGGTGCGCTCGTCGAGAAAGACCCGCAGAAACTGGTTGCCGTAGAAGAGGATGCCCCCTTCCCGGCTACCGACGCCGATGGTGTAGATCCGGACGTTGCGCTGCTGGGCCTGAGCGGCGGCGTCGATGGGGTGGATGCCCCGGTTGTTGGCCCCGTCGGAGAGGAGGACCACGGTGGCGATGGGGTTCTGAGACTGGGACCGGGCCCGGCCATCGGAGGCCCGTCCCTGCCCATCGGCCCCGGGCAGGACCGAGAGGGCGGCCATGATTCCGTCGCCGATGGCCGTGGCCGACATGGTCCGGAGGTTGTCGATGGCCTGGTTGACCAGCTCCCGGTCGGTGGTGGGCGGAACGAGGACGCTGGCCGTATCGCTGAAGCTCACCACCCCAACCCGGGCGTCGGCGGGCAGGGCCTCCACCAGGCTTTTGGCCGCGGCCTTGGCGGCGGCCAGGCGGTTCGGGGCTATATCGGTGGCCTCCATGCTGCGGGAGACGTCGATGACCAGCACCACGGTCACCTGCTTTACCGGCACGGCGATAAGCCACTGGGGCCGGGCGACGGCCAGGGCCAGGGCGACAAAGGCCACCGAGTAGAGGGCCGGGGGCAGGTGGCGGCGCCAGGCCGCCGGCGAGCGGCTCAGGGCCTTGATGACGGCCAGGTTGCTGTAGGTGAGAAAATACCTGCGCCGGCGCCGCTGCTGCCACAGGTAGAAGGCCAGGAAGGCCGGCCCCAGGACTACGAGGGGTAAGGCGGTAGGCCAGAGGAATTCCATCGCTTCTTTCGCCCCCGTCTTAACAGGACAAACCGGAGGACCGGCTCCAGAAGGCCACGGTCGGTCCACAGGTCCAGCACGTCCACCCCGCACCGCCGGAAGATCTCGTCCTGCTCGGCCCGGTGGGCCTCCATGTAGGCCCGGAACTGCTGCCGGAGCCGCCGGTTCGAAAGGTCAACCCAGAGCTGCTCGCCCGATTCCGGGTCCTGCAGCCTGAGGAGGCCGATGGGCGGGGGGTCGACTTCGGCCGGGTCCTGAATCCTCACCGGTATAACCTCGTGCCGCAGGGTCAGCAGTCGGAAGGGCGCCTCCCAGTCGTTGGGACCCAGAAAGTCGGAGACTATGAAGACCAGGGAGCGCCGCCGAAGGATTCGGCCGATGGTGGCAACGGCCCCGGCCAGGTCGGTGGGGGTCGGCCGCTCCCAGTCCCAGTCCTGAAGCTCATGGACGACCCGAACGGCCTGGTTCCGCCCGGACCTGGGGGGCACCAGCCGCTCGAGCCGGTTGGAGAAGCCGGCCAGGGCTACCTTGTTGCCGTGCCGGACAAAGAGAAAGCCGATGAGGGCCGCAAACTCGGTGGCCAGGTCGGACTTGAGGGCTCCGGCCCAGCCGAACCGCATCGAGCCGCTCAGGTCCACCGCCAGCCAGACGGTGACTTCCCGCTCCTCCACCGTCTCCCTGATGAAAGTTCGGTTGAGGCGGGCGGTGACGTTCCAGTCAATGCGGCGGACCTCGTCCCCAGGCTGATATTCCCGGATCTCAGCCAGCTCATATCCGGGGCCCGGCCAGAGGCCGGTGTAGTCGCCCTGAAGGATGCCGTCCAGCCGCTTGAGAACCGTGAACTGCACCCGGCGCAGGAGGCGTTCGGCCTCCCCGATGGGTACCTCCGGAAGTCGGGCCTGGCCCGGGGCCGCCGTCGCCATCACTCGCCGACCGGTTCGGGGGCGCGCCGCTCGATGAGCTCAATCCGCGGCGGCCGGACCACCTCCATAATCCGGCCGAGGATCTGCTCGGGGGTGATTCCCTGGGCCAGGGCCTCGTAGGTCAGGATCAGCCGGTGGCGAAGGGTGTCCATTACCAGGTAGGTCATGTCCTCCGGCAGAACGTAGTCCCGGCCCCGGAGGGTGGCCAGGGCCTTGGCCCCGGCAATGAGGTAAATGGACCCCCGGGGGCTGGCCCCGTAGGCCACGAAGCGGCTCAGCTCCGGGAGGCCGAATTCGGCCGGCCGCCGGGTGGCCGCCACCAGGGTGACGGCGTAGTCCACCAGCTTCGGGTCGACGTAGACCCGGTCGGCCACCTGCTGGAACTGGATGATCTCCGGGGGCGTTAGAACCTGGTTCACGTCGGGCAAGCGCTCGGCCGTGACCCGGGCGACGATGGCCGCCTCCTCTAAGCGGGTGGGGTAGTCGATGACGACCTTGAACATAAAGCGGTCGACCTGGGCCTCGGGCAGGTTATAGGTTCCCTCCGACTCGATGGGGTTCTGGGTGGCCATCACGAAGAAGGGCTCGGGCACCCGGTAGGTTTCGTTGCCGATGGTGACCTGGTGCTCCTGCATCACCTCCAGGAGGGCGCTCTGAACCTTGGCCGGGGCCCGGTTGATCTCGTCGGCCAGCACCAGGTTGGCGAAGACGGGGCCGAGCTGGGTGGTGAACTCTCCGGTGTGCTGGTTGTAGACCCGGGTCCCCACCAGGTCAGCGGGGACCAGGTCCGGGGTGAACTGAATGCGTTTGAAAGTTCCGCCCATCACTTGGGCCAGGGTTTTTACGGCCAGGGTCTTGGCCAGCCCGGGCACCCCCTCGATGAGCAGGTGGCCCCGGGCCAGCAGGGCCACCAGCATCATTTCCAGCAGGTGCTCCTGCCCGACGATGACTTTTTTAACCTCAAAGAGGGCACGCTCCAGCCGGTTGTCTGCCGGTTCGGTTATCATCGGTTCGTTTTAACCTCTGGGTCCATTTTGGACATATTTAACAGCAGAAGTCAAACGGTTGCGGCGATGGGGGGCGGTCGGATAGAATGGGGAGGTTCCAGCCCATGGTTCAGCATGCCCTCGAAGGCGTCAAGGTTCTGGACCTGACCAGCTACATTGCGGGCTCCTTTGCGGCCACCTGGCTGGCCGACCTCGGGGCCGACGTGGTCAAAATTGAGAGCCCCACCGGAGACCCCTTCCGGGTGACCCGCGGTTTTTTGGCCTGGAACCGCAACAAGCGGAGCATCGTCCTGGACCTCAAGCATCCCGACGGTCTGGCCGCCTTCTACCGGATGGTGCCTCAGGCGGACGTGGTTATGGAGAACTACCGGCCGGGGGTGGCCGACCGCCTTGGGGTGGGCTACGAGAAGCTGCGGGAGCTGAATCCCCGCATCATTTACTGCTCGGTCTCGGGCTACGGGCAGACGGGCCCCTACAGCCAGAAGCCGGCCTTTGACCCCCTCCTTCAGGCCATTGGTGGGGTTATGGCCGGTCAAGGCGGCCCGGGGAACCCGCCGGTCTTCCTTCGGATCGCCGTCTCTGATTACTACGCGGCTGCCCTGGCCGCCTACGGGGTCGCCGCCGCCCTGTATGTCCGGGAGCGGACCGGCCTGGGTCAGCGGGTGGAGACCTCCCTTCTGAACGCCGTCATCGCCATTCAGGCCTGGCCCTTCGTCCGGCTGGAGGATGACCCTGAGCCCTTCCGGCCCGGCTCGGGCCTGGTGCCCTACCAGCTTTTTCAGACGGCCGACGGCTGGATTTTCATTGCTTGCGGCAACGACGGCTTCTGGCGCAACCTCTGCCGGGCCCTGGACATCGGGGCCTTCGCCGAGGACCCCCGCTTTGCCACCCAGCCGGCCCGCTACCAGAACCGGGAGGAGTTGCTGGGAATCCTGCAGGAGATCCTCCTGACCCGAACCACGGCCGAGTGGCTGGAGCTTCTCGAGGCCCACGACGTCCCCGCCGCCCCGGTCCGGACCATCGAGGCCCTCTTCGACGACCCCCAGGTGAAGCACAACGAGATGGTGGTGGAGCTTTGGCATCCGAAACTGGGGCGGATCCGGCAGATGGGCATTCCCGTCAGGCTGAGCGTCACCCCGGGCCGGCTGGCGCGGCCGGCCCCGATGCTGGGCCAGCACACCGAAGAGGTGTTGCGGGAGTACGGCTTCGCCCCGGAGGAGATTGCCGAACTTCAGGCGAAGGGGGTAACCAAACCCCGGCCCCAGGAAGGCCAGGTTTAGCGCCCGGCCGCCTGGCGGCCGGCGTGGCGGACCCGCTGGAGGGTGGTCAGAGCCCCAAGGAGGGTCAGGAGGCCCAGGACCTCCCTCACCGGCCCCAGGAGAAGGCCGGCCCCGAGCAGGGCGACCCGAACCCCCCGGTCGGCGAGGCCCACGTTGGCCTTAAGGCCCAGCCCCTCAGCCCGGGCCCGGACGTAGCTGGTGAGGAGTCCGAAGACGGCCGCCCCAAACGCCAGGCCGACCCCCACCTCATCCCCGCCCCGGGCAAAAACCACCCCCAGGGCCCCCAGCAGGGCCGCCTCTGAGAGCCGGTCCAGGGTCGAATCGAGCAGGGCCCCAAACTTTGTGGCCCTGCCGGTGAGCCGGGCCAGCCCCCCATCCAGCAGGTCGGTCAGGCCCGCCAGCCAGAACACGACCCCGGCCGGAGCCCGGTGGTCGGCAAGGACCAGGAGGGCGGCCCCCAGGCTTAAACCGAACCCGACCAGCGTCACCAGGTTGGGCCCGACCCCGGTGGCCGCCAGCAGGCGGAGGACCGGGTTGAGGAGCCGGCTGGAGAGGGGGCGGAGCTTCTCGGCGGTCACGGTCCTGAAGCCAGTGCCAGACCGTCGGGCCGGGCCGCCCGGGCGGCCACCCGGCGGGCCGCCGAATACACCTCCAGCACCTGGCCGGCCAGCCGGGTCCAGTCGAACCGGGCGGCCCACTCCTGGCCCCGCCGGCCCAGCTCCGCCCGCCGGTCGGCGTCTTCCAGGAGGGCCGAAAGCTCGGCGGCAAGCCTTATCGGGTCCCGGGGCGGGACCAGGACGGCCCCCGAGCCCGGACCGGCCACCTCCCGGTAGCCGGGAATGTCCGAGGCGACGACGGGAAGCCCGGCCGCCATTGCCTCCAGCAGGACCAGTCCGAAGCTTTCACCCCCGACGGCGGGGGCGCAGAAGACCCAGGCGCTCCGATAGCGCCGGACCAGCTCCGCGTCGGGCAGAAGGCCCAGAAGCTCAACCCCGGCCAGCCGGTGGCGGCGGATATATGCTTCAAGCTGCCGCCGGAGGCCCCCATCCGGGCCGACCACTTCGAGCCTGGCGTTAGGAAAGCGGCCTCTTACAAGGCGGAAGGCTTCCAGCAGGACGGGGAGGCCCTTCCGCCGCTCCAGGCGGCCGACAAACAGGATGGTGGGTTCCGGGTGGGGGGTCAGGGTGGGGGCGGCGAAGCGGTCGAAGTCGATGCCGTTAGGGATCACCCGGTACTCGCCCGGGAAGAACCTGCTTACGAAGCGGCGGGCCGTCTCCGACACGCAGATCCGGCCATCCAGCCGGTCGTACCAGCGCCGGACGAGAAACCCGGCCAGCCGGTAGCCCAGATTGGGGGTCGAGGTGCGGCTGCCGTAGGCGGCGTGAAAGGTGGCTACGTTGACGGCGCGGGAGTACTCCAGAACGGCGAAGGGGAGGACCGGAACCAGCGGCTCGTGGAGGTGGACCACGTCGAAGGCCGCCTGCCCTAGGAACTTCCGGACGCCCAGCCAGCCCCGGACCGTAACCCCGATCCGGGCAACCGAACCGCTGGCGGGGACGGGTAGGGGCTTGCCGAACGTAACCACCGGCAGGTCCGGGGGGAGGCGGTCGGCCCGGGAGGCGGGTGCCAGCAGGGTTGGGCTCCAGCCGTGCCGGCGGAGGGCCCGGGCGAGGCTTACGGCGTGGGATACAACCCCGCCGGGGTGGGCCAGGTCGTAGGGTAGAACCACCAGGAGCCGTCCCAAGGGCCCATCCCAGGGCTTAAACTTCTACCGGCCGTTGCGGACCCTCCGGCGCGGCGACGGCGTTATCCAGGCCGATGATAAACTCTTCGACCCGACGGCGGGCCTCATCGTCCGGCATCTGAATGGGCGGCGACTTCATAAAGTAGGCCGAGGGGGCCACGATGGCCCCGGCCAGGCCCCGGTCCATGGCCAGCTTGCAGCACCGGATGGCATCGATGACCACGCCGGCGGAATTCGGGCTGTCCCAGACTTCGAGCTTAAGCTCGATGTTGAGGGGGACATTGCCGAAGGTAGTGCCCTCGATCCGGATATAGCACCACTTGCGGTCGCCCAGCCACGGGACGTAGTCGCTGGGGCCCACGTGGACAGCCTCCGGGGGGAGGGGGTAATCGAGCATGGAGGTTACGGCCTCGGTTTTGGAGACCTTCTTGGATTCAAGCCGCTCCCGCTCCAGCATATTGAGAAAGTCGGTGTTGCCCCCAAAATTGAGCTGATACGTGCGTTCGACCTTTACCCCCCGCTCCCGCAGCAGCCGGGTGAGAACCCGGTGGGTGATGGTGGCCCCCACCTGGGACTTGACGTCGTCGCCGATGATGGGCAGGCCCCGGTCCTTGAACCTCTTCTGCCAGTAGGGCTCCCGGGCGATGAAAACGGGGATGCAGTTGACAAAGCCGCAGCCGGCGTCCAGCACCTGCTCCACATACCACTTGGTGGCTTCCTCAGCACCGACCGGCAGGAAGGAGACGACCACATCGGTTTTGGTTTCCTGGAGGATGCCCACGATGTCGTCGGTGGGCCCGGGGGCCTTGCGGATGACGTTGCTCAGGTACTTGCCGATCCCGTCGTGGGTCATTCCCCGGGCCACCCGGACCCCCAGGTAGGGGACGTCGCAGAACTTGTAGGTGTTGTTTGGGGGTGCGAAGATTGCCTCGGAAAGGTCGCGGCCGACCTTATTCACGTCGATGTCGAAGGCGGCGACGAAATTTATATCCCGGACGTGGTAGCCGCCCAGGTTGACGTGCATGAGGCCGGGGACGAAGCCGTCTTCAGGCGCGTCTTTGTAAAAATGGACGCCCTGGACGAGGGAGGAGGCGCAGTTGCCAACCCCAATTATGGCGACATTAATCTTGCCCAAGGGCAGACCTCCTGTGCGGTTAAAGCCTCGGTGCAGAGGCGGAAAATATCCTCCTTAAAAGTTTCGCAGGTCCCCGCCTCCCCGTCAAACCGGCCGGGCGCCCCATAAGTGGTTCTCGGGCCGATGGTGGAGAAAGATTTCCCAGGGGGATTTCAGCATCTTTTAACCAGGCCCGTCGCGGCGGACCTCCTGAGCCTGCTGGGCCCGATGTTCGTCCGCCTGGTGGGCGCACCGTTGGGTCAAAGGGGAGTGGGGTGGCAGTTTACAACCTAGTCCAATTGACGGACGGCCCCGGGTCAGTTTAGAATAACGTCGGCTGCGTCCGGGTGCGCGGAAATTTCGCTGAAAAGGGCGGTAGATGACGGCAACGCCGCTACGTTTTGCCTATTACCCGGGGTGCGTCTCGCGGGGGGCATGCCCGGAGCTTTCGGTGGCCATGGAAAAGGTCGCCGGCCGGCTCGAATTCGAGTTGGTCGAGCTTTGGGAAGCCGCCTGCACCGGCGCCGGCGTCCTCCAGGAGCGGAATCTGGAGCTGGCCGATACCCTCAACGCCCGGACCTTTGCCATGGCCGAACGGCTCGGCCTGCCCATCCTCACCATCTGCAGCACCTGCCAGGGGGTCTTCAGCGCCGCCTTATACCGCCTTAACCGGGACGGCGCCTGGCGGGCGAAAATCAATGCCAACCTGGCCGACCAGGGCTATAACTACCAGGGCACCGCCCGGGCGGTCCACCTGCTCTGGGTCCTGGTTGAGGATATCGGCCTGGACCGGCTGCGCCGGCTGGTGGTTCGACCCCTCCGGGGGCTGAAGATTGCCTCGTTCTACGGCTGTTACATTCTCCGCCCGAGCTGGGTGGTGGGCACCGACGAAAGGCCGGAGCGGCTGAAGTACCTGGAATGGGTCATTGCGGCCCTGGGCGCCGAGCCGGTGGAATTTCCGGGGGAATACAAGTGCTGCGGCTTTCCCATCCTCACCATGAACCGGCGCAACTCCCTGATGATGGCCGGGACCCACGTGACCGATGCCCGGCGTCGGGGCGCCGACTTAATGGTCACCCCGTGCCCCCTCTGCCACCTGAACCTGGACGCCTACCAGCCTGAAGCCGTCAAGTACCGGGACCCCACCGTCAGGCTGCCGGTTCTCCACCTTCCCCAGCTCCTCGGCCTGGCCCTGGGCTTCGACCCGAAGGAGTTGCGGCTTCACCGGCACGTGGTCTCGGTCCTGCCGACGCTGGGGCGGGTCTCGGTGAAAGTTTAAGGGGGGGTGCATGGCAATGCTCAGGCACGACGTGCTGGTGGTCGGGGCCGGCGGGGCGGGAATGCGGGCCGCCCTGGCCGCCGCCCAGGCGGGGGCAGATGTGGCCATCCTGACCAAGGTTCACCCGCTCCGGAGCCACACCGGGGCGGCCGAGGGCGGAATCAACGCCGCCTTCTCCGAGGAGGACTCCTGGGAGAACCACGCGTTTGACACGATTAAGGGTTCCGACTGGCTGGCCGACCAGGACGCCGTTGAGGTGCTGACCCGGGAAGGCCCCGATGCCGTCTACGAGCTGGACCACATGGGGGCCGTCTTCAGCCGGGGGCCGGACGGCCGGTTTCTCCTCCGGCCCTTCGGGGCGATGCCGATTCCCCGCACCGCCTTCGCCGGGGATACTACCGGCCACGTCCTCCTCCATACTCTCTATCAGCAGCTCCTTAAACACCGGGTCAAAGTTTACGAGGAGTGGCTTGCCCTTGACCTCATCATCGAGGATGGGGTGTGTGGCGGGGTCATAGCCTACGAGATCCCCACCGGGACCGTGCAGGCCATCGCGGCCAAGGCGGTCATCTTCGCCACCGGCGGGGCCGGCCGGATGTACGCCAACACCACCAACGCCTACATCTGCACCGGGGACGGCATGGCCATCGCCCTGCGCAACGGCGCCCTGCTGAAGGACATGGAGATGGTCCAGTTCCACCCCACCACCCTGCCCGGCAGCGGCATCCTCATCACCGAGGGCGTCCGGGGTGAGGGCGGCTACCTCCTTAACGCCCTGGGGGAGCGGTTCATGGCCCGCTACGCCCCGAAAATGATGGAGCTGGCCAGCCGGGACGTGGTCTCCCGGGCGGAGCAGACCGAAATCGACGAGGGCCGGGGGGTTAACGGCTGCGTCCTGCTGGACCTGCGCCACCTGGGGGAGGAGAAGATAATGTCCCGCCTGCCCCAGACTCGGGAGCTGGCCATCACCTTCGCCGGGGTGGACCCGGTGTACGAGCCTATCCCGGTCCGGCCCGGGGTCCACTACTTCATGGGCGGAATCCACACCGACCTGGCCGGCCGGACCACCATCCCCGGTCTCTACGCCGCGGGGGAATGCGCCTGCGTCTCGGTCCATGGGGCCAACCGCCTCGGGGGCAACGCCCTTTTGGAGCTGCTGGTGTTCGGCCGCCGGGCCGGGGAAGATGCGGCCGAGTTTGCCAGGAACCAGAACAGCCTTGAGGTTTCGGAGGCCCGGGTGCGGGACGTGGAGCGGGAGCTGAGCCGGATAGCTTCCCGGACCGACGGCGAGCGGTGGCCGACCCTCCGGGATATTCTGGCCGAGACGATGAACCGGGAGATGGGTATCTTCCGAACGGAAGAGCAGATGCGCCACTGCCTGGCGGTGGTCAGGGAGCTCCAGGAACGGTACAGGCGCGTCCGGCTGGACGATAAGGGCCGGGTCTACAACTACGACCTGGTGAGCACCATCGAGCTGGGATTCCTGCTGGATGTGGCCGAGGCAGTGGTTGTGTCGGGTCTGGCCCGGCGGGAGAGCCGGGGAGCCCATTACCGGCGGGACTACCCGGCCCGGGACGATGAAAACTGGCTTAAACACACCGTCGTCCGCCGGGATCCGGAAGGCGAGTTGCACATCGACTACCTGCCGGTGAAAATCACCCGCTGGCCGCCGGCGGCCAGGGTATACTGAGGGCTGGGAGGGGTCGGACGATGCAGGTTACCCTGCGGGTGCGCCGGTTCAACCCGGAGACGGACCTGGAACCCCGGTTCCAGGACTACACCCTGGACGTTCCGGAACACTTCACCGTTTTGGACGCCCTCATCACCATTCGGGAGCGCATCGACGGCAGCCTGGCCCTCCGCTACTCCTGCCGGATGGCCATCTGCGGCTCCTGTGGGATGCGGATAAACGGCCTCGCCGGCCTGGCCTGCAAGACGGCCGTCCGGAAGGTGGTGCAGGACGGGCTGGTCACCATCGAGCCCATGGGGAACATGCCCGTTGCCAAGGACCTGGTGGTAAATATGGAGCCCTTCTGGCACCACCTGCGGGCCGTGACCCCCTACATCGAGCCCGACCCCAACCGGGTGGAGCCTCGGCAGGAGTACCGGATTCCCCCCGAACGGGTTGAGGAACTCTGGGAGGCGGTCCGGTGCATCATGTGCGGGGCCTGCTTCTCCGATTGCACCGTGGACGAAATTGATATAAACTTTCTGGGGCCAGCGGCCCTCGCCCGGGCCAGCTGGATGGTTCGGGACCCGCGCGACGGACGTACGGTCGAGCGGTTGCGGGAGCTGAGCCGGCCCCACGGGATCTGGGACTGCACCCACTGCTTTTACTGCGTGCAGGTCTGTCCCAAGGATGTCAAGCCGATGGAGCAAATTCTGCGCCTGCGCCGGCTGGCGATGGAAGCAGGGATCACGAACAACAACGGCTCCCGCCACAGCCAGGCATTTGCCGAATCGGTGAAGGCGACCGGCTGGCTGGATGAGTTTGCCCTGCTGCCATCATCGTACGGCTGGAACCCCATCGCCCTCGTGCCGGAGCTTCCCACGGCCGTCCGGATGATGACCCGGAAGGGGGCGCCTTCCCCGATTCACCCCCGGCGGCCCAGGGCGGATGAAGTTCGCCGGATTTTTGAAAAAATCGAGCAAAAAGAAGCGGCCCGCCGGGATGCGTGACCCCCTCGAAGCCGCCAAGCGGCACGCCGGGTACGAGGCGGCCGAGTACGTCGAAGACGGCATGGTCATCGGCCTGGGCAGCGGGTCCACCGTTTACCATGCCCTGGCGGCCATCTCGGCCAAGGTGAAGCAGGGGCTGAATATAAAGGGGGTGCCGTCCTCGAAGCAAACCGAGCGGTGGGCCCGGCGGCTGGGAATCCCACTGGTTACCCTCGAAGACTACCCCGAGCTCGACCTGACCATCGACGGCGCCGACGAGGTGGACCCCAACCTGAACCTTATCAAGGGGCGGGGCGGGGCGCTGGTGCGGGAGAAGATTCTGGCCTACGCCTCCCGCCGCCTCGTCATCGTCGTCGACTCGACCAAGCTGGTGCCGGTCCTGGGTTCCCGGGCCGACCTGCCCGTGGAGGTAGTACCCTTCGGCTGGAAGCGGGTCGAGCGAGCCCTGGCGGAGTTCGGCTGTCAGCCCCGCCTGCGAATGCGGGGCGACCGCCCCTATCGGTCGGACAACGGCAACTACATCATCGACTGCCGGTTTACCGAGATCCGGGAGCCTTACGCCCTGGAGACCGAGGTGAAACGGCTCCCGGGGGTGGTGGACTGCGGCCTTTTCCTCGGCCTGACGAGCCTGGTCATCGTCGGGGAACCCGGGGGCTTCCGGGTTATCACCCCCTAGGGACTGGTCCGGGGGCTACCCTGTCTCCCGGGGCGGCCGCTGACCGGGCCGGCTTTCCGACCGGGGTCCGCCGGGCCGCCGCTCCTGGGGCCGCGGGCCGGGCCGCTCGCCCACGGCCGCCGGACCGCGCCGTTCACCGCCGGGTCGACGGGGCGCACCCCGCTCGCGGATGCCCGCCCCGACCCTGGGAGGCGGAGCGGTCGGGCGGGGCCGTGGGAGCTCGCCCGTCAGGACCGCCCGGCGGGAGAGGTTGATCCGCCCCAGCCGGTCGATCTCGGTGACCATTACCGTCACCTCGTCCCCCACCTTCACCACGTCCTCCACCCGGCTTACCCGCTCCGGGGCAAGCTCACTTATGTGGACGAGCCCTTCCTTGCCGGGCAGGATCTCCACAAAGGCCCCGAACGGCAGGATCCGGGTGACCCGGCCGGTGTAGGTAGCGCCCACCTCCACGTCCCGGGTCAGGGCTTCGATCATCTGGATGGCCTTCTGGGCATTCTCGGCGTTGGTGGCCCCGATGATTACGGTGCCGTCGTCGTGGATATCGATGGTGGTCTTGGTCTTGTCGATGATGCCCCGGATGGTCTTGCCGCCCGGACCGATTACGTTGCGGATCTTATCGGGGTCGATCTGAATCTTATACATCCGGGGGGCATATTTGCTCAGCTCGGGCCGCACCTCCGAGATGGTCTCCTGCATGCGGGAGAGCACATAAAGTCGGGCCTCCCGGGCCTGTTCCAGGGCCTCCTTAAGGACCTCGTAGGGTAAGCCGCCCAGCTTGATGTCCATCTGGAGGGCGGTGACCCCCTGCGCGGTGCCGGCCACCTTGAAGTCCATGTCGCCCAGGTTATCCTCGATCCCCTGGATATCGGTGAGGATGGAGTAGCGGCCGTCTTCGCCCATCACCAGCCCCATCGCGATACCGGCAACCGGCGCCTTAATGGGCACCCCGGCATCCATCAGGGCCAGGGTCGAGCCGCAGACGCTGGCCATGGAGGTGCTCCCGTTGGAGCTGAGCACCTCCGAGACGACCCGGATGGTGTAGGGAAATTCCTCCTCACTCGGGATCACCGCCTGGAGGGCCCGCTCCACCAGGGCGCCGTGGCCAATCTCCCGCCGGCTGGGGGCGCCGATTCGTCGAACCTCGCCGGTGCTGTAGGGCGGGAAGTTGTAGTGGTGCATGAACCGCTTGAACTCCTCCGGCCCAATCCAGTCCAGCTCCCGCATCTCGCTAAGGGAGCCTAGGGTTACCGTGCTGAGAACCTGCGTCTGGCCCCGGGTGAAGAGGCCGGAGCCGTGGGTTCGGGGCAGGACGCTCACCTCGGCCGAGATGGGCCGGATATCCTTGGGACCCCGGCCGTCGGGCCGAATATTTTCCTCGAGGATCCGCCGCCGCACCACCTCCCTGAGGCGGGTCTCGAAGGCCAGCTTGAGATACAGCGGGTCGTAGATGCCGGTAAAGTGCTCTTCGAGCTGGCGCCTGAGCTCCTCGAGGGCCTTTTCCCGGGCGGCCTTGTCGGCCACGTAGGCAGCCTCGATGAGCCGGTCTCCCAGGAACTCGGTTACGGCCGCCAGAATCTCATCAGGGACCAGCAGAAGTTCGGCGGTCAGCTTCGGCTTACCGACGGCCCGAACGATCTCCTCCTGCAGGTCGATCAGGGGCTGGAGGGCCTGGTGACCGAACCTGATGCCCTCGATGATGACCTCCTCGGGCACCTCCCGGGCCCCGGCCTCCACCATGACGACCGCATCCCGGGTCCCGGCCACCACCAGGTCCAGGGAGCTGTAGGCCTGCTCCGAGGTCGTGGGGTTAATCACGAACTGACCGTTGATATACCCGACCCGCACGGCCCCGATAGGCCGGTCAAAGGGGATATCGGAGATGCAGAGGGCTGCCGATGCCCCGATGATGGAGAGGACGTCGGGCAGGTTCTCCATATCCACCGAGAGGGTGGTGGTGACTACCTGGACGTCGTTCCGGAGGCCCTTGGGGAAGAGGGGTCGGATGGGTCGGTCGGTCAGCCGGGCCCAGAGGATGGCTTCGGGGGTTGGCCGACCTTCCCGCCGCCAGAAACTGCCGGGGATCTTCCCGGCCGCGTAGAGCCGCTCTTCAAAGTCAACCGTTAGCGGGAAAAAGTCGATCCCTTCCCGGGGTGTCGGGCTCATGCAGGCGGTTACCAGGACTACCGTCTCGCCGTACTGGACCAGGACCGAGCCGTTGGCCTGGTAGGCCAGCTTCCCGGTTTCGATTCTCAGGGGACGGTCTGCAACCACAACCTCAAACCGTTTGGGTGTGACCATTACCATTGCCTACGTACCTCCCAACCGGTGACCGTAAGAGGGGCTTTGGGGTGCTCGCCAGGTTGACCCGAATGCGGAACGTCGGTTAAAGGCGGCGGTGGGGCATCGCCGGTCACTGCCGCAGGCCGAGCCGCGCCACCAGGGCCTGGTAGCGGGCGGGGTCCTCCTGGCGAAGGTACCGCAGGAGCCTGCGCCGCTGACCCACCATCATCATCAGACCCCGCCGGGAGTGGAAATCCTTGCGGTGGGTTCTCAGGTGCTCGGCAACCTGCTTTATCCGTTCGGTCAGGAGGGCAATCTGCACCTCCGGCGACCCGGTATCGCCCGGGTGAAGCTTGAACTGCTCAATGATCTCCTGTTTGCGCTCCTTGGTCAGCATCAGTATCCTGGCTCCTTGCCGGAGGCTTGTTGAGTTTACCCCTCTTGTGTCACCTCTTTCTCAGTTAGGATTATACCACAACCCCCCCACGGGCCGTTCGTCCAGGGCTTCCGAGTTATCCGTGGTAGGTAATGGCCGGTTCAGTCGTGGGGGTGTACGGCCGTGCGGCCCGACAAACGACGGGTCTCCGTGCCCTAAGCCAAAGCTGGAAAAGCATTAGGCCGCCGGGTCCCGGGGCTTTCCAGTTGTCCTAACATTGCTATCATACGGTGGGCCGTTTGTCTGTAGGGGCGCACGGCCGTGTGCCCTACAGACTGCCTGATCGCCGCCAATAACTGCTTAGGCCATGAAACTGGAAAGCCCCGGCCGGGTCCCGCCTTGCGCCGCTTGACAGGGTCGGGTATAATAGGGGCCGGTTATGTTGAACTGCCACTCACCCGCCCGGCCGGGTGGGGGGCTGCCAGTGGTGGCATGGTTGGGGTGGAGACATGGTTGCGGTCCTAATACCTAGTCAGGGGTCTGTCCTGCTTGGACGAGTACCGTACCATTACAACGCGCCTAACACCACCCCTGGCGCCGGCTGTCGAGCGGCTTGCGGGGCTGAACGCACCCTCGCTGGCCTCGGCCTGGCCGAGGATTGCCAGGTATCTGGCGTACCTTACGCTTGGCCTGGTTTGCGTCGGGCTTACCAGGCTGGTCCCCATTGAGCGGCAGTTACTGGCCCCCTCCCCGATCACCGGCCTTTACCCCGAAGCGGTTGAGCTGGCGAACCCCGAACACAAGACCCCGGAAGGGTTTCTGGTGGTAATGGCCCTTCCCGAGAGCCTTCAGCCGGCCACGGCAACCGGTGGGGCGGCCCAGCCGGCCCAGGCGGTCATCGAGTACACGGTGAGCCCGGGGGATACCCTCTACACCATTGCCGAGCGGCTGGGGGTGACCGTGGAGAGCATCGTTTGGGCCAACAACCTCACCAACCAGAACTACCTGCAGCCGGGCCAGGTGCTGCAGGTTCCGGCCGTTTCAGGGGTAATCCACACGGTTCAGCCGGGGGAGACCCTGGAGGGGATTGCCCGGCAATATGGGGTGGACCAGGCGAACATTCTGGCCTTTGCGCCTAACGGGCTTTCCGACCCGAACCGGCTTCAGGTGGGGCAGAAGCTGGTGATCCCGGGTGGGCGGGTGGCCGAGCCGCCGCGGCTGGCTGCAGCCCGGACGGAGCCCCGGCCGGCCCCGGTTCAGCCTCCGCCTCCCGCCCAGACGGCCCCCGCCGCGCCGGCCCTGGCCGCACCGCCTGCCCCCAGCCCTCCGCCCCCGGCCCAGGCGGCCGCCGGGTTCGGCTGGCCCACCGTGGGGCCTATCACCCAGTACTTTTCGGCCTACCACCGGGGGGTGGATATCGCGCCCCCGTACGGCACTCCCGTGCGGGCGGCGGCCGGCGGGGTCGTGGTGCAGGCCAGCGGCGGCTGGAACGGCGGGTACGGGACGATGGTGGTCATCGACCACGGCAACGGCTTTCGAACCCTTTATGCCCACCTCAGCCGCCTCGATGTCTCCGTTGGGGAAACGGTGGAGCAGGGCCAGGTTATCGGGGCCGTCGGAAGGACAGGCGTCGCCACCGGTCCCCACCTCCACTTCGAGGTTTACCGCGGCGGGGTACCCATCAATCCGTTGAGCGTTCTCCCCTAACGGCCGGCTTTCAGAGACCGCGGGCCTGCTATACTTTAGGCCCGGATGAGGCCGAAGCGGGTCGCCATCGTCCACGACTGGCTCAACCAGTACGGGGGGGCCGAGCGGGTCCTGGAGGTGCTCCACGACCTCTTCCCCGACGCCCCGGTTTTCACCTCCATTTTCGACCCGAAAGCCATGCCCCCCGAATACCGAAACTGGAAGATTATCACCTCTTTTATGCAGGCCCTCCCCGGGGTGACCCGCCACCATCAGTGGTACCTGCCCCTATACCCCCTCGCCTTTGACAGCTTTGACCTCTCCGAATTCGACCTGGTCATCTCCAACAGCAGCGGCTTCTGCCACGGGGTTCTGGTCCGGGCCGATGCCTGCCATATAAACTACTGCCTGACGCCCCCACGGTTTCTCTGGAACTTTGAGGCCTACGTGGAGCGGGAGGCTGTCGGCCCGGTCCTTCGGGTCCTCCTGCGGCCCCTGATAAGCCTGCTTCGGGTCTGGGATGCGGCGGCGGCTCAGCGGGTGGACTACTTCATCGGCATCTCCCGGGCCGTGGTGGGGCGGATTCGCCGGATTTACCGGCGGGAAGCCTGGCTCCTTCACCCCCCGGTGGAGACGGACCGGTTCAGGCCCGCCGACCGGTTTGAGGACTATTTTCTGGTGGTTTCCCGGCTCGTCCCTTACAAGCGGGTGGACCTGGCCGTTGAGGCCGCCAGCCGGCGGCGGGTGCCCCTGCTGGTGGTGGGGGAGGGGCGGGACCGACCCCGGCTGGAGCGGATGGCCGGCCCGACGGTGAAGTTCCTGGGCCGGCTGCCCACGGAGCAGGTGGCGGATCTCATGGCCCGGTGCCGGGCCCTCATCTTCCCAGGCGAGGAGGACTTCGGAATCGTTCCGGTGGAGGCGATGGCCAGCGGACGGCCGGTTATCGCCTACGCCGCCGGGGGCGCCCTAGACACGGTTATCGAAGGCCGGACCGGGGTCCTCTTCCGGGAGCAGACGGCGGAGGCCCTGGCGGAGACGCTGGCCGCCTTCCGGCCCGAGGAGTTCGACCCGGCCGCCCTCCGGGCCTTTGCCCGGCAGTTCGATACGGCCGAATTTAAGCGGAAGTTCCTGGCCCTGGTGGAGCGGGGGCTGGCCGGCGGTTCCAGGGGGCCGGGGCCGGAGGCAGGGCTTCCCTAAATTACCCGCATCGGGTAGTTGGGGGCCTCCTGGGTAACCAGAACCCCGTGGGGATGGCTTTCGGCCGTGGCCGCCGGGGTCGTTCGGACAAAGCGGGCCTTGGCCTTAAGCTCCTCGATGGTGGCGGCCCCCACGTAGCCCATGGCCGCCTTGAGGCCGCCGACGAGCTGGTAGATGACGGTGGAGAGGGGACCCTTATAGGGCACCCGGGCCTCGACCCCCTCGGGAACGAGCTTGGCCTCGGAGTCCACGTCGCCCTGGCCGTAGCGGTCCCGGGCGAACCGCTGTTTCATCGCCCCAAGGGAGCCCATCCCCCGGTACTCCTTGAAGCGCTCGCCCTGGTAAACGATGATCTCCCCGGGGCTCTCATCCACCCCGGCCAGGAGGGACCCGAGCATCACCGAGTCGGCCCCGGCCCCGATGGCCTTGGCGATGTCGCCGGAGTAGCGGATGCCCCCGTCGGCGATGACGGGGACCCCGTAGCGGGCGGCCACCGAGGCGCACAGGTAGATGGCCGTAACCTGGGGCATCCCGACGCCCGTCACCACCCGGGTGGTGCAGATGGCCCCCGGCCCCATCCCCACCTTGATGGCGTCGGCGCCGTTGGCGATGAGCTCTTCGGCCGCCTCGGCGGTGGCGATGTTGCCGGCGATGACATCCACCGGGAAGCGGCGCTTAAGCTCCCGCAGGGTCTGGATGACCGCCGCCGAATGGCCGTGGGCGGTGTCGATGACCAGCACGTCCACCCCGGCGGCCACCAGGGCCTCGGCCCGCTCGATGGCCTCCGGTCCAACCCCAACGGCCGCCCCCACCCGGAGCCGGCCCCGCTCGTCCTTGGTGGCATTCGGGTAAAGAATACGCTTGCGAATATCTTTAACGGTTATAAGACCTTTGAGGTTGAAATTTTCGTCCACAATGGGAAGTTTTTCGATTTTGTGCCGGCTTAAAATTTCCTGCGCCTCTTCAAGGCTGGTCCCTACGGGGGCGGTAATCAGGTTCTCCCGGGTCATCACCTCTTTTATGGGCCGGTCCGGATTCGTCTCGAAGCGGACGTCCCGGTTGGTGATGATGCCCACCAGGCGGCCCTTATCGGTGATGGGGATCCCCGAGATGTGGTAGCGGGCCATCAGGGCCAGGGCATCCCGGACCCGGTCTTCAGGCCCGAGGGTGATGGGGTCCGTTATCATCCCCGATTCCGACCGCTTGACCTTGTCGACCTCGGCCGCCTGCTCGTCGATGGAGAGGTTCCGGTGGATTATCCCGATGCCCCCCTCCCGGGCGATGGCAATGGCCATGGCGGCCTCGGTGACGGTGTCCATGGCCGCCGAGACGATGGGAATCTGGAGCCGGATGTTGCGGGTGAGCCAGGTGGCCGTCGAAACGTCCCGGGGCAGTACTTCTGACCGGGCCGGGACAAGTAAGACGTCGTCGAAAGTTAGCCCTTCGCCGATAAACTTCTCCTCCAAAGGCATGGTTTCGCTCCTTCCAGGCGGGGATTTCAGGGTGGCCCGGGGCAGGGTTGAGATTCACCGCCGCAGTTTTTTAACGATTATACCATTTCGCCGCTAACTTCTTTAAAGAGCTGCCGACCTAGCTCCAGCAGGCGGCTACGCCGCTCGGGGGGAACGTTCTGCTTGGAGAGGTAGAGTTCCAGGGCCCGAATGGGGTCAAGCTCGTGGTAGACCAGCTCGGCCTGGCACTCCGGACAGCGCCGGTCCACCGCCTCCACCAGCTGGTACTCCCGGCGGCAGTTGGGGCAGGATAGCAGGGTGAGGGCCGGCCGGGGCCGGCCGATAGGTATTCGGTTGATGACCTCGTATTTGGCGGGCCTAAGGGCCCGGCGGATGGCGGCCAGGTCCAGTAGGGGCTGCAGCTCGTGGGGGATGGTTATCCGCAGCCGGACGACGGCGTCGGCAATGGGCTGGCCCTCGAGGGCCTCCAGGACCTCCTCGGTGGGGCGGTTGGAGCGAACGGTGACGTCGATGGTTAAGAACCGGCGGGCCGGAACCGGCTTGAATTCGAAGCGGGCCGCCCATTTCCCGGCGGCGTCCCGGTCGATGGTGACCAGGACAAAGCCCTTCTCCTCCCGCTCCTCCGAAAAGTCCACCCGCTCAAGACTGCCGGCGTAGACCAGGGGCGGGTCAGCCCGGCGCAGGACCTGGTGGCGGTGGACGTGACCGAGGGCGACGTAGCAGAACTCCGGTCGGGCCAGGTGGCTTTGGGCCCAGGTGTACTCGTTGCCCAGCATCAGGTTGCGTTCACTGCCGGGCTCGGCCCCGGCCACCACCCCGTGGACGGCCAGAATGGCCGGAAGGTCCGGGTCCAGCCGGGCGGCGGCTTCCTCCAGCCGGGCCAGGGCCCATTCCAGCAGGGCCCGGTTTATCTCCTCGATGGGCTTATCCCGGAGGTCGTCCCGGCCGAAGACCCGGTGGCGGGAAAGCCAGGGGACGGCCACGACCTGGATGGGGCCGGATCTGGTCTCAACCCGGTAAAGGTCGAGCCGGTTGCCCACGTAGACGCCGGGAAGGGCCAGGGTGTGGAAGATGTCCAGGGTGGTGGCCCGGCCGCTGGCCAGGGGTACGTCGTGGTTGCCCACCAGCAGGAAGATGGGGATCCGGCTCTCCCGGAGGCGGACGACCCGGCGGGCGAACTCCCGCTGGAGGGTTGGGGAGGGGTCCCGGTTTTTGTAGGCGTCCCCGGTAAAGAGGACCAGGTCGACCTGCTCGGCGACGGCGTAGTCGACGACGGCGTCGAAGGCCTTTAAAAAATCCCCGACCCGGGTCGAGAGGCCCGTTGTCGGGTCGAGGCGGCCGTAGTTTTCGACCCCCAGGTGCAGGTCGGAGAAGTGGACGACCCGGAACACGGCCGCCTAGGGGGTGTCGAGCCTTTCGGCGAGGGCCGCCCGCAGCTCCGGAATGGGAACCCGGACCTGGGCCATGGTATCCCGGTCCCGGATGGTGACGGCGTTGTCTTCCAGGGTCTGGAAGTCGACGGTGACGCAGTAGGGGGTGCCCACCTCGTCCTGGCGCCGGTAGCGCCGGCCGATGGACTGGGTCTCATCGTAGTCCACAACCCAGTACCTGCGTAGTTCCCGGTGGATCTCCCTGGCCACCCGGATCAGGGGCTCCCGCTTGCTCAGGGGCAGGACGGCTACCTTGATGGGGGCGATGGCCGGGTGAAACCTGAGGATGACCCGGATCCCCTCCTTGTCCGGCTCTTCGTCGTAGGCGTCCAGCATAAAGGCCAGGGTGACCCGGTCCACCCCGGCCGACGGCTCGATGACGTAGGGGGTGACGTGCTGGCCTGTCTCCTCGTCGTAATAGGTCAGGTCCTTGCCGCTGAACTCCGAGTGGCGGCGCAGGTCGTAGTCGGTCCGGTTGGCGATCCCCTCCAGCTCGGCCCAGCCCCACGGGAAGCGGTACTCGACCTCCACGGTGGCCTTAGAATAGTGGGCCAGGTCTTCCGGGGGCAGGGCCCGGAGGCGCAGGTTCTCGGCCTTTATCCCGTAGCGGATATACCAGTTAAGCCGCTCCTGGGCCCAGTACCGGTGGTACTCCTCGTCGGTGCCGGGCTTGACGAAGTATTCCAGCTCCATCTGCTCGAATTCCCGGTCCCGGAAGATGAAGTTGCCGGTGGTGATCTCGTTCCGGAAGGCCTTGCCGATCTGGGCGATGCCGAAGGGGAGCTTGCGCCGGGTGGTGTTGAGGACGTTGAGGAAGTTGACAAAGATGCCCTGGGCGGTCTCGGGCCGCAGGTAGACGATGGCGGCCTCCTCCTCCACCGGCCCGAAATAGGTCTTGAACATCGTGTTGAACATTCGGGGCTCGGTGAACTCCCGGCCGCCGCACTCCGGGCAGGCATCCCCGATTTGGTCGGCCCGGAAGCGGACGTGACAGCGCTTGCACTCGACGAGGGCGTCGGCAAAGGTGTCCACGTGGCCGGAGGCTTTCAGGACCATCGGATGGGTCAGGATGGCCGAGTCGAGCCCTTCGACGTCGTCCCGCTCCTGGACCATGGCCCGCCACCAGGCGGCCTTGATATTGTTCTTTAAGAGCACCCCCAGCGGGCCATAGTCCCAGACGCCGCTCAAGCCGCCGTAAATTTCGGCGCTCGGGAAAATAAACCCTCGCCGCTTGGCAAGGGATACAATTTTATCCATTAAATCCACAACCATCGGGCGGCCCTGCTTTCCGAAGGCCCGCTTTGCTTCCGGGCAAATTGACAGCTATCCGCCGGTATTATATCATCCCATTGTAAGCCCGTTCTTTCGGCCCGGCCCTTAACCCAAGCCTTCGGGAGTGCCCTTTGGGACGACCCTGTCTGACCTAAATCCCATTCCCAGGGGGCGGGTTATCCCGCCCCGGCCTGGACCGGACCCGGAGTCTGCCCTTGGACCCGCAAGTGACTGCCCGAATCCGGGCCTATCTTTCCGAACGGGGCGTTGCCGGCTGGCTGGTTTACGATTTCCGGGGGCTTAACCCGGTCTTCGCTGAGCTGATGGGCCGGACCGGCGGCACCCGTCGGGCCTTTCTGGCCTTCAGGGCCGAGGGGGAGCCGGTGCTGGTGGTCCACCGGGTGGATGCCGGTGGGTTCGCCGGCCTGGAGCGGCGGGTTTACTGCGACCGGGGCGAGCTGGCGGACGTTCTTAGGGGCCTCTTTCCCGGCGGGCGTCGGGTCCTGATGGAGTATTCGCCGGGCGGGGCGCTTCCCACCATGTCTTACGTGGACGCCGGGACCTTCGAGTTTTTGACTTCCCTGGGCTTTGAAATTTCGTCCTCGGCCGACCTTTACCAGGAGCTTTTCGCCCGCTGGACGGAGACGGACCTGGCCGGACACTGCCTGGCCGCCCGGGAGCTGGGCCGGGTCGTCCTTCGGGCCTTTGAATTCATCGGCGAAAACCTGGGTCGGGTTGCCGAGGGGGATGTGGTGGGGTTCATCCGGCGGGAGTTTGAGGCCGCCGGCCTGGAAACTGATTCGGGCCCTAACGTTTCGGTCAACGTCCACTCGGCCGACCCCCATTACGAGCCGACCGGGTCTGGGGCGACGATATCGGCCGGGGACTGGGTGCTCATTGACCTGTGGGCCCGGCGGCCGGGCGGGGTCTACGCCGACATCACCTGGGTTGGGTATGCCGGTCGGGAGGTTCCGGCCCGGTACCGGGAGGCCTTCGACCTGGTCAGGGCCGCCCGGGACCTGGCCCTCAAGTTTCTTCACGAGGCCTGGGGGGCGGGGCGGCGGGTTGAGGGCTGGGAGGTGGACCGGGTGGCCCGGAACCTGGTGGCCGAGCGGGGTTTCGGGGCCCACTTTACCCACCGCCTGGGCCACAACCTGGGTCGGGAGGTCCACGGCAGGGGGGCGAACCTGGATGACTACGAAACCCACGATACCCGGGCCCTCATTCCCGGCCTCGGGTTTACCATCGAGCCGGGCCTCTACTTCGACGACTTTGGGGTCCGCTCGGAGATAAACGTTTACCTGGGTCCCAACGGCCCGGAGGTGACCACCCCGGTCCAGGAAGAGGTCGTCCTTATCGGGAGGTGATCATGTTAAGGGTCGGCATCCTCAACGTTACCGGTTACGCCGGGGCTGAGACCGTGCGGATCTTACTGTCCCACCCGGAGGTGCGCATAACCTCCGTCACCGGCCGGAGCGCCGCCGGGCAGAAGCTGGGGGACGTCTTCCCCCACCTGGCCGAACTGGACCTCACCATTGAGCCGGAGCTCGGGGATGTGGACTTCGTGGTCTCGGCCCTGCCCCACAAGGCCAGCGCCGAGGCTGTGGCCCCCCTGGTGGAGCGGGGCATCCGGGTGGTGGACATCAGCGCCGACTTTCGGCTCCGCTCGCCCCAGACCTACGAGGAGTGGTACGAGACCCCCCACCCGGCCCCCAGGCTTCTGGAAGAGGCCGTTTACGGCCTCACCGAGCTTCACCGGGCCGAGGTGGCCTCGGCCCGGCTGGTGGCCAACCCCGGCTGCTACCCCACCTGCATCATCCTGGGGCTTTACCCGGCCCTGAAGGAGGGTGTCATCGACGGACAGATTATCGCCGACGCCAAGTCGGGGGTTTCGGGCGCGGGCCGGAGCCTGAGCCTTTTTACCCATTTCTCGGAAGTCAACGAAAACGTCCAGGCCTACGGCCTCAAGGGCCACCGCCACCTGCCCGAGATCCTTCAGGAGCTGGGGCCGGTGGCCGGACCGAACCTGGCCGTGACCTTCGTGCCCCACCTGATTCCCATGACCCGGGGCATCCTGGCCACCTGCTACGCCCCCTTAAAACAGGACCTGGGCGACCCGGCCGCGGCCAACCGCCGCCTGCGGGAGCTTTACCTGGACTACTACGGCCGGGAGCCTTTCGTTAAGGTCGCCTCAACACCGCCCCAGACCAAGCACACCCTGGGCAACAACGACTGCATCGTCTACCCCTGTGTCGACCACCGGACCAACCGGCTCATCGTCGTCTCCTGCCTGGACAACCTGGTGAAGGGGGCCGCCGGCCAGGCGGTCCAGAACATGAACGTGATGTTCGGCTTTCCGGAAACCCTGGGCTTGAAGCAGGCCGCCCTTTACCCTTAAGAGACCGGAGGATGCCATGACCGAAACGTTCAGGCTCGAAAAGCTGCCGGGGTGGGGGGTGACGGCGGCCGCCGGCTTCCTGGCCGGGGCCACTTACGCCGGCATCAAAGGGGAGCATGCGGCCTTTAAGCTGGACCTGGGCCTGCTCTACAGCGAGGCCCCGGCCGACTCGGCCGGAACCTTCACCACCAGCCGGATTCCGGGCCAGCCCGTCAAGGTTTCCCGGGCCAGGATTGGCCGGCCGGTGCGGGCCGTCATCGTCAACAGCGGCTGCGCCAACGTGGCCACCGGCGAGGAGGGCCTGCACAACGCCCTGGAGATGACCCAGCTGGCCGCCCGGAAGCTGGGCATCGACCCCATGGAGGTGCTGGTTGCCAGCACCGGTGTAATCGGCACCCAGCTTCCGATGGACCGGATCCGGGCGGCCGTCCCCAACATCAGTTTGACCCGGGAGGGCGGGGCAGACTTTGCCAAGGCCATCACCACCACCGACTCCCGAACCAAGGAGGTCGCCTTTGAGGTCTGGACCGGCGCCGGCAGCTTCCGGATCGGGGGGGCGGCCAAGGGGGCCGGGATGATCCACCCCAACATGGCCACCATGCTCGCCTTCATCACCACCGACCTGGCCGTGGAGCCGACCTTCTTGCAGGGGTGCCTCCGAGAGGCCGTGGAGGTCACCTTCAACCAGATCGACGTCGACGGGGACATGAGCACCAGCGACACCGTCTTCCTGCTGGCCAACGGCCGGTCGGGGTTGGGACCGGTCGGGCCCGAAAGCCCCCTGGCCGGGGCCTTCCGGGCCGCCCTGGGGGAAGTGTGCCTTTACCTGGCCAAGGAGATCGTCCGGGATGGGGAGGGGGCCCAGCACCTGATCCAGGTGACGGTCAGGGGCGCCCGCTCTCCGGCCGAAGCCCGGCAGGCCTCCCGGGCCATCGCCAGTTCGGTATCCCTAAAGGCCGCCGTCTACGGCCGGGACCCCAACTGGGGCCGGGTGGTGGCCGCCCTGGGGGCCAGCGGCGCGGACGTTGATGAGGGCCGGCTGGTCATCAGGTTGGGAGGGTTCACCCTCTTTCGGGACGGCCGGCCGGTCCCCTTCGACCGGGAGGCCGCCCGTGGGTACCTGGCTTCGGCGGAGGTGGAGATTACCGTGGACCTTGACCTGGGGCCCTACCAGGCGGTGGCCTGGTCTTCCGACCTCACCGAGGAATATGTCCGCCTCAACAGCGTGTATACTACGTAGGGGCAGGTCTGAGATGGTTAGCCCGGGCACCCGGCCGCTGGTGGTAAAGATCGGCGGCAGTACCCTCGGCGCGGAGGATACCACCCTGGCCGACCTGGCCTGGCTCGGGCGTCAGGCGGTCCGGCTGGTCCTGGTCCACGGGGGCGGTCCCCTCATCAGCGATTGGCAGCGGCGTCTCGGCCTGGAGCCCCGCTTCGTTCGGGGACTCCGGGTCACCGACGGCCCCAGCCTGGAGGTGGCGATGGCCGTCCTGGCCGGCCTGGTAAACAAGCAGCTGGTGGCCGGCCTCCAGGCCCTGGGGGTGAAGGCCCTGGGCCTGGCGGGGGTCGATGGGGGCCTCATCCGGGCCAGCCCGGCCGACCCGGAGCTGGGGCTGGTGGGCCGGGTGGAAGGGGTCGACCTGGGTCTGCTCGACCGGCTGCTGACCGCCGGCTACCTGCCGGTGGTGGCGCCCATCGGCCTCTACCTGGAGCCCACCGCCGACGGCCTTCGGCCGGTCTGTCTCAACCTAAATGCCGACACGGTGGCCGGGGAACTGGCGGCCGCCCTCGGGGCCGACCTGGTGTTGCTGACCGATACCCCCGGGGTCCTGGACGGCACGGGCCGGACGGTGCCGGAGCTCACGCCGGCCCAGGCCGCGGCCCTGGTGGAGGGCGGGGTGGCCAGCGGCGGCATGATCCCCAAGGTGGGGGCCTGCCTCCGGGCGGTGGCGGCTGGGGGCACCGCCTGGGTAGTGGATGGGGGCGTGCCCGGCAGTTTGCGCCGCCTGTTCAGCGGGGAGGGCGTGGCGGGAACGGTGTTCCGGGCCGGCTGACGGTTCGGAACGCCGGCAAAGCGAGATTGGTGTGGCCAGGGACCCCTTCGCCGAAATCGACTGGGACCGGCTGGCCAGGGGCCGGCGGGCCCGGCGTCGGTCCGGCTGCGGGGTGGGGCTGTTGCTTTGGGCCGGCTTTGGGCTGGCCGCCTTCTTTGCCCTCGGGATTATCGCCACCGAGCTTTACGTCGAGTACCTCTGGTTCGACTCTTTAGGTTTCGTCTCGGCCTACCTGACCCGGGTCTTGGCCCAGGCGCTGGCCTTCCTCGGGGGCACCCTGATGGCCGGGGCCGTCTTTGGGGCGAACCTGCTTGTGGCCGGCCGAATCGTGGCCCGACGGCCCGGCTTTGGGGCGGTGTTCCGGGAGCTGGCCGGCCCGGTTATCCCCCGGCCGGTGGTGCTGGGGATGCTGGCCGGCGGCAGTCTGCTCTTCGGGGGCCTGGCCGCCGGACGCTGGCTCACCTTTCTGCAGTGGCTCAACGCCGAACCCTTCGGCCTGACCGAGCCCATCCTGGGCCAGGAGGTTGGCTTTTATCTCTTCACCCTGCCCCTCCTCCGGTTTCTGGTCTCGGCCTTCCTCGCCCTCTTTATCATCAGCCTCATCGGCACCGGGGCCTACTACCTTATCAACCTCTCGGCCGAGGAGGGGTGGTCGGGGAAGGTGGTGGTTCCGGGGGCGGTGGTGGCCCACCTGGCCTTCCTCGGGGGCTTTCTGGCCCTGATTCTGGCCGCCAACTACGTGGTCTTGGGCTACGAGGTCGTCTACTCCACCCGGGGGGTGGTGCCGGGGGCCAGCTACGCCGACGTCAACGCCCAGCTCCCGGCCTTCCGGGTGCTTACGGGCCTCAGCATTCTCCTGGCCTTAACCCTGTTTGCCGTCCCCTTCGTGGGCTTTAAGCCGGCGGCCGTCGGGGCCGGGGTGTGGGTGGTGGCCGCCATCTTCGGCGGGGCGGTCTTCCCCAGCCTGGTCCAACAGTTCGAGGTTCGGCCGACCGAGCTGGCCAAGGAGCGCCCGTATATTGAAAACACCATCCGAATGACCCGGCTGGCCTTCGGCCTCGACCGCATCCGGGAGGTCCCCTACGAAACCGACGAACAGCTCACCCCCGAGAAGGTCCGGCAGAACCGGGCAACCTTGGAGAACGTCCGGCTGTGGGACTGGCGGCCGACCCTGACGGTTTACCAGCAGCTCCAGAGCATCCGCCCCTACTACGAGTTCGTCGACGTGGACATCGACCGCTACGTGGTCGGGGGAAGGTACCGGCAGGTGCTCATCTCGGCCCGGGAGCTTTCCGACCAGCTGCCCGCCGAGGCTAACACCTGGCAGAACCGGCACCTGGTGTTCACCCACGGCTACGGGGTGGTTATGAGCCCGGTGAACGAGGCCGGGCCGGAAGGCCTGCCCCGGTTTTTTATCAAGGACATACCGCCTTCGGGGCTGATCCCGGTGGAGCGGCCGGAGATCTACCATGGGGAGCGCACCCGCAATTACGTCATCGTCAACACCCTGGCGGCCGAGTTTGACTACCCCCGGGGCGACGAGAACGTGTATTCCGCCTACGCCGGCCGGGGGGGCATCCGGCTGGACTCCTGGGTTCGGCGGGCGGCCTTCGCCTGGTTTTTCGGCGACCCGAATATCCTCCTGAGCAACTTCATAACCGACCAGAGCCGGGTGCTTTTCCGCCGAAACATCCGGGAGCGGCTGGAAAGCATCGCCCCGTTTCTTGCCTTTGACTCCGACCCGTATATCGTCATCGCCGAGGGCCGCCTGGTCTGGGTCGTGGACGGCTACACCACCAGCGGCTACTTCCCCCACGCCCAGCCGTACCGGAGCCGAACGGCCAGCTTTAACTACATTCGAAACTCGGTCAAGGCCGTCGTGGACGCCTACGACGGAACGGTCACCCTCTACGTCTTCGACCCCGAGGACCCCCTGATCCGGGTTTACCAGAAGATCTTTCCGGACCTCTTTGTCCCGGCGGACCGGGCCCCGGAAAGCATCCGCCGCCACTTTCGGTATCCCGAGGACCTTTTCCGGGCCCAGGCCGAGCTTTACCGGCTTTACCACATGACGGACCCGACGGTCTTTTACAACCGGGAGGACCTCTGGGAGATTCCGAAGGAGCTTTTCGGTCCCCGCCGGGAGGTGGTGGACGTCCAGCCCTACTACGTGATCATGCGGCTGCCAGGGGAGGCCCGGGAAGAGTTTATCTTGATGCAGCCCTTTGTGGCCGCCCGGCGGCCCAACATGATCGCCTGGCTTGCGGCCCGGTCCGACCCCCCGGCCTACGGGGACATGGTGGTTTATAAGTTCTCGAAAGAGAAGCTGGTTTTCGGGCCCATCCAGGTCGAGGCCCGCATCGACCAGGACCCGCAGGTCTCGGCCCAGTTCACCCTCTGGAGCCAGGCCGGGTCGGACGTCATCCGGGGGAACCTGCTGGTCATCCCCGTAAACCGGTCCGTCATCTACGTGGAGCCGATCTATTTACAGGCCGAGCGGGGCCAGATTCCGGAGCTTAAGCGGGTGGTCGTGGCGGTGGGAGACCGGCTGGCAATGGAGGCGACCCTGGACGAGGCGCTCGCCCGGGTGGTCGGCCTGCCCCTCCCGACCCAACCGCCGGGTCCGAGCCCGTCGCCGGCCCCGGGTACGGTGGCCGACCTGGTCCGGCAGGCCAAGGAGGCCTACGACCGGGCCCTGGAAAGGCTGCGTCAGGGGGACTGGACCGGCTACGGCGAAGCCCTAAAAAATCTCGAGGCTATCCTTAACCGGCTGGTAGAAGAGACGGGTCCCCGTTAGGGCTTGGGCCGGGGGCCGAGCCTCCGGCCCACGGCCGCGATCAGTCCGACCAGGCCGGCCGGATAGGCCCGCATCAGCAGGATCACAAAGAGCCCGAAGAGCACCATCCGGGCCTCCCCGGAAAGGCGCAGGGCCTCGGCCAGGCCCTCGGCCACTACCGCCCCCACCACGGGCCCCCAGAATGACCGGAATCCCCCCAGGACCACCGAGATGATGATAAAGGCCATCTCGGTAAACCGAACCTGCGATGGGGCGAGCAGGCCGATGTAGTGGCCGTAGACGGCCCCGGCCAGGCCGGCGATGGCGGCGCTCAGGGTGAAGATGAACTTCTTCCAGCGCACCACATCGATGCCCCGCACGGCCGCCGCCTCCTCGTCGTCCCGGATGGCCCGGATGCGCAGGCCGACTTTGGACCTCAACACCGCGGCCGAAAGGAGAAGCACCCCGGCCGTGAGGCCGACAAACACGTAATAGTTGGGAACCGGGTCGAGGGTCCCCAGAAGCAGGGGCACAATGAGCCCCATGTCACCCCGGGTAACCTGGTAATTCACCGAAAGGAGGATCCGGAAGGATTCGGCAAAGGCCCAGGTGGTGATGGCCAGGTAGATTCCCCGCATCCGGAGGGTGAGGCTGCCCAGCAGGTAGCCGCTCATGGCCGCGGACAGGGTGCCCGCCAGGATCCCGGCCCAGACGGGGAACCCCAGGGCCAGCACCGCCCCGGCCGAGGCGTAGGCCCCGAGGCCGGCGAACGCGTGTTGGGCGAGGGAGAACTGGCCGGTGTAGCCGGCGACCAGGTTCCAGGAGACGCCCAGAACGGCGTAGTAGAGGGCGATGATGGCCACGTGGACGCCGTACGGGCTCAGCAAGAGGGGTGCCGCCAAGGCGAGGCCGGCCGGTAGGACCACCCAACCCCACCGGGCCGCCGCCCCGATGCGGCCGCTCAGGGCGGCCGGCCCGGGCGCGGATGCGGTCCCCACCTCCCGAAGCTCGCCCACCCTAGGCCCGCCGCTCCCGCTCGCCGAAGATGCCCTGGGGCCGCAGGAAGAGCATGGCGATTAAAAAGACGAACCCGTAAAGGTCCTGGTAGGCGGGGGATATGAAGACGGACCCGAAACTTTCCACCAGCCCCAGGAGGAACGCGGCCACCACACTGCCCGTCAGGGACCCGAGGCCGCCGATCACGATGATTTCAAAGCCCTTCACGGTGCTTACGGCCCCGTTAGTGGGGTAGACGAGGAAGACCGGGGCCAGCAGCGCCCCGGCGGCCGCGGCCAGGGCGACCCCGATCCCGAAGGCCAGGCCGTCAAGCCGCCGGACGTCGATTCCGGCCACCTCAGCCCCCACCCGGTTCTGGGCCGCCCCCAGGAAGGCCAGCCCGAGCCAGGTCCGCCGGACCAGAAAATAAAAGGCCCCGAGGATAATGAGGGCCCCGGCAGCGGCCGCCAGTCGGCTGCCGTTAACCGATACGCCCCCGACGGTTACCAGCGGCAGGTATTCCGGGGGCGACCACTGGTAGGGCCCGGCCAGGATGGTGGCCAGGTTCTGGGTCAAAACCGACAGGGCGATGGTGACGATGGTGGCGTACTCATCCCGGCGCTCCGCCTCCGGCCCGAACATGGGGGCCAGCAGCCCCTTCTGAATGGCCAGTCCCAGCAGGAAAACCCCCACCATGGAAAGGGGAACGCCCAGGAACCAGAGGCCGGGGCCCAGGAGGAGGGTTATCAGCACGAGCTGGGCGTAGCTTCCCAGCATGTAAAACTCGCCCATGGCCCAGTTGATCATCTTCATCAGGCTGTAGATGAACGTGATCCCTACGGCCATCAGGGCGTAGAGGGCTCCCATCATCAGGCCGGCGACGACCACCTGCGGAAGCTGGCCCATAACCCCTAGCGCTGAAGGGTGCCCGTCTTCATCTCGGGCGGGAACAGGATGGTGGCCTGGTCGAAGGGCTGGTTGACGGCCGTGTACTGAAGGAGCAGCAGGGGCTGCTTAACCCGGTGCCAGTCGGCCCCCTCGGCCCGGGGGAAGCCGGCGGAATCCAGGTTCCAGGATTTAAACCGGCCGGTCTCCAGGGCCTTGACGATGTCGGGGCCCTTGGTGGAGCAGGCCTGGTTTATGGCCTGGGCCACGACGATGACGTTGCCGAAGGCCGCAAAGGAGCTGTAAAGGGCGGGCTCCCGGTACCTGGCCTCGTACTGCTGCTGCATCCACCTGCCCGCGTCCGTGAGGGGCTGCTTGGGGTGGTAGTAGGCGACGAAAATAATCCCCTTGCCCAGGGGCCCAAGGTTCTGCCAGAACTCGGGCCGGATGGGCACGTCGTAGGATATCACCATGGGGGTCTGGGGCAGGAGGCCCACGTCGTTGGCCTGCTTAACCACGAGATAGGCCGGGGCCCCGACCCCCAGGTTGTAAATCAGGTCGGGCCCGAACTCTTTAACCTGCAGAAGAAGGGGCGTCAGGTCAGCCGTCTGGCGGTCGAAGACCCAGCTCCGGACCTCTACCGCGGGGGCCACCCGGCTCAGCTCGGCCTTGAGGGCATCGGTATTGCCGGCGCCGTAGTCGGTATTTTCGGCCACAATGGCCACTTTTTTAAAGCCATATTCTTTGATGAACTGGGCCACGGCCGCCGCGCGGTCGGCCGTGATGGTGTGGGTCTGGAAGACAAAGGCGTAGTGGTTGGCCGTTATCTTCGTGTCGGATGACTGGGTCGAGAAGAGGGGCACCTGGAGCTGGTCGGCCACCGGGGCCAGGGCCAGGGTTACCGAGCTGTGGAACTGGCCGACCACGGCCACCACCTTGTCCTCGGCCACCAGCTTGCGGAACCCCGCCACGCCCTTTTCCGGGGTTCCGGCGTCGTCGGCCGTAACGACCTCCACCTTGCCGGTCGGGGCGTTGCATTTAGGCCCAAGCACCCCGCCCAGCACGGAGTTAACGTATTCGGCCCCCAGGGTTGCCCCCCGGACGATAAGTTGGCCGGCGGCCGCATCCCCCGGCGGGGAGAGGGGAGTAAGCACCCCGATTTTCACGGGCGGCCCCTCCGTCGGGGCCTGGGGACCGGGGGCGGGGGCCCCGCCCGGGGCGCAGGCCGCGAAGACCAGAGCTACCAGAAGCCCGACAAGTCCCGTCTGCCTTAAGACCGAGCCCATGAGCGCTTACCTCCGGTGTTTGACTAAAGCCAGCCTTCAAACCGGCCCGGCAGCGCGCCGCCCAGGACCAGGTCGACCAGGTGGAAGATGTGAAAGACCGGCCGGCCGGTGGCCCGCTGAACGGCGGCCGCGTAGGGCGGTAGGTTGTGGCACTCGAACAGGATCGCCCCCACCTCGGGGGCCCGGCGAATCAGCCCCAAAGCCGTCTCGACCACCTCGGCCTCGACCCGGACCGGGTCCAGCTCCAGGCCGTCCTCAAGAATGGCCGACCGGAAGGCCGGGCGGTCTTCCAGGCCCGCAACGGTCACCGGGATCTCCTGGCCGGCGCAGGCGGCGGCCAGATGCCTGGGGCTAAGGGCCCGGGCACTGGCCGTGATGACGCCGACAGGCCGGCCGGTTAGCCGGTAAACCAGGGGAAGGAGGAGCAGGGACGAGGCAAAGAAGGGCACCGACAGGGCCCGGGCGATGGCATCCTGGAAGAGGACCATAAAGCCGCAGCTGGTGGTGATGGCCCGAACCCCCTCGGCCTCCAACTCCCGGCCGGCGGCAATGAAGTCGGCGGCCAGGGTCGGGTCGGGGTCGGCATTAACCACCCGGCGAACGAAGGCCCCGGGCACCACCTTGAACCGGACCGGCACCCGGTAGGAGGTGGCGTTGCCGATGTCCCCCGGGATGCGCGGAAAACGGGTCTCGAGGAGGAGCACCCCGAGCCCGAGGCCGTAGACGTTGCGGCCGCCGTCTACCGTGCTCATGCGGTGGCCTCTATCCTTCCCTGAAGCATTTCCCGGATGACCTGCGGCAGGTTCTGCAGGAACCAGCGCCCCGACTCCGACCGGACCACCCGGCCCTCGGCAATGAGATAACACCTGCACGCAATTTTAACCGATTCGATGACGTTCTGGTCCACCAGCAGGATGGTAATGCCCAGCTCGGTCAGCCGGGAAAGGAGTTCATAGACCTCGGCCGCCACCTTAGGCGCAAGGCCGGCGGTGGGCTCATCCACCAGCAGAACCCTGGGCGGCACGACCAGCTCCTTGGCGATGGCCAGCATCCGAAGCTGTCCCCCGCTCAGCAGGGTGGCCCGGGCCCGGCGCAAATCGGCCAGGACGGGGAAGGTTTCGTAGACCCACTCAAGCCGCCGGCGAAGCTCGGCGGGCTGGGACCGCAAAAGCCAGCCTCCCAGGCGGAGGTTCTCCTCGACGGTCAGCTGGGGGAAGGTGCTGGCGGCCTGGGGCACGTAGGCCAGTCCGGCCAGCTTGCACCGGTGGGGCGGCCAACGGGTGATGTCCTGCCCGTCCAGCCGGACTGCCCCGGCCCGGACGGGCACCAGGCCGAAAACGGCCTTGAGAAGGGTGGATTTCCCGGCCCCGTTGGGGCCGACGACGGTGGTGACGGCCCGGGGCACGGCCTCGAGGTCAATACCCCGGAGGATGTCTACTTCCGGCAGGTAGCCGGCCCGCAGGCCGGTGACGGATAGGACGGGACCGTGGGCATTCACAGGGGCTGTCCCAGGTAGGCGTCGATGACGGCCGGGTTGGCCGCCACGGTATCCAGGGGCCCGTCGGCGACGAGGCGTCCGGACGCCATGACCAGCACCCGGCCCGCCAGGGCCCGGACGGTGGACATCTCGTGGCTTACGAGGAGCACGGTGGCCCCGTAGTCGCGGTTAAGGCGGTTTATGAGGCCGAAGATGACCTCCTTAACGGCCGGGGAGACCCCGGCAAAGGGCTCGTCAAGGAGGAGCAGTTTGACGGGGCGGTGGAGGAAGGCCTGGGCAAGCTGGAGGAGCATGGTCTGCCCGCCCGAGAGAGTCCGGGCGGGGGCGGCGGCCAGCCGCTCCAAGCCGACCAGGCCGAGGGCCCGCCCGGCATCGGCGGCGGCCTCAGCCAGGGATTCCCGGCGGTGGTCGGCGGCCGCCACGGTAAGCAGGTTTTCCCGAACGGTCATGTTTTTAAAGACCTTCGGAATTTGAAACGTGCGCACCACCCCCCGGGCGGCGACCTGGGTTGGCCCGAGAGTGTCGATGCGCTCCCCATCCAGGTAGATTTCGCCCGAATCGACGGGGTAAAGGCCGCTTATGAGGTTAAGGAGGGTGGTTTTGCCCGAGCCGTTGGGCCCGATAATGGCGCAGAGCTCGCCGGGCTCGAATTCGGCCGAGAAGCCGTCGACCGCGAGGAGCCCCCCGAACCGCTTGGTGACCTGCCGGAGGGTTAGCCGGGCCAAAAGG
>JBHOQU010000053.1:0-12452 GCA_042408785.1 Dehalococcoidia bacterium | reverse complement strand
CCGGTTCCCAGGTCCAGGGCAATAACGACCCCGTGCAATCGACCTGGTGCTTAGGCCTAAGGCCCAGGCCACAGCCGCCGTTGGCCCGGGTCACCCCGGCCGGATAGTGCCTGAGCGCACTTGCAGCGGACGGTGACCACCACTTATGTCAACAGCGGGGACCTTTCACCGCCTTTTTCGAGTAGCCGTGTCGGTGCCGGTAAATCGAGCCGCAGCAGGGGCAGTTTCTGGGCCGGTCCTCGGGCCGGGTCTTGACCTGCGGGGGCCGAATGGTCGCTTTTGACATAAGCTTTTCAAGCTTATGTCAAGGGCGGGCACCTGCCCTAAGCTGTTTTGGCTAAAACAAGCATAAGGGGAGCGGCTGCCCCTTTTCTAGATGCTCGCCCCACCATCACCGGGGCAGAGCCGGGCTCTCCGCCCCGCTGCGCAGGCTACTCGACATATGTTAGAATTCAAGGCGCAACAAACGTCGCGCCCGAACTGTCAGCGTGGAGGCAGTCGTGGATACCCGCATTGAGGAGTTCCTGCAGTATTTAAGCGACGAGAAAGGCTACGCCCAGAACACCATTTCTGCCTACCGCAACGACCTCATCCAGCTGGCCGACTACCTCGGCGCCCGCCTGTCCCCGCAGGAAGAGCCGGCGGAGCTCTGGCCGGTGGTAACCAAATCGGCCATCGTCGACTTCATCCTCCACCTTAAGGAGCACAACTACGCCCCCGCCACTTTGGCCCGCAAGCTGGCCGCGGTCCGCTCCTTCTTCAGGTACCTGCGGCGCCGGGGCATCGTGGCGGCCGACCCCACCGAGGAGGTGGACGGCCTTAAGGTTGCCCGCAACCTTCCCCAGACCCTCACCCCCGGCGAGGTGGAGGCCCTCCTGACCGCCCCGGCCCGCCGCCGGACCCCTGAGGCCAAGCGGGACCGGGCCATGCTGGAGCTTCTCTACGCGACCGGCATGCGGGTGAGCGAGCTCATCGCCCTGAACATCGACGACGTCAACCTCATGGATGAGTCGGTCCGGTGCATGGGCCGCAACCGGCGGGAGCGGGTCTTCCCCCTCCCCAAGCGGGCCTTCGAGGCCCTGGAAGAGTACATCCACAACGCCCGGCCCCTGCTCGTCCGCGACCTGGCCGAAAGGGCCCTTTTTGTCAGCCGCCGGGGGGAGCGCCTCACCCGCCAGGGCTTCTGGCTCATCGTGAAGGCCTACGCCCGGGAGGCCAACATTACCCGGCCCATCACCCCCCACACGTTCCGGCACACCTTCGCCGCCCACACCCTCCTGAGCGGCGCCGACATCGAGTCCGTCCAGAAGATGCTCGGCCACGTCTCCATCGCCACCACCCAGGTCTACGAGCGGCTGCGCCAGCTCCAGACCCAGGGCAGCGATGCCGAGGGCAATCCGGCCTGAGGAGGTGGCGGAGGCGGCGGAGTTCCTGCGCCGCCGGCTGGCCGAACCGCCCCGGGTCGCCGTCATCGCCGGGAGCGGTCTGGCCGACCTGGCCGCCGAGGTCGAGGCGCCGGCCCGAATTGAGGTCACCGAGGTGCCCGGCTGGCCGGTCCCCACCGTCCAGGGCCACGGCCGGGAGCTCTGGGTCGGCCGCCTCGGGGGACAGGTCGTCGCCGTCCAGACCGGCCGGGTCCACCTCTACGAAGGCTATTCCCCGGCCCAGGTGGCCTTCAACGTCCGGGTCTACGGCCTCCTGGGGGTGCGGGTGCTCATTGTGACCAACGCCGCCGGGGGCCTGAATCCCGCGTTCCGGGTCGGGGACCTGATGCTCATCGCCGACCACATTAACCTGCCGGGCCTGGCGGGCTTTAACCCCCTGCGGGGACCCGACGTGCCGGAGTGGGGGCCGAGGTTTCCGGGGATGGTGGATGCCTACTCGCCCCGGCTCCGGGCCCTGGCCCGGCGGGCGGCCGCCGAGGCCGGGTTCCCGGTCCGGGAAGGGGTGTACGCCATGGTCGGCGGCCCCTCCTACGAGACGCCGGCGGAGGTCCGGATGCTCCGGGCCCTGGGTGCGGATGCGGTTGGGATGAGCACCGCCCCGGAGGTGGTGGCCGCCCGGCAGATGGGGCTGGAGGTGCTGGGCATCGCCGCCATCACCAACGTCTGGGGCGAGGCCGCCGCCGGGCCGACCCACGCCGAGGTCCTGCTTGCCGGCGCCGCCATCCTCCCCCGCCTTAAGGCGCTGGTGCGGCGGGTAATCGGCCTGCTCCAATGAACGGCCGGGGTCGTCGGCTTCCGCTCCTGGCGGCGGCCCTTGGCGGGGCCGGCCTGGTCCTCATCGTCGCCTTTCTGGTCCTGCTGTCCCTCCGGCCCGCCGGCCGAACCCCCACCGGCGTCCCGGCCCAGCCGACCGCCACCCCGGCGCCGACGTTCCCGCCGGCCTATCAACCCATCCCCACCCCGCCCAACCGGGACCTTTACGACCTGACCCGACGCCTCCGCTCCGGCGGACTGCCACCAGTCGGGGGCGGCAGCCCCGCCCCACCGGGGCACCAGGTGGGCGACCGGGAAGTCTTCTGGGCGATGGACCTGAACACCTACACCCCCTTCACCGTGACGGCCGTCCTCCGCTACGCCGGCGCCCACACCCTCTTCTACTTCGACGAATCGGTACCCATCGACCAGGGCGTCGTCGAGCAGGCGGCCCGGGACTTTGAGGAGCGGGTCTACCCGGTCATCCGCCGGTATTTCGGCAGCGAGCCCTCCCCAGGCCTGAACGGGGACCCCCGGCTCACCATCCTCCACGCCCGGATTCCCGGGGTTGCCGGCTACTTCAGCGCCGCCGACGGCTACCCCAAATTCATCAACCGCTACAGCAACGAACGGACGATGTTTTATGTCAACATAGAAGCTTTGCGGCCCGGCGCGCAGGCCTATTTAAGCGTGCTGGCCCACGAGTTCACCCACGCCGTCCAGTTCAACGAACACCGGGCGGAGGACGGCTGGATTCAGGAGGGCCTGGCCGAGCTCGGCTCCTTCCTGGCCGGTTTCCGGCCCCGCTCCGCCGAGGCCTTCCTGGCCGACCCCGACGTCCAGCTTAACGCCTGGCCGGAACAGCCCTCGGCCGCCGGCCGCAACTACGGGGCCGCCTATCTGTTCTTCCGCTACCTGTTCGGCCACTACGGCGGCTTCGGCCGCATTATCGACTACATGCGCGAGGGCGGCCGGGGCATCGCCGGAATCAACGCCTACCTCCGGCCCTTCGGGGTCGACTTCGATGGGGTCTTCCTGGACTGGACCGTGGCCAACCTGCTGGGCCGCCGGGACGACCGGTACGGCTACCCCGACTACGACGCCGGGGTCCGGACCGTAACCCGCCTCGCCCCCGGCGACACATACCACGGGCGGGTCAGTCAGCTGGGGGCCAGGTACTTTGAGATTTCGTCACCGGGCAATTACCGGCTGGTTTTCAGCGGGGCGGCGGAAACGCCGCTCATCCCGACCCGGGCCCCCAGCGGCTCCCACTTCTGGTGGGGGAACCGGGGCGACAACATCGACTCGACCCTGACCCGGGAGTTCGACCTTTCTGGGGTCGACCGGGCGACCCTCCGGTTCCGGGCCTGGTGGGCCCTGGAGTCGGGGTGGGATTACGCCTACGTGGAGGCCTCGGCCGACGGCGGCCAAAGTTGGCAGGTTCTTTCGGGCCGTTTCTCCCGGGCCGATGACCCCTTCGGCCACAGCTTCGGCCCCGGCTACACCGGCCGCAGCGGCGGGGGCCCGGCCCCGGAATGGGTGGAGGAGGCGGTGGACCTGACCCCCTTTGCCGGCCGGAAGGTGCTCATCCGGTTCGAGCAGGTGAATGACGACGCCGTGAACCTGGACGGCTTCGCCCTTGACGACATCAGCATCCCTGAGGTCGGCTTTTTCGACGACGCCGAAGGCGACCGCGGGTGGGAGGCCCGGGGCTTTGTGCGGACGGATAACCGGCTGCCCCAGCGGTTCGGCGTCCGGGTCGTCAAGCTCGGTCGGGAGGTAACCGTCGAACCGGTCCCCCTGGACGCGGCCAACCGGGGCGAGTATCTTATTGAGGGGCTGGGTCGCGACTTCGACCGGGTGGTGGTGGTCGTGGCCGGCCTGACTCCCGATGCAACCCAGCCGGCCGCCTTTCAACTGACCCTGGAACCGAGGTAGGGATGGGCCGGGCACTGGTCCTCTACCAGCTCCAACAGGTGGACAGTCAGCTGGACGAGCTTCGGGCCCGGCTGGCCGAGGTGGAGGCCCGCCTCACCGAAAGCCCGGCCCTCAGACAGGCCCGGGCCGAGGTGGCCGAGCGGGAGCGGCGGCTGCGGGAGCTTCAGCGGCGCCAGCGGGACCTCGAAGATGAAATCGAGGACGTGGCCGCCAAGGTCAGGGAGCTTGAGGACAAGCTTTACTCGGGCAAGGTAACCAACCCGAAGGAGCTGGACGGCTACTACCAGGAGCAGCTCCACCTCAAGGCCCGCCAGCGGCAGCTGGAAGACCAGATGCTGGAGGTGATGCTGGCCCTGGAGGGGGCCACCGCCGACCTTGCCGAGGCCCGGCAGCACCTGGCCGAGGTGGAGGCCCGCTGGCGGGAGGAGCAGGCCCAGCTGGCCGAGGAGCGGGAGGCCCTCCGGGCCCGCCTCGAGGCTCTGAGCCGGGAGCGGGCCCAGGTTGCGGCCCGGGTCGACCGGCTGGACCTGGCCGTCTACGAACAGCTCCGTCAGATCCGGGACGGCCGGGCCGTGGCCGTGGTGGAGCGGGGGGCGTGCGGCGGCTGCCGGGTCGTCCTGCCGGTGACCGACTTTCAGAAGGTCAAAAGTGGCCAGGGTCTGGTGCGGTGCGGCACCTGCGGCCGCATCCTGGTCATTCCCCCGGCCTAACCTTGGAAAGCAGGCCCCTCGGCCCCGGTCGGCTCTTCCGGCTGTTGTCCGGCCGCCGGCCGCTGGGGTAATATCGTGTGAAATGCGGACTGGACCCGGCTGGCTGGCCGAACTGGTGGTCTCCACCCGTCCCAAGCAGTGGCTCAAGAACGGGGTGCTTGTCCTGCCCCTGGTCTTCTCGGTTAACCTGTACTGGCACCCCACCAACTGGCCGGAACTCATCCGGATGGTGACCACCGTCCTGCTGGCCGTGGGCCTCTTCTCCGCCCTGACCGCCGCCCAGTACCTTTTCAACGACCTGGTGGACCTGCCGGGCGACCGACTTCATCCCGTCAAGGCCAAGCGGCCCCTGGCGGCCGGCCGCCTAAACCCGAGGCTGGCCGCCGGCGCCGCCCTGGGCCTGGCCCTCTTCGCCGTCGGGGGCGGGGTGCTTTTAAGCCCCCTCTTCGGCCTGCTGGAGGTTGTCTACCTGGCCCTCATGGTGCTTTACACCCTGGTTCTTAAACACCAGGTGCTTTTGGACGTTTTTGCCATCGCCGCCGGCTTCGTCATCCGGGCGGTGGCCGGGGCGGTGGTGATCGGCGTCCCCGTCTCCCCCTGGCTCTACCTGTGTGTGGTTTTAGGGGCCCTCTTTTTGGGCTTCGGCAAGCGCCGCCACGAGCTCCTCCTGCTGGAAAACAATGCCGGCAGGCACCGGCCCAGCCTGGACGAGTACAGCGTGCCCCTCCTGGACCAGATCCTCGTGGTGGTGGCCACCGCCACGGTGGTGGCCTACTCCCTGTACACCTTCACGGCCGAGACGCTGCCCCGGAACAAGGCGATGATGCTCACCATCCCGCTGGTCCTGTACGGGGTTCTCCGGTATTTCTACCTGATCCACCAGCGGAACCTGGGGGGCAGCCCCGAAGAGGCCCTCCTCTCCGACCGCCCCCTCCTGGCCGCGGTAGCCCTCTGGCTCGTAAGCTCCCTCGTCATCCTGTACGTTTTCAGGGGGAGCTAAAGGGCCCGGGCGGCCCGATAGTCCTCCCAGGTGTCGATATCCAGGAAGACCTCGTCGGAGGCCACGGGCACGGCGGCCACCCGGTCGGCGTAACGCTGGACCAGCACCCGCCCGCCCCGGTCCCCCCGCAGGCCCAGCAGCTCGGCGAAAAGGGGCCGGCCGAAGAGGACGGGGTTGCCCGGCCGGCCGGGGGCCTGGGGCAGGACGATAGGCCGGCCCGTCCGGCGGTAAGCCTCCACCACCGAACGGACCAGCTCCGGGGAAATAAAGGGCTGGTCGACCAGCAGAAAGACCACCGCTTCGGTGCCGGGGGGAAGGGCCCCCAGGGCGGCCTGGACCGACGTGCTCTGACCCAGGCCGAAATAGTAGTTGTAAACCAGGTCGACGGGCAACCCCTGAAGGGCCCGGCGCACCTCCTCGGCCTGGGGCCCGACCACCACGATAACCCGGTCGAGGCCCGACCGGAGGGCCACCTCGGCCAGGTGGCGGACCAGCGGCCGGCCGTGCCAGTCGAGGAGGGCCTTCGGCCGGCCCAGCCGGCTCCCCACCCCCGCGGCCAGAACCGCACCGACGATCACGACCCCCTCACCTCCGCCGCCGTCGGCCGCGGACGGCGCCCCAGCTCGGCCTGCCGCCGGACGGCGATGACCTCGGCCAGGATGCTCACGGCGATCTCCTCGGGGCTGATCGCCCCGATGTTAAGGCCGATGGGGGCGTGAATGCGGCCTATCTGCTCGTCGGTAAAACCCCACGACCTGAGCTTTTCGACCCGTTCGGCGTGGGTCTTTCGGGCCCCGATGGCCCCGATGTACCGGGCCGGGGAGTTGAGGGCGGCCTTAAGGGCCGGCTCGTCGATCTTCGGGTCGTGGGTGAGGATGGCTATATATGTTGACCGGTCAACCCCGACCCGGGCCAGGGCCTCGTCGGGCCAGGCGACCAGGATTTCGTCGGCCGTAGGGAACCGCTCCCGGTTGGCGAACTTCGCCCGGGGGTCGGCCACCACCACCCGAAACCCGACCTCCTTGGCCATCTTGGCCAGGGGGATGGCAGTGTGGACGCCGCCGAGGACCACCAGCTTCGGGGGCGCCGGGTAAGGGTCGAAGAACACCTCCACCTCTTCGGCTCCCGCCCGGTAGACCTTAAGCTCCGGCCGCTCCGCCTCCAGCGCCCCCAGGGCGTCGGCCGCCACCTGCCCGTCGAGCTCCGGGTCGCCCAGGGACCCTACCACCGAGCCGTCGTCCAGGATGAGGGCCTTGCGCCCGAGCAGCCTTTCCGAGCGGACCACCGTGGCCGCCACCGCCGGGGCCTGGGCCTCGAGCCGGGCCTTGAGGACCTCGTAAACCTGGGAAGCCGCATCCAGGGGCTCGATGAAGACGTGGATGATGCCCCCGCAGGCCAGGCCCACCTCCCAGAGCATATCCTGGGTTATCCCGTAGCTTACCAGCTTCGGGCGGCCGGTCTTTAAAACCTCCAGGGCCTCGTCGATGACGGCTAGCTCGACGCAGCCGCCGCTTACCGAGCCGGCAAAGTCGGTGGTCTCGGCCACCGCCATCTTCGCCCCGGCCGGCCGGGGGGCCGAACCGTAGGCCTTGACCACCGTGGCCAGGGCCACTTTAAGGCCCTGCCGGCGCCAGTTTTCGACTTCGGGGATCACTTCCTGCATTCCCGTCTCCCTCCTTGCTTCAGCCTACGGTAGCCGGCAGGCTTACCCGCTGGCGGCGGGCCGGTCGCCGTTCGTCCAGGTTTGAGAGCAGTTTGCCCAACCCTTCCAGGCTCTCGATGTTGTGGGCGGGGAGGAAGTCATCCACGAAGGGCAGGGCCGCCTGGAGTCCCCGGGCCAGGGGCTCGAAGCCCCGCATCCCCGCCAGGGGGTTGAGCCAGATGAGCCGGTGGCAGCTCCGCTGGAGCCGGGCCATCTCCCGGGCCAGCACGGAGACATCGCCGCGGTCCCACCCGTCGCTGATGATGAGGACCACCGCCCCCTGGCCCAGCACCCGCCGGGCCCACCTGTAGTTAAAGGTCTTGATGGCGTCCCCGATGCGGGTTCCCCCAGACCAGTCGTCCACCACCCGCACAACCTCGGCCAGGGCCTCGTCGATGTCCTTGCGCCGTAGCTGCCGGGTGATCCGGGTCAGACGGGTGCCGAAGACGAAGGCCTCCACCCGGTCCAGGCCGTTGGTGAGGGTGTGGACGAAGTGGAGGAGCATCCGGCTGTAGCGCTCCATGGAGCCGCTGATATCGCAGAGGACCACCAGCGGCCGCGGCTTGAACTTGGGCTCCCGGAAGGCCAGCTGAACCAGCTCGCCCCCGTGCCGCAGGTTCCGGCGCAGGAGCCGCCGGAAGTCCGGGCGGCGCCGGTCCCGGCCCGGCCGGTAGCGGCGGGTCCGGCGGGGGCTGATGCGCCAGACGAGGGTCTTCAGCAGGGCCTTGGCCTGCTGGACCTCCTCCCAGGTGAAGGCCTCGAAGTTCTTCTTACGCAGGACCTCCACCGGGCTGTAGGTGAGCTGTTTTTCCAAAACCACCAACTCATCACGCCTCCGCTCGGGCGGCTTCTCGTCGGCCGGCCGGAATATTTCCAGGGGAGGCATCCGGAGCTGGCGGCGGACCAGCTCGGGGTTTACTTCCACCGGGATGGGGAGGGGATTTCGGCGGGGCCGCCAGAAGTATTCAAAGGCCAGGTCGAAAATGGGCAGGTCTTCCCGCCGGCTCACCAGGATGGCCCGGGCGGCATAAAAGAACTCCTGCCGGTTGGTTATGTCAATATACTTCAGGGCCTCGCCCAGGGTGATGACCTGGCCGGGGCCGACCTCCAGGCCGAGGGCCCTAAGAAACCTGCCGAAGAGCACCAGGTGTTCAAAGAGGTGACCTCCCAAAGGGGGCCCCTCGCTTCCAGACACGGCGGCCATGGCCCCTCAGCGTTCGGTCCGGGGCACCGCCTGCGCCTGCTTCACCCGCTCGAGCAGCTCGCGGACGATGCCCCCCCGCACCCTGGCGATGTCGTCCTGGTACTTGAGGATGACCCCGAGGGTGGAATCCACCGCCTCCTCGGTGAGGTCCTGCTGGTCCAGGGCCGCCAGGGCGGCGGCCCAGTCCAGGGTCTCGGCGATCCCCGGAACCTTGTAAAGCTCCACCCGGCGCAGCTCCTGGATAAAGGCCACCAGCTGGCGGGCCAGCCGCTCCGGCACCCCCGGCGCCCGGGTGCGGACGATGGCCAGCTCCTTATCGAAGGTCGGGTAGTCTATCCAGTAATAAATGCAGCGGCGCTTTAAGGCGTCGTGAATCTCCCGGGTCCGGTTGGAGGTTATGACCACCACCGGCGGGCGGCTTGCCCGGATGGTTCCCAGCTCCGGGATGGTTATCTGCCAGTCGGAAAGGACCTCCAGGAGGAACGCCTCGAACTCCTCGTCGGCCCGGTCCAGCTCGTCGATAAGGAGCACCGGCGGCCGGGACTGGTTGTCTTCGATAGCCTGGAGCAGGGGCCGCTTGAGCAGGAACTCCGGCCGGAAGATGTCGGCCAGCGCCTCCTCCCGGGACCCCTCCCGTCCGCCGGCCTCGATGAGGCGGAGCTCCAGGAGCTGGCGGGGGTAATTCCACTCGTAGACGGCCGTATTGACGTCGAGGCCCTCGTAACACTGGAGCCGGATGAGCCGGGTATCCAGGGCCGCGGCCAGGACCTTGGCGATCTCCGTCTTGCCGACGCCGGCCTCGCCCTCGAGAAAGAGGGGCTTATTAAGCTTCAGGGCCAAGAATATGGCGGTGGCAAGACCCAGGTCGGCAATGTATTTCTGACCCTGCAGGGCCTGCTGAACTTCGCGGGGCGAATTCATCACGGGCAAGTCGGTGTTCTCTTTCAGGCGTTTCCATACAAGATTATACCCCGTCCGGGCGGTCGGCCGCGGCCGGGAAGTAGCCAGCCCATAGCCGGCGCCCACGGCCGTGCTACCCAACGGCGGACCGTCCCACCCGCCCCGATCCCAAAAACCGAAAAGCCTTGACAAGTGGCCGGGGGCGGAGAAGCTGAGGCGCGCCGTACTGGCAGCCGGTAGGTTTCCGGTCCAGGGGCCTGCGGGCCCCAACCCGACGCCCAACTACAGCATAGACCAGGACCGGCCCAAAATCATCCGGGAAAATACGGAACTTTAGCGGCGTCAGTACGGAAATTTAGGCTCTGAAGCCGCCTCCGGGCCCCGGTCCTTCACCCAGGCGGCGATTCCGGCCCGGGAGCTCACCCCCAGCTTCGCCATGATCTTGGCCACGTGGGACTTTACCGTCCGCTCGCCGATTATCAGGGCGTCGGCAATCTTCCGGTTGCTCTTGCCATCGGCGACCAGCAGGGCCACCTGCCACTCCCGGGGGGGCAGGTGGCCCCGCCCGGCATCGGCGGCGCCCCGGCCCACGGGGGCTGACAGCAGCTGGCGATTTTGTTATCATCTAGTCAGTCGAACGGATGTACGAGGCCTTCCGCTTCGAGCTGGACCCCAACCGTGCCGCCCGCGTGGCGCCGGCCAAGCCCGGGGGGGCGCCGGGGGCTTTCCCGCTGCCTTGAGGCGCTGGCGCAGGGGCAGCGCAGCCCCACGGCCTTTGAGCTTCACCGGGAGTGGAACCGCTGGAACCGAACCAATGCCCCCTGGTGGGTCGCACCCCAGGAGGCGCAAACTTGACATAAGCTTTACCAAGCTTATGTCAAGTTTAGAACGGGCTTTCAAAAACTGGCGGCAGGGCCGGGCGGGAAGGCCCCGCTTTAAGCGTAAAAAGAGCCTGGACGACAACAAGGCGCATCTTACCGGCTCCCTTCGGGTTTTGCCCTGCCCTGGGCAGCTGCTCCGCCTCGGCAAGGTGCGCACCAAGGAGCGGCGCTGCTGGCCGCACGCAAGGCCCGCGTCCTCTCGGCTACCGTATCCCGCGAGGCGGACCGGTGGTACGCCAGCATGACCTGTGAGGTGGAGCGGCCCAGTCCACCGCCCCGGCAGGGGGAGCCGGTGGGCGTGGACCTGGGCCTTGCGTCGTTCCTGGTGCTGTCTGACGGGATGGGGGTGGAGGCGCCCAAGCCCTTAAAGAGGGCCTTAAGGCGCATCATGTGAATTATTGACAAGAGGGGGCCGACCGCAGCAGTAACTGGAATGTGACTCCCAAAACTGCGGAGGGCCCCCAGTCATGATGCCACTTGCTGACCTGTTCGTCCATGTTTACGTCCTGGTGGACGATGCCATCAGGGCAGGGGTCGTGGCCGTCCCCAGCCGCCCTGGGCCCAGGCCCGCCGGCACCGATGCCGAGCTGCTCACCATCGCCCTGCTGCGCCACCTGCTGGGGCGGCGGAGCGAGGCCGCCTTCCTGGAGGAGGTGAGGCGAGGCTGGCGCCACTGCTTCCCCAGGCTACCCAGCCGGAGCGAGTTCAACCGTCGGGTGCGCTGGCTCTGGGGCGCCTTCGAGGCGCTGCGGGAGCGCCTGCTGGCCCACCTGCCCCAGGATACCTGGCAGCAGGTAGACACCGCTGCCCTGCCCGTGAAGCATCCCAGCCGGGTGCGGGGCCCCGACCGTTGGCAGGGGCCTGGTGGCCGGCTTCGGCTGGGACTGCGCCCACAGCGAGTGGTCCTACGGCTTCCGGCTGGCCCTGCGCACCGAGCTGGCCAGCAGGCTCGTGCGGGCCTGGGCCAGCGTGCCGGCCGCCCTCGATGAGCGGGCCGTGGCCGACCAGCTGCTGGTATGGGCAGGGGTGCGGGGCCTGCTCCTGGACAGGGGCTTCTGCGGCCGGCGATGGGTGGAGGGCTGGCGGGAGCAGGGGGTGCAGGTGGTGCTGATGCCCGGCCGGGCCCAGCGCAGGGCCTTGCCGAAAGCCCTTCCCCAGGCCCTTAGCCCGCCTGCGCAACCACATCGAGACCACCGTCGCCCAGCTCACGGAGCAGCTGGGGCTCGCCCGTCATGGGGCCAAGACCTTCTGGGGCCTGCTGACCCGCACCGCCGCCACCATCCTTGCCCACACCCTTATGACCCTCCGCCTAATCTAATTCGCATAATGCGCCCCAGGGGCTATGCGCCTGACATTACAACACTACCCGGCACTCTAACCGCCACCGTAATAAGCGGAAGCTGGTTACGAGGTAGGGCAAAGGTCTCTCCGAAGGCCCGCGCCAGAGTTTTACCTTTGTCCACTACGGTGGGCCCTGGTGGCCTGAGCTGAGGACCTTTGAGGAGAGGCTTTCGCCGGCACCTCTTCTGCCGGGCTAGGGACGCAAGGGTAGGCAAGGGCAGTCGCTCTGGCTCTACATTTGAGGCCACAGGTAGGGAATGCGGCCCCAAAACAGGCAGGACCGCTATGTTCGTGCCCACTCAGCGGAAAGGACTTCGGTCTGCTCAAGCACGAGTTGGGTTGCCTTTTCCTGCTTGTCTGGGGGATAACCGTGCTTCCTCAGGATGGGTTTCACAATAACCCGCAACTGGGCTCGCACATTCTCTCGCATCGCCCAATCCACCGTTACGTTCTCGCGGACTGCCTTCACCAGTTCCTGGGCGATCCTCTTGAGGGTGGGCTCGCCCAGGACCTTCACAGCACTGTCGTTGGCCTCCAGCGCCTCATAGAACGCCAACTCCTCTTCCGTGAGCCCCAGG
>JBHOQU010000050.1:0-39954 GCA_042408785.1 Dehalococcoidia bacterium | reverse complement strand
CCCGGCGGCTTTACGTAAGCGAAAACACCGTCAAATATCACCTTAAAAACATCCTGCAAAAGCTGCACGCCCACAACCGGGCCCAGGTCGTCGCCTTCGCCCTCAAACACGGCCTCGTTAACCCACCAGAACACGCAACCTGAAGGCGATTTTCGGCCTGCTACCGTCCCCGACTCCTGGACCTCGGTTGGACCGACCTGACTTCCGGGTGCCGCTTGTCTTCAGCGGCGGCGCTCCCGGCGCTCACCCTCCTCGGTGCCGAATGTCTGAGCGAGGCCGTTTAGAAACTGCCTCAGCTCCTGGGCCGAGAGCCTAGCTTCGGGGTGCACGACCATGTAGATGGCCGGCGGCATGCTTCCCTCCTGCACTTTTTCCACGGCCTCATGACCCTCATTGCGCCGGGGCAGGCCCCATTCCGAGACGTTGAACTTGGCCCGACCCCGGTCCACGTCCCACTGTACTAGCCACGAAATCGGCGCAATGTTGCTATAGCACGGCCAGTTCGTCTGGTTGCTGTGGCAGTCTCCGCAGGCTCGGAAGAAAAGCTCCCGGGTTTGGGGGCTGTCCCAGGCAGGCTCGGCCACTACCGGCGGGTTGACGTGGTTGCGCCCATACGGCACCAGCTGGATCAGCACAAACAGCCCAAGGATACCCCCTAAAACTGCTGTAACTAGGGACTTTCTTGCGGTGAGTGTCATCGATGCTACCCCCGATTATTGTAGTATCCAGTATGGAATTAGCGAATGCAAGTAAAGATAATGTTAAAAGGATGTAAAAAGCTATCGAACATTCAGCTGTGGCGCAAGTTTATTATCTTGAGTTGTCTACAAAAGAAGAAGCGCCTTATTTTGTTAAGCTTATACCTGACCGCGGGGACCAGGGTCTACCAGTTGTGCCATTAGGGCCCGGCAGCCGCCCCAATGTGCGGCCGTGCCGCCATACAACTATACTGGCCACTACCTGCTAGCAATTAGGGGTGGTCGAAAGCCCGGTGCGGGGATGCAGTTCATTGCGCTGGCGCAAAGTAATCCTTACCTTGGGCTGATAAAATCCGGATTGGGGCTTAGGCCAGGGCCTTGCCCCCAAGTTGACTACGGGAGGTTACTCATGACTTCGAACCTTGTCAATGCCGTCCGGGCGCACCACGCCGAACTCCGCCGGAAGCTTACGGAGAAGGTCGATGCCTACGTGAGGACGGGCTCCCCAGAAGCTTTCCGAGACCTGGTGGGATTTCTCTCCGGTGAGCTTTTGCCCCACGCCCGGGCCGAAGAAAAGCACCTTTACGCCGCCGTTGAGCCCCTGATCAAGGCCTGGGGTCGGGCCACGGCCACGATGGAAATCGACCACCGGTTTATCGAGGACTACATCGGCCGCCTGAGCTCCGGGTCGGGGGCCGACCCGGAGGCCTTAAAGCGGCTGGCAGTGGGGCTTGAGGCGATTGTCCTGCTCCATCTGGAAAAGGAAGAGCGGGTCTACCTCCCCCTGCTGGATACGTATCTTCCGGCCGCCGAGCAGGACAAGGTTCTGGCCGGGCTCCGGGCCGAAGAGTCGGACGCCCCGGGAGGCCCGGCAGTCAAGACGACCCTGGATGTCCGGACGATACCGCCGCCGCAGCGGCATCCCCTCATTTTCCAGACCTTTGAAAGTCTAAAGCCGGGCGAAGCTTTCATTCTGGTCAATGACCACGACCCCAAACCCCTTTATTACCAATTCAGTGCCGAGCGGCCCGGCACCTTCGGCTGGACGTATCTGGAGCGGGGGCCGGAGGTTTGGCGGGTGCTTATCTCCCGCACCGGGTAAACTAGTGCTGGATGCGGGAGCTTTATCTTCTGGTCGTGGGCATCCACCTGCTGGTGGCAGCGGCCTGGGTTGGGGGTTCGGTTTTCCTGGCCCTCTCGGTGATCCCCGCCCTCAGGGCGCCCCAGTTCCGGCCGTTCCTGCCGGACCTTTTACACCTGATCGGCCGGCGGGCTCGGGTCCTGGGCTGGACCGCCCTGATCATCCTGGTAATTACCGGACAGGTCATTCTGCTCCTGCGGGGCATCACCCCTTCGACCTGGTTTGACCCGGCCTTCTGGCGGACGGGCTTTGCCCACACCCTGGGCACGAAGGCCGTCCTGGTGGCCCTGGTTTTAGGGCTGACGGCCCTCCACGACTTGGGGGTTGGGGTCAGGGCGGTAGAGCTGGCCCGCAAGGAGCCCGGCTCCCCCGAGGCGCTGAGGCTTCGGTGGCTCTCGGTCTGGCTTGCCCGGGTCGGCCTCCTCCTCAGCATTGCCATCGTCGGCCTTTCGGTCATCCTGGCACGGGGCGGCTAGTGGCTTCCTACCTGCGGGTGCGTCGGCTGTTCATCCTGCCGGCCGGGCTGGGCCTTCTGGCCGGCATCTGGGCCGGGCTGGCCCGGCTGGGGCTTCTGCCCGCCCCCACGGTGCCGGACCCGACCCGGCACGGGGCGCTGATGGTCTCGGGCTTCCTGGGCACCCTTATAAGCCTGGAGCGGGCGGTGGGCCTGGGCCTCCCCGCCGGGTACCTGGTCCCGCTCCTGGCCGGGGCCGGTTCCCTGGCCCTGGTTCCGGGCGCGCCGGCTCCGGTACCGCAGCTTCTGGGCCTGGCCGCGGGCCTCGGACTCGTCGGTCTTTACCTGCGGGCCCTGAGCCGGCACCCCGACGCCAGCCTCGTTATTATGGGCTTGGGCGCGGCCATCTGGGCCGGGGGAAATGTCAGCTGGTGGCTGGGTCGGGGTCTGGCGCAGGCGGCCGACTGGTGGGCCGGGTTCCTGGTGCTGACCATCGTGGGGGAGCGGCTGGAGCTCTCCCGGGTGGCCGCCCGGCCGCCGGCGGCCGGGCGGCTTTTGGGGCTGATTACGGCGGCCTTAGTGGCCGGCCTGGGTCTGGGCCTGGCGGTCCCCGAGGCAGGCCACCGGTTTTCGGGGCTGGCCCTGGCGGCCATGGCCCTGTGGCTTCTCAAGTACGACATCGCCTGGGTTACCGTTAGGCGTCCGGGGCAGGTGCGGTTCATTGCCCTGTGCCTCCTCCTCGGCTTTTTCTGGCTCGGGGTGGGCGGCCTCTGGTGGGCGCTGGGACCGTATGCCCTGGCCGGGCCCGCCTACGATGGGGGTCTGCACGCGATCTTCTTGGGCTTCGTAATGTCGATGGTCTTCGGTCATGCCCTCATCATCCTGCCGGCAGTGGCCGCCGTTTCGTTCCCGTTCCACCCCGTCCTCTACGTCCCCCTGGCACTCCTTCACGCCTCCCTCGCCGCCCGGATTCTGGGCAACCTGGCGGGGCTGCCAGGTTTGCGGGGGTTCGGGGGACTCTTTAACGCGGTCGCCGTCCTGCTATTCTTCCTGCTGGCAGTGGTCCGGAGCGTAACGGCAAAGGCAAAAACCTAGGAGGTGAGCCAATGGCAGAAGGCATGCGTCTGGACTACCGGCAGGTCGCCCCCGAGGCCGTGCAGGCGATGCGGGCGCTTGAGGCTTACGTGCGGACCACCGGCCTTGACACCCGTCTTCTCGAGCTGGTGAAGGTCCGGGTCTCCCTGCTCAACGGCTGCGCCTACTGAGTCGACCTGCATACCCGCCGGGCGCGGGTGGCCGGCGAAACCGAACGCCGCCTTTACGCCGTAAGCGTGTGGCGGGAGGCGCCGTTCTTTTCGGACCGGGAGCGGGCGGCCCTGGCTTGGGCTGAGGCGGTTACCCGGCTGGGGGATGGCGGCGTTCCCGACGAGGTCTACGCCGAGGCCTGCCGCCACTTTACCGGACGGGAGCTCGTCGGCCTGACCATGGCCATTATCGCCATCAACGGCTGGAACCGCCTCGCCGTTCCCTTCCGGATCCCCCCGGAGGAGAAGGATTGAACCCGGCCCTCAGGCCGGTCCCACCCTTCCGCATGAACCTGACGGTCTGGGCCCTTCGCCGCCGGGCCGAGAACCTGGTGGACCGCTGGGACGGCCGCCGGTACCTCCGGGTCTTCAGGGCCGGGGGAGTGGCCCGGGCCGTGGCGGTGAGCCAGGCAGGAACGGCCGAGGCCCCCACCCTGAAAGTTGAAGTTTACGGCCCGGCCCCCTTCGCCGCCGACCTGGCCGCCCTGGCCCGAACCGTCAGCCGGGTCTTGGGCCTTGAGGCCGACCTTGCGACCTTCTACCGGCTGGCCGCCCGGTTCCGGGGCCTGAAGCCGCCCCGGTTCCCCACCGTTTTTGAGGCGGCCCTGAACGCCGTCGTCGGCCAGCAGGTCACCCTCGACTTCGGCATCCGCCTGATGAACCGGCTGGCCGCGGAGTTCGGGCCGCGTCTTGAGCTGGACGGCGAGGTACTCTACGGGTTTCCGGACCCGCAGGACCTGGCCGGGCAGACCCCCCAAAGCCTCCGGGCCCTGGGGCTGAGCCGCCAGAAGGCCGAGGCCGTTCTGGGATTGGCCCGGGCCGGCACCCAGGGCTTCGACCTGGAGGGTCTGGCCGGCATGGAACCCGACGAGGCCGCGGCCTGCCTGCGGCGGTTCCGGGCCGTGGGGCGGTGGACGGCGGAGTATGTGCTCCTGCGGGGCCTGGGGCGGCTTGAGGTGTTCCCCGACGACGACGTGGGCGCCCGCAACAACCTGCGCCGCTGGCTGGGCCTGGCCGACCCTTTAGACTACGACGGAACCCGGGAGGTTGTTGCCCGCTGGCATCCGTACGCCGGCCTGGTCTATTTCCACCTGCTCCTGCGGTGGCTGGCCGAAAGGGGGCTGCTGGATTCGAGAGGTATAATCCCGGGGGAAGGCAAGATGATCCGGCTCAAGCGGGTTTATGAGCCCCCGGAGCCCGCGGACGGGCGCAGGTTCCTGGTCGAGCGGCTCTGGCCGCGGGGCTTCAAAAGGGACGAGCTTAAGCTTGACGGCTGGGTCAAGGAGGCCGCCCCCAGCGACGGCTTGAGGCGCTGGTTCGGTCACGACCCGGCCAGGTGGGAGGAGTTCAAGGCCCGCTACTTTGCCGAGCTTGACTCGAGGCCCGAGGGCTTAAAGCCCCTGCTTGAGGCCGCCCGGGCGGGGGAAATCACCCTGCTGTTCAGCGCCCGGGACCTGGAGCACAACAACGCGGTCGCCCTCAAAGAGTACCTGGAAGCCAGACTGACCGGGGGCTGAGGGGGATGGAGCTCGGGGAAACGGTGGCGGCAGCCCTGGCGCCCATCGGAAGGGTCCGCACGCTGGGGCGGGGGGAGTTTCTATTCCTGCAGGGGGACCGGCCGGGGTACGTCTACCTGGTCCTTGAGGGCTGGCTTAAGGTTGCCCGGCTCGGGTCCGACGGCTCCGAAAGCGTGCTGCACCTGGCCGGTCCGGGCGAGTTTGTGGGAATCGGAACCGCCATGGCCGAAGAGCCCCTGCCCGCCTCCGTTTGCGCCCTGATGGGCGCGAAGGTGCTGGCGGTGCCGGCGGATAAGTTTCGAAGGTTTCTGCTGGAGCGGCCGGTGGCGGCCCTGGACGTCATCCGCCTTATGGCCCGGCGGCTGCACGAGCTTCAGCAGAGGTTCCACAACCTGAGCACCCGGCGGGCCGAGGCCCGGCTGGCCAGTCTCCTGCTGAGCCTCGTGGGCGGGGCGGCTGACGGCCCGGTGGAGGTGGCCCTGAGCCGGGCCGAGCTGGCCGGCTTGTGCGGAACCCGACTCTACACCGTTAGCCGGGTCTTAAACGGCTGGCAGCGGGCGGGGATCGTCCGGCTGGGCCGGCGCCGGGTGACGGTTCTGCGGCCCGAAATGCTGGCCGAGCTGGCCGACGAATGCCGGCCCTGACCCGCTGGTGCATTCGGGCCGCCCTGATCAACCTCGTGGCTGCCCTGGTGCTGGGGACCGGGCTGGAGCTGGGCACCGCCCTCCCGGGGAGCGGGTGGCCCGGGCTTTCGGCGGCCCGGCCGGTGTTCTACCACCTGCTCATGCTGGGGGGCGTGGCCCAGTTCATCTTCGGGGTCGCCTGGTGGATGTTTCCGCCCCTTTCCCGGACCCGACCCCGGGGCCCCGGGGGACTCGGCTGGGTCGGGTTCGGCCTGCTCAATGGGGGACTGGTCCTGCGGGCCGTGGCCGAGCCGGCGGCCGCCCTGGACCCGCAGCCGTGGGCCCGGGCGGCCCTGGTCATCAGCGCGCTCAGCCTTACGCTGGCCGGCTGGGTCTTTGCGGGGCTTCTCTGGCCCCGGGTCCGGGGGCGGCCCGGGAAGGAGGACTAGGCCGGTGCCCCGCCTGAGCCGCTACATGGTCCGGGCAAGCCTGGTCCACCTGGTCACGGGCTTTCTCATCGGGAGCCTGATGCTTGCCCACAAGGCCGTCCCCGTCCACCCGGCCGTCCCGACGCTGCTGGGCTGGCACGTCCACGCCCTCCTCTTCGGCTGGACGGTCCAGCTGGCCTTCGGGGTGGCCTACTGGATTTTTCCGCGGCTTGCCAGCTGGGGCTTTGCCCACCCGAGGGGCTACCCGGGACCGGCCTGGGCCGCGTTCTTCCTGATCAACGGGGGAGTTCTGCTGGCCGGACCGGGCGGGCTAATCGGGGGGCCGCCGGCCGGGGCCCTGGGAACCCTCCTGGAAGTCCTCGGGGTTGGGGCCTTCGGCCTCCACCTCCTGCCCCGACTCCGGCCGCCCCTGCCCGGCGGCTAGCGGGCCTTTGTCCGGTCGTGAGGTCCGGGCTGGTTCCCCGGCCGGAGACCCCCTTGGTCGGCCGCGTTAGGCCGATGATAAAATCATCGGGAGGTAAGTAACTTTTAACTGATGCGGGAACGTGGGGATGCCGGCGGAGAGCCCTTCTGGGAGGGCCTGGTAACCGCCGACGCCGTCTTTGCCGTCGACCTCCAGCAGCGGGTCGTCTTCTGGGGGCCGGCGGTGGAGGGGCTCACCGGACGCCGGGCAGACCAGGCGCTGGGCAGGCCCTGCTACGAGGTGGTGGCCGGCCGGGACACCCGCAACCACCGGTTCTGCCGCCGCAACTGTCCCGTCGTCGTGAACGCCCGTCGGGGGCGACCGACTCCGGACTACGACATCATCTGCCCGACGGTCTACGGCACCGAAAAGTGGCTCAACGTAAGCATTGTGGTGCTGAAGAGGCCCGGGCGGGCCAACCTGGTTGTTCACCTCTGCCGGGACGTCACCGAACGCCGCCGCCTTGAGGAGTTTGCGCGCCAGGCCGCAGCCCTGCTCCGGGAGCTGGGCCGTGACACCCCGCCTGCCGGTGAATTTCAGGGTCCTGCCGGCCCGCCGCCACGCCTCTCGCCCCGGGAGACCGAAATCCTGCGGCTCCTTGCCTGCGGCCTCAGCACCCGGGAGATGGCCGAAGCCCTCGCCCTCTCCCCGACTACCGTCCGCAACTACGTGAACCGGATCTTGGGCAAGCTGGGCGTCAGCACCCGCCTCCAGGCCGTCGTCTACGCCTCCCAGCTCCGGCTCATCTGAACCTGCATCCATCCCCCTCTAAATTGATGCATTTGCATCTGGTTGTGGCGGCCCGATGCCTTTACGCTGATTGTGGCAAGAATCACAAACCCTTGGGGGGGAGAAGGCACCTTGGGCCGGTCGTTCTGGTTACCCGTGCTCGGCGCCCTGGGACTTGCGGCCCTCGGTGAGGCCGTTGTCATCGGTCTGGACCCGTTCCCGACGGGAGCCGCCGAGGAAGCGGTGGTGGTCGACGGGGCTTTCCGCATCCTGACCATCCTGGCCGTTCCGGTTTTTGCGTTTGTCTTGAGCTTTCTCACCTACAGCGTCGTCCGGTTCCGACGGGGCGGCCCGGGTCAGGTCGATGGTCCGCCCCTGCGGGGAAGCCCGGGGGTGGCCATGGCCTGGCTGGGCGTAACGGCAACCCTTACCCTGGTCCTGATCGGGGTGGGGACCGTTGGCCTCGAGGAGCTCCGGCACAGCGCCCACCTCCCGCCCGACCTGGTGGTCAGGGTTGAGGGGATGCGCTGGGGCTGGCAGGTGACCTACCCGGATGCGGCCGTTTCCACCAACCGGGAGCTGGTTCTCCCCATCGGCCGGCGGGTCCGGGTGGAGGTAACGTCCCGGGACGTGGTGCACTCCTTCTGGGTTCCGGCCTTCCGGGCAAAGATTGACGCCGTGCCGGGCATGGTCACCTCGGTGGCCTTCACCCCGAACCGGACCGGCGACTTCAGCCAGGACCCGGACCTGCGGGTTCAGTGCGCCGAGCTGTGCGGTACCGGCCACTCCCTGATGGTGATTCCCGTACGCATCGTAACCGAGGAGGAGTTTCGACAGTGGCTGGCAAGGCAGTCTCGACAGATGTAGGCTGGCGGGCGCTGCTGCCCGTAGCGAAGGGGCTTGTCTTCGGCAGCCTGGGATTCTTAGTGGGTGGTGGCCTGGCGACGGGGATCCGGCTGCTTACCGGACGCACGCCCTGGGCGCCGGAGGTTCTTTTGGTGGCGGGCTACCCCCTGGGGCTGGTGGGCTGGCTCCTCGGGGTGGGAATGTGGGATTACTGGGTCCGTGAGTGGTTCGGTCTGCCCCGCCGGGAGGAACCGGCCGACGGCCCGGGCCGCTTCTTCCGGTTCTGCACCGACCATAAGGTTATCGGCGTCCAGTACCTGGTCACCTTCACCGCGGTGATGCTGGTCGGCGGCCTGCTGGCCATGGCGATGCGCCTGGAGCTGCTGAGTCCCGGCGTGGGGGTGCTGGGACTTGGCGGCTACAACACGGTGATGAGCCTGCACGGCATCTTTATGGTCGCCGTCGCCGTGGCCATCATCCTCGGCGGCTTTGCCAACTTCCTGGTCCCCCTCATGGTCGGAGCCGAGGACGTGGCCTTCCCCAGGCTCAATGCCCTCAGCTACTGGCTCATCCCGCCGGTGGCGGTGCTCCTGCTGGCCACCCCCCTGATGGGCGGGTTTGAAACCGGCTGGACGGCGTACCCGCCCCTGGCCGTGGTGAACCAGCGGGGAGAGCTCCTCTTCCTGCTGGCTTTTCTGACCTTCGGGTTTTCGTCCATCCTGGGCGGCCTCAACTTCCTGGCGACCATCATCGGCCTGCGGGCACCGGGTTTAACCTGGTCCCGGCTGCCCATCTTCATCTGGTCGGTCTTTGCCGCCGCCCTTATCAGCCTGACGGCGACCCAGTTCGTCGCCTTCGCCCTGCTGACCGACATCCTGGACCGGGTCGCGGGCACCTCGTTTTACAACCCCGCCGGAGGCGGCAAACCCCTGCTCTTTCAGCACATCTTCTGGTTCTACTCCCATCCGGCGGTCTACATCATGATCGTCCCCGCCTTCGGCATCGTGCTGGAGGTGACGGCGCACCTGGCCCGGAAGCCCCTCTTCGCCTACCGGTGGGTTGTGGGGGCGTTCCTCACCATCGTGGTCCTCAGCTTCGTCGTCTGGGCCCACCACCTGTTCACCAGCGGGATGGATGAGCGGCTCCACCTGCCCTTTATGGTCACCACCGAGCTCATCTCCATTCCGACGGGGGTCGTCTTCCTGGCGGCCCTGGGGACCCTGTGGGAGGGGCGGATTTTGTTGAACACGCCCATGCTCTTTGCCCTCGGCTTCCTGTTCAACTTCCTTATCGGCGGCATCACCGGAATATTTTTGGCCGACGTGCCGACCGACATCCAGTTCCAGGATACGTACTTCGTGGTGGCCCACTTCCACTACACCATTATGGGCGGGGAGATTTTCGCCTTCCTGGCGGCGGCCTACTACTGGTTTCCGAAGATTACCGGGCGCATGTTCAGCGAGCGGCTGGGCCGGGTTCACTTCTGGTGGGCCTTTCTCGGGTTCAACCTCACCTTCTTCCCCATGTTCTGGGCGGGAGTCCGGGGAATGACCCGGCGGGTGGCCGACTATCAGCCGGCCCTGGCCGACGTGAACCTGCTCATCAGCCTGGCCGCCTTCTTCCTGGCCGGGAGTTTTGTGGTGTTTGTCGCCAACATGGTCTATTCCTGGGTGAAGGGGCCCGTGGCGCCGCCGAACCCCTGGGGCGCAACGACCCTGGAGTGGCTCACCTCATCCCCGCCGCCCCACGGGAACTTTCCCTTCAGGCCGAAGGTGGTGGATTCACCCTACGGCTACGGGGTCCCGGGCGCCATCCACGCCCTCGTGGGACCGGCCGGGGCTTCCAACGGCGAACAGCCGGACCGACGAAAGGAGCAGCTATGAGACACCCGGGCGGACTTTCGGTGGACTGGCGGCGAGGCTGGTGGGTTTTTGCGGCCCTGATCCTGTTGACGGTGGTCGAGTTCGGCCTGCTGCTGGTTGACATGCCGGTGGGGCTGTTCCGGTTCCTGCTGGCGGCGCTGAACCTGGCCGATGCGGGGCTTATTGCCTACTATTTCATGCACATTGCCCAGCTCTGGAGGGCAGACTAGGATGGCGCACCCGCACCTTGTCGAGCATACCCCTGAGGAGCGGCTGTCCCTTAACCGGACGGGTCTTTGGCTGTTTATCCTGTCGGAGAGCTTCCTCTTTGGGGCAGCCTTATCGAGCCGCTACTACCTGCAGGGGGTGGAACGGCCCCCGGAGCTCAACCAGCTGCTGGGGCTGGGTATCACCCTGGTTCTGCTGTCCAGCAGCCTCACCGCCTACCGGGCCGAACGGGCGGCCCTCTGGGACCACCTCGCCGGTCTGAACCGCAACCTAGCGGCCACCATCGGCCTGGGCCTGGTCTTCCTGGTCGGGGTGGCCATTGAATGGTACGAGGCGTTCCACTATTTTCCGCCGGGCACGGCCTACGGGACCGTCTTCCTGACGACCACCGGGCTCCACGGCTTCCACGTACTCACGGGGATTATTGCGCTGACGTTCGTCCTGTTCCTGGGCCGGCACGGGCGGTTTACCGGCAGAAACTCCTGGGCGGTGGAGGGGGCCGTGAAATACTGGCACTTCGTGGACGTGGCCTGGGTATTTATTTACCCCACCCTCTACCTGGTGCGGTAACGCCGTCGGCCGGGGCGAGAACCTTGGCGTAGCCGCCGACTCCTGGCGCCTGTGGCCCGTCGACAACCCGGTCTGACCGCCGGCTTGCCGGCGGGTTTCGCAGTCAGCCCGGCACGGTCAGGGGCATCCGCGGCCGCGGTCCGGTCAGGGGATTAAGCGTCAGGGGTCCACCACTTCGAGACCCGGGAGATGGGCCGGATTGGAGGTGGCCAGGATGAGCCCCAGGGTCCGGGCTTGGGCCCCCTGGGGCAGGTGAGGCAGGGGCAACCGCCGGCCCTGGGCCGAGAGGTCAAGGTGGCCATTCATCGGGACCGCTCCCATCCGGACCTCGGCGTCGGAACCCAGGCGTCAGCCGCCTCCTCGGGCGAGAGGCTTGCGGCCCCTTCGGCAATGGTCCTTAAGAGCCGGCGGCGCAGATACTCGGCAAAAGTCTCGAGGATGACCGGCGGGCCCGGCCCTCGGCCGGCACCTCCAGGTAAAGGGCCTCCATAAGGGCGGGGTCGAGCCGGAGGTGCGCCAATACACCGCTTTTACGGCCCATAAGAGTTATTGGGCGGCGATCAGGCGGTCTGTAGGGGCGCACGGCCATGCGCCCCTACATGCAAACTACCTACTGTATGCTAGCAATTTTACCATAACTAGAAGGCCCCGGATGAGCGGACCCCCCTTGACAGCCGGCCCGAACATCCCCATAATTATCTTGAGTTGTTGATCAACAACCTAATACATATGGAGGTCCGGTGATGGCCGATTTACTTAACGGGCTCGACCTGGGGCAGCTGCGTCTCATCGAAAGCACGGTGCGGGCCCAGCCTGAGGCCGCTCAGGCCCTCAACCGTTGGTCCGCCCGCGTCCGCTGGCAGGACGGCTTCCATGCCCGGGCCTTTATCCGCAACCATGCCCTCGACCTAAGCGAGCCTGCCGACCTGGCCGGGAACGACGTGGCCCCCAATGCCGTTGAGTATGTGCTGGCCGCCCTGGGGGCCTGCCTTACCGTCGGCTTCGTCTTCAACGCCACCAGGCGGGGGATTCGCCTACGCAACCTGGAGCTGGCCCTCGATGGCGAGCTGGACAACATTTTGGTGTTCCTCGGCCTCGACCGCACCGGCCACCCAGGCTACCGGCAGATAAAGGTTAAGGCCTACGTGGACGCCGACGCCGACGAGGCCGCCCTCCGGGAAGTCTGGACCGAGACGGTCCAGACCTCCCCGGTGGGAAACACCCTGGCCCGGCCCGTCGCCGTCGAGACCGAACTGGTAAGGGTACCCGCAGTCTAATCGGGAGGTGAACGCCATGCTGGCCGACCGCTTTACCCAGATTTTCCGGGAGGAGCACCGGCAGGTCCGGGACCTTTTGCTCGACCTGATTTCGGCCTTCCAGGACCGCGACCTGCACCGGGCCCGGGAGCTCCTCGGGCGGGTGGCCGCCCTGACCGGGCCCCACTTCCGCTACGAGGAGGAGGCCCTCTACCCGGCCCTGACCGGCCTGTTCGGCGAAAGCTATATTGAGGAGCTCTTCCGGGCCCACGACCGGGCCATTGCCGGCGCCCGCCGCCTCGTCGAACTCGCAGGCAAGGCCGACCTGACCGAAGAGGAGGTTGCCGAAGCCGTCGGCATCGTCCGGGGAATCCTGCCCCACGTGAGCGACTGCGACGGCCTCTCCATCATGGTCGAGCGGCTGCCCGAGGACAGGGTCCAGGCAATCCTCGACCGGCGGGAGGCGTCCCTGGCCGCCGGCCTCGACCTGCTCCGCTGGGCCGACACGGTCCGGCGGCGCTGACCCGGTCATGTGTTTGAACTATCTACTGAAAATCGTTCGGGAGGCTGCTTCCGTGAAGGCCGAACTGCCCCTCTTTCCCGTGACCGTCGTCGGGAGCTGGCCCCGGCCGTCCTGGCTGCTGGAGGCCTTGCGGCGGCGCCAGGCCGGAGAGCTCTCCTTCGGGGAATTTCAAGAGATAGCCGACCGGGCCGTCCTGGAGGCCCTTCGCCAGCAGGAGGAGGCCGGGGTGGACATGGTTACGGACGGCGAACAGCGCCGGGATAACTTCTACTCCTTTGTGGTCGAAAAGCTGGAGGGCGTCCGGCTGATGACGGTGGCCGAGATGCTGGCCTACGCCGAAGACAAGACCTTTTTCGAGCAGGTGCTCCGGCAGCGGGACGTCCCGGCCTACGCCATCAAGACCCCCGTCGTCGTGGATAAGGTCCGCCTCAAGCATCCCCTGGCCCTGGATGAGCTGGAGTTTCTGCGCCGCCACACGGCCAGGCCCATCAAGGTTCCCCTGCCCGGCCCGTACCTGCTGACCCGGACGATGTGGGTCAAGGGCCTCTCGGATGGGGCCTACCCCACGGTCCAGGACCTGGCGGCCGAAATCGTCGCCATCCTCCGGGATGAGGTCGTCCGGCTCAGGGACGCCGGCGCCAGCTTCATCCAGCTGGATGAGCCCGCCCTGACCGAGGTGGTCTTTCAGCCGCCGGTCAGGACCCGAACGTTTATGTGCGCCTCCCTTTCGGCGTCGACCGCCGATCCGAAGCAGGAGCTGGCGTGGGCTGCCGAGCTCGTCAACCGGACGGTGGAGGGCATCGACGGGGTCCGCATTGGTGTGCACGTCTGCCGGGGCAACTGGACCACCAACGAGGCGGCCCTGCTTACGGGCAGCTACGAGCCCCTCGTCGAAACGCTGGCCGCGATGAAGGTCCGGCAGTGGGTGCTGGAGTTTGCGACGCCCCGGGCCGGGGAGCTGGGGGCCATTCGGCCCCTGGCCGAGCGGGGCGAACTGGGGCTGGGGGTGGTCAATCCCCGGTCGCCCCGGGTGGAATCCCCGGAGGAGGTCACGGCCCGGGTGGAGCAGGCCCTGGCCTATTTCCCGCCCGACCGGGTCTTCCTTAATCCGGACTGCGGCTTCGGAACCTTCGCCGAAGCTCCCGTGGCCACCGCCGAAGTTGCCGTCGCCAAGCTCAGGGCGATGGCGCAGGCGGCCGCGGAGCTGCGCCGCAGGTACGGCTAGGTCCGGGTCCGGGCGTCCCCCAGGGGTTCCGGAAGGGCGACCGTTCCCGGTCGGTAGGGGCAGAGGGGGTCGCTGGCCAGGGGGTTGCCCGTCAGGGCGTAGGCCCGGGCCCGGGAGCCGCCGCAGACCTCCCGGAACTCGCACCGGCCGCACTTGCCGTAGAAGCCGTCCGGATTGCGCAGGGCCCGCAGCAGGGGGGCGTTCTGGTAAAGGTCGACGATGGAGGCCTGGCGCACGTCTCCGACCCGGACCGGCAGGAAGCCCGAGGGGAGCACGTTTCCGATGTGGGAGATGAACACGATGCCGTTCCCGTCCCGGATGCCGAATCCCCGGCCCACCGGCGACCGCAGTACCTGCTCGACCCGGCCGGCCGCCGCGGCCCGCTGAAGGGCGATCCGCCGGTAGTGGTGGGCCTCGGTGAGCTTCACCTCAAAGGGGGCCGTGCGGCTCAGGTCCAGCAGCCAGCCCATCAGCCGCTCGGATTCGGCCGGCGAAAGCTCCGTCATCACCCGGCCCCGGCCGACCCGGATGAGGAAAAACAGGCTCCAGCGGACGATGGGAAGCCCCGTCAGAAACTCATAAATCCGGGGCAGGTCGTCGGCCGTCTCCCGGCAAACCAGGGTGTTCACCTGGACCGCCAGCCCGGCGTCCAGGGCGGCTCGGAGGGCCCGCTCGGTCCAGGCAAAAGACCCCGCCACGCCCCGGATCCCGTCGTGGTGGGCCGGGTCGGAGCCGTCGAGGCTGAGGGCCAGGCTCGCAACCCCGGCATCCCGCAGCCGGGTGACCACTTCGGGGGTCAGGGCGTAGGTACCGCTGGGCGTCACCGACACCGGCTGGCCGAGCCGGCGGGCCTCAGCCAGGATTTCGAAGAGGTCCGGGCGCTTGAGGGGATCGCCCCCCGTGAGAACCAGGTGGGGCCGGCGGGGAAACCGCCCCAGGTCGGCCATGAGGTTCACCACCTCGGCGGTGGTAAGTTCCAGCGGGTGCCGGTGGGGGATGGCCTCGGCCCGGCAGTGGCGGCAGGCCAGCTCGCAGGCCCGGGTAAGCTCCAGGTAGACCAGGACGGGCGCCTCCCCAAAGACATACCTGCGTCCGTCCCACAAGGGAAAGCGACGGCCATTTTTCATCGGGTTCATCCTCCCGGAAGATATGCCCGCTAAATACTAACCCACCCTCCAGGTGTCGCCCAACCCCCGCCGGAAATGAAAAGCCGGGGGCGGGGCGGAGCGCCCCGCCCCCGGGCCAGGACCTCAGTGGCCGCCAGAACCCTGGCCGGCTTTAACCGCCTCGAAGATGGCCGGGTCAGCCGGCCCCTCCACCACCAGCTGGGCGGCCGCGCCCTTCTCCAGCCGGCCTAGGCTGTGGTCCACCAGGATGTAGGTGCCCGGATAATCAACCTTGAACTCGACGATGGTGGCGCCGCCGGCCGGCACCAGGGTCGTCTGAACGTTGTAGACCGGCTCCGAGGCACCCTCCGGGTAGACCCGGTCGAAGATTTCGCCGATGACGTGGAAGCTGGAGGTCAGGTTCGGGCCGCCCACCCCGAAGAAGATCCGGACCGTCTCGCCGACCTTAGCCTTGAGGGCGTTGTCGCCCGTCAGGGCCCCGACCCGGCCGTTGAACACCACGTAGTCGGGCCGCTCGTCCAGAAGCTTCTCGATGGAGACGGACCGCAGGCCCTTCTCGTCTCGGTTTCCGGCCAGGTAGAGGTCGCCCTGCATCACGTAGTACTCCCGGTCAACCCTGGGCAGCCCGCCCTCAGGCTCCACCACGATCAGCCCGTACATGCCGCTGGAGATGTGGTGGGCCACCATCGGAGTCGCGCAGTGGTAGACGTAGACGCCCGGGTTCAGGGCCTTGAAGCGGAAGGTGGCCCACTGGCCGGGGGCTACCTGGGTGACCTTGGCCCCACCCCCCGGTCCGGTGACGGCGTGGAGGTCGATGCTGTGGGTCACCTTGCTGTCCGGTGAATTCTTCAGGGTCAGCTCGACGGTGTCGCCCTGGCGGACACGGATCATGGGCCCGGGAACCGTCCCATTGTAGGTCCAGAAGGTGTAGGCGATGCCGTCGGCCAGGTAGGCCGTGACCTCTCTGGCCTCAAGCTCCACCTTGACCAGGGCGGGCTCGGAGCGGTTCACCGGCGGGGCCACGGCCGGCATGGGCAAGAAGCCGGTGCCGGGCGGCACCGGGGCGGCCGTTGGCGCCGCCGCGGCGGGCGCCTGGGGCTGGGCCTGCGTCTGCTCCGCCCCGACCACCACCAGCTGGCCCTTCATCCCGGCCTCCTTGTGGCCGGGGATGGTGCACTCGAACTCGTAGGTGCCCGGCTTATCGGCCCGGAAGGCAGCCTTTACCGTCTGACCCGGCCTGGGTACCAGGTGCACCCCAAACGCGGGGATGTGCAGGTCGTGCTCGATAGCCCCCCTGTTCTCGAGGGTAATGGTTATCTCCCGGCCGGCCGGAACCCGGACGACGGCCGGCTCGTACTTAAACTCGGTGGCGACCAGCTTTACGTCCGTGGAGAGCTCCGAAACCGAACCGCCCGGGCCGGATGGGGCCGCCGGGCCGATGCAGGCGCTTAAGAGCAGGACCAACACACCGAGCAGGCTTAAGAGCCTAAAACCGCTTATTGGCTTCATCGTGTCTCCCCCCTGGTTGTGTTTGTTCTTTCAATCACAATTGTCGGGGGTAAGCTTAATTGATGTCATCATCCGTAAGTATAGTTTTTTGGATAGTTTGGGCCCTACCCGATGGGGTGGGAGGCAAGGACTAGTACCCGAACCCGAGGATGGCGGCCACCAGCAGCATGGTTACCAGGCCCAGGGTGAAGCTCCAGGCCATCTCCTGGCGGGACCCGGACTCCAGCGCCTCGCCCAGGAGCTCGCCGATGGCCAGGTAGATCATGGCGCCCCCCGCAAACCCCAGCCCGGCCGGCACCAGCTGTCTGGCCGGGCTCACGGCCAGGAAGGCCGGTACGGCAAAGACCGGCTGAGGAAGACTGGTGAAAACGGCGTAGCCGGCGCACCTCCACAGGGAGACCCCCTTTGCTCGGAGGGGCAGGGAAACGGCGATGCCTTCGGGCACGTTGTGGACGGCGATGGCCAGGCCCAGCAAGAGCCCGAACCTGAGCTCCCCGGTGGCGAAGCCGACCCCAATGGCCAGCCCCTCCGGGATGCTCTGGATGAACATGGCCAGGATAAAGAGGACGGCCCGCCGCGAGTCGGCTACGCTCAGGCCCGAGACCTTCCAGTCCCGGGTGGCCACGAAGCGGTTCAGGCCCGCCACAAAGAGGGCTCCCAAAAGCAGGCCGGCCACCGTCTCCAGGACCGAGCCCCGGCGCAGGCCCTCGTCCACCAGGCTGAAGACCGAAGCCCCGACCATCATGCCGGCGGCGTACCCGGCGGCAAGCCCCTGCCAGCGGGCCGAGGCATCTCGGAAGAATACAAAAGGCAGAACCCCTAGGGCGGTGCTCAGGTCACTGAGAACCCCGACCCAGAAGACCTCCCAGAGCGTCGGCTCCACCGTCCGTCTGCCTTCCGACTTGCCTGACAACCTGATGATAAATTAAATTTTTAGGTGGAAGCCAATTTGAGGGAAAGGTCGGTCCATGCTGTCGATGACTTCCCGCTACGCCCTCCGGGCCCTGGCCTACCTGGCCACCCACCCTGAGCGGCAGGTATTCGCCCACGAAATTGCGGCCGAGACAGACATCCCGACCAATTACCTGTCGAAGATTCTGCACACCCTGGCTCGGCTCGGGCTGGTAAAGTCGGGCCGGGGTCGGCGGGGCGGATTCCGGCTCGCCCTGCCGCCGGACCAGATCGTCCTCAAGCAGGTCATCGCCCCGTTTGAAGACCCAGAGTTTCCCCGGGACTGCCTGCTGGGCCGGCCCTTCTGCTCGGACAGCAACCCGTGTCAGGCCCACACGACTTGGAAGCCCATCTCCGAACAGGTGAGCCGGTTCTTCCAGACGGCCACCCTGGCGGACCTGATCCGCCGGGAAGCGGCGGGTGCTAGTCCGGGCGTCGCAACAGGCTAGCCCGCAGCCTACCCCACAACCTACCCGAAAAGGTGTGGACGAAAATTCTTACCCGCATTAATATGACCTGTAGAGGAGATTATCAACAAAAGGGGGTTAGGCAGGTGACTCCGACGCCTGGGCCCGACCGTCAGGCCGACCGGGTTCCCTTCGGCCAGACCCTGCTGGATGATTTCTTCCTGTTGCTTGCCCTCGGGCTTTTGATCCCATTCCTGAGTTACCTGGTTTGGGGCCTGCTGGACCTGGGCAGTGTTCCGGTCCTGCCCCCGCGCTGAGTGTCTGATGGCAGGAGGTTAATCCGTGACGATCCACCCGCCTGAGCGCATCTGGTGGAAGCCCGTAAGCGGGGCCGAGCGGGTTTACATCGCCGCTGCCCTCCTCTTCTCCCTTATTACCTTCCTGCTGATGCCCATCTGGCACTTCCTGGGTGCCCAGAACCCCACCATGCAGACCTACCGGGTGGACAAGGCCGAATACCTCCAGCGGGTCATGGCCTGGGCCGACCGCTACAAGGTCGGGGAGCTGGCCGGGGTGCCGGTGGTCGAGCCGCCGCCCGGCGGCGACGTCTACCTGCTCGCCCGCACCTTCCAGTGGTTCCCGGTCCTTAAGCTCCGGGCCGGTCAGACCTACCGGGTGCACGTCTCGTCATCCGACCTCGTCCACGGCTTTTCCCTCCAGCCCCTCAACATGAACTTCATGGTGATCCCGGGCTATGAATACATCCTCTACGTAACCCCGACCCAGAAAGGCTATTTCGGCATCCTCTGCAACGAGTTCTGCGGCCTGGGCCACCACCTGATGGTCGGAAAGCTTATCGTCGAATAAGGAGGGTTTGACCGGTGGCTACTGCGGCGATACCCTACCGTTTCCGGACCTGCGAATCCACCGGCCTGCGGGTCCACGCCGACGCCGAGGCCCTGCTCAAGGTTAACGCTGTGCTGGCAGTGGTCTTCCTGGCCGCGGCCGGCACCGCCGCCCTCCTCGTTCTGCTCACCCGCTGGCCGACCCTGCACCTGCTCGACCCGGTCTGGTTTTACCGGCTGCTCACCTTCCACGGGGCCAATGCCCTGCTCTTCTGGATCATCTTCTTCGAGATGGCCATCCTTTACTTTGCCGGACCCATCGTCCTTAACAGCCGGCTCCCGGCCCCCAGCCTCGGCTGGCTGGCGGTCCTCCTGATGCTGGGTGGGGCCGTGCTGGCCGACGTTATGATCCTGACCGGCCAGGCCGACGTGCTCTTTACGGCCTACGCTCCCCTCCGGGCCCACCCCCTCTTTTACCTGGGCTACATCCTGTTCGCCGTCGGGGCCCTCATTGTCGTCGGCCTCTTCTTCGCCAGCCTGGTGGTAGCCCGGGCCGAGGGGACCTACGAGGGTTCGGTTCCCCTGGTGACCTTTGGGGGGCTTACGGCGGCCATCATCGCCCTGGTCACCATCTTCGGCGGTGTCGTCACCTTCGTCCCGGCCTTCTTCTGGTCCCTGGGGGTCCTGCCCAATCTGGACCCGGCCGTTTACCGGCTCAACTTCTGGCTCATCGGTCACCCGTCCCAGCAGATCAACGTCTCGGCCATGGTCGCCGTCTGGTACCTGCTGGCCAGCCTGACCGTCGGGGCAACGGCGGTGAGCGAGAAGGTCTCCCGCATCGCCTTCACCTTGTATATCCTGTTCATCAACATCGCCTCGGCCCACCACCTGCTGGTGGACCCCGGCCTCAGCCCGGCCTGGAAGATCTGGAACACCTCCTATGCCATGCACCTGGCGGTCCTGGGCAGCATGATCCACGGCCTCTCGGTCCCGGCCGCCATCGAGGTGGCCTTGCGTCGACGGGGCTTTAACCGCGGCCTCTTTGAGTGGCTGTGGCGGGCGCCCTGGGGCAACCCGGCCTTCGCCGCCCTGGTGCTCTCAATAATCATCTTCGGCGTTATCGGCGGCATTACCGGGGTTGTCTTCGGCACCGAGCAGATCAGCATCGTCTCCCACAACACGTACCGGATCGTCGGCCACTTCCACGGGACCGTTGTCGGGGGAACTACCCTGGCCTTCATGGGCCTGACCTACTACGTCATTCCCCTCATCTTCCGCCGGCAGGTCGTCTGGCCGGCCCTGGCCCGGGTTCAGCCTTACCTGTTCGGCATCGGCATGGTCATCATGACCGTCAGCATGGTCATGGCCGGGACCTACGGGGTGCCCCGCCGCCACTGGGATATCGACTTCAGCCTGGCCCCGGCCGGCCTCAAGTTTGCCTTCGACGCCCCGGCATACCTCTTCCTGACCCTGACAACCCTGGGCGGGATTCTGGCCGTCGTCGGCGGCGCCCTCTACGTCCTGATAACCGTTGTGTCCGTCTTCGCCGGACGGGTGGTCGAGCGGATCCCGATCCCGAGCCTGGGGCCGATACCGGCGGTGGCCGGCGGTCAGGATATGCCGGGGGCCCAGGCGCCCGCTCAGGCCCGGGCCGCCCACGCCGACATCCGGGGAACCCTTACCCTCAACTTCCTCTTCCTGGCCATCTTCGTCGTCTACTACCTGCTGAACTGGAAGTGGCTCGCCGATGTCTGGCCCGTCCGCTGAGGGGGGCATAACCCGAAGGCTTGCCGGCTGGCTCGGCCACCCGTATTTCCCGGTGGCGGCCGCCGGCCTGGTGGGCCTCTGGACGGGCCTCTTCGTCCTGGCGCCGGTTCTGGGCGAGGCGGCCCCGGTCTGGCTCGAACCCCTTCAGCGGCTGTGCGGGTATAACCCGGCGGTCGGGGCCGCCCCCTTGGACCGGACCGCGGTCCTGGTAACCCAGGGTTACCTTACGATTGGGGTCCTGGGGTTTCTCTTCTGGGGCGACCTCCGGCGGATTCTGACTACCTACCGGCCGGCGGCGGTGCTCCTGGGTCTCACCACGGCCCTTCCCGGCCTGCTCCTGGTCGGTGGGGTCGCCACCGGCCGGCTGGCGGTTTTCCCGGCCCAGGTTCCGGCCCTGGTGCGGCAGGTCGCCCCGGCCCCCGACTTCGCCCTGACGGACCAGGCGGGGCGGCCGGTCAGTCTCTCGGACCTGCGGGGGCGGGTGGTGGTTGTTACGTTCTTCTATGCCCACTGCCCGGATATCTGCCCGCCCCTGCTGGCCCGTCTGCGGGAGGTGGTGGCGGATTCGGCCCGAAAGGGCCTGCCGGTGGTCGGCCTGGCCGTCACCCTCGACCCGAATCGGGACACCCCGGCAGCCCTGGCCGATTTTGCCGCCCGCTTTAACCTCGACGGGAACACCGTCCGCCTTCTGACCGGGCCGGCCGACGCCCTCGAGGCCGTGTATGCGGCCTACGGCATCGAGCCGACCGCGCTTTCGAACGACCTTATCCTTCACCCCGGCCGCTTTTACGTTGTCGACCGTCAGGGGCGGCTCGCCTACATCCTGCCGGCCGGGGATGTGCCGCAGGCGTGGCTGACGAACGTTATCAGGCTCCTGGCCCAGGAAAGGGATATCTGACCAGGAGGGCGTACGGCCGCCTGCGGCCGGCGGCCCTCTGGGTTGGGACGGAGAATCTCCTGGAGCGGGCGGGTGGGGTTGCGGCCAACGTGGCCGGCTGGAGCGGGGCCCTGGCCGTAACCTGCTTCGCCCTGATCCTCATCAGCGGGGTTTATCTCTTTTTCTTCTATCAGGTCGGGGCCGAGGCCGGTTACCGGTCGGTGCAGGCTCTGAGCGCCGAGCCCGTTGGGGCCCTGATGCGGGCGGTCCACCGCTACGCCTCCCGGGGCTTTATGGTTTTCGCCGCCCTCCACCTGGTTCGCTACCTGGCTACCGGCCGGTTCCGGGGTCCCTGGTGGCTTCCGTGGGTAACCGGCTTTGTCATGCTGTTCATTGCCTGGTTTGTGGGCCTGACCGGGTACCTGCTGGTCTGGGATGCGGCCGGATTTGCCGCGGCCCGGGTTCTGGCCGAGGGGATTGACCGCCTCGGCATCCTGGGACAGCCCCTCATGCTTAGTCTGGTGGAGCCCGGCGCCCTCCGGGACAACATATTTTTGATTCTGCTTTACCTGCACATCACGGTGCCCCTGCTTGGGGCGTTTTTCGGCTGGCTCCACCTGGCCCGGGTGGCCCGGCCGCGCCTTCTAACACCTCCCTTTGTCGCCGCCCTGACAAGCGCCTTTTACGTGGCCGCAGGCACCCTCCGGCCGGTCCCCACCCTGGAGCCGGCCGACCCCACCCGCCTGCCCGGCACTTTTCCGGCGGACCCCTTTTACCTGGCATATATGGTTTTGCCCGGACTGGCCGGGTGGGCCATTTTGGGGGTTGGGCTCGGGCTTGCGATACTCCCACTGGCGAGCCGCCGTGCCCCCACCGCCCGGGTAGACCCGGCCAGGTGCACCGGCTGCGGCTTCTGCGTCGCCGACTGCCCCTACGGGGCGGTGAGACTGCGGCCGGGTAAGGACCGGCCGGTGGCCGTGGTGGACCCAGCCCGCTGTGTTGGGTGCGCCGTCTGCCTGGGGGCCTGCCCCCTGGACGGCATCGAGCTCAGCCCGCCCCTGGCATTGCCGGCGGTTCCGCCAAGACCCGGGCTGGTTGTGCTGACCTGCGAGGCGGCCCCGGCAGGGATTCCGCCTGGGGCCGCCGTTATCCGGCTGCCGTGTGTGGCCGCGCTGCCCGTTTCCCGGGTTCGGGACCTGGGCCGGCAAGGGGCCGAACTGCTGATAGTACCATGCGGCCTTTCGGCCTGCGTCTACCGGGAGGGAAGCACCTGGGTTCTGGGTCGGGCCGGCCGCCGACGGTTCCCTTACTGGCCCCGGCGGGCGGCGGTGGGCCTGGGCGAGGCTTTAAAGCTGCCCCTGGTTCGGTCCAATGCCGGCTGGGGGCGGGTTGTGGCGGCGGCAGTGCTGGTGGGAAGTCTGCTTCCCGGCCTCTGGGACGGCCCCCGGTGGGCGCCCCCGGCTGAAGCGGCCCTCCAGATTGTCGTCCGGACCGAGGCCCCCCTCCTCTGGAGCCGGGGTCTGACCGAGGAAGAGAAATCCAGGCTCCTGCCCCACATGCGGGCCGACGTGCCGGTGGCCGGTGAACGGGCGGACCTGCAGCTGGCTGTCACCGTGGACGGCGCCCGGTATGAGTGGGTGATCCGGCCGGGCGGCATCCGCCGCAACGGGCCGAGCAGCTTCTTCACCGAGATTTACTTAAGTCCGGGGGACCACCGCCTCAGCTTTCGCTTGACGCCCGTAGCCGCCGGGGCTTCCCCCATCGCGGCCTGGGAAGGCAACCTTGAAGTTGAGCGGGGAAAGCTCCGGCTGGTGGCCTACGGACTTGGCGGGGGCGGGCTTACCGTCCGGTAGCCGGCTCAGTCGATTAGCCCCAGCTCCCGGGCCTGGCGAATCGCCTCACCCCGACGGCTCAGGTTTAACTTTGCCAGCACGGTCCGCAGGTGGTTTTTGACGGTATTTTCGCTGATGCCCAGCTCAATTGCCGCCTGCCGGTTCGTCCGCCCCCGGGCGATGAGGCGCAGCACCTCCGCCTGCCGCCGGGTGAGCCGGACCGGGGACCTGGCCGCCGAGCTGATGCCGTTCCCCTGTGCCGCCCTGAGGGCCTCCCTTACAATCAACGGGATCATGGCCGGGCCCAGGACGTATTCGCCGGCGGCCGCCCGCCTGCCAGCCTCAACCAGGGCCTCGGGTTCAACGGCCTTGAGAAGATAGCCACAGGCCCCGGCAGCCAGCGCCTCGAGGGCTTCCCGGACATCTTCCCGGGCCGCCAGAACGATCACCTGGGTTTCGGGCAGCTCGGCCCGGATCGTTCGGGTCGTCCCGATGCCGTCCAGGGTCGGGCGGGAGTTGCCCACTAAGACGACCCGGGGCCGGAGCCGGCGCGCCAGCTCGACGGCCGCCCGTCCGTCCGCAGCCTCCGCCACCACCTCAAAATCGGGGCAGCTGGCCAGCACCACCCTCACCCCGGCCCGGTAAAGGGGCTGGTCGTCAACCACCATCAGGGTGATCCGCTCGGTCATGGCCTTCTTGGCCTAAACTGCCGGCTCTTTGCGGGCGAGCTTTTCGTAGATGCGCTTGATCTCGGCCCGGATGGGGTCGCCGGCCGGGTAGACGTCGGCAAAGTACTTCAGGGCGCTCTCGACGATGGCCGCCTCCCGCCCGGTAAGCTCGATTACCTGCAGAGGTTCAAACTGCTTGGCCGACGTCTCGATGGGCTCCCGGCGCAATGGTGGTGTCTGGGCGATGAGCTCGGGCCTGACCACGAGCAGGGGAATTTCGGCCTGCCGCAGCAGACCCAGGGTCACGCTCCCAAAGATGAGCTCCGCAAGCCCCGTCCGGCCGTGGCTGGAAATGGCAATCAGGTCGGCATCCACCCGCCGGGCCACCTCCAGCAGCCGGGGGATAACCGGCCCCACCTCGATCTCAATGGCCGCCTTTATCCCCTGGTCCCGCACCCGGGCGGCAACCCCTTCCAGGTAGTCCCTGGCGGCCTTGAGCTCCTCGTCCAGAACCGTCTGCATGGCGATGGGGGATTCCGGCACAAAGGCCACCTGGGAAACGGGGACCACCCGGACCAGCACCAGGGTTCCCTCGAAGATTCGGGCCAGCTCGGTGGCCGCCGGGAGGGCGGCCTCCCCGTACTGGGAGCCGTCCAGGGGAACCAGGATCCGCGGGGGCTTCACCGTGGGCATGAAAGGCCGCGGCGGTGCGGCGGCCTTAATGACCAGGACCGGTACGGGGCTCCGGGCCAGCACCCCCTCGGCCACCGACCCGTAAACCCACCGGCCCAAGCCCGACCGCCCATGGGTGGACATCACCACCAGGTCCGGCTTCTTCAGCCTGACCTGCTCCAGAATTGCCCCCGACACATCCGAATCGTAAGGCACGACTGTCTCGGCCGAAATACCCACCGACCGGAGCTCTTCGGCAACCCGGTTAACGTAGTCTTCGGCCTCCCGCACCAGGCGGGCTTCCACCTCGAGCCGGTCGCCCAGGGTCAGAAGGCTCGGAGGCTCCACCACCCGCACCACCAGAACCCGGGCCTGGGTGGCCAAGGCGACCTCGCGGACCACGTGCAGGGCGCGTTCGGCCAGCTCTGAGCCGTCCAGGGTCACCAGAACGGTCTGTATCGGCATACTCTTCACCTCCTGTCAGGCTATCGTGGCATCCAGTGGCCGTCCTGCCGGCGCCTGGCCCTTGCCAAGGGCCGCCGGGCCCAGCTTGACGACCCGTACCGCCTCCCCCCTCACCAGGCCGGCGGCCAGGGCCTGCAGGAGCTCGAGGGGGATCCCCTCAGCCTGGTCGGTCACCACTACCGTCAGGTCCGAATCGAGGAGGGCGTGGCCGAGGTTGCCGTCATCCGGGCTGGAAAGCACCTCCAACCGGGGTCGGGCGGTCAGCCATGCGGCCAGCTCGGCCGCATACCAGACGGCCTCCTCGGCCTGTTCCCGACCCGGCAGGAGGAGGGCTGCCCGCCCATTACCCTTAGGGGCCGGCAGCAGGGTATCGATTACCATGGCCGGAATTCGGACCGCGGCCACAAGGGCGGCCGCAGTGCGGCCCAGCAGGACCCTGGCCGTCGCCCCGGCACCGTGAGCGGCTAGCAGGAGCAGGGGTTCGGCCAGGGCGCCCGCCACCGTCAGGATTTCGTCGACGGGGTCGCCGCTACGGACAACCACCTCGGTCTCCGCCGAAAGGGCCTGGGCCTTTCGGTTCAGGTATTCTTCCACCTGCCGGGTAGCCTCCGGGCTCGGGGCCACCCCGACCAGGTAAACTTTAGCTCCAGTAGCCTGGGCAAGCTCCTCCGCCATTTTAAGAACCTGCTCGGCGGCGACGGACCCGTCCAGGGGAACGATAATGTTCTTCACCGGCATTGCGTCTACCTCCCTGCAGTACTGCGCCACCTTCTACCTTATGTGTAGTACCCAGAATCCCCGAGACGTCAGCCCCAAAGGGGTAGGATTCGGGTAGGTTGGGGCGGGCTAGTTTCCCACCCATTCAGGCAGGTGGCCCGTTTACCAGACCCGAACCCCCGGAACGTTGAAGGCGGCGGATGCGACCAGCATTGTCAGGACCGGGCCGTAGGCGAAAATGATCAGGGCCAGGGCAACCGTCAGCCACGGCCGCCAGCGGTCCAGAACCGCCGGCCCCGTCTCGGGACCGTGCAGGGCCTCGGCTACCGGGACCTCCACCCGGGCCGGTCGGCGGCCGGCCACCCAGGTCATCACGATGTTGACAAAGAAGAGCAGGCCGCTGGTGAACAGGATGACGCCCCCGATCCCCACCAGGGGCAGGAGCGCCTGCCAGTCGGGCCTCAGGGGAAGGTAGGCCGCCGACCCGACCATGGTCCGGCGGGGCATATCCAGGAGGCCGAGCCAGTGCTGGGCAAAGGACATAAGGCCCATTCCCACCAGCCAGAGCCAGGGCTGAATCAGCCCGAGGGACCGGCTCCACAGGGCCCGACCCGTCAGATACGGCACCAGCCAGTAGAGAATGCCCATAAAGGTCAGGGTGACCCCGGAGCCCACCGTCAGGTGGAAGTGGCCCACCACCCACATGGTGTTGTGGACCACCAGATTAACGTTGTAGGAGGCGTTGACCAGCCCGCCGATGCCCCCGAAAGCGAAAAGGACCATGGCCAGGGCCTGGGCCGTAAAGGAGGGATCCGACCAGGGCAGCCGGCGGACCCACCCCAGCCAGCCCCGCCCGCCCCGGGCCCGCCCCCCGAGCTCCATGGAAGCGACCACGTTGAAAAAGGTCAGCAGGCTGGGAAAGAAAACGCCGAACGTAAAAACCGTTTGCAGAAACTTCCAGGCCCCGCTGACTCCGGGGTCGGTGAACTGATGGTGCAGGCCCACCGGGGTCGAAAGAAACAGGAAGAGCAGGAAGGAGACCCGGGCCAGCGGGTCGCTGAAAAGCTTTCCCCCGGCCTGTTTGGGAACCATCGTGTACCAGGAGATGTAGGCCGGCAGAAGCCAGAAGTAGACGATCGGGTGCCCTGTGAACCAGAAGAGGGTTCGGGCCAGGAGGGGGTCGGCCCCGGAGGTCAGGCCCAGGGAAAACGGGATAAGGATGACCAGCATCTCCAGGGCAACCCCCAGGCTGGCGATAAACCACATCGCCAGGGTTACCACGGCCATGAAGGCCGGCAGGGGCGTCCGGACACCGGGGTTTTCGGCCCGCCACCGCCGGTAGGTGAGGACCAGGTTGGGCAAAATCAGCCAGGTGCCGACTACCACCAGGGTAAGGCCGATGTAGAAGGCCGGGTGGGCCCGCATCGGCGGGTAGAAGGTAAAAAGGACGGTGGCATCGTTGGTGGCGATGGGCCAGGCCGTTAGCAGCAGCCCGACCACCATCAGCCAGAAGGTGAACTTCGCCAGGCCGGGGCTGGCCAGGGGCCGACCGAAGCTGTGGGCGGCCACGAAGATCAAGAACCCCGAGATGAAAAAGGTGGTCCAGACCAGGACCATCATCACCCCGTGGTAGGTAAGGCCGTGGTAGTAGGAGGCCAGCACCGGGTAAAGATAGGGGTAAAGGTTTATCCCCGAGTGCTGCAGGGCCTGAAGGAGCCCCATAAGCCCCCCAATCGCCAGGGCCAGAAGGCCAATGGCGATGTAGTAGCCGGCAAGCCGGTTTTCGAGGCTTAGGGCCGGAACTGCTTCCCTCATCGGCTCCCTCCCTGACCGGCAGGTTCGACGATGACCCGGCCGAACATGACATGGTGGCCGGTCCCGCAGTACTCGTGGCAGACCAGCAGATACTCACCCGGACGGTCGAAGCGGGCGGTGAGCCTTGAAACCTGACCCGGAATGAGCATCATGTTCACCGGGCTGTCCTGGATTTTAAAGCCGTGGACCACATCCCGGCTGGTGGCAATAAAAGTTACCTCCGAACCGGCCGGCACCCGGATTTCGTTGGGGGTAAACCGCCAGATCTGGCCGATAACCACCGCCTCATACCGGCCGGGACCCACCTGGCGGACGCCGGGGCTGTCGAAGGGCGGGGTGGAATCCAGCCGGGCCGGGTCGACGCGGCTTTCGACCCCGGGCAGGTGAATGCCCATCGCAAAGGCGCTTAATGCGATGGCCACCAGCATCGAGACCGGTATCGCAATGCTGGGCAGGATCCAGGCCAGCTCGTAGATATAGACGGATAAATTGTTGCGGTTCATGACAACGGCGCCCTCCCCAGCAGGTTAAGGTAAATCCCGGCCCAGATGAGCACCAGCAGAAGGAAGAACACCAGCATCAGGAGCAGGGTGCCGCGGGGGGCTTCCTGACCGTTCATCCGAAACCTCCGCACCGAAAGTTAGCCCACTGGGGCCGAACAGGTCCACACCCGGACGGGTGGTTTCGAAGCAACCGCGACCTACCCGAAAGGGTAGGAAGGGCTACGGCCGCCGGAGCTCGACGGTGAGGGGGACCGGGTTGGTGATGCAGTAGACGGCCGGGCAACGCCGGTAAGCCAGGTCCCGGACCTCCTCGAGCCGCGCCGGGTCGCCGTCGGTCTCGGCTTCCACCACAAATGTCAGCCCTTCAGCGGGCGGATTCTCCCCGAGGCCCAGTGGCCGACTGAAGTCGACCACCGTCTCGGCCGCCACCCGGAGGCGGGTAAGCCGCACCCCGAGCTCGGCGGCGGCCCCGGCGAAGGAGCCGGCAAAGCAGCTGGCAAAGGCGAAAAGGCAGTAGGGGATGGGACCCGGCCGGAGGCCGCCACCGCCCAGGAAGGTAGGCGAATCGGCCTCGAGGACGTGCTGCCTGCCCTCAACGGCTATCACGGCCCGCATCTGCGGCTCGCCCCCTTGAAAGTTCCAGTCGACCTCAACCCGCTGGGGCCGCTTTGCCTGAGCCGGGTCCTGCTGGATGGCCGCAACAGTGGCCTGAACCCGCTCCAGGTCGATGTTATTAATACGCATGGGATTTCCACCTCCTAAAGTTCTGGCGGCAGGATCCCTTCCACGGCCTCCCGCTGCCGCCGGATGGTCCCTTTAAGCCGTTCGCAGACGATGGCGCAGAGCTCGAATACCCCCTCGTCGGCCAGGCGGTAGTAGACGTTTGGACCGACCTTGCGGCGGGCCACGAACCCCGCACCGTAAAGCAACTGAAGGTGCTTGGAGACATTGGCCTGCCCGAGGCCTGTTTCGGCGGCCAGGTCGGCCACCGTCCTTTCGCCTTCCCGAAGGACGTCCAGAATCCTGAGGCGGGCGGGCTCGGCCAGAGCCTTAAAGCGCCCGGCGATAAGCTCCAGAAGCTCGGGCGGCATCCGCCGGCCCGGCCTTTGGGTCACGTCGGCCAGACCTTGCCCGGTTTTCATCCGTATTACTATACTACCCTATGGTTGAACATTCAACCCGGTCGGCCGACCGGGGTTAAAAGGGAGGTTACTTCGGCATGCCGCTGCTCCGGGACGAAGACCGCCGCCAGCTTGAGCAGATCTTTGCCGGCCAGCTCACCGACCCCGTTACGCTGGTCCTTTTTACCCAGCACGACTCGCCCCTGGTTGTCCCGGCCCAGGAGTGTCAGACCTGCCGGGAGACCCGGGAGCTTCTCGAGGAGCTCGCCGAGACCTCGGACAAAATCAGGGTCGAAGTCAAGGACTTCATCCGGGACGCCGAGGAGGCCCGCTCCCTTGGGGTCCAAGTCATTCCGGCCATCATCTTCCGGGGCAAAAACCGGGGCACCCTCCGCTACCTGGGGATCCCCGCCGGCTACGAGTTCAGCGTCCTGGTCCAGGATATCATCGACGTCTCCAACGGCACGACCCGGCTTGCGGCCGAGACCCGGGAGCAGCTGGCAAAACTTGCGGAGCCGGTTCACATTCAGGTGATGGTGACACCCACCTGACCGTACTGTCCCCGGGCGGCCAGGTTGGCCCACCAGATGGCCATTGAGAGCGAGAAGGTAACGGCGGACGTCATCGAAGTTTCGGAGTTTCCCTTAATCGCCCGCCGCTACAACGTTTTTGCGGTGCCCAAGGTGGTAATCAACGACCGGGTCTCCTTTGAAGGGGCCCTGCCGGAGGCCCTCTTTTTGCAGAAGGTCCTCGAGGCCACGGCCGAAGGAACAGGTTTCTAATGAACATCCCCGGCGTGTTTGCGGCCGGGGATGTTCGCCGGGGGGTGGCCCGCCAGATTGTCACGGCCGCGGCCGCTGGGGCAGTTGCGGCCCTATCGGCCCTGGAGTACCTTCGGGAGAACCAGCCCGGCTAAGGCCTATGGCTGACCAGCGGCTCCAGTATGCACCGCCCGGAAAGGCCCAGACTCAGGGGCACCAGACCCAGGGCGGCCACCAGGTAGCCCCAGGGTGCCTGGATGCCGACCAGGCCCCAGACAATGAGAACAAGGCCGAGGCCGATCCGCAGGGTCCGCCCGACCGGGCCGTTCATGAACTTAATCAATCCGACCATGGTTCAACGCCTCCGTCCAGGTTTTCTTGGGGTCCCTTTGGGGCCTCCACTCGGCATGGTAGTGGGTCGGCCTTAGGCGTGGGCTAGAATTTAATCAACATTTGATAAGATCATAGTATGAGGAGAAAAGTGATGGATGGGCTGCGTCCGCTCTTAACCGTTCTGGCGGTCGTGTTGGTGCTGGTTTTCGGCTTTCCGCTGATCATGGGCATTTTGATGATGGGACCTGGCATGATGTGGGGCTGGGGCGGCCCCAACCCGTGGTGGGGCATTGCCGGTATGGTGTTCGGCCTGGCGGTTCTCGTGGGCCTGGTTCTGCTGGTTATCTGGGCGGTGCGTCAATTCGCTCCACCGGCCGGGACCGCCCCGCGCGCCCTCGAGATTCTCAAAGAGCGCTACGCCCGGGGCGAGATAACCCGGGAGCAGTACGAGCAGATGCGCCGGGACCTGGAGTCCTGAAGTCGGCCGGGCCTTAAATGCGTTCTGGCGGCCTTCTTATTGCCAGCGTGGCCCTTCTGCTGACGGGCTTTCTGGGGACGGGCCTGCTGGCGTCCGGTATTCTTAGCCCGGCGGCCCTCGGGACCGAGGCGGCCCGCGGCGAGTGGATCTTCCGGACCGGCACCGACCCTGATACCGGCCAGCCGATTCCTTACTCCGGCGGAATGGGGATGGTGATGGGCTGTGCCGGCTGCCACGGCCCGGATGGCCGCGGCCTGCGAACCCCGATGTTTGTAAGCCCCGACATCACCTACCGGAATCTGACGGACCCGGCCGGCATGGTGGAGCCCGACGGCAGTCGGGGCCACCGCTACACCGACGAGCTCATCCGCCGGGCCGTCACCCAGGGGCTGGACCCGGAGGGCCGACCCCTCGCCTGGCCTATGCCCCGCTGGCGGCTTACCGACCGCCAGTGGCAGGACCTGCTGGCATACCTTAAAGTCCTGCCCTAGGCAGGGTCCCACCCCAAAGGGTGGGAAGGGAGAGATCAAAAACTACACCGCCTGGTGGGGCAAATTCGGCGCACCGCCCGGCAGAATATGATTGGGCCGGGTGTCCTGGGATCGGGCCCCGGGCCTAAAGACCTTCGGTGACGGAGGCGGTGCCATGGTTGCTGGGCACTCTAACCCGCGCGTGGTCGTGATTGGGGGAGGCTTTGGGGGGCTGGAGGCGGCTTTTTACCTGCGCCGGCTTCTCGGCGATGCGGTCCGGCTGACCCTGATCTCGGATCAGGACCGTTTTCTGTTCAAACCCAACACCATCTACATCCCCTTTGGCCTGGACCCGGAGCGTCTGATGGTCCCCCTGGCCGTGCCGGCGGCCCGTAAGGAAATCACCCTCCTGATCGGACCGGTTCGGGATGTTGACCCGGAACGCCAGCGGGTGCACCTGGATGACCGGGACGTGGAGTACGACTACCTGGTGGTGGCAACAGGCGCCGGCATGCGCCCCCAGGAGATTCCGGGGCTGGCGGAGCATGCCCACACCATCTGGACCCCCGAGGAGATGCTTCGGTTGCGAGCCGGTATCGGGCGGTTGGTTCAGGCGGCCCGGGAGGGACGCCGCCAGGAGGTTCTTTTTCTGGTCCCGCCCAACAACAAGTGTTCGGGTCCCCTCTACGAGCTGGTATTTATGCTGGATGTCTGGCTCCGCCGGCAGGGGGTCCGGTCGGCGGTGAACATAACCTATACAACCTACGAGCGGGGGTTCATTCAGGCCTTTGGGCCCCGGCTTCATACCGTGGTCCTGGGGGAATTCCGGCGCCGGGGCATCCTGGGCTACACCGAATATGTGGTCGACCGGGTGGAACCGGGGCGGGTCTTCTACAAAAACGGGGAAGTCCTCCCCTACGACCTGCTCATCTCCTTCCCGCCCTACGTGGCGGCCGCCCGGTTTTCCAGCCTTCCCGCCGACGACCGCGGATTTATCCAGACCGAGCTGAAGACCAGACAGGTGAAAGGTCACCCTAACATCTACGCGGTCGGGGATGCCGCTGATTTTCCGGTCAAGCAGGCGTTTCTGGCCCTCTTGCAGGCTGACGCCGCCGCCCATCACCTCGCCGCGCAGGTTACCGGCCGGGAGCCGGAGGTCCTTTTCGAGCCCACAAGCATGTGCGTGATGGAGCAACTGGATAGGGCCACGTTCGCCCAGGTTCCCCTGGCCCTGACCGGGCGGCCCGAACTGCCCGTCGAGGTCCGGTCGGACGCCCTCAGTCAATACAAGGTGGGAACCTCAAGGGCCTGGCGTCTCGGGAAGGCCCTGCTCGGCCTGTACCTGCCGTGGCGCTTCCGGAACGGTGAGCCCTTCCATGCCGGGGCGCCCTGGAAGGCAATGGAGGTGGGCCTGAAGGCGATGAGCGCGGTGCTGGCCAGTTAAGACCCGATGGCCGCCGTCTTTGACGCCCTGGCCAACCGGTATGACGAGTGGTACGAGCGGCCCTTCGGCCGCTCGGCCTTTGAGGCCGAAGTGGCCTGCCTTCGGCGAATTCTGCCCCCATTCCGGCAGGCGCTGGAGGTTGGGGTCGGGACGGGCCGGTTCGCGTCTGCCCTGGGGGTTGAGCTTGGGCTCGACCCGTCCCGGCGGGAGCTCCTGATCGCCCGAACCCGGGGAATCGAGCCGGTGCAAGGGGTGGGTGAGGCCCTGCCCTTCCGGGCGGGAAGCTTCGACCTGGTGCTCATGGTTGTCACCCTTTGCTTTGTGGACGACCCGGCCCGGGTGATCAGGGAGACCGCCCGGGTGCTCAGGCCCGGGGGCAGCCTGGTCCTGGGGCTCATTCTTAAAGAGAGCCCCTGGGCAGACTTCTACCTGCAAAAGGCCCGTCAGGGGCACCCCATCTACCGGCTGGCCAGGTTTTACGCCTACCCCGAGGTCACGGCCTGGCTGAAGGCCGCCGGCCTGACCGTTCGCCAAGTGGCGTCTACCCTGCTGGAAGAGCCCCAGGATATCGCCCCGGTCCGAAGTGCCGAGACCCGGGACGGGTTCTGGGCTCTGGCCGGGTTCACCTGCATCCGGGCCGCGCCGGATTGACAGCGCTCCGCCGGATGGCCCGGCTACTTCTGGTGGGGGAGAACCCGTGGGAGCAGCCCGAATTCTAGTGGTGGACGACGATTCCCGCATCCGGGACGTCCTCAGGCGGGGCCTGACCGATGAGGGCTTTGCGGTGGACACGGCCGGGTCCGGCGAGGAGGCTCTGCGTCTGGTTTGGGAAGGGCCCCCAGACCTGGTGATCCTGGATATCCTTATGCCGGGTCTGGACGGGTTCGAGGTACTCCGCCGCCTGCGGGCCGCCGACCCGCAGCTGCCGGTCCTGATGCTCACCGCCCGCAATGGGCCTACCGACCAGGTGAGGGGCCTCAATGAGGGTGCCGACGACTACGTGGTAAAACCATTCACCTTTGAGGTCCTCGTGGACCGGGTCCGGGCCCTCTTGAGGCGCCGGGAACTGGAGCGGCCCGAGGTGCTTCGCTACGGGGACCTGGTCCTTGACACGGGCAGAAAGCAGGCCCGCCGGAGTGCGCGGGAGGTGGAGCTGACCGCCACCGAGTATAAGCTTCTGTATCTTTAGCTTTTCCTCCGGTATCCGGAGCGGGTGCTTTCCAAGGAGTTTCTGATGGAGCGGGTCTGGGGTTACGACTTCGGCGGAAACGCCAACATCCTGGAAGTTTACGTCAAGCAGCCTCGCCAGAAGCTGGAGGCAGGCGGCGAGCCGCGACTGATTCAGACCGTCCGGGGCATGGGCTACGTGCTCCGGGAGGAGTAGGGCCGCCCATGTCTTTACGCTGGCGGCTGGCCCTCTGGTACGGGGTCCTGGCAAGCCTGGTTGTAGTTTTTATCGCCCTCCTCACTTACGCCCTTCACACTCGGGGCCACTACGACGACCTGGACTAGGCCCTGGCGACCATCACCCAACATGTCCGGGAGGAATACGGGGCGGCCCCGGCCGAGGCCGTCAGTTCCATTCAGACCGCCGGGACGCCGGGGTTCATTCTCCGCCTTTACAGTCCGGACGGACGCGTCCTTGCCGCCACACCCGGGGCCGAGCTGGGGCCGGCAACGCGGCCGGACCACCTGACGCCGGCACCGCCGTTCCACTTCCTGGTCGGCCTAGCCCCACCCCTAAGACCAGTGCGGCCGGAGCCGGGAGTGCTGGGCCTCGGGCTCGGTGCCGACGGGGCGCGGTAGCGGCTCTATGCCCTCCCCCTGTCGGACGGCAACCTGCTTCTCGGGGCGACCTCCCTGGAGCACGCCGATGCCGCCGCAGCCTGGTTCCGGCGGCTGGTGCCCCTGGTGGCGGCCGCCGGCGCCGTTGCTGCCTGCTCCGTCGGGTATCTTTATCGCCGGCAACGCCGTCCGCCCGGTTCGGGTTCTCACCGAGGCCGGCAGGGCCATCGGCGACTTTACCCGCCGGGTTCCGGAGCCCGGACGGCGGGATGAGCTGGGCGAGCTTGCGGCCACCTTGAACGCGATGCTGGCCAGCCTTCAGGAGGCCTACCGGGCCCAGCAGCGATTCGTAGCCGACCCCTCCCACGAGTTGCGGGCGCCCCTGACGGCGATTCAGGCAAATTTAGACCTGCTGCGGCGCTACCCGGTGATGCCGGCCGCCGAGCGGGACCAGGCCATCGCCCAGGCCGAGCGGGAGGCCGGCCGTCTGGCCAGGCTGGTGGGGGACCTGCTGACCCTAGCCCGGGCTGGGCCCGGCCGGGGTTGGGCTGCGGCCCGGCCGGTGGAGCCGGAGGCGGTGACCGAGGCCGGCCGGGTCGCCGGCGGCCGGCAGCTGGAAGTGGACTGGGTCAAGCCGGTTCTGGTGGAGGGCGACCCCGACCGGCTCAAGCGGCTCGACAACGCCGTCAAGTACACCCCCGAAGGCGGTCGGATTTCGGTGCGGCTACGCCGTGACGGCCAGACGGCCGAACTGGAGGTTCGGGATACGGGCGTCGGCATCGAGCCCGCCGAACTGCCCCACGTCTTCGACCGGTTCTTCCGGGGTGAAGCGGCCCGCCAGCTTGACCCCGACGGGACCGGCCTGGGCTTGCCCATTGCCCGCTGGGTGGTCAGGCAGCACGGGGGCGGGCCCAACAAGGGCACTGCCGTCCGGGTCCGGCGCAGCCGCCTTTAAGCTCCGGTTCAGCCCGCACCTTTAAACTGCCGGGTGGAGACGGCGATGCTGATGAGAAAAGTCACCGTGGCCATCAGCGGACTGACCTGCGGCGGTGGGGTGTCCTGACCCTTGAGCGGACACTGGGCCGGCTATCGGGAGTAGTCCGGGTCTACGTGAACCCGGGCACTGGGATGGCCTATATCGAATACGACCCCGAACGGGTAACCTGGGAGGAGCTTGAGGCGGTAATTCGGGCCTGCGGTTTGCGGGCCCAGTCGCCGCAGTTTCGGTGAAGATGAGAAAGCTGGTTAGCAGTCTGGCCCTACTCGTTGCCTTCAGCTTCGTCGCTGTCGGTTGCGGACCGCCAGCCCGTCCGGCGGCCGAGGCCCCGTCGCCGGCCGCGCCCACCGGCGCCCCTCAACCGGCACGGACCACCGTCCGCGACCAGGGGGCGGCAGGCGTCACGGTCACGGCCACCGCTGGTTTTCAAGCTCGCCTTTGACACCCATTCGGTCGACCTTTCCCGATTCGACGTGCCCGCCAATGTGGCGCTTCGGGACGACTCCGGCCGCGAGCTCAGCCCGGCCGGCTGGGAGGATGAGCGCCGGGACTCGCACCATCGGGCGGGCACGTTGCGGTTTCCGGCCCCCGACGTCCCCTCCTGTCGAATCTCCCTTGTTGTTTGGAACCTGGCCGGCATCCCGGAGCGGGTGCTGACCTTCGAGCTTCGAATTTAGGGGCAAATCCGGTGAGTGTCCGAGGGCTTACCCGAATTACAACCACCTCGGGAGCAGGCGAGCGCTCAGGCTTGAGGGTTCGGGCGGTCGCCTGGGGCCTGGGTGCCGCGGCGGCCCTGCTGGGCCTTTACGTGGGGATCGTCTGGGCGGCCTCGCGGTCGGCCGACCACGTCCTCAAACTGCTGGCCTCAGACTGGCCCTTCGTGCCGGCCCTGGCCGCCGGGTTCGGGACTCAGGTCGGACTGTACGTTCACCTGCCGTACCTGCGCCGGGCTTCGGGCGCGGCTGCCGGGGCTGTGGGGCTGGGAACCGGCACGTCAACCGTGGCCATGGTGGCCTGCTGCGCCCACCACGCCACCGATATCGTGCCCCTGCTGAGCCTTTCGGCGGCCGTGAGCGTGGCGGGATTCCTGGCGGAGTGCCGGGTCCCCCTGATGGGTCTGGGAACAATCATGAACCTCCTTGGAATCGGAATCAGCCTTCGGCTCCTGCGCAAGGCCCGGCGCGGTCTGAACCAGGAGCCGGTGGCCCTGGCCTGTCACCCTGACCGGAGGTAGCCGGTGACCGGACGGATTCTGGGCATAGCCATGGCCCTCGGAGTGGCCCTTCTGGTGGTAAGGGCCTGGCCGGGTGGGCCGGCCGATCGGGGGACGGCCGTTACGGACCTGGTTGTCAGGCTGGGGACGGCCAGGGAAGTCAGGCCCACGGGTCAGCTCCGGGAGTTTAGCCTGGTGGTAAGGCGGGCCGTCTGGGAGCTGGCCCCCGGCAGGACGGTGGAAGGCGATATCTTAATAACGGCACCGTTCCGGGCCCAACCCTTCGGGTGACCGAGGGTGACACGGTCCGGGTGACGGTTAAGAACGAACTGGACGAAAAGACCACAGTCCACTGGCACGGCCTCCACGTGCCCAACGGTATGGACGGGGTGCCGCCCTTCACCCAGGCGCCCATCAAACCGGGCGAAACCTTCACCTACGAGTTCGTCACCTCCCACGCAGGCACCTTTATGTACCACCCCCACATCAACTCGGTCAGGCAGATCGACAGCGGCCTCTACGGCCTGCTGATCATCGACCCCCAGCGGCCGGATGAGCCCAGGTTCGACAAGGACTTCTCGATGATGCTGGGGGCCTGGGTCGTGCCGGCGGGTGGGCGGGGCGACGTCGTCCGGGTCCGCCTCGTGAACATCTCCAACCTGTCCCACCCCATGGACCTTCACGGCCATGACTTCAAGGTTGTGGCCAAGGACGGGGAGCCCATCCGGCCTGAGGCCCAGCAGGTGATGAACACCCTGACGGTGAACCCCGGCGAAACTTACGATATTGTCTTTGTGGCCGACAACCCCGGCGTCTGGGTGTTTCACTGTCACGGACTCCACCACACCGAAAACGATGGGGTCGAACCCGGCGGCCTCACGCAAGTGATACGCTATGAGGGGAGTTCGGGTGGGGTGGCACCGGCCGGACCCCGGCCGACCCCGACGATGCCGGCCAGGATGCCGGGCATGGGTCACTAAAAGGAGGCAACCGAGATGGCGCAGAAAGTTAAGGACCCCGTTTGCGGGATGGACGTCGACCCAGAGCAGGCGGCGAAATCCGAATACCAGGGCCGAACCTACTACTTCTGCTCGCCGGGGTGCAAGGCCGCATTTGACCGCGACCCGGCCAAATACGCGAAGTAGGGGGCTTAGGCCGAGCCGACTCAGCACCCCGCCGGCCCGGCTGCGGTCGGGCGCCTACTTCCGGCTCACTCCACGATGAGCTTGCCCCGCAGCATGCCCATCTGACAGGTAAACTCGTATTCGCCCGGCCTGAGGGGCACAAACTCGATGGGCACGACCTCGCCCGCCGGCAGTCGGGCGCTCTTTCCAAAGTCCGGCAGGATAACCATCTCCGAGCAGGCGGCGGTTTCCTCCCGGCGGAAGAGGAGCCTGACGGGTCGGCCGTGCTGGACCACGATGATGTCGGGGTTGTAGCTGCCCTTCACCAGGATAAGCGCCTTGTGATAACCGCCGCTGGTGACCGGTGCCCGATAACCGCCCCGGCGGGGACCCCCGAAGAACCAGGCGATGGCCGCCGCCAACAGGAGGCTCAACAGGGTGACGATGAGCTGGTCCGTGCTCAAACCAGGCTCTCCTTCGGCCTCCAGCGTCTGAGTCGATTGGCGTTGGTCACGACGGTGACAGAACTGTGACTCATCGCCAGACCTGCCATAACGGGGCTGAGCAGGACCCCAAAGAAGGGGTGGAGCACGCCCAGCGCCACCGGAATGCCCAGGGCATTGTAAATGAAAGCCCCAAAAAGGTTTTCATAGACGTTGCGCATGGTGGCCCGGGAAACCTCAATGGCCAGGGCCACCCCCGCAGGCTCCCCCCAACTAGGGTTATGTCCGACGCCTCGATGGCCACGTCGGTCCCGGTCCCGATCGCGAAACCCACGTCGGCCTGGGCCAGGGCCGGGGCGTCGTTGATGCCGTCCCCGACCATCCCCACCCGCTTGCCCTCCAGTCGAAGTTTCCGAACCTAGTGGGGTTTGTCCTCGGGCCGGACCTCGGCCAGCACCCGGTCAACCCCGACCTGGCGTCCAATCGCGTTGGCCGTGCGCCAGTTGTCCCCGGTAAGCATGGCTACCTCCAGGCCAAGCCGCTTGAGCCGGGCAATGGCGGCAACCGAATCCTCCTTGACGGTGTCGGCCGCGGCGACAATACCGGCGGCCCGCCCATTCACGGCCACAAACATCGGCGTCTTCCCGCCGTCGGCCAGGCGAAGGGCTTCAGCATCCGGCCGGCCGAGTTCAACCCCCCGCTCGGTCAGGAACCTGGCATTGCCTATGAGCACCTCGTGTCCACCCACCTTCGCCTCGACTCCGTGGCCCGGAATCACCCGGAATTCGTCAGCATCCGGCAGGCCGAGGCCGCGCGCCAGCGCGCCCTCAACGATGGCCGTCGCCAGGGGATGTTCGGAGCCCTGTTCAGCGGCGGCCAGCCGCAGCACCTGGTCCTCCCTAAAAAGCCCTGCTCGGCCAGCACGTCGGTGAGCTCAGGCTTACCCTTGGTGATGGTGCCGGTCTTGTCGAGGATGATAACCTGGAGTTTCGAGGCGGCCTGTAGGGCGGCGCCTGATCGGATGAGAACCCCGTTCTGGGCGGCCAGGCCGATGCCGGTGGTCAAACTCATGGGCGTGGCCATGCCCAGGGCGCAGGGGCAGGCCATGATGAGGGTAGTAAACGTCGGCCAGCTCCATCGCCGGAACGACCTGGGGAAAAAGAAGGACAATCGTTGAGTAGAGCCAGGCGACCCCGGTCCCGGTCGCGACAAGGGTGTGCATGTTGGCCTGCCGATGTTTGAGGCCCTGCCACATCCCCGCGAAGAACTGCCCACCGCTGTAAACCACAACGGCCAGGCTCGCCAGGCCCAAGATTGCCCACAGGATGGTCAGCTGGGGGCTTCCCCTGGGGAAGAGATCCCGCAGACCCGGGAAGTTGTAGCCGGCGGCGCGGGCCCGGGCAACAACCGCTTGCAGGGTCGTGTGGGCCGGGTCATATCCCACACGCATCACCCCATAGAGTAACCTCTTTGGCCTTTAAACATAACGCGGGCGTCTGAGGACTGTCTGGAATCAACCTGAAGGTTTCCTGAAGAACTTCCCCGAAGGACTCTCTGTGGGAATCTACCTGGCGTGGGCTATCTTCCGGTCGGCCGGGCTTAGGTTGCGTGTTCTGGTGGGTTAACGAGGCCGTGTTTGAGGGCGAAGGCGACGACCTGGGCCCGGTTGTGGGCGTGCAGCTTTTGCAGGATGTTTTTAAGGTGATATTTGACGGTGTTTTCGCTTACGTAAAGCCGCCGGG
>JBHOQU010000049.1:0-7641 GCA_042408785.1 Dehalococcoidia bacterium | reverse complement strand
ATGGGGCCCTTAAGGCGGGGCATTGACGAGGCCGGCCTTGAGGCGCTGTTGCGGGCGGCGATTCAGACCAAGCCTGAAAGGCATCTGGTAAACGAGGGCATCATCCCCAACCTAAGAAGGATGATCCAGATTGGCGGCTGAAGCCGCCGGGGGTTACTTCCGGAAGCCCTTGTCCGGGTAGGGTGACGCCTGGATCCGCCTCAGCAGTTCCTGGGTTTCGGGCAGGGGGGCGAGGCCGAACTTCTCCTGCAGGAGCCGGCGGCAGACCTCATACTGGCGGATGGCCTCGGTCCGCCGGCCCGATGCCCACAGGGCGTACATAAGCTCGCTGTGCAGGCTTTCCCGCACCGGGTCCAGCTCCAGCCCCCGGCGCAGGTAGCTGATGCTCTCTTCCCATCTGCCGGCCCGGCGGCAGATTTCGGCCAAGCGGCTCAGCGCCTCCAGGCACAGTTCCCGCAGATGCTCCCGCTGCTGCCAGCACCAGTCGGCGTAGGGTTCGTCCTCGAAGTAGTCACCCCGGTAGAGCTGGACCGCCTGCTCGTAAGCCTTCAGGGCCTGGTCCCAGTCGGCCCGGGCCTCGGCCTGCCGGCCCTGCTCGCACAGCCGGCTGAACTCCCGGGCGTCGATGAAGGCCTCCGCCTGGACGTTAAAGTAATAGCGGTCGCCGTCGTTGCAGATGTAAATCCAGCCCTGGTCACGGCGGCCCGGCTCGATGAGGGCCCGCAGTTCGTGAACCAGGACGTGGAACTGGCTCGCCTTGGTGTCCGGGTCCGCCCCGGGCCACAGCAGGTCGATCAGGGCCTCTTTGGACTGGGGCCGGCCGTTATGGGCCAGGAGGATTTTGAGCAGGGTCAGGGCCCGCTTCCGGGGGACCATGGCCGGGGTGACGGGCCGGCCGTTTACCGTCAGCTCGAAGGGCCCCAGGCACCGGATCTCCAGCCTGACGGCGGCCGGAGCCCCGTCGGGGTTAGTGCCCACCTCATCAGCCCGGGCTGCCAGGGCGGCCGGGGCCGCTGCACCCAGCCGGACCGGCCCGCCGACACGGTGCGTCCGCTCCAGACAGGTCCGCAGGGTCAGGAAGCTTTCGGCGACGGCGGCGGCAAAGTGCTCGAATACGGCCAGGGTGCTTTCGGCCGGCAGCTCCTTAGCCGCCCGGTAGTAGAGCATCACCACCCCAACCGTTCCCCGCTCCGACAACATTGGAATCCAGCACCAGGCGCCCCCGGACTGCCCCCCGGTCTGCCAGGCCCACACCGGCTCGGCCTGGCCCGTCCTGGGTCCGTAGAGCTTTTCAATCCCGACACCGAACGGCGCCGTGACCGAGTCCGGCAGGCCGTGGCGGGCCACCACCCCCTCCCCGATCAGGTGGAGCTCGCCGCCGTCGGCGCCGGCCAGCTGAACCAGCTCGGCCAGCAATGACCCCAGGGCCCGCTTGAGGTCCAGCTCCCCCTCGGACACCATCCGGGTGAAGTGGGCCCGGGCCACCTCCCGCAGGCGGGTAAGGGTTGCGTCCACCTTAAGGCCGAGGGGCGTGCCGACCCAGCCCAGCAAGCGGAGGGCCCGCCCAAAGTCGACCCGGGGCTCCTGGAAAGCAACCCCGATGGTGCCCACCAGACCGCCCCCCGCCCCGGTGAGGGGAATCCCCGCGTAGGCCTGAAGGCCCGAATGCCGAAGCCGGGACCTCAGAACGAAGGGCTGTTCGGGGAGCCGGTCGGTGTACACCGGCTGTCTGGTAACCAGGATGACCCCCGGAAAGCCTTCGCCGGGCCCGAAGTGGGTTATCTGGGTAAAGGCCAGCCGGTGGCTGCCCTGATGGCCCACGAAGACGACGCTCCGGTCCCCAGGCTCGATGAGCCAGACCTCCCCGGCCTGGGCGCCGGTGAGCTTGATGAGAAAGCTCAGGGTCTGGTCGATGGTCTGCTGGAGGGGGGCAACCAGAACCCGGCCCAGGAGGGCCGAGGTGAGGGCAAGGTCGTCCACCACGTCGGCCGAGGGCCGCCGGTCGGGGCGAAGCCGTCCGATAATCCCGCCGGGCGGGTCAGGCAGGGCAAAGAGCTGACAGGTAATCCGAAGGCGCCGGCCGTCCCGGGTGTGAATCACCAGGGGCGAACTGCTCATGGGAAGCCCGAGGCGCAGGGCCCGGTGAACCGGACAGTTAGGGCCGCACACAGGCCGCCCCAGGTCGTCAAGGCCCCCCCCGCCCGATGGCCTCCGCCCGGGGCAACCCGAGCAGCAGCTCGGTCTCCTTACCCCACTCTACGATGCGGAGGTCCCGGTCGGCGGCAAACCAGCCCTCAACCAAAGGGATTGTCCTTGGCCCTTCGGCCGGCAGCTCGTTATTCGGAATCGCAGCCCCCATGGTGACCCTCCGGCGGATAAAGAACCGGGGCAGCTGCCGTCCGCCCAACCTAAGTTTACAATTCGTCAGAGGTTTTGCGCCCGGTAAATTAGGCCAAGGAAAGCCTGACCCGGGCGGCAGCCCCCAGCCCCTACCAGAAAGGTGGGTAGAAAGGCCGACGACATCCCGTGAACCTATGCACCCACCCCTCATTTCTCCATAATCGCCTTTCCAATTCGCTTCCATATATCTTCCAATCAGCCTCCAGGCTTAAAATCTCCCGAACGGAAGTCCCCAGCCCAGGGCTGCCGGGTAGACCCCCACAGCGGCGTGTATAATGATGTCGGGAAGATGACCGCAAGACTTGCCGCCCTGGCCATCCTGGCGGCCTGGCTGGCCCACCAGCTTTCGGGGGTCGCCGTCGCCTCCCAGCCGCCGGTGGACGCCAAAATCCAGGTGGTCTGGCCCCATGACGGCCAGGGCCGGCCGGTGCCCCTGGACGCCGCCCCCTTTGTGAACATCGAAGTCTACCTCTTCGAGCGGGGCACCCTGGAGCCCGTGGCCTGCAACTTCCCGAACCGGGTTATCCTCCGCTGGACCGTCCTGAGCCTGTCTTCGGGCGGCTTCCTCGGTGGCAGCCTGATCCCGGCCCAGGACTACCCGGGGCATCCGTCCGGCGCCGTCGGGGAGCGGGTGATGAGGACGGTGGAGGGCCGCACCTTCCCGGCCTGGGTGTTCAACAACGTGCCGGTGGCGCCCCCCACCGAGTTCCGGGCCCGGGCCGTAACCAACATAACGTACTTTTTTGTTGAAGTGGAGGGGGCCGACGCCCGAACCAACGTCTGGGCCCACGGTCAGCAGGTTCTCACCCGCCTGCCCTATCCGCGGTTTATCGGGGGCGCCGACGAGGGGCCAGTAGATACGGTGGACGCCCTGATCCAGGTGGTCTGGCCCCACGACGACCAGGGCCGCCCGCAGGGGGTGACCGAGGCCCCCCTGGCCAATGTGGGTGTGGACCTCGTCCGCCACCCGGTTCTGGGGCCGGGGGACGCCGTCTCGGTGGGCTTCGGGTTTGACCGGCCGGTCTGGCTGCTGCGGGCCCTAAATAACGGCTACCTGGAGCCGGTCAAGGTCGGCGAGAAGGTTCGGGCAACCAGCCCCCTTGCCGAGAACGTGAGCTGGCCCCGCTGGGTCTTCAACGACGTGGACGTGTCGGCCGCCCGGGACCCGGCCAACAAGTACTATTTCGCCGTCCGGGTAGAGGGGCTTCCCACCCACACCACCATCTGGGCCCACGGCGCCGACCCCCGCACCTACTTCCCGCAGAAGGACATCCCCGCCAGAAGCTGCCGGTGAGCCGGCCGGTCAGCCGAGCCTCCGCCGCCAGGCCTCGAGGGCGGGCAGGTGCTCGGCGTAGTGCTCGTAGGTGTTCGCGGCGATCAGCTGCCAGAGGGGGCGGCCCCGCAGCTGCTTAAAATGCCGGGGGTCGTTGAGCTCCTCCTCCGAGAGAAGGCTGATGCGGTTGATAAGCTGGCGGTAGCTCCCCTCCAAATCCGCCAGGACCCTTTCCGGCGGCCAGTCCTTGAGCTCCTGGTAAAAGCGGGCGTTTAACTGGTCCACCTTCTTCGGGTCCAGGTTGGCGTAAAGGAGGGGCTGGCCCCGCTCCAGCCGGAAAAGGTTGGTGACGGTGATGCTCTGCCAGACCGCCAGGTGGGCCAGCACGTCTTTCGCCGTCCAGCCGTTGAAGACCGGCTCGGCCGCCAGCCGTCCGGGCTCGACCCCGGCGATGAGCCTTTGGAGGCGCTCGTATTCCCGCTTTATCCGTTGGATGAGCTCGTCCCGGGTCACCGCCGCCGAACCCCTTCAGGCCCGGCCGAAGGCCGAGGCCAGATACTGGCTGGGAAGCCGCCGGAAGATGTGGCGGCCGTGGGGGCAGGTTGAGACCAGCTCGGCCGACTCGAGGCGGTCAATGAGCTCCTGCATGTCCCGCTCGGTGAGGGGGTCGCCGGCCTTGACGGCCCGCCGGCAGGCCAGCCGGGCGGCGACCCGGTGCTCCCAGGAGCCCTCGGCTGCCGGGGCGTCTTCGGCGGTTAAAAGGGCCGCCAGTGCCTCTTTAAAGAGGGCGGTCGGGTCGGCGGCCCCCGCAAACAGGGCCGGAATCCCCCGGAGGAGAACGGCGTCGGGTCCGAAGGGCTCAAAGCGAAAGCCGGCGGCCTCCAGGTTCGACCGGACCTCAGCTCCGGCCAGGATGGGGGCCTCCTGGGCGGTGAGCTCCACCGGCACCGGGTCTAGCAGGCCCTGAGTCTCCACCCGGCCGGCGGCCAGGGCCCGGCGGAAGGCGTCGTAAAGGACCCGCTCGTGGACGACGTGCTGGTCGAAGACGTAGAGGCCGTCGGGCCCCTCGGCCAGGATGAATTTGCCCTCGAACTGGCCGATCACCCGCAGGCGGGGGAGGCGATTCGGCGCCTCCCGGCCGACGGGTCCGGGCTCCAGCCCGAAGGCCAGCTGGGCCCCCTCGCCGCCCCCCACGCCGGCCAGCTCCAGCTCCGGGACAAAGCCCTGGGCCTTAAGGGCCTCCCGCACCGCCTGCCGCAGGGCGGTGAGGACCTCGCCCTCGTAGACGAACCGGACTTCGGCCTTGGCCGGGTGCACATTTACGTCCACTTCCGCCGGGTCCAGAAGGATGTTGACCGCCCCGACCGGGTGGCGGCCGGCCGGGATAACCCCGACGTAGGCGGCCTCCAGGGCCGCGTAGAGGCGGCGGTTCTGGACCCAGCGGCGGTTGACGAAGACGACCAGCTCATTCCGGGTGGGCCGGTGCAGGGCCGGGGGGCCGACCAGGCCGGTTACGGCCAGCCGGCCGGGCTCGACAACCCTGCCCACTTCGATAAGCTGCCGGGCCACCTCATCTCCCCAGACTTCCGCCACCGCCGTCCGGAGCTGGCCGTCGCCGGCGGTTCGGAGCCGCACCCGGCCTTCGGAGGTGAATTTAAACTCGATTTCGGGGTAGGCCAGGGCGAACCGGCCGACCACCTGCCCCACCTCGGCCGCCTCGACCCGGGGGTCCCGCAGAAAGCGGCGGCGGGCAGGCAGGTGGGCAAAGAGGTTGCGGACGGTGACCACCGTGCCGGGAACGGCCGGCCGCCGGCCCTCATCCACCACCTGGCCCCCCACCACCCGGATGTAGCTTCCGGCTGGCTCGGCGCGGGTCCGGGTGATGAGGGTTACGTCGGCGGCCTGGCCGATGGCCGCCAGGGCCTCCCCCCGGAACCCGAGGGTAACGATGCGCCCCAGCTCGGGAAGGCCCGAAAGTTTGCTGGTGGCGTGCCGTTGGAAGGCCAGGCGCACCTCGGGGGCAGGGATTCCCGAGCCGTTGTCCTTTACCCGGATCAGGTCGATGCCGCCCCGCCGGACCTCGACCTCAACCTGGGTGGCCCCGGCGTCCAGGGCGTTTTCGATCAGCTCCTTGACGACGGCGGCCGGGGAAGTAACCACCTCGCCGGCGGCGATGCGGGCGACGACCTCGGGCGGCAGGATTCGAATGCCCATCGGCAAGAATTATATAATCCTTAACAGCCTATGACCGGCCCGAAGCGGTGCTGAAACGGCTTGCCGGCCTTCTGGGCGTCCTCCTGCTGGCCCTCGCCGGCCCGCCCCCAGCCGAACCGGCCAGGCCCGGCCTTAATCCGGCCGATTTCGTCCCGGGGGAAGTGCTGGTCCGGTTCAGGCCGGGCAGGGCGTCCTCGGCCCTGGCGGAACTCCGCCTGGAGGTTTTCGGGTTTGAGGAGCTGCCGGCCCTGAGGCTTCACCGCCTCCGGGTCCCGCCCGGCCGGGAGGGCGAGTTCATCGACCGGCTCCGGCGCCGGCCCGACGTGGAGCACGCCCAGCCCAACTACGTTTACCGGGCCCTCTTTACCCCCAACGACCCGTACTTCGGGCAGCAGTGGAACCTTCCGGCCGTCCACGCCCCCGAAGCCTGGGACGTTACCCAGGGGGCCGGGGTGAGGGTGGCGGTGGTGGACACCGGCGTGGACTGCGGCCACCCCGACCTGTCGGGCCAGTGCGCGGCCCAGGTTAACTACGTAGGCGGGTTTCAGGACGACAACGGCCACGGCACCCACGTGGCCGGCATTATCGCCGCCCTGACCAACAACGGCGTTGGGGTTGCGGGCGTGGCGTCCGGGGTCAAGTTGGTGGCCCTTAAAGTCCTGGACCAGAACGGGGAGGGGACTACCGCGACGGCGGCCGCGGCCATCGTCGACGCCGTCAGGTTATACGGGGCTAAAGTGATAAACCTCAGTTTCGGCGGCCCGAGGGATCCGGGCGGCCCGGATGCTGTTCTCCAGGCGGCCATCGACGAGGCTTACGCCCGGGGTGCGGTTGTCGTGGCGGCGGCCGGCAACTGCAACCCGAGCTGCACCACCATCATTGACCCCGCCGCCATGGACCACGTGTTGGCCGTCGCGGCGGTCAACAATAACCGCGAGCGGGCCTCGTTCTCTAACTACGGGAGCTATATCGACCTCGCCGCGCCCGGGGAAAACATTTTGAGCACGTCCCCGCGCTGCGGATACAGGTTTATGTCCGGCACCTCCATGGCGGCGCCCCACGTCAGCGCCGTCGCCGCGCTCGTCTTATCCCTCCGACCTGACCTTGGGCCGGATGCGGTAGCTACGATCCTGTTTCAGACGGCCGACGACCTGGGCGCTCCGGGCCGGGACCCATGTTACGGCTACGGCCTGGTGAACGCCTACCGGGCCGTCCGGGCCGTAGCCCCGGCTCCCAGTCCGCACCAGGCCCTGCCCTACCGCCTGTTTCTGCCCCTGGTAGCCCGCAGCGCGCCGGTCTGCTGAGGAAGGGCCAATCCCCGGCTATCTTTCCTTGATGCCGGTCAGGTGGTGCGCGCGGCACCCTGGGGCGCAGGGCGGGGCATCGTCAGGCCGATATCTTCTGACCCAAACCCCCGGCGCTGGCCGGGATCTCCCCGTGATTGCGTTTTCGTAGGGCGTGTACCGCCGGGCGCGTTTGCCGAGCCGCTAATCCTGGACCCGGCGGCTACCGGCCGTCAGGTTAACGACAAAGCCGGCAGGTCCAGGGTGTGGCTCCCGCCGGTCTTGACATTCCTGTCGGGATCCGTCAATACTAGATTTGGGTTTGGCTGTTGGGCGGTTAGCTCAGACTGGTTAGAGCGCGTCGTTCACACCGACGAGGTCGGAGGTTCAAGTCCTCCACCGCCCACCGCGCGCCAGTAGCTCAGCTGGATAGAGCGCAGCCCTGCGGAGGCTGAGGTCGTGGGTTCGAGC
>JBHOQU010000047.1:0-2627 GCA_042408785.1 Dehalococcoidia bacterium | reverse complement strand
GGCGATGGCCGAAATCGCATTGGTAAGGGACATAAGAGGCGTGTGCAAAAGCCTGGAAACGTGCCGGATAAGCTCAAGACCTAAAAACGAGGCCAAAACAAAGATAAAAAGATTCGTTAAAATGTCTACCTGCTCGGTCATAACGGGCCGGGCTCCTTATGAGGATAATCCAGCCGGATTCACGTAAAAAATCGGGCCGCCTGCGACTGCGCCGTCCCCGCCACGCCGCGGCCGGCCCGGGGCCACCACGCGGGCCGGTTAAAAATTAACTTCTGTGAGTATTATATATACACCCGGGGCCCGGCCGACATCCCCCCTTAAGACCGCGGGTTTCCAGCTATTTTCCGGGCCCAGACAGGCGATGGCCGGCCTTGTAGGCGGCGCACGGCCGTGCGCCCCATAACCAGATTGGCGACCGTATAAAAGAAGCGTGGGCATCGTTGTTTAAATAGCAATCATCACAGCCGGGTCGTATCCCTGGTCCGATAAAGTGTGCACTTTTCGCAACAGGACGCTCTTGCTGAAAGTCATCCGGGTGCCCGAGGCCCGCCGGCGGCTTCCGACCATTCTCCGGGAAGCCGGGACCAGCCGCAGGGTGGCCATCGGCCGGCGGGGTATTATGCCCGAGGATTTTCGCCGGCTCAAGGGGATGCCGGCCTGGCTTAAGGCCCCGGAAGATTTCCCGGCGGCTTGAGGCGGTCGGCGCCCCCGAGGCCCGGGAGGCGGCGCAGGCGGCCCGGGCCGGGCTGAGGCGCCGACCTCGACCGTGACGGCCTTGAGCCGGGCTTCACGGGGAATCAAAGCTTCGGTGACCCTTCCCAGGGAAAGTTCCCGGCATAACGGGCATCAGGCCGTCCCGGGAGGGCTTTTGGCCGTGACCCGTCGCCGCAGGGGTTCACTGTTGACGGCGGTTCAGGCCGTCCTCACCGCAGTTTAGGCTGCCGGGGCCGCCCCGGGCCGTGAAGACCCGCCCGGATTCGGCCCGGCCCCCGGATTGCAGGCCCCGAAAGACCGTCCCGAACCTTCACGGGATTGGATGGTCTCAAAGGCTTCTAAGCCGTGCCGGCCCTGGCCGCCCGTGAACAAACCCGGGGGTGCCTTCAGCGCCGAGCTTTGGAGAGTAGTTCGGACGGCGGAATCTTCACCGAGGGGGTAAGACTTATGGCCGAGGAAACTCGACGCGGGACGAGTACGCCCAGAAGGCCCCGGTGCCTTTGGCGCCCGCCATCCTCGAGGCCCGGGACAAGCCCCGATGCCGGCCGCCTTTGGCGGCGCCGGCAGAGTCGGCCGGCCATCGAGCGATCCTTGAAAGACCGCAAAGGCCACAAGGGAAGGCCGGCCCTCATCCGCGGGCCAAGACCGGGTCCGAAAGCGCCGTGCTGGCCGCCGGCAGCCGCTCACAGAGGCACAGCGGGGCCCTTCCCCCACCCTCCACGTAAGGGGCGGAACCGCCAGACACGGCCGCATTCCCGCCTGCCTGCTCATGACCGGGCGGCCACCAAGCCCTCGCCCGGTGCCGTGCCGGACGGGCCTTACGGCCCATCGCCTCAAGCCGGGCCGAAGTGGGCCCTTCCCCGGCCCGCTTGTTTGAGGTTAAATATTGCCCCTGGTGTACGGTTGGAGCCCGGCCGGATGCTCCGACGCATATTCGACCAGGGCCTGCGCAACCCGGCCGAACCCATCGGGCGAAAGGCTGTGAGCTACGACCAGCACCTGCTGTCAACCCCACATGGGGCAGTCCCCCCCCGGTAATACTCCGCCGTAAGCCGGATGTAGTGGGCCCCATTGCGGGTCACGAGGCACAGGAGGCAACGTTTACGTCGAGGAACTATCGCACAGGGGGCATTTAAAAGCTCCTGCTCCGGCACCGGCCAGTCGTCAACGGGCCCTTCCATGGTAAAAAGCCGCTTTAAGGCGGCCGCCTTCCTGGCGCACCGGTGCTCCGCCCGGCGGATTCGAACCCCGCCCGGCTCGGCGGTGATAAATAGCCCCCGGCTTAAGCTCGGGCCCATACCGCTCAAGCACCATCGGCAGGGCCTGGGCCTGTTGGCCGGCCCGCCAGCCTACCAGCCGGATGATGCCGACGTGGGGCTGCCGCCGGCCCACGGCCAGCTCCCCAAAGTCCTTGTCCAGGGTAACCAGTATCCGCCCCTCTCGGGCGGTCAGGCCCAAGACCTCTTCGTCGGTGGCCCTCGGATTCCACTCCCGAACCCAGGCCCCATCGTTGCCGGCCTGCGTCAGAGCATTCCGAACGGAGCCGGCCACGCAGGCATCTAAAGGCAGCCCACCCGATGGGGAAAGGCTCAAGCCGTTCCCGGGCAGCCAGCCGCTTGGCGTAGACCAGGCAGGCCCGGATACCTTCCGGCTCAAGCCAGGGTTAGTGGGTTATACTGGGCCTGCCGGAGCCTGGCGACCGCAACCCGGCTGCCCCAGAGCCGCGGGGGCCTGGCGGCTACTCGGCCCGGGCCCCTAAGGCTTGCAAAATTCGCCAGCCGGCCGGCAGGGCCGCGGCCGCCAGCAAAAGCTTTAAGATGTCCCCGGGAATAAAGGGCAGAAGCCCCAACGTTAGCGCCGCCCCGGGGCCCACATAAGCGCTCAGCCAGGGCAGCCCAAAGGCATAGATGGCC
>JBHOQU010000041.1:0-3213 GCA_042408785.1 Dehalococcoidia bacterium | reverse complement strand
GCTCGATCAGCCCGGAAAGGTCGACCATGGCCGCCGTCCTGCCCCCGGTCTATTTGCTCACCGGATTATAGCTCACTTTGTAAAAAAGGGGTCCGAAGCACAACCTGGGAGCTTCTGCCCTCCGGAAGGCGCACCCTCAATACGTTGCCCGAAGCCGGAGGCCGGCGCAAAAATTATGGGGCAACCGGAACCGGTTGCCCCCGGGAGCGGTGGGAGTGTTGCGCGGAGCTTTCAGAGAAGGACGCCCTTAGGCTTGAAGTCTTTCGCCCCAAACCCTTCGGAATGGGTGTAGCGGGTCTCCACCAGTTCGGCCGGCAGATATTTTTCCTCCAGCTCCTTAAAGTACTCAAACCGGCCCAGCTTGTGGTGGTTTTCGGTGGGGTGGCCCAGCTTCATCCGCTGGAGGCGGAACTGGGCCTGCTCCTGGTTATCCCGAAGGTCTTCCATAAAGTTCCAGACGGCGTACATGGCGGCGTGGATGCTGCCCAACGTTATGAAAATATATTTATAACCCATTTCCCCGAGCTCACGGAAGGTGAGGGGATTTTCGACGTCAATCCAGCGGAAGGATGACGAGTAGTTAAAGGCCAGGGGCAGATTGGGGAAAGCCTTGCGCACCTCCACGGCGAACTTTTCGGCCTCGGCCCGGTCGGGGGTCGGAAACTCACACCAGACCATGTCGACCCCCACGTCGGCGTAGGCCTTGGCCCGCTCGATGGCCTCCTCCAGGCTGCCCCCGACGGCGTTGCGGGCGTCGGTTCGGGCGATGATAAAGAAATCCGGGTCGGAGCGGGCGTCGACAATGGCCTTAAATTTCTTGACGGCCTCTTCCCGGGGCAGAACAATCTTACCGGCCAGGTGGCCGCACCGCTTGGGGAACCGCTGGTCCTCCACGTGGATGCCGGCGACGCCGGTCTTTTCGAACTCCTCCACCGTCCGCATCGCGATGATGGCGTTCCCGTAGGCGTCGTCGGCGTCGGCGATTACGGGGATGTCCACCACGCTGGCGATGTAGCGGGCCCAGGTGGTCATCTCCGTCATGGTGGGGAAGCCCAGGTCGGCCCGGGCCAGGTAACCCAGGGCGCAAGAGTAGCCGCTCATGTAAACGCACTTAAGGCCCACCAGCTCGGCAAGCTTGGCCTCAATGGGGGTGAAGACGCCGGTGGTGAAAACGTAAGGCTCAGTCGCCAGCAGCTCTCGGAACTTCCGGCCAGCTTTGCCCATCAATAACCTCCCTCGCTGGTGAAGATTTTCACACGTATAATAGCAGATGGGCCTCAAAAATTGCCGCACGATAACTTTGCACTTCTCTATTGCTGGTATAGATTTTGGCTATCTGACGGCCGGCGGTGGGGTGGAGTCGCCCGATGATAAAATATACATAAATCACGGCTCGGCAGTGGCCCGATGGAGCTCGGTCAGCTTGAGGCCTTCGTCGAGGCGGCCCGGCGGGGCAATTTCCGGCAGGCCGCCGAGGTGCTTTTCATAAGTCAGCCGTCCCTGAGCGCCCGGATCAGCCTCCTGGAGCGGGAGCTTGGGGAGCGCCTCTTTGACCGGCTGGGACGGGGTGTTCGGCTCACCCCGGCCGGCAAGCTCTTTCTGCCCTATGCCGAGCGGGCCCTGGAAACCCTCCGGCAGGGGCGGGAGGCCCTGGCGGCCGCCCGCCGGGCCGCCATGGGAACCCTCCAGGTGGGGTGCGCCCGGGTCATCGGTACGTACGTGATGCCCGAAATCCTGACGGCTTTCCGCCGCCGCTACCCCCAGGTCGAGGTCCACATCCGGACCGGCCGCTCGTCGGAGATCTTACAGTTGGTAGTGGACCAGACCATCCACATCGGCCTCGCCCGGGCCCTGAACCACCCGCTCGTCTGGACCCGGCGGCTCTACGACGAGGAGATCGTGCTGGTAACCCACCCGGCCCATCCCTTTGCCCGCGCCGGGAGGGCCACCATTCAGCAGGTGGCCGAGGAGCCCCTCATCCTCTACGACCGGGGCTCTTCGTATTTCGTCCTCATCGAGCAGGTCTGCCACGAGGCCGGCATCATCCCCCGGGTCGATATGGTCCTGGACAGCGTTGAGGCCACCAAGCGGATGGTTGAGCGGGGTCTTGGCATCTCGTTCCTGCCCCGGAGCAGCATCCGGGACGAGGTCCGGACCGGACGCCTGCGGGTCATCGAGCTGGCCGACGGCCACCGGGTCTTCCTTCCGACGGCGGTGATGGTGCGCCGGGCCGGCAGCTACCCGACGGCCGTCCTGGCCTTCCTGCAGGTGCTGGCCGAGCTTTACGGGGTCGAGTCGGGCCTCCGGCCGGAGTAAGGGCCGGGCGATTTTTTATTGACACGCCCGCCAGGGCTGTGCTAAAAACAAGGTGGTTGGCCCCGTGGTGTAGCCAGGTCTAACACGCCACCCTGTCAAGGTGGAGATCGGGGGTTCAAATCCCCTCGGGGTCGCCCAAGCCTTCCCGACCGGGGGCCGGGCTCAGCCCCTCCCGGCAAGCCGCGCCTGCCCTCCAGCCGTTGCCTGCACGTTGATGTCATGCTGCTGTCAGCTCGGCCGGTGGAAATTATGCCGGGGGGACGGTCGGCTTTAAGCAGGTGCTGGGGACTCACGCTTCGGCACCAGAGACCTTCGGCCCAGCTTTCCACCACTGCTCGTCCTTTTGTTGGGGCACATGCTCGCGAGCCCCGGCGGCCGGACCGTTGCTTGCCAGCGGGCGGCCAATAATCCCCGGCAAGCCCTGCCCCTTAGGGCGCCCCATCCCCCACAGTAGCCGCCAGATGTTAAAATCGGATAGTGGCCCTGATGGAAACTACCCTTACTTCGGCCGACCTTATCGCCGAGATCCAGCGGCTGCGCCGGGAGCGCAACGCCGTCATCCTGGCCCACAACTATCAGATCCCCGAAATCCAGGACCTGGCCGATTTTGTCGGCGACTCCCTCGGCCTTTCCCAGGCCGCTGCCCGGACCGACGCCGACGTCATCGTCTTCTGCGGCGTCCACTTCATGGCCGAAACCGCGGCCATCCTGTGCCCCGACAAAAAGGTCCTTATTCCCGACCCTGAGGCCGGCTGTTCCCTGGCCGCCACCATCGACGCCGAGCAGCTGCGGGCCTGGAAGGCCGAGCACCCGGGGGCCGTGGTGGTGGCCTACGTCAACACCACCGCCGAGGTGAAGGCCGAGGCCGACTACTGCTGCACCTCCAGCAACGCCGTC
>JBHOQU010000040.1:0-57613 GCA_042408785.1 Dehalococcoidia bacterium | reverse complement strand
GTCAAAGACATGATAGTGAAAGATGATGCCGAACCGGAGAAAGTGCATGTGGGGGTCGAGGTTGGGCAGGTCGCTGCCGAAGGCCACGCTGATGGTGTCCTTGGCCGGGCGCTGGGGCGCCTGGGGTTGGGTTGGGGCGGCAGGCTGGGGTGAGCAGGCGGCCACTACGGGGGCGGCCGCTGCCCCGCCCGAGACCAGGACGGCCTTAAGAAAATCTCGCCGGCTTATTAAGCCCTTTTTGTAAAACCAGTGCCAGCGGTCCGCCACCTCATAGGCCAGCTCCAGGGAATCCTTTTCGGCCATCGCCCTCCTCCGTCTTGCAAATTTGGACCCGGGTCAATCGGCTTATTATAACCGCCGAAACGGACCCACGACAATGGCAAGGTTTGACCCGGGGCCTCGGGGTGCCCGATACTCTACACGTCAAACCGCCAAAGGTGAGGTGCCGACCAGATGGTTAGCCGACCTGCCCGCGCCGACCGCATCCGGGTGGAAGACCTCGCCCGTCTGCCATCCTTCGTTCTGCCCACGGTTTCCTGGTCGGGTGATAAGCTGGCCGTGTACTGGGATAAGACGGGCCGCTTCGAGCTTTACGTGCTGGACCTGCGCATGGGCGAGGCCCGGCAGGTGAGCCACGGGGAAGTGCCCCGGGCGATCCGGGCCGGGTTTGCCTGGGACCGCACCGACCGGTACATCGTCTTTGCCAAAGACTTTCAGGGCAACGAACAGCACGACCTTTACCGGCTGGACACGGTGACGGGGGAAGTGGTCCAGCTTACATCGGACCCCACCTGCCAGGAGTACCCGGTGGAGTTCAGCCCCGACAACGGCTGGCTCACGGTGCTCACGAACCGGCGCCTTCCCGAGGCGCCCGACCGGCCCGGTCAGCTCAACCTCTGGAAACTCCGGGCCGACGGGGGCGAATACGTTCCCCTTACCCGCTTCCCGTTTCCGGTCTGGGGCGGCCTTTGGAGTCCCGACGGCGATTGGGTGGCCGTTGTCACCAACGAGGACCTTTCCAACCTTAAAAACCGGGACGGGTATATCCTCCGGGCCGACGGAAGCCCCCTTAAGAAAGTTTTCAGCGTTCGGCCCGGATCCCAGGACTACCTGGTTGCCTGGCATCCCGACGGCCGCCGGCTGGCGGTGAGCAGCGACGCCTTTGGGGTCCGCCGGGCCGGGATCCTCGACCTCACCACCGGGTCCGTTCGGTGGCTCAGCCCCGAAGACGTCGAGGAGACGGCCGTCCAGTTCTCCCGAAACGGCCGCTACCTGCTGGCCCTGCGCAACCAGGAGGCCCAGATTCGGCCGGTGGTGTACGACCTGGAAACGGGGACCGGGCGGCCCCTGGAGCTGCCGGCGGGGGTGGCCCTGGGGTCGGCCTTTGCTCTAGACGACTCCAAGGTGATTCTTACCTACACCACCCCAACCACCCGGCCGACCCTGCTCGCCTACGACCTGGCCACCGGCCGGACGGACACCCTCATCCCGGCCGAATACGGTCCCTTCGACCCGGCCATTTTCGTCGGGGCCGAGCACATCTACTACCCGAGCTTCGACGGAACCCCGATTCCGGCTATCCTTTACCGACCCCGGCAGATTCCGGCCGGCGCCCGCCTTCCGGCCATCATCCACATCCACGGGGGGCCGACGGCCCAGTGGTTCCTGACCTTCGACCCCTTCGCCCAGCTCCTGGTAGACCGGGGCTTCGTGGTGCTGGAGCCCAACATCCGGGGCAGTACCGGCTACGGGGTGGCCTTCCGGGACGCGGCCCTCAGGGACTGGGGCGGCATCGACCTGGAGGATGTGGCCGCCGGGGCCGAGTATCTCAAAAGCCTCGATTACGTCGACCCGGGGCGGCTGGTGGTCTTCGGGGGCAGTTACGGCGGCTACATGACCTTTATGGCTGTCACCAAGAAGCCCGAGCTCTGGCGGGCGGCCGTGGCCTGGGTGGGGATCACCGACCTTAAACGGATGTACGAATCCAGCATGGAGCACTTTAAATACTTCCTCCGGGAACAGATGGGCGACCCCGAAGCCGACGCCGAGCTCTGGGCCGACCGGAGCCCGCTAAACTTCGCCCGGAACCTCCGGGCCAAACTGCTCATCGTCCACGGGGTGAACGACCCCCGCTGTCCGGTGGAGCAGTCCCGGATCTTCCGGGACCGCCTGCTGGAGCTGGGCTACCGGGAAGGGCTCGACTTTGAGTACGTGGAGTTCGAGGACGAAGGCCACGGCAGCAACGATATCGAGCAGAAAATCCGAACTTACCGGCTGCTGGTCGACTTTCTGGAAAGGGTGCTTTAAGGCAGTGTGACCCTCGAGCTGATTCTGGACCCCGCCCAGGGCGGGCGCCCGGAAATTCTGGCCGACCCGGAAGCCATCCGCCGGCTGCCTGCGAACATTACCTTCTGGCTGGACGTTACCGACCCTGCCGACCAGGAAATTGCCGCCGTAGCCCACCGCTTCGGCCTCCATGAGCTGGTGGTGGAGGACGTCCGCCGGGGCGGTCAGCGGCCCAAATTTGACGAGTATCCCGGCTACGGGTTCCTGGTTTTCTACCCGACCAGGTGGCCCCCCAAGGAGGCCGCCCCCGAATCCCTCGAATGCGCCCTGATCATCGGCCCGAACTACCTGGTAAGCTTTCACCGGCGTCCCCTCTGGCTGCGGGAAGATATCGTCGAAGGGTGGCGGTCGAACCTGGACCGGATTTCAGACTCGCGGGCGGCCCTGGTCCACGGCTGGCTCGATGCGGCGGTGGACGAGTATTTCGACGTGGTGGACCGGCTGGCCGAGGAGATCGGCCTGATCGAGGAGGGCGTCCTGGACTCGCCGGACCGGCCCCTGCTGAACCGCCTCTTCGAGCTGCGCAAGCTGGCCTTCAGCCTGCGGCGGCTCTTCGGGGCCGAAAGGGACGCCCTGGGCCTGCTTATTCACCGGCACCGGGACGCCCTCGGGCCGGAGGCGGCCTTCTACCTGGGGGACGTTTACGACCACATGATCCGGGTGGTGGAAAACCTGGAGATGCAGCACGAGCTGCTGATGAGCCTGACCGAAGCCTACCTTTCGCAGATATCCAATCGCCTCAACCAGACGATGCAGACCCTCACGGTGATCTCCACCGTCCTGATGACCGCCGGCCTTATCGCCGGAATTTACGGGATGAACTACCGGCTCATCCCGCCCGACGGTGAGTCGGCCTTCGGGTTTGTCTTCGCCCTCGGGCTTATGGCCGCGGTGGGGATCGCCCTCTTCGTGGTCTTCCGGCGCCGGGGCTGGGTCTAGACCGGCCGACGAGACCGGCGGTCGGGCGGGTGGTCGTGGCGGTCGATGCGGTAGTCCGGCGCCAGAATCGTAACCACCGTGCTCAGGCGGCGGTCGCTCATCCGGGAGGCCAGCCGGGGGTCCACATCTTCGAGGCGGTGGTTGCTGGTTATCACCGTGGGTAGCCGGGCATTGTAGCGGTAATTTATCAGCTGGTAGAGCTTCTCCTGGGCCCAGGGGCTTGAGGAGTGGGCCCCCAGGTCGTCCAGAATGAGCACCGGGGCGGTGCGCAGGCCCTCGAAAAGCTCGTCGTAGGTGATCCGGCTGTCCGGGTTAAAGGTCGAACGCAGGTAGTCGAGCAGGTCGGGAACCACCGCAAAGACCACCGGCTGGCGGCGCCGCAGGCGGTGGTTGGCGATGGCCGCCGCCAGATGGGTCTTGCCGCACCCGCAGGTCCCCAGAAGGACCAGCCAGCCCTCGGGGTTTTCGGCGAAATCGCGGGCCGCCTCGTAGGCCGCGGCCAGGCTCGCGGCCTGCACCGGGTCGAGGTCGGCCCGAAGCTCGAAGTTTTCGAAGGTCATCTGCTTTATCAGCTCGAGTTTTAAGGGGTCGAAAAGGCCGGCCCGAAGGGCGGGGCGGACCGGGCCCAGCTCCACCACCCGGGAAAGCTCCCGGTCGGTAAGGCGCATGCGAAAGCGGTCCTCTAAAAGGTCCAGGGGACCGGCCACCACGATTACCGTCGGCCGGCGGGCAACGTAGCGGTAATTAATGAGCTGAAAGAGCTTCTCGTGGGCCCAGGGGGTACCGGCGTAAAGGCCGAAATCGTCCAGCACCAGCAGGTCCACCTGCCGCAGGTACTCAAAGAGCTCGTCGTAGCTTACCTCGCCGGACGGGCTGAAGGTTGCCCGCAGGTAGTCGAGCAGGTCCGGAGTGACCGCAAAGTAGACGGCAAGCCCCCGGTCCAGGGCCCGGTTGGCGGCGGCCGCCGCCAGATGAGTCTTGCCGGTGCCGCTCGCCCCGGTAAGCACCAGCCAGCCCTCGGGCTGCTCGGCGTAGGCCCGCACGGCCTCGTAGGCGTTGCGAAAGCGGGCCTGCTCTAGGGGGTCGTCGGAGCGGCCTTCCGGCCGGAGGTTTTCGAAGGTAAGCCGCTCAAAGGGGCCCAGGTTGCTCCGCTGGCGCAGGATCTCCCGCCGCCTTGCCTCGAACTGGCGGAGGGTGCACCCGCAGGGGACGGCCTTGCCGAAGTCGGGGTGGTCGATGGGGACGTCCCGGTAGACATACCCGGCGCCCTTGCAGTGGGGGCACCCCTCTTCGGGGGCCGGTTCGGGGCCTCCGCCGGGGGCATCCGGCCCCTTACCCCCGGAGGCTTCATTCCCGCGGGCCAGCCGGCGCAGAATAAAAGCAAAGCTCTCCATCAGTTATACTGGCCTCCCCGGGTAAGCTCCAGGTTGACGAACTTGGTCAGCCGGTCGAAGAAAAGGAGACTGACCTGCCCGGTGGGACCGTTGCGGTGCTTGGCGATGATGATGTCGGCAATGCCCTTGGGATATGGCTTGTTCGGAAACCGGCGCTCCCATTCTTTCTCGGTGTAATATACGTCTTCCCGGTATATAAACATGACGACGTCGGCGTCCTGCTCCAGGCTGCCCGATTCCCGCAGGTCCGAAAGCATGGGGATGTGGGGGGAGCGGGCCTCCACCGCCCGGGAGAGCTGGGAGACGGCCAGGACCGGGATGTTGAGCTCCCGGGCCAGTCCCTTCAGACCCTGGGAGATCTCGCTGATCTCCTGGACCCGGTTGTCGGAGCGGCCGCTGCCCCGGGCCAGCTGCAGGTAGTCCACGATGAGCAGGTCGATGGGGTGCTCGCTGTGCAGCCGCCGGGCCCGGGAGCGAATCTCAATGATGGGGATCATGGGGGTGTCGTCGACGTAAATCCGGGCCTCGGCCAGCACCCCGATGGCGGCCATAACCCGCCGCCGCTCGGCCTCGGAAAGCTGTTCCAGCCTGATCCGCTGGGAATCGACCCCGGCCTCGATGGCGATCAGCCGGTGGGCGATCTGCTCCTTGGACATCTCCAGGCTGAAGATGGCCACGCAGGCCCCCTGTCGCATCGCCGCGTGGTGGGCGATGTTCAGGACAAAGCTGGATTTGCCCAGGCCGGGCCGGGCGGCCAAGATGATAAGGTCCGACCGCTGGAGGCCGCCCAGAATCTTGTCGACCTCAATAAAGCCGGTGAGAACGTGGGGAAGCTCTCCGGGGGTGGGAGCCGGCGGGGAAAGGATCGCCTCCTCCAGGTACTTTTCCAGGACCTGCCGGATGTGGACGAAGCCGGTGAGGCTTTCGGCCCGGCGCACACTGAAAAGGGTCTGCTCGGCCCGGGCCAGGACCGCATCCACGTTGGGCCCGCCCTCGTAGGCGAGGGTGGCGATCTCGGCCGCGGCCTGAAGGAGCCGCCGGTAAACCGCACACCGGTGGACGATCTGGGCGTAGTCCTCCAGGTGGAGGGTGGAGGGAACGGCCGCCACCAGCCGGTGAAGGTAGGCCACTCCCCCCACCTCGCTCAGCTTGCCCCGCCGGTTGAGCTCGTGGGCCACGGTTACGGGACTGAGGCCCTCGCCCCGGTCGTAGAGGTCGACGCAAACTTCGTAGATGAGCTGGTGGGCGGGGTTGTAAAAGTCCTCGGCCTTGAGAAAAGTTATGACCCGGAGGATGCCGTCAGGGTCAAGCATGATGGCCCCCAGCACCGCCTCCTCGGCCTGGGGGTCGTGGGGAGGCAGGCGCTCCTGGGCCAAGGCCTACTCCTCCTGCCCCACCACGGCCACATTGACCCGGGGGGCGAGGTCCCGACCCAGCCGAACCACCACCCGGTACTCCCCGGTCTTGCGGATGGGCTCGGCCAGCTCCACCCGCCGCCGGTCGACGGGCCGGCCCACCTGGGCGGCAATGGCCTCGGCGATGTCGGCGGCCGTCACCGACCCGTAAAGGCGCCCCTCTTTGCCCGCCCGGGCCCTAACAGTGACCGTCAGCCCTTCCAAGCGGGCGGCCAGCTCCCGGAGCTCCTCGGCCTCCCGGGCGGCCCGGCGGGCCTCGGCGGCCTGCCTGGCTTTAACCTGCTCGATCACGGCCTCCGTGGCCACCACAGCCAGCCTGCGGGGGATTAAATAGTTGCGGGCGTAGCCTTCGGCCACGTCCTTGACCTCCCCGGCCCGGGCCACCCCGGGCACGTCCTGGAGAAAATACACCTTCATAGTCGAACTCCCGTTCTATATATAGCCGCGGGCAGCCTCCCTGTCAACGGCAGGCCGTGTCGTCGCCCCGGTTCAATTCCGGTTGCAGTATAGCGGCGACTGCCTCCCGGCCCCCCCAGGTTTTTGGGCCGAGTTTTCCCCCGGGCCGGGCCGTTGGCGGTTGGGTTTCGTGGAAAGGGGCCGGCTTTGAGCCGGGCTATTCCTCGTCTTCCTCGTCGGGTTCGGGGGCCGGGGCGGTGGCGGTCGGGGCGGGGACGGACGGGGACGGAATGGTAACCACGGGCTGTTCGGCATCGGCGGCCCGCCGCCGGGGCAGCTTATCGACGGCCTCCCGAAGGCCGGCCAGGGCCTCGAGGCCGGCGGCGGCCGGCACCACCAGCCCCACCACCCCAGCGTCCCGCAGGACCGGAAGCTCGGCCGGGGTGGGCAGGCGCCCAAGCTCGTAGAGGACGGGTTTGCGGCTTACGGCCGCAAATTTCAAAAAGACCATAAGGTCCGAAACCGTAAGGGCGTCCCCGGCCGCCGGGGCCCGCAGGCAGAACCCCTCCACGGGCAGAAGGTCCAGGGCCCGGAGCAGGCCGTCGGGGAACTCCGGCGTAAGCCGCAGGTAGCGGCCCTCAGGGCCGAGAAGTTCGGCTGGGGCGTCAGGTTCGAGTACGGCGAAGTCAGCCCCGGCCTCGAAGTAGCGACCCAGAAGCTCGGCGGTCAGGTTCCCGGCCAGCTCAACCCCCCAGGTGAGGCCGGCCATGGCCTCGGCCTCCGGCGGCCGGTCGCCACCCGGCAGAACCACGGTGTCAATTCCCGTCGCCTTCAAGCGGCCGACCAGGTCAGGGTCCCAGGCCTCCAGGCGGCCGATGAGCACCATCGGGGGCACCCGGGCGGCATCGGCCGCGACCCGGCCAAAGCCGATGGGTCTTGGGGGTTCGGCCCGGACGGCCCGGCGGAGCTTTTCGAGAAGCTTGCCCACGAACGACTCCCGGCGTGCTGAACCGTGGGAGCCGACGGCGGGATTCGAACCCGCGACCTGCCGCTTACGAGGCGGCTGCTCTACCGCTGAGCTACGTCGGCGTCCGTTAGCAGTATACGGCCGCCGTCCGGCCGGCGCAACCCGGCCCCGCGCCCCGGCTGGTTTATAATCTACCCTGGCGGTGGCAATGGCAATGGACCTCGCGGTCGCCTACCGGGCCCTGGTTCTGGGCATTGCCGGCAACCCGACCGTCCGCCGCCTCCTTACGGTTAACGGCCGGCGGCTGGCCCTGCGCTTCGTGGCCGGGGAAACCCTGGCCGATGCCCTCCGGGCCGCCGACCGCCTCCACGAGGAGGGGATCTTCAGCACCCTGAACCTCCTGGGCGAAATGGTTACGGACGGCGAGCTGGCCCGCCGGTTCAAGGACGAGATCCTGGAGCTGGTGGATGCGGTGGCCGACCGCCCCTGGGCCCGATACATTTCGGTTAAACTCACCGCCCTGGGGGTGGACATCGGCGAGGAGTTTGCCTTCCGCCAGCTCGTCGAGATCTTAGAGCGGGCCCGGCTTCGGGGGTGTTTTATCCGGATCGACATGGAAGATTCCACCTACGTGGACGTAACCCTAAGGCTTTATCGCCGGCTCCGGGCCGAAGGCTACGACCACGTGGGGATCGTCCTGCAAGGTTATTTGCGCCGGAGCGAGCAGGACCTGGAAAGCCTGCTCCCCCTGCGGCCCAACATCCGGGTGGTGAAGGGTGCCTATAAAGAGTCGGCCAAAGTTGCCTTCCCCGCCAAAAAACAGGTGGATGAAAATTATATAAAGTTAGCCCGTCGCAACCTGGCCGCCGGAAACTATACCGCTATCGCCACCCATGACGAGCGAATCATCGCCCACCTGAAGGCCTGGACCGCCCAGGCCGCCGTTGGGCGGGACCTTTTCGAGTTCCAGATGCTTTACGGCGTCCGACCCGACTTTTTAAGGTACCTGGCCCGCCAGGGCTACACCGCCCGGGCCTACGTTCCCTACGGGCATGACTGGTACGGCTACTTCGCCCGCCGCATCGCCGAGCGGCCGGAAAACCTCCTCTTCGTCCTGCGGGGGCTCCTTCGGAGCACCTTAAGGCCGGCCGGCGGGGTATAATATCCGGGCGGAAAGATGACCGAGCCTTTGCCTGACCCCAACCTCCAGGTGGAGGAGCTGCTCGCCCTCCTTAAGGCCGCCTTTCCCGACCGGATCCGGCCGGAGGACGAGGCCGACCTGCGGGCCCGCCTTCAGGCCAGCGCCGACCGGGCGGCCGAACTCAGGCGGTACCCCCTTGACTTTACCGACGAGCCCGACGTCGTCTTCCGGGCCCTTCCCGATGGCGGCTGAGTTCGCCTTTCAGCCCATCCGGGAGCTTGCCCGACGGATAAGATCCGGGGAGGTGCGCCCCACCGAGCTTGCCGAGTACTTCCTCGACCGGCTGGAGCGGCTGGGTCCGGCCTACAATGCCCTGGTGACCCTCACCCGGGAGCGAGCCCTGCGGGAGGCGGCCGAGGCCGAAGCCGACCTTCGGGCCGGCCGGGACCGGGGCCTGCTGCACGGCATTCCCTACGGGGCCAAGGACCTGCTGGCCGCGGCCGGATACCCCACCACCTGGGGCGCCGCCCCCTTCCGGGAGCAGCGGTTTGATTACGACGCCGCCGTCATCCGCCGCCTCCGGGCGGCCGGGGCCGTCCTGGTGGGGAAGCTGGCGACCGTGGAGCTAGCCGGGGGCATGGGCTACACCCAGCCCAACGCGGCCTTCACCGGGCCGGGCAAAAACCCCTGGAATCCGGCCTTCTGGAGCGGCGGCTCCTCCAACGGCCCCGGGTCGGCGGTGGCCGCCGGCCTGGTCCCCTTCGCCCTGGGCACCGAAACCTGGGGCTCAATCATCACCCCTTCGGCCTTCTGCGGCGTAAGCGGCCTGCGCCCCACCTTCGGCCGGGTGAGCCGGTTCGGGGCCATGCCCTTAAGCTGGAGCCTGGACAAAATCGGCCCGATGGGCCTTACGGCCGACGACTGCGGCATCGTCCTCGAGGCCATCGCCGGTCCCGACCCGGCCGACCCGACAACGGTGGACCGGCCCTTCAGCTGGGAACCCCCGGAGCCCGACCGGCGGTTCCGGGTCGGGGTGCTCAAAGGGGCGGCCGAAAACGCCCAGCCCGAGGTGGCCCGGAACTTCGAGGCGAGCCTGCGGGTTCTGGCCGGGTTCTGCACCCTGGAAGATGTGGAACTCCCCGACTTGCCCTTCAACGAGTTGGCCAGCACCATACTGTTTGCCGAGGCTGGGTCGGTCTTCGAGGATTTTATAACCTCGGGCCGGGTGGCCGAGCTTACGGCCCCCGAAGACCGCTATCGACCCTACGCTTACCTGGTCGTGCCCGCCAAGGACTACCTGCGGGCCCTCCGCCTCCGCAAGAAGGCCGTACGGCTTCTTAATGACCTTCTCGGCCCCTACGATGCCGTTGTAAGCCCTTCGCGGCTGACGGTGGCCGGGGGAATCGACCAGGACTTCCGGACCTACATGCCCCCCCGGACGGTCGGCGTGCCCATCAGCGCCGCCGAAAACGTGGCCGGCCTGCCGGGAATAAGCGTCCCCAACGGCTTCGGTCAACACGGCCTGCCCACGGGGATTCAGTTCACCGGGGCCGCCTTTACTGAGGGACGGATTCTGGCCGTGGCCTACGCCTACCAGCTGCGGACCGATTGGCACCTGCGCCACCCGCCCGTCGGCTGAAGGGGGCCCTTCCGGCTACTCGACCAGGTCTGCCAGGTGGCCGTTGCTCCGGGGGCAGACGTGAATCTCCCCCAGGTTGATGGGCAGGTGGCAGAGGGGACAGCGAGGCCGGCCGGCGGCCAGGATCTCTTGAATCTCCCGGTCCAGGGCTTCCAGCTGTTCCCGGTCTGCCAGCAGGCTTACGGCCTGGACTTGCAGGCCCTCCTCGTCTTCGGCGGCGTCGGCGGCGATGACAAAGAGGTCCCGGCGCTCGTCGTAGCCGATGGCCAGCTGGCCCACTTTAAATTCGATCTGGTAAATCCCCTCCTCCGGGGGGTTGCCCCCGCGGCGGCCGACCCCGCTCCGAACCAGTCCTAGAAGCTCGTTTATGGCCAGGCTGAGGGCTTCGAGCTGCTCCCGCTCCACCCACAGAAACGCCTGGCAGGGACCGCTTTCCACGGTCAACCGGAAGGTGCGCTGACCGGGCAGGCCGAAAGCCTCGGCCTTAATCCGGTCAACGTGGCCTAGGCCGAATCTGCGGGACATCTGGCCTGCTCCCTCCCCCTTAGTCGTTGACCGAGGGTGCCTCAACGTCGAGGTTATCCCGCTGGAGGAGCATGTTCTGGCCCATTTCGATCAGGTCCAGGTAGCGGGCCCGGAAACCCACCAGCTGGGCGGCCTTAGCGTCGACCTCGGCCGGGTCGCCCACGAATATCCGGCCGAAGGGCTCGACCCGGCCCCCCACCTGGCGCAGGCGGCTGTCGATTATCCCCAGGTCGCAGGGCAGGGTAAAGTAAAGGTCGGCGATCAGGCCGTGAAGGTCCAGCCGGTGGAACTTCTCCCGAAGCTGGCTCAGCCCCGGACCGTACTTGGCGGCCGGTAGCAGCCCCAGCATATTTTTCAGCGTAAAGCCGCAGGTGGACTCGTCCAGCACCCGGAAGCTGCAGACGGAGATGAGAAAGTCGCACGAGAGCACCACATTGGGCACCCAGATGCTCTGGAGCACAAAGGGTTTGGGGAGCAGATTTTCCACCTCAACGTAGCTGCAGTCCCGGACGTCGACGGAGATCACCCTTGGGAAGTCGTACCCGAGCTGCCGGAAGACCTCGTGGGCCCGGTCGGGGACGCCAGGGCTCTCCAGAAAAATAATGTCGGCGTCGGAGTGGCGCCGAATGCCGGCCACCACCGCCGCCAAGGTCTCCCGGCTGGTCGTCGCCGGGTGGGCGGCCACCACCGACGCGTCCGGCTTGATCAGAATGCGGCGGGCGAACGCAACCTTGCGGGGCGGGTTAAATTTAAAATCGTGGGCGCTGTAAATCATCGTTGACTCCATTCCAGACCTTCGTCGCTGTCCGGCCACTGTAAGAGGATAACCTGAACAGTTTCCCCGGCCCTGACCCCGGGGCAGCCCTCGGGCACAACCGCCAGCCCGTTGGCCCGGGCTACCGACGTCAGGACCCCAGACCCCTGCGGCCCGGTAAGCCGGGCCACGTACCGGCCGTCCAGCTCCCGCCGGACGATAACCCGGGCGTAGACCCGGCGCCGGTCCCCGGGGATATCCTCGGCGGCCACCGCCGTCACCACCGGCCGGCTGAAATCGGTCCGGCCCATCAGCTTGAGGACGGCCGGGCGGCCGAAAAGCTCGTAGGTTACCAGGGCGCTCACCGGGTTCCCCGGCAGGCCCAGGTGGGGCACCCGCCGGACGGTCCCGTCAGACCGGCGGTCGATAAGCTCACCGAAGGCCAGTGGCTTGCCCGGCTTCATACGGATGCTCCAGAAGTGTACCTCCCCCAGCTCGGCCAGCACCTCCTTAACCAGGTCGAAGTGGCCCACCGACACCCCCGCCGACGTGATCACCAGGTCGGCCGCCATGGCCGCCCGGATCCTGTCTGCCAGGGCCTCGTAGTCGTCGGGGGCGATCCCTAAGAGCCAGGGGTTGCCGCCGTCCCGCCGGACCATCGCCCCGATGCCGTAGCTGTTGCAGTCGTAAAGCTGACCGGGACCCAGGGGGCGGCCGGGCGGAACGAGCTCGTTGCCGGTGGCCACTACCGCCACCAGCGGCCGCCGGATAACCCGCACCGTGGGCCGACCCACCGCGGCCAGCAGGGCCACCTGAGCCGGGCCCAGCACCTGGCCCCGCCGCAGGACCACGTCCCCGGCCCGGACATCCTCCCCCGCCGGCCGGATGTTGGCCCCGACCGGCAGCTCCCGGAACACCAGAACCTTTCCCCGCCGGGCCCGGCCATTGGCCGCCTCGTCGGTGAGCTCAAAGGGCACCACCGTGTCGGCCCCGGGCGGAATCGGGGCCCCGGTGAAGATGCGGGCGGCCTGGCCGGGTCCCACTTCAAAGTCGGCCGGCCGGCCGGCCGGAACCTCCCCGATGACGGCCAGTTCCCGGGGCGCTTCCGCCGACGCCCCCCGGATGCTCCCCCACCGGACGGCGTAGCCGTCCATGGCCGAGTTGGGCCAGCGGGGGATGTCGAAGCCGGCGACGACGTCCTCGGCCAGCACCTGGCCCAGGGCCTCCAGAATCGGCTTCTCTTCCGGTCCCAGGACGGGCACGTAGGCCAGGACTTTCTCCAGAGCTTCTTCCACGCTGAGCATGCCCATCACCGTCCTCCCAGATAAACCCACCGGATGACCAGGGGAGTGACGTTGGCCTCCACATAGGCCGCCGCCATAAAGAGGGGCACCAGCAGGAGGCCGACTTTAATCAGGTCGGCCAGGCCGAAAAGAAGGCTCTGGCCCACGGTGGAGCCGGCGGGCGGGGCCATAACTGCCAGCCCCAGCCGCAGACAGAAGGCCCCGGCCAGAACGGCCGCCGGGATCTCGAAGAGGCCGTGGGGCAGGATAAAGGCGGCCAGGAAGAGGAGGGGGTCCTCGCCCCCGGCGGCCACCTGGCCGGCGACAAACCCGGCGATAAGAAAGGGGGCCGTCAGCAGGAGGAGGGCGGCCGCCCCGAAGCTAAAGACCGAAAGGACGGCCGTTATTGCAATCGCCCGCAGGTTGTGGGCCAAAATCCACCCGAACCCGATTTCCAGGGGCCCCGACCCGACCCCAAGGACCGTCCGCAGGCTGCGCAAGTTCACCGGGTAGGGGCTCTGAACCCCCAGCAGGTATCCGATGACCAGACCCACGGCGAACAGACCGGCCACGACCAGGATGGGGGTGCGGTGGAGGCGCAGGAGCTGGGGCAGGTCGTAGAAGTAGAACCGGAGGGGCCAGGGCAGTCGGCCCACCCGGGCCGGGGCCGCTCCCCCGGGGGGCGCCTGGAGGTAGGACCAGAAGGTCTGAACAAGCCGCCTCAGGCTCAGATTCCGATAGTCCTGGGCTACCAGCTCTTCCCGGTTAAAGACCCTGATCCCGGTTCGCACCAGGATCGCGGCCACCACCCCCAGCCCCGCCAGCACCAGCCAGAGGACCCGGCCCTCACCCACCAGGAAGAGCAGGGCTTCCAGCTGAAGGAGGCCGGCCACGGGCAGGATGATAAAGCTGGCCAGGATGTTGGCTCCCCGCAGGCTGGCGGCCTGACTGGAAACCACCACGGCGGCGGCCACCATTACTACTGCCTCGGCCACGCTCAGCAGACCGACCAGGAGGAGGGTATCCGGCGGGATACTGCGGCCGGCCCCCAGCTTAAGGGCGGCAGCGAAGATTCCCATCGCGGCCAGACTCAGCCCGACCGGGGGCGTCAGCACGGCAAGCATCTTCCCGAGGAAGAGCTCGGCGTCGGTGAGGGGGGTGCTGAGCAGGGCCTCCAGGGTATTGCGGTCCTTTTCGCCGGCAAAGCTTTCCAGGGCAAGCACCAGGCTGAAGGAGATGGGGATGAAGGCGGCCAGCATCAGCCCGAAGGGAACCACCCGGCCGGCTACCCCGCCACCGTCGAGACGCTCCAGGAGGGGAAGCCCCCAGCCCACGGCGAAGGCCAGAAGCAGCGGGAAAACCACCGTAAGGGCCCCCATGGGCAGGCCGATGCGCCAGTCGGTCAGAATATCCCGGACCTCACGGCGGGCCAGGACCAGCGGCCCGTGCAGGCGGGTCAATGGGTCCCCTCCCCTCCCACAATTCGCAGGTAAACCTCTTCGAGGCTGGGCGAAACCTCCGTAAGGCTCAGAATCCCGACCCCAGCCCCAACCAGCCTCTGCACCAGCCCCGGATTCCGGGCCGGGTCGGCCACCTGGTAGCGGACGCGGCCGGGGCCGAAATCCAGGATGCGGACATCCCCGTCGAGGGCCCGCCGGGCGGCTTCCGCCGGCCCCGTAAACCTAAGCTCAAAGGCAGGCGGACCGGCAAAGCGCCCCTTAAGCTCTGAGGCCGTGCCCTCGGCCACCAGCCGACCCCGGGCAATTACCGCAATCCGGTCCGCCAGGAGCTCAGCTTCGGCCAGGTTGTGGGTGGAGATGATGATCGCCCGGTCCGAGCGGCGCAGGCCGGCGATGAATTCCCGAACCTGCCGGGCGCTGGCCGGGTCCATGGCCGCGGTGGGCTCATCCAGGAAGAGGACCTTCGGGCCATGAACCAGCGCCCGAATGAGGGCCACCTTCTGCCTCATGCCCTTGCTCAGGGTTCCCAACCGGCGGTCGGCCACCGGCCCGAGGCCGAACTGGTCCAGAAGGTCGGAAACCCGCCGCCTGAGGAGGTTTCGGGGAACCCGGTGGAGCTCGCCGAAAAACTCCAGGTAGGACCGGGCCGACATCCGGTCGTAGAGGCCCGGCAGCTCCGTGAGCACCCCCACCAGGGAGCGCACCCTGGGCCCGTCGGCCACCACGTCGTGGCCGCAAACCGTAGCCCGGCCGGAGGTGGGCTTCAGGACGGCCGAGAGGATCCGAATGGTGGTGGTTTTACCGGCGCCGTTGGGACCCAGCAGGGCAAGGACCTCGCCGGGCCAGACCTTCAGGGAAATTCCCTGGAGGGCCCAGAAATTAATAAAACACTTGGTGAGGGCGACCGCCTCGACCACTTGCGCCGCCGTCCAGGCTCCCGTTAGACTAAGACGTGAATTCCTCGGGGATTACGCCAGTATTTATTGTAACATGTCCCGAGGTAGGCTGAAAAGACCCGTTGCCAGCTTGCCGCTCCTCCGGTGTCCCGGCTGCCGGTCAGGAACCCTGGTGGGGGACGGAGCCCTTGCCTGCGCCGCCTGCGGCCGCCGCTTCGAGACCTGCGGCGGGATTCCCGTTCTGGTAGACGGGCCCGTCGACGCCTCCCAGGCCGGCCACTACGATGCCATCGCCGACCGCTATGACTTCACCCTGCCGGAGCCGGCCGTCGGCCACTACCTCCGGAAGCGGGTCCGGTTTATCCGCCGGCTCATGCCGGCCGGGCTGGTGCTGGACGTCGGCTGCGGGACGGGTCGGCTTGCCCGGGCGCTGGCCGAGGCCGGGTACCACGTCTGGGGCGTCGATATTTCCCCGGGGATGCTGGGCCAGTTTGTCGGCCGGGGGGCGGGGCGGGCCGTAGTGGCCGATGCCACAAACCTGCCCTTTTTCGACGCCAGCTTCGACCTGACGGTTTGCGTGGCCCTGCTCCACCACATCGCCCACCCGGCCCGGGTGGCGGCGACCATCCGGGAGATGGTTCGGGTAACCCGGCCTGGCGGCTGGGTGGTTCTCTGGGACCACAACCCTAACAACCCTTACTGGCCGGCGCTGATGCGGCGAATCCCCCAGGACACCGGGGCCGAGCGGCTGGTGCCCCTCGGGGAGCTGCTGGCGGTCCTCCGGGGATGCCCGGTGGCCGAGGTTCGGGCCTACCGGCTCGGGTTTGTGCCCGACTTCGTCCCGGCCCGACTTCTGCCCCTGGCCGCCGGCCTCGAAGCCCTCCTGGAGCGGCTTCCGGGCATCCGGGCCTTCGCCGCCCATAATGTGGTGGTCGCCCGCCGCGGCGACGCCGGGGAGGTTTAAGGTGAAGATTACGGCCGTCGATACCGAAGTGGTGCGCCTCCCCCTGGAGGTTCCCTTCCGTGACCCCCGGGGCGAGCTCACGTTTGTCGATAACATCCTGGTCCGGGCCCGCACCGACGAGGGCCCGGTGGGAATCGGCTGGGCCTTCAGCCTGAACGGCCGCAACACCGCCAGCCTCAAAGGGGCCATCGACGAGCTTAAGGTCGGGCTGGTGGGTCACAACCCCCTGCGGCTCGGGGAGGTACAGGATGCCCTGCGGCACATCGCCTTCAACGTGGGCCCCGGCGGCCTCATCACCATGGCCATGGCCGCCCTGGATGTGGCCGTCTGGGACCTGCGGGGCAAGCTTCTTAACCTGCCCATCGCCGACCTGCTGGGCCGGCGGCGGGACCGGGTGCCCACGTACGCCAGCCAGGGGCTCTGGCGAAACTACGGTCCCGCCGAGCTGGCGGCCCAGGCGGCCGAGTACGTGGCCTTGGGCTTCCGGGCGGTGAAGCTTCGGGTTGGGGGCGAGGCCGACCCGGAGAAGGAGGTGGAAAGGGTTCGGGTTGTCCGGCAGGCGGTGGGCTGGGAGGTGGACATTATGGCCGACGTTAACCAGGGCTGGACCCCCTGGCGGGCCATCGCCCTGGGGCGGCGGTTCCAGGAGTACGGCCTTTACTGGCTGGAGGACCCGGTCCCCATGCTGGACTTGGCCGGGAGTGCCGAGGTGGCCCGGGCCCTGGACCTGCCCGTCTGCGCCGGGGAGTATCACTACGACGTGGCCGGCCTCAAGCGGCTCCTGGACGAGCGGGCGGTGGACATCTTAATGATAGACCTGTTGCGGGTAGGGGGGATCACCGAGTGGCTTAAAGCGGCCGCCTTAGCCGAGGCCTACCAGGTGCCGGTGGTAAGCCACCTAGTCCCCGAAGTCCACGTCCACATCTTTGCGGCCATCCCCAACGGCCTTACGGTGGAGTACATGCCGTGGTCCTTCGGCCTTTTTAAAAACCCGCCCCGGCTGGTGGACGGCGAGCTGGAGGTTCCTTCGGGGCCGGGGCTGGGGCTGGAACTGGACGAGGACCGGATTGCCCGCCACCGGGTCTAAAAACAAAACGGCCCGCCGGGCCTCGGGCGGGGCGGAGAGGGTGGGATTCGAACCCACGATGGGGCTCAGCACCCCATACCCGTTTTCGAGACGGGCGCCTTAAGCCACTCGGCCACCTCTCCGAAGAATATTATAACGGCCCGCCTTAAGCACCGGGGGCACCCGGCGAAGCTTTCGCCACCGGGTCCGGGGCCTCGGAGTTGACCAGGTAATAGGTCATGCTCTGAAGGATCACCACCGGGTCGATGTCTTCGACCCGAACCCCCCCCGGCACGTGCAGGGCGGTGGGGGCGTAGTTGAGGATCGCCCTTATGCCGGCCTCAACCATGAGGTCAGCCACCTTCTGGGCTTCGGCGGCCGGAACCGCCACGATGCCGATTTTCACGTCGTGGGCCCGCAGCACTGCCGGAAGCTCAGAGATATCCTGAATCACCAGGTTGCCCACGGGCTGGCCGATTTTGGCCGGGTCGTTGTCGAATACCCCCACCACCTCAAAGCCCCGGGGCTTAAAGCCGTCGTAGCTGGCGATGGCCTGCCCAAGCCGGCCGGCCCCAACCACCACCATGGGCCAGACCCGGGTAAGGCCCAGGATGCGTTTTATCTCCTGCAGAAGGTGGCTCACCTCATAGCCCCGGCCCTGCTTGCCGAACTCCCCAAAGTAGCTTAAGTCCTTCCGGATCTGGGCGGCGGTAACCCCAATGTGGCGGCCGAGCTCCTGCGAACTGATAGTCTTTACCCCCTGGGCCTCCAGCTGGGCAAGGGCGCGGACGTAGATGGGCAGACGGCGTACAACGATTTCGGGAACCTCGACCTCTCGAACCATCCGTGACCCCTTGCTTAACTTTGTGATGGTTTTTTCGAATTTTATCACGACGCCCGCAAGGCGGGTGTTTAACCGACCGTTCCGCCAGGCCCCCATGCTATAATAAGCCGGCGTGAAACTGGTCGTGGTTATTGTAAACCCAGATGACGCCGATGCCCTGGTTCGGTTGCTTCTGCAGGCCGATTTCCGGGTCACAAAGATCAAGACTGTCGGCGGGTTCCTGCGGGAAGGCAACCTGACGCTGTTGATCGGGGCCGAGGACGAGCAGGTGCCGAAAATCCTGGAGCTGGTGGAACAGAACTGCCGGCGGCGGGTCCGGCAGGTCCAGCCCCTGCCGCCCCCGGTGGAGGGCATCGACGTCTTCATCCCCATACCCGTCGAGGTGGAGGTAGGGGGCGCCACCGTCTTCATCCTGCCCGTCGAGGGGGTTTACCGGTTTTAATGTTCGGGCGCGTCGCGCGGTTCCTTAAGGAGCATCCGGCCATTATCGAGTTCGTCCTGCTGGCCGTGGCCATGGTGGCCATTCTCCTGTGGGCGGCCCGGGACGTGAACCTCCTGCCCAGCCAGCTGGCCACTATGGTCGTGGCCACGGTGGTCCTGGCCGGCCTCTGCGTCTGGATTTTACACTGGGAATAGCGGGAGGCTGCCCATGCTCTACGAGATGCGCATTTACGACGCCGTCCCCGGCAAGTTCCAGGCCCTAAACGACCGCTTCGCCAACATCACCTTGAAGTTTTTTGAAAAGCACGGCATTCGGGTGGTGGCCTTCTGGGAGCCCGTGGTGGGAGTATCCAACCAGCTTATTTACATCCTGGCCTGGCAGGACCTGGCCGAAAGGGAGCGGGTCTGGAACGCCTTCGCCACCGACCCCGAGTGGCTCAAGGCCCGGGCCGAGACCGAACGGGACGGCCCCCTGGTGGCCAGGATCACCAACTACATCCTCAAGCCCACCCCCTACTCGCCCCTGCAGTAGGCCGTGGATTTCTTCGACCGGCTGGGAAGGGCCGTTGCCGGCCGGGGAAGCCCCCTCTGCCTCAACCTGGACCCCGACCCCGAGCGCCTTCCGGCCGGGGTCGACCTTGTGGACTTTAACCTCAGGCTGGTGGAGGCCACGACGGACCTGGTGGCGGCGTATAAGCTGAATTTCGCCTTCTATGAGGCCCAGGGCCTCCCGGGACTGGCCGCCCTGGAGAGGACCCGCCAGGCCGTCCCGCCCGACGTCATGCTCATCGCCGACGCCAAGCGGGCCGACGTTCCCCACAGCGCCCGGTTCTACGCCCGGGCCGTCTTCGAGACCTGGGCCTTCGACGCCGCCACCGTAAACCCCTACCTGGGCCTCGACTCGGTGGAGCCCTTCCTGGAATACCCCGGGCGGGGCGTCTACCTGCTGGTCCGAACCAGCAACCCCGGCGCTCAGGACTTCCAGGACCTCCCCGTCGGCCCGGAGGGAAGGCCCCTCTACCAGGTAGTCGCCCTCAAAGCCCGGGAATGGGCCCGGGGCCGGGACCTCGGGCTGGTGGTGGGGGCCACCTACCCGGCCGAGCTGGAGGCCCTGCGCCGGCTGGTCCCCGAGCTGCCCTTTTTAGTGCCCGGGGTCGGGACGCAGGGCGGCGACCTGGCGGCCGCCGTCCGGTTCGGGGGTACCGGCCGGCCTGGGGGCCTGCTGATCGCCGTGGGCCGGCAGGCCATCTACGCCTCCCGGGGCCCGGATTTTGCGGCGGCCTGCCGGGCGGTTCTGGCCTCAATCCTGGAAGAGGTTCGCCGCCTCGAAGGGGCTTAGGCCTCACGGGTAAGCTGGCCGGCCTCCACCCGGAAGCGGGCGGCCCGGCCCAGAAATTCCGGCGGAAAATCCGCCAGGTCGGTGGCGGTGATCAGCATCTGGTCGGCGGCCAGAAGGCCCCCTAGAACGTGGCGGCGCCGTTCGGCATCCAGCTCCGATAGGATATCGTCCAAGAGCAGGACCGGCCACTCCCCGGTTTCGGCCCGCATAAACTCCGCCTCGGCCAGCTTGAGGGAGAGGGCCACCGTCCGCTGCTGGCCCCGGGAGCCGTAAAGGTTGGTGTCGGCCCCGTTTATGTAAAACTTCAGGTCGTCCCGGTGGGGCCCCAACAGGGACATCCCCAGGGCCACCTCCCGGGCCCCGACCCGCCGCAGGGCCCGGCGGAAAAGCTCCGCCAGCTCCGCCTCGGACTGGGGAAGGTCCGGGGGCTTCGCCAGGCCGGACAGCTCCGGAAGGTACTCAACGCGCAGGTGCTCCTGACGGCCGGTCAGCCTCGGGTGAATGAGGCGGACCAGGTCGTTGAGGGCGGATACCGTCCGGGCCCGGCGAAGGATGATGTAGGCGGCGGCCTCGACCAGGGGGTCTTCCCAAACGGCTAAGGATTCGGCCGATGCCCGCCGGTCCCGCACCTGGCGCAGGAGGGCGTTGCGCTGGGCGACGACCCGGTTGTAGACCTGGAGGGTCCGCAGGTACTTGGGGTCGACCTGGGAGTTGGTGATGTCCAGGTAGCGGCGGCGGGCCTGGGGGCTTCCGGCCACCAGGTCGATGTCGGCCGGGGTAAAAAGGACGACCCGCAGCTGGCCCACCAGGTCGACGGCCCGCCTGGCCACCCCGTTTATCTTTATCCGCTTGACGGTGCCCCCGGCGGCCTCGTAGCCCGACTGCGGGGCGATGATGATTTCGACGGTGAGGGGCCCGGCGGTCCGGCGCATTACCTGGGCCGCAACCCGGGTTACGGGAAAATCCTGGCTGAAGGCCAGCCAGTGGATCAGCTCCCGGTCGGCGGTGGCCCGGAAGGACTTGGTGGTGGCCAGCAGGTAGACCGCCTCTAAGAAGTTCGTCTTGCCCTGGGCGTTGGGCCCGTAAAGAATAACGACTCCGGCCGGCAGGGCGACATCAAGCCGGGCGTAATTGCGGAAATTGACCAGCCTGAGCCGCTCAACCAGCATCCGGCGGCTCGCCCCAGCCGCCCCCACCGGGCGTTTGGACCACCAGCCGGGCGCCGCCCTCCACCCGCACCGTCGCCTTCGAAGGAAGCCTCCGCGTTTCCAGCTCCCCGTCGCGGCGGATGAGGAGCAGGTTTTCCCCCGGTTTGCCTGGCCGGCCGCCGGCCAATCCGTAGGGGGCGAAGCGGCGGCGCTCGGTCACCACCGTGACGGTGGCCGGGACGAGGATTTCGTACTCGCGGATGATGCCGTCCCCGCCCGGGAACTGCCCGGCCCCACCCGACCCCCGGCGGACGGCATAGCGCCTGACCCGGAGGGGGTAGGCCAACTCCAGGGCTTCAACGGGGGTGTTCTGGGTGTTGGTCATGTGGACGTGGGTGGCCGAGAGGCCCGGCCTGCCCTTGCCGGCCCCGGCGCCGCCGCCGATGGTCTCGTAGTAGGCGAAGTAGCGGTTGCGGAAGGGGTCCCAGCCGCCGATGACCACGTTGTTCATGGTGCCCTGACTGGCCGCCGGAACCCGGTCGGGGACGGCCTGGGCGACGGCCCCCAGCACCACGTCGACGATGCGCTGGGACGTCTCCACGTTGCCCCCCGAAACCGCCCGGGGCGGCCGGGCATTTACCACCGTGCCCTCAGGGGCAATCACTTTTACCGGCCGGAAACAGCCGGCGTTGGCCGGGACCTCCTCCCCCGCCAGGCAGCGGACCACATAGTAGACGGCCGACTGGGTGACGGCCTCAACGGCGTTGACCGGCCCGAGGCATTCCGGGTCGGAGCCGGTGAAATCGGCGGTGAGCTCGTCGCCCTTAACCTTAAGGGTGACCGCGACCTTGATGGGCCGGTCGGTGATGCCGTCGTCATCGAGAAAGTCCTCAAAGTAATACTCGCCGTCGGGGATCTGGCTGATGGCGTGGCGGGTGAGCCGCTCGGAGTACTGCAGGAGGGCCGCCATCTGGGCCCGAACCTCATCAAGGCCGTAGCGGGCGATGAGCTCGGCCAGCCGACGGGCCCCCACCTCGTGGGCGGCCATCTGGGCGTTCAGGTCGCCCAGCCGCTCCTCGGGGGTGCGGACGTTTCGGAGGATGAGGTCAAGCAAGGGTTGATTGAGCCGCCCCGCTTCCACCAGCTTGAGGGGCGGGATGATAATGCCCTCCTGGTAGATTTCGGTGGCCAGGGGCATGGAGCCCGGGGATATTCCCCCCACGTCGGCGTGGTGGGCTCGGCTGGCCGCAAAACCCACCAGCTCCCCGGCCACGAAGATGGGCGAGACCAGGGTGATGTCGGGAAGGTGAGTGCCGCCCAGGTACGGGTCGTTTAAAATCACCAGGTCGCCGGGGGCGAAAGTGAAGAGGCGGATGGCGGTGCGCACCGACATGGGCATCGCCCCCAGGTGGACGGGAATGTGGGCCGCCTGGGCGATGAGGCGGCCGTGGTCGTCGAAGATGGCACAGCTGTAGTCCCGGCGCTCCTTGATGTTCGGGGAGTAGCCGGTGCGGCCGAGGGTTACCCCCATCTCCTCGGCGACGGAGGCGAACAGGTTTTTAAAGATCTCCAGGGTTATTGGGTCGGTCATAGATGCCGGCTCCTTCGTTAAAAGCTGACCGGGATTAAGTTTACAACCGTTTCACGGGAGGTTGCGGACGTCCTGGAGGGTCCACTCCACATCGACCACCTGGCCGGGCCGGCCCAAAAGGCCCAGGCGGCGGCCGTTAAGGTAAACTTCAACGCCCCCGGCATTGCCGCACCGGATCGCCACCCGCTGACGGCCGGTCCAGGTGCGGGTGTCGCCCACCTCCAGGATGCCCTGAAAGACCTGCTGGTTGTCTACGGTGACCGCCACCCACGCCCGCTCCACCACCCGGAGCTGAACCTGAACCTGGTCGACCACCGGCGTGGGAGTGGGGGCAGGCGGGGGCTGGGTTGGGGCCGGGGGTGGTGGGGTGGGACCCGGCAGGCCGCCGGTCACGGGGGCCGGCACCGGGCCGACGCTTCCGGCTAGCCTCACCACCCCGTAGCCCAGGATCAGCAGGGCCACCACCACAAGCCCGACCAGGAGCCGGCCGGTCCAGGCCGACTCCGGGTTGCGGACCGTGGCAAGGGGCCTAAATTCGGGGGTCGTGGGTCGGCTCGGGAAGAGGCTGACCACCTCTTCGGCGTCGAGGCCAAGCCAGCGGGCGTAGGTGCGGATAAATCCCCGAACGTAGACCGGGGGCGGCAGCTGCTGATAGTCATCGGCTTCCAGGGCCTCGAGGAACTGGCGGCGGATGCGGGTGCCCCGCTCCGCATCCTCAAGGGTGAGCCCCCGCTCCTGCCGCGCCGCCCGGAGAAGCTGGCCCGGAAGGGGGCGGTTCTGGTCTTCGGCCGCCGGTCGGGCCCTGGTCTTCATAAGACACCTCCAGCACCGGGCTGGCACGATGGCCCGCCCCTAAAGTATAGACGTAAAAAGCCCGGGCGTGGGGGTCGGTGGCCCTTGACGGGTTGAGTCAGTCCGAAATATAATCGGCCGCAATCAGCAGCCAGACCGGGTTGAAAGGGGGTGGTCGGTTGCGAAAAACCCCACAGGCGGCTCAACCATTCTGCCTGCAGCTGCCCCAGACCTAAGTCAAGGAGGGCCTAACGGTGGCTGAGATTTCCCGGGATAAGCTCCTCTGGATTTACGAGCGGATGCGCCTCATCCGCACCTTCGAGGACAAGGTCGCCGAGCTCTTTGCCCAGGGACTCCTGCCCGGCTTCGTTCACCTTTACGCTGGCGAAGAGGCCATCGCCGTGGGCGTCTGCGCCCACCTGACCGACCGCGACTACATCACCTCCACCCACCGGGGCCACGGCCACTGCATCGCCAAGGGGGTCGACATCAACGCGATGATGGCCGAACTCTTCGGCAAGGCCACCGGCGCCTGCAAGGGCAAGGGCGGTTCCATGCACATCGCCGACGTGAGCAAGGGGATGCTGGGCGCCAACGGCATCGTCGGCGGGGGCGGACCCCTGGCCTGCGGCCCGGCGCTGACGGCCAAAGTGACCGGCTCCGATGCGGTTACCGTCTGCTTCTTCGGCGACGGGGCCGCCGAGCAGGGGACGATGCACGAGGCGATGAACCTGGCGGCCATCTGGAAGCTGCCGGTCATCTTCGTGTGCGAGAACAACCTCTACGCCGAATCGACGCCCTGGTTCTACCACTGCGCCGCCAAGGACATCGCCGACCGGGGCGTGGCCTACAACATGCCCGGGGTGCTGGTGGACGGCACCGATGTCTTCGCCGTCTACGAGGCGGCCGGGGAGGCGGTGGCCCGGGCCCGGCGGGGCGAAGGGCCAACCCTGATCGAGGCCAGGGCCTTTCGATACTATGGTCACTTCCAGGGTGACCCCTTAACCTACCGGACCAAAGAGGAAGAGGAGGAATACCGGCGGCGGGATCCCATCGACCAGTTCCGGCGGCGGGTCCTCGAGCGCAACCTGCTTACGGCCGCCGAGCTGGACGCCATCGACACCCGGGCCCGGGAAGTGGTGGAGGCGGCCGTCCGGTTCGCCCAGGAGAGCCCCTACCCGGCCCCGGAAGAGCTTTTAACCGACGTCTACGTTAAATACCCGTAAGGAGGCGCAGGGATGGCCGGCCGAGTTATCACTTTCCGGGAAGCCCTTAACGAGGCGATGCGGCTGGAGATGCGGCGGGACCCCACCGTCATCCTGATGGGGGAAGACGTGGCCGGCGGGGCCCGGCTCCCCCACGTGGAGGGCCGGGGCGAGGAGGCCTGGGGCGGGGTGCTGGGCGTGACCAAGGGCCTGGCCAAGGAGTTCGGCCGGACCCGGGTGCTGGACACCCCCATCAGCGAGTCGGCCTTCATCGGGGCCGCGGTCGCCGCGGCCGCCACCGGTCTGCGGCCCATCGCCGAGCTGATGTTCGTCGACTTCTTCGGCGTCTGCATGGACCAGATCTTCAACCAGGGCGCCAAGCTCCGGTACATGTTCGGGGGCAAGGCCAAGGTGCCCATGGTAATCCGGACAATGATCGGGGCCGGCTTCCGGGCCGCCGGCCAGCACTCGGGCTGCCACTACTCGGTCTTCACCCACATGCCCGGCCTCAAGACCGTGGTGCCGTCCACCCCTTACGACGCCAAGGGGCTCCTCATCTCGGCCATCCGGGACGACGACCCGGTCATCTTCTTCGAGCACAAGCTCCTTTACGACATGGAAGGGGAGGTGCCGGAAGGGGAGTACACCATCCCCCTGGGCCAGGCGGATATCAAGCGAGAGGGCCGGGATGTGACCGTGGTGGCCATCGGCCGGATGGTCCACATCGCCCTGGAGGCCGCCGAACGGCTGGCCGCCGGCGACGGGGTGAGCGTTGAGGTGGTGGACCCGCGCACCCTCTCGCCCCTGGACGAGGAAACCATCATCAACTCCGTCAAGAAGACCCACCACCTGGTGGTCGTGGACGAGGATAACCCCCGGTGCAGCGTGGCCACCGACATCGTGGCCCTGGTCACGACCCGGGCCATCGAGTACCTGGACGGGCCGCCCCAGATGGTGACGGCCCCCCACGCGGTGGTGCCTTTCAGTCCGGTCCTGGAGGACCTTTACATCCCGTCGCCGAACAAGGTGACCCAGGCGGTGAACGCGGCCCTGGGCCGACAGTAATGTCGGCGGTCGGCATCATCGCCAACCCGGCCTCGGGCAAAGATATCCGCCGGCTGGTGGCCCAGGCCTCGGTCTTTGATAACAACGAGAAGGTCAATATCATCCGGCGGATCCTCCGGGCGCTGGATGCCCTGGGGGTCCGCCAGGTCTTCATCATGCCGGACACCTCCGGGCTGGGGCTGCGGGCCCTGGACGGCCTGCGCCTCAGCCTGGAGGTGAGCCTTATTGACATGCCCGTCTACGGCGACGCCCGGGATTCGGCCACCGCCGCCCGGATCCTGGCCGAACGGGGCGTAGCCTGCATCGTCACCCTGGGCGGGGACGGCACCAACCGGGCCGCCGCCCGGGGTTGCGGCGACGTCCCCCTCATTCCCGTCTCGACCGGGACGAACAACGTCTTTTCGGTCATGGTCGAGGGGACGGTGGCCGGCCTGGCGGCGGGCGTTATCGCCGCCGGCCTGGTCCCGGCCGACGCCGTCAGCTACCGGACCAAACGCCTCGAGCTTTACATCGACGGGGAGCTGGCCGACGTGGCCCTGGTGGACATCGCCACCAGCCGGGACCTTTTTGTGGGCAGCCGGGCCCTCTGGGACCCGGGTCGGCTCCGGGAGGCGGTCCTGGCCCAGGCCCGGCCGGGCACCGTGGGGCTGGCGGCGGTTGGGGGCTGTTTGGCAACCCTGAGCCCTCGCAATGCCCACGGCCTCTATCTTCGTCTGGGGGCCGGAGGCCGACAGGTGCTGGCCCCGGTCGCCCCGGGCCTGGTGGTCCCGGTGGGCATCCTAGAGCACCGACTCATCGAGGCCGGGGCGGAGGTCCGCCTCGACCCCGGCAACTGCACCATTGCCCTGGACGGGGAGCGGGAGGTCGAGGTCGGCCTCCAGCAAACGGTGGTCGTCCGGCTCACCACGTCCGGACCCCGGGTGGTGGATATCGAGGCCGCCCTGGCCGAGGCAACCCGGCGGGGCGCCTTCGACCTGGCCCAGAAGCCGTTAAACGGCCCGGCGGGAGGTTAGCGATGGCAGTTCAGGTCGTCATGCCCAAGCTGGGAATGGCCATGACCGAAGGGGAAGTGGTCAAGTGGCTTAAAGAAGACGGGGCCCAGGTGGCCAAAGACGAGCCGATCGTTCAGGTGATGAGCAAGAAGATAACTTACGAGGTCAGGGCACCCCAGGCCGGGGTCCTCCGCCACGCCGTCCCGCCCAAGCAGAAGGTGCCGGTGGGGGCCGTCATCGGGTACATCGCCGCCCCAGGGGAGGAAGTGCCGCTGGCCCCTGCCGCGGCCCCCGGGCCGGCGGCCCAGGCCGAGGTGCTGGCCACGCCCATGGCCAAGCGGCTGGCCCGGGAGCACGGCATCGACCTCCGGGAGGTCCGGGGAACCGGCCCCGGCGGCCGAATTCAGGAGTCGGACGTCCTGGCCTACCTGGAACAGCGCCGCCAGGCCCCGGCCGCGCCGGAGGCGCCTCCGGCCGCCCGGGTGATCCCCTTTGCCGGGATGCGCCGGGCCATCGCCGAGCGGATGACGGAAAGCCTGCAGACGATGGCTCAGGTTACCGTCACCACCGAGGCGGATGTGACCGGCCTGGTGGAGTTTGTCGACCGGCTCAAAGCCCGGGCCGACATAAGCTATACGGCCGTGCTGGTAAAGGCGGTGGCCGCGGCCTTAAAACAGCATCCCATCTTGAACTCGACCCTGGTCGGGGACGAAATCCGGCTCTTGGACGAGATAAACATCGGGGTCGGGGTCGCCCTGGACGAGGGCCTGATCGTCCCCGTCATCCGCAACGCCGACCGCCTGAGCCTGGCCGAAATCGACCGGGAGCTTAAGCGGCTGGCGGCCGCCGCCCGGGCGGGCACCCTCACGGTGGATGAGGTTACGGGCAGTACCTTTACGATCAGCAACCTGGGAATGTACGGGGTCGACGCCTTCACCCCGATAATCAACCCGCCGGAGGTTGCCATCCTGGGCGTCGGCCGGATTATCGAAAAGCCGGCGGTTTACCGGGGCCAGGTCGCCGTTCGCAGCCTGATGACCCTAAGCCTTACTTTTGACCACCGGGTCGTGGACGGCGCCCCGGCCGCGGCCTTCCTTCAGACCCTGGCCGGGATGCTGGCCCAACCGGCCCTGATCTTCGGCGGGAAGGTCTGAGCGGTGGCCGACGCCGACCTGCTGGTGGTCGGGGGTGGGCCGGCAGGGGTGGCCGCCGCCCTGCGGGCCCGGGAGCTGGGGGCCAGCGTGGTCCTCTTCGAACCCGAGCGGCTCGGGGGCATGTGCCTGCACCGCGGCTGTGTGCCCACCGTTGCGGCGGTCGAAATCGCCAACCGTCAGCGGCTCGGAACCGAAGGCGCCCCCTGGGGCCTGAACCTCTCGGCCGGCAAGCCCGACCTGGACCTGGTTCGGCGCCGGCTGGACGACGTCGTAGACCGCATCCACGTGGGCACCCGCTCGTACCTGGAGCACGCCGGCGTCGTTCGGGTTGAAGGGACCGGCCGGGTTCTGCCGGGCTGCGCCGTGGAGGCGGCGGACGGACCCGGGCGGCCGGAGCGGTTCACGGGCCGGGGGGTCGTCCTGGCAACGGGCGCAGCCTTCGTCCTGCCCGACCTGCCGGGCATGGACCTCCCCGGCGTGTGGACCACCGACCATTGCCTGGCCCTGGCCGAGGTTCCGGCGGAGCTTGTGGTGTACGGTGGAGGCTTTATCGGCGTCGAATGGGCCCAGTTCTACCGGGCCTTTGGCAGCCGGGTTGTCATCCTGGAGCCGGGGCCCCAGCTCCTGCCCGACGAGGACCCCGAGGTGGCCGAGGCCCTCAAGTTTCTGCTGGAACAGGAGGGCATCGAGGTCAGGACCGGCCGGAGCCTCACCCGACTGGAGGCCAGGGACGGCCGGCTGGCCGTGGTCGACCGGGACTCGACCCTGCTGGCCGACCGCCTGCTGGTTTCGGACTGCCGGCGGCCGCGGGGGGCCGGGCTGGAGTCCCTGGGGGTGCAGGTCCGGGGCGGTGCCGTGGTCACCGACGGCCGGCAGTTCACCGGGGTCCCGGGCCTTTTCGCCGCCGGGGACGTCACCGGCGGTCGAATGCTCTCCGACTTTGCCCGGGCCCAGGGGGCGGTGGCCGCCGAAAACGCCCTGGGCTTTGACCGCCAGTTCGACCCGCGCCTTATCCCCCGGGTCTACCACACCCGGCCCGAGGTGGGGGCGGTGGGCCTGACCGAGCCTGAAGCGAGGGCGGCCGGCCTCGAGGTGGTGGTCGGCCGGGCTGACCTCGGACTTAACGCCCGGGCCCTAACCCTGGGTCAGGAGCTGGGGTTCGCCAAGGTGGTCGCCGCCAGGCCCCACGGCCGGCTGGTGGGGGTCCATCTTCTCGGGCCGCTGGCAACGGACGCGATCTCGGCGGCCGCGGTGGCCCTTAAGCTTGAGGCCCTGGTGGAGGACCTGGCCGACCTGGAATTCGGCCACCCCACGGTGGCCGAGGCCCTGACGGAGGCGGCTAAAGACGCCCTGGGTCAGCTCCGATGATTACGGTATTAAGGCTGGGCCGGCTGGCCTACCGCTGGGCCCACCTTCTCCAGCGGCGGCTGGTCGAGGCCCGCAAGGCCGACCGGATCGGAGACGTTTTGCTGGCGGTGGAGCATCCGCCGGTCGTCACCCTGGGGCGGGGCGGCGGCGCGGAGGACCTCAAGGTGGGCCCGGACCGCCTGGCCGGCCTCGGCATCGGCCTGGAGTTCACCGAGCGGGGCGGGCGGGCCACCTACCATGGGCCGGGTCAGCTGGTTTTCTACCCCATTTTTAAGCTGCGACCGGGGCAACTTCACAGGTTCCTCTGGGCGCTGGAGGAGGCGGCCATCCAGACACTGGCCCGCTACGGTATCCACGCCCACCGGGACCCCGACCACCCCGGCGTCTGGGTGGGGCGGGACAAGGTTGCGGCCGTCGGCCTGGCCGTCAGCGGGGGCGTAACCTTCCACGGCCTGGCCCTCAATGTGGACCCGGACCTGGCCCACTTCGACCTGATTGTCCCCTGCGGCCTGGCCGGCCGCAGGGTAACCTCCATGGCCCGGCTCCTGGGCCGGCCGCCCGGCCTGCTGGGGGTGGAGCGGGCCTTCTGCGAGGAGCTGGCCGGGGTCCTCGGGCGGGCGTGGCAGGTTGGCTTTCAGGAAGCCCCGTGGCTGGTGGCCCCGGCCCCCACCGGGGAGATGGTGGCCCGCCTCGAGGCCCTCTTCCGGCAGGAGCGGCTTCACACCGTCTGCGAGGAGGCCCTCTGCCCCAACATTGGGGAGTGCTGGAGCGGCGGCACCGCAACCTTCATGCTCCTGGGCGACACCTGCACCCGCCACTGCCGCTTCTGCGCCGTTGCCGCCGGCCGGCCGACGGCTCCGGACCCCCTGGAGCCCTACCGGGTAGCCCGGGCCGCCGCCCAGCTGGGCCTGCGGCACGTGGTGGTAACCTCGGTGGCCCGGGACGACCTGCCCGACGGCGGCGCCGGCCAGTTTGCGGCCACCATCCGGGCCATCCGACAGCGGCTGCCGGGGGCCACCGTCGAGGTCCTTATCCCCGACTTCGGAGGCTCGGTCCGGGCCCTGGAAACGGTGGTAGCCGCGCGCCCCGACGTCTTAAACCACAACGTGGAGACGGTGCCGCGGCTTTACCCGGTGGTCCAGCCCCGTAAGGACTACCGGCGCGCCCTGGGGGTGCTGGCCTACGCCCACCGGGCCGGCCTCAAGACCAAGTCGGGACTCATCCTGGGGATGGGCGAGACCCGGGGGGAGGTGGTGGCCGTCCTCGAAGACCTGCGCAGGGTCGGCTGTGATGTCGTCACCCTCGGCCAGTACCTGCAGCCCACCGACCGCCACCTGGAAGTGGCCGAATACATCCACCCGGCGGAGTTCGAATGGTACCGGGAGGTCGCCCTGACCCTGGGCTTTCAGGAGGCGGCGGCCGGACCCCTGGTCCGGAGCTCCTACCGGGCCGGCGAGCTTTTGGAAACCGTTTCTGAGGAGGGAAGAGGCCATGGCCCTGAGCGATGAGCTGGCTTACATGAGCGCCACGGAGCTGGCTTACCGCATCCGCCGGCGGGAGCTGTCGCCGGTGGAGGTGGTGGACGCATTCATCGAGCGGATTGAGCGGCGGAACCCCAGCATCAACGCCTTCGTTTACCTGGGGTTTGACGACGCCCGGGCCCGGGCGCGGGAGGCCGAACGGGCGCTCACGGCCGGGGAGCCCCTGGGTCCCCTCCACGGGGTGCCCACGGCCATCAAAGACCTCTTTGACTTTAAGCCGGGCTGGCCGAGCACCTTTGGGGGAATCCGGGCCCTGAAAAACTACGTCGTCGACGCCTACTGCGCCTTTGCCGAACGGGTGGAGAAGGCGGGGGCCATCATCCTGGGCAAGACCAACAGCCCCGTGATGGGCTTCCGGGGAACCTGCGACAACTACCTGTTTGGACCGTCCCGCAACCCCTTCAACACGACCAAGAACACCGGCGGCTCCTCAGGGGGCAGCGCCGCCGCGGTGGCCGACGGCCTGGTGCCCTTTGCCGAAGGGACCGACGGGGGCGGGTCCATCCGGATACCGGCCGCCTGGTGCGGGGTTTACGGCTACAAGCCGTCCTTCGGCCGCATCCCCTTCATCACCCGGCCGAACGCCTTTGCCGGGGACACCCCGTTTCTGTTTGAGGGGCCGATTACCCGAACCGTTGAGGATGCCGCCCTGGTGGTCACCGCCCTGGCCGGCTACGACCCCCGGGACCCCTTCAGCCTGGACGAGCAACCGGACCTGCTGGCCGCCACCCGCCGGTCCATCCGGGGCTGGCGCATCGCCTACAGCCCCAACTTCGACGTCTTCCCGGTGGAGAAGCCGGTGGCCGAGGTCGTGGGCCGGGCGGTGAGGGCCTTCGAGGAGGCCGGCGCCCGGGTGGAGGAGGTGCGCCTCGGCATCCAGCGCCACCAGCGGGAGCTGAGCGACCTCTGGTGCCGGCTGATCATGCCCGTCAACATCCTGACCCTGGAGAATTTCAAGCGCCAGGGCCTGCACCTGCTCAAGGACCACCGGGACGATTTCCCGCCCCAGTACCTGGAATGGGTCGAGCGGGGCTACCAGCTCACCGCCCTGGACTTCTACAACGACCAGGCCGTCCGGACCGAAATCTACGACGCCATTCAGCGGGTATTCGAAACCTACGACCTGCTGGTAACGCCGACCCTGGCCTGCCTGCCGGTGGACAACGCCGCCGACGGCAACACCGTCGGCCCGAGCCGGATAAACGGGGAGGAGGTCGAGCCCCTCATCGGCTGGTGCCTGACCTACTTCGTCAACTTTTCGGGCCATCCGGCGGCCTCAATTCCGGCCGGCCTGAGCCCCGATAACCTGCCGGTGGGGATGCAGATTATCGGGCGGCGCTACGCCGACGCCGACGTGCTGGCGGCCAGCGCCGTTTTCGAGCGGCTAAGGCCCTGGCACGAAACTTACAAAATCTGCGCCGGACGCCCGGTCTGACGGGGCCCGACGCCGAAAACTTCGGCGCGATGAGGGGTGATTTGTCGGCGGCCGTCAGGCGGCCGGTTTGGGGACGGCTTCGACGGTGTCAGCCAGGGGCTTGCCCCGGGTTTCAACCCCCAGCAGGGCCACGACAACGCCCCCCAAGATAAAGGCGGCGGTCCAGACCGAGAGGGGCACAACGATGTTGGCCGCGTACTGAAGGAGTACGCCGCCCAGGGTCGGGGCAATAGACCCGGCAATCCGAGTCATGCCGCTGGCCCAGCCCATACCCGTCGTCCGGATTTCGGTGGGGTAAAGCTCGGGGGTGTAGGCGTAGAGGGCACCCCAGGCCCCCAGGGAGAAGAAGCTCATAAGGACCGCCGCGGCAACAATCCAGACGTCCCCAACCACCACCGCAAACAGGTAGGCGAATACGCCGCTGGCCACCAGGTAGGCCGCCAGGGTCGGCCGCCGGCCCCAGCGCTCAACCAGATAGGCGGCCGAAAAGTAGCCGGGAAGCTGGGCCAGGGCCAGGATGAAAACGTACTGATAGGTCTGGAGGAAGGCAAAACCCCGCTGGACGAAGAGCTGGGGCAGCCAGGTGAACACCCCGTAGTAAGCCAGGGAGATGCAGAACCAGGCGACCCACAGCATCAACGTCACCCGCCAGAACTCCGGCCGCCAGAGGGCGGCCACGGTAACTTTCGGTCGGTGGGGGAGAGGCCGCAGCCGGCCCGGGGGCAGGGTCCGGCCGTTGGCCCGGGCCACCTGACCCAGAATGGCCCAGGCCTCGTCCAGCCGCCGGCGGGTTGCCAGAAAGCGGGGCGATTCGGGCACCCCGAGCCGGACCCAGAAGACCAGCAGCGCGGCCACGGCGGAAGTCGCCAGGAGGGGACGCCAGCCGTAGGCCGGCACCAGAACCCAGGCCAGGCCGGCGGCAATGATCGTGCCCAGGGCCCAGAAGCTCTCTAGAATAACCAGGTAGCGGCCGCGGTTTTGCCGGGGCAGAAATTCGGCAAAGAGAGAAAAGTCCAGGGGCAGTGCCCCGCCCAGGCCGAAACCGGTCAGGGCCCTGAGGACCGCCAGGACCTGGGGGCTCGGGGCGAAGGCCGCCAGGGTTCCGAAGACCGCAAATATAAGGATGGTGAGGATAAAGCCGGTCCGGCGGCCGATGTAGTCGGAGATGGTGCCCCAGAACCAGGCCCCGGCCAGCATCCCCAGGAAGGTGGCCGTCACAATGAGGCCGGCCTCGGCCGGGGAGAGGCCCCACTCCTGGCGGACCGCGGGCAGGGCGAAAGAAATAATGAGGACCTCGGCGGCGTCGGCCGCCCAGCTCAGGCCACAGATGGCCAGCAGCCGGCGCTGGAAGGGACCGAGGCCCGCGCGGTCGATTATCTCTTCAATATCATACAGCTGGGCGGAGTCTGCCTGCGCCGCGGCCATGGGCGTTTCTAAACGATTTTATCGGGGGCAGGGCCGCCGGGTCAACGGGGCACGCCGGTCGGAGTTCCGCTCCGCCAGCAGCCGCAGCCAGCGCGGGCCCTCAAGGCAACGCGGCCGCGCTCGGCGGGTCGATTCTAGCCGCGACGTTTAGCGGTTGTACTGTACGTGCGTCATACCTCGAAATTAACTGAATTCGGCCTCGAAGTGATCCCCCTCGGCCGGACCGAGGCGGTTCGGGCGGCCGAGCTCAATGCCGAGCTTGCCAGACACGGCCGGCGGATCGGGGACCGGGACGCCCTCATCGCCGGCACGGCCTTCCCCTGCTCACCCTAAATGTGGCCGAGCTCGGCCGGGTGCCCGGGCTCGAAGCCGTAGGACCCGAGGATAGTTAAGGGGATAACTGCCGTCCACCGCGGGGCCTGGCCGGGGCGGCGCAAACCGACCGGTCAGGTTGCCCTCGACCACCCGGTGGAGCTCCGTAAGAACCTTGCCGTAGACGGCCCACGGAAAGGTGTCCACCGTGGGCTCCGGCCGGCCGGTGATCCCGTCAACGGCCCCCGCCCGGACGATGGCTTCAAGCCGCCGGTATTCCAGGTCCGGGTCCGGCAGGAGGTTCTGGCCGGCCAGAAGGGAAAGCCCGGCCACCAGCCCGTACGCCCCCCAGTTGCAGACGCCGGCGATCACCAGGTGGGTGACCTCCGTTGCGGCAGGGGCGGCGGGCAGCCCCGGGGTCTCGCAGATAGCCCCGTAAAGGTTGCCCATCCCGATTTCGTTGCCGCCATCCCCAATGCCCACCGTGCGGTCGTGGAGCCAGAAGAACACGTCCAGATAGGCGGTCTCGGCGGTAATGTCCACCCCCCGCATGGTGAGGTAGCGGCCGTCCCGGGTCAAGCCGCACCGCTCGATACTGATTAGGAGGACCGGCTGCCATTCGGCCAGAATCTTCTCGGCCAGGCGGCGGCTGGTTTCCAGGTCGGTAATCGGGACCTCGATAAGCTCGGCTTCAGGCCGGCGGAGGACATCCAGCAGGCCGCGGCCCACCCGGTCGGTAAGATAGCCGACCCTGTAGCCCAGGCGTCTCAGGGCCTCGCCCAGGGCCACCGCCCCCAGGGGGCCGTCGGTTTCGGGCCGGCCGTAAGTGCAAAAGCCGGTGGCGATGAGGACCGGGCCTGATACCTCGGCGATAAAGGCGGCCGCCCGGCGGCAAAAGTCCGGGGGCAGGAAGGGCCGAAGGGCACTTATGCCCCGCCGGTCGTTCTGCAAAATGATGTCCTCGATGTTCTCCGGCATCTTAAGCCTGCCTTACCCAGCAGGATAAAAAAGTCCCTGGGCGGCCTGTCACTGCCGCTCAGGGACCATCCCCCAGGGATACGCCAATTTGATTTTAACCGAAAACGGCCGGGTCCGGCCCCAAGGGTGCTGGCAGACCCCCAAACTTTCCAGTTATCTCGTAAAATGCTAGCCGATAGTAGCTCGTTTGTCTGTATGGATGCACGGCCGTGCGCCCCTACGACGGGTCATCTTTCCCAGCCTGATCACCGAACTGGAAACCCCTGCCGGGGGAGGAGCCCCGGCTCCGGCAGGGTATATTTAATTGAGACCCGGTCGACCCGAGCATATTGAACACCGAGAAAGCCTCCGGCCTGCGCGACCCCATCCTCTGGCTGGTCCTCCTGGGCGGACTGGTGGGACTGGCCCTCGCCTACGCCCTCCACCGGGACGCCATACCCCTTCTCCCCGTGGACCTCCAGGTCGGGCCGGGCGAGGCGGCCGCCCGGGCCCGGAATTTCCTCCGGGAGCAGGGCTTTGACCCGGAAGGCTTCGAGACCGTCACCTCCTTTTTCGTCCGCCGGGACGAGCTCGACTACCTGCACCGCCTGGGCGGCGGGGCGGCGGTGGAAAGGGCCCGACAGCAGGGAGTGGTCCTCTGGTACTGGCAGGTCAGGTTCTACCGGCCGGGAGATATTCGGGGGTTTGAGGTCTGGGTGGGCACCGACGGCCAGCCCGTCGGCTTCGGCTACCAGGCCCCGGAAGACGAGGCCGGGGAGCGCCTCGCCCCCGAGGATGCGGTCCGGCTGACCCGGGCGGCCCTGGGCCGGCTTGTGGCCGGCGGGGCCGGCGACTGGCAGCTGGTGGAAGTCATCCAGCAGGCTCGGCCCCGCCGCTTCGACTACCAGGTAACCTGGGAACAACCCACACCGCTTCTGGGCGAGGCCCGCAGACGGGTAACCTTCACGGTTCAGGGGGACCGCCTGGTCGGCATCCAGCCCTACGTTAAGGTTCCCGAGGCCTGGCAGCGGCTCCGGGCCGGCGAAAACCAGCGGGGGTCCGCCCTGGCCAGCCTCGGCTGGACCGGGGCTTACCTGCTAGCATTCGCGGCCCTGGCCCTGGTGCTTGCCCGTGTGGGTCGTGAGCCGTTGCCGTGGGGGTTCGCCGCCGCGGTGGCCGGCGGTTTCCTGCTGATCAGCGGGGTCGCCGCCGTGAACGCCCTGCCCCTGGCCTGGGCCAACTACGACCCGGCCACCGCGCCGGTGGCCTTCATCATCGGGCAGGTCCAGAACTGGGCCGGGCTTTTCGGCCTGGAAGCGGCGGCCGCCTTTGCGGCGGCCCTCGCCGGTCCGCTGCTGGTGCGCCGGGTCTTCCCCACCACCCCGCACCCGGCCGGTCAGCTCTTCGGCCCGGTAGCCGCCGGCCAGGTGGCTAAGTGGCTCCTTATTGGCTACGGCGGGGCGGCCGCCTGGCTGGGTTACTTTGCCGCCTATTACTGGGTCGGGGTCCGCTACCTGGGAATCTGGGCCCCCTTCGAACCCCCTTACCGGGACATCATGAACACGGCCTTTCCGGTGCTCTTCCCGGTCACCCTGGGCCTGGCGGCGGCCCTGGCCGAGGAGTCAGTCTTCAGGCTCTTCGCACTGCCCCTGGGAACCCTGTTTCTGCGGCGGCTCCGGCTGGGCCCCCTGGCCTTCCCCCTGGCGCTGGTAGGGGTAAGCCTCCTTTGGGGCAGCCTCCACGCCACCTACCCCCAGCAGCCCTTTTACGTTCGGGCCGTTGAGGTGGGCGTTGGGGGGCTGGTTTCGGGACTGCTTTTCGTCCGTTACGGGCTTATTCCCGTGATTTTGATTCATTACACCGGCAACGCCGCCATCGCCGGAATCCTCTTCTGGCTCAGCGGCCAGCCCGACCTTAAGGCCAGCGCCGTTGCCGCCGTCGGCCTGCCCCTGGTGCTGGCCGTTATCCGGCTCGGCCTCCGCGGCCGACCTGGTGAGCCCCGACCCGCCCTGGCGCCGGCATTGGCTTCGGCGGCCGCCGAAGCCCCGTCGGTTCCGGCAAAGGCCGGCGGCCTGCGCTGGCTGGTTCTGCCGGTTGCGGCGGCCGTTCTGCTCGGGGCAGCCCTGCCGCCCTACCCGGGTCAGGGCCTCCGGGTGCCGGTCGGACCCGAGCAGGTGGTGGAGCGGGCGGCCGATTTTGCCTCGGCCATCGGCCCCGACGTTTCGGGCTGGCTGCGGGCGGTCAGCTTCGTCGACCGCTCCGATACGGCCCCGTCGGTCTACGTTATCCGGCAGCTGGGCGTTCCCCGGGCCGAGGCGGTTTTCGGCCGGGAGCCCCTCAATTTTGTCTGGGTTGTTCGGTTTGCCCGGCCCTTGGAGAAAGAGGCCGTTATCGTCGAGCTGGCCCCCGACGGCCAGCCGGTCGGCTTTCGGCACGACCTGCCGGAGGATGCGCCGGCCGGGTCCCTTCCGGCCGACTCGGCCCAGACGGTGCTCCAGGGCATCCTTCGGGCCTTTGGGGAGAACCCGGCCGGCTTGCGGCTTATCGCCCAGGCCCAGCAGCAGCGTCCAAACCGGGTCGATTCGGTCTTCCTCTTCGAGCGCCGCACCCCCATCGCCCCTGAGGCGGTGGTCCGGGTGGGCATCGGCCTTTGGGGCGACCGGCCGGGTCAGTTTGGCCGCTTTCTGAAGGTTCCCGAAGCCTTCGTCCGCCGGCTGGCGGGCCCCGACCCGGCGGCGGCCCTCTTTAAGGGGGCGGCGGCCCTGGCGGGGCTCGGCCTCGGGGTCTGGGCCGCCGCGGCCCTGATCCGGCGGGGCCTTAGCCGGGGCCTGGATGTGGGGCCGGGACTTGCGGCCGTGGGCCTGCTGGGCCTGGCCCGGGCAGTGGACTGGGTGATGAGGCTGCGGGAGCTTTACTGGTCCTACCCCTCGACTCTGGATGTGCCGGCCTTTATCCTTTGGCAGGTCTCATCGGACCTCCGCTCATTTATCCTCCAGGCCGCGGGCGTATTCTTGGGGGTTGTCTTCATCCGGTCGGTTGCCCCGGACCCCAAGGGCAGCGGCCGGGGCTGGTGGCTGGGCCTGGCCGGGGCCGGCCTGGTGGGCCTGTGGTACTGGCTTGCCCAGGTCCTTCAGGCCCTGCTCCTGGAGCCGGCCAACTACCCGCCGGTCACGGCCATCCCGGTGGAGCTACTGAGCCGGTACGTTCCGGCCCTGGCCGCGCCGGCCTTAAGGCTTGGGGACTACCTGCTTCTGGCCACGGCCTTTTTGGTCCTGGTCGGCCTGCTGGGCACCCGCTGGGAGGGCGGCCTTCGGGTGATGGCCGGCGCCGGGCTGGTGGCGGGCCTGGCCGGGGCCGCCACCGCCCTGGAATGGCCGGCGGCCCTTCTGCAGTTTTTCACCTTTGGACTGCTGGGCTTTGCCCTGGCCTGGTTTAGCCTCAGGCTGGGCGGACTGAGCCTCTGGACCTTAACGGCGACCTTGGCGGGGGCCCGGCTGGTAGCCGATGCCTATTTCCTCCTGAACCAGCCCCGCCTCGGCTTTATCCTCAACGGCCTGCTGGTTCTAATGGTTGCCCTCCTCCTGCTCCTGGCCGCCGGCCGCCCCAGCCTGCCGGCCGTGCAGTCCGACTGAGGACCCGGTGGCCCCCATCATCTTAGCCTCCGTCTCCCCACGCCGCCGTCAGCTCCTGGCCGAACTGGGCATCCTCTACCGGGTTGAACTTCCCCCCAGGCCGGCGGAAGAGGCGGCTTCGGGTCCGCCGGCGCTGGTGGCGGCGGCCAATGCCCGCCTCAAGGCCGAGGCCCTGGGAACCCGGCCCCAACCCATCCTGGGGGCCGACACGGTGGTGGCCGACGGGACCGAAATTCTGGGCAAGCCGGCAACCGCCGCCGAGGCCCGGGAAATGCTGCGGCGGCTGCGGGGCCGGACCCACCGGGTGATAACCGCCGTCGCCTTGGTGGGTCCTGGGGTCGAATACCTGGAGGCGGTGGAAACCCGGGTCCGGATGCGGGACTACACTGATGCCGAAATGGAAGCCTACATCCGGCGGGGCGAGCCCTTCGACAAGGCCGGGGGCTACGCCATCCAGGACCCGGAGTTCCGGCCGGTGGCCGACTTTGCCGACTGCTATTTTGGGGTGGTGGGCCTGCCCCTCTGCGCCGTAATCCGGGGCCTGCGGGCCCTGGGGTATCCCATTCCCCCGTCCGGTCGGGACTACCACCCGGTCTGCCGGGTATGTGCGGCCATCAGGGCCGGCTACCACCAGCCGAAGGGCACGTTCCGATAGGGGTCGAGGCGGGGAAAGCGGCCGGTTTTGAGCACCTGGCGGATTCGCCGGTGAAAGACCTCGACCTCGGCCGGGTCGAGCAGTTCTTTCAGCTCCACCGTCAGCCGGGCACCCGCCGGGTGTTCGGGCAGGAGGACCGAGATTTCCCGCAAAAGCTTCGGGGATACGGGCCGGTCAACGAACTCCCAAAGGACGGTTCGGAGCTTGAAGACGACGTTGAATGTCAAGCCGTGGTCGATGCTCCAGACCCGGCCCTCGGCGTCCCGGAGGCAGTGGTGGGCCTTGCGGTCGGCGTTGTTGGTGATAAGGTCGAAAAGGGCAATGCGCTCGAGGGCGGGCAGGTAGCGGGCGTCGCCCCGCAGGTTTAAATAGGTGCCCGTCGGTTCGATGAAAAGCTGAACGATGCCGACGCCGTGGGGACCCTCCCGGATGACGGTTGGGGGGATAAAGCGCCAGTTGAGGGCCTGGGAGACCAGGTAGGCGGCATATTCCCGGCGGTAGAGGGTGCCGTCCGGGAAGTCCCAGAGGGGCACCTCCCCGGCCCGGGGCTTGTAAACGGCCAGGAGGGGCGGCCGGGAGTCGGTGCTGACCCGGACGAAGAAGGTGTAGTTGGACCCCCGGGGATTTGGCTGAATGGCGGTGATCCGGCCGGTTCGCAAGGCTTCGGTGGTTTCCAGCCAGAACTCGGCCGGAACGGGTTTGACCTTCAAGCCCCTGGCCATTGCCGGTCAGCAGCGGCTCCCATAGGGGAAAAATAGCAGATTCTTCGGGCCCGGAACAACGGGCGGGCGCGGAAATTTGGTTTAAAATACCTCCGAGACCGTCTCAGGAGGGCAAGGTTGAAAGCGATTCGCGTCCACGAGTACGGCGGTCCCGAGGTGCTGCGCTACGAGGATGTCCTCATTCCCCAGCCTGGGGAGGGGCAGGCCCTGGTTCGGCTCCACGCTATCGGGGTGAACTTTATAGACATTTACATGCGGATGGGCCAGGGCATCTACCGGCCGGCCCTGCCCTTCATCCCGGGGCAGGAGGGGGCCGGGGTTGTGGAGGCGGTGGGGCCCGGGGTGACCGAGTTCGCCCCTGGCGACCGGGTGGCCTATTTTGGGGCTACGGGTTCTTATGCCGAGTACGCCGTCGTTCCCGTCGGCCGGCTGGTCAAGCTCCCCGAGAGGCTCGACTTCAAGCTGGGGGCGGCGGTGATGCTCCAGGGGGTAACCGCCCACTACCTGACGCATTCCACCTACCCCCTTAAGCCCGGGGATACCTGCCTGGTCCACGCCGCGGCGGGCGGGGTGGGGCTGCTCCTGGTTCAGGTGGCTAAGCGGCGGGGCGCCCGGGTTATCGGCACGGTCTCGACCCGGGAGAAGGCCGAGCTGGCCCGGTCGGTGGGGGCCGATGAGGTGATCATCTACACCGAGCAGGACTTCGAGGCCGAGGTGAAGCGGCTTACGGACGGCCGGGGCCTGCAGGTGGTTTACGACTCGGTGGGGCAGGCTACCTTCGATAAGAGCCTTAACTGCCTGGCACCCCGGGGCTATATGGTGCTTTACGGGCAGTCGAGTGGCCCGGTGGGTCCTATCGACCCGCAGATTCTTAACGTTAAGGGCTCCCTTTTCCTGACCCGGCCGACGTCGGCCCACTACACCCTGACCCGGGAGGAATACCTGTGGCGCTGCAACGACATTCTGGGTTGGGTGGCGTCGGGTGAGCTGAAGGTGCACATTGGGGCCGAATTCCCGCTGGCGGAGGCGGCCGAAGCCCACCGGCGGTTGGCCGGGCGGCAGACGACGGGAAAGGTTTTGCTTATTCCGTAGGGCGTGCGCTTAAAATTTAAGTGCGAGTGGATGGGCCCCGGTGGGCCTCCCGGTCTTCAAAACCGGTGCGGGGCGGTAGGCGCCGTCCCGGGTGGGTTCGACTCCCATACACTCGCGCCAGGTCCGGGCCCGCCCTGTTGTTGGGAACTGTCGGCCAGCGGCTAACGCAAGGCCGGGTTGTCAGCCGGACCTCTGCCGTATTATAAAAATCCGACAACATCAGGATGGAGGGGGAGCATGGGCCTCACGCGGCGAAGGTTTCTCCAGCTTGTAGCCCTGGGCGCGGCGGGTGCCGTTTCGGCCTGTGCCCCATCCCGGGCACCGACCCCACCCACAACCACCCAACCAACCCGGGAGTTTTCGGGCAGACTGGTTATTTATTCATCGATTTTCGCTGATGGGGCTGAAGCCCTTAAGAAAGGGTTTGAGCAGACCCACCCCAAGGCAACCGTCGAGTTCATTAACCCCGGGGGCACCGAGGTGATCTTGAAGCGCCTTGATGCCGAGCGGGCCAAGCCCCAGGCCGACCTGATGCATTCCGGTTTCTCCCTCGAGTATCGGGAGGCCAAAAAACTGGGCCTGATCGAACCGGTCGACCCGCGGGAGGTGATGGGTGACCTGCCGGAAACCCTCGACCTTGGCGGGACAAAAATCCCCCTTAAGGACAAAGACAATTATTTCTTCGTCTGGGGAATCCAGTTCGGGGGCATCGAGGTTAACACCGAGCGGCTAAAAGCCCTCAAACTGCCGCGGCCTGAGAGCTTGCAGGACCTTACCAAGCCGGTGTATAAAGGCCACATCATCTTCATGAAACCCCAGAACTCCAGCACGGCCTTCACCAACGTGCTTTACACGTACCACGCGCTGGGCAACGATGACGCCAAGTTCAAGGAATTCTGGGACAAGCTCAACGCTAACATCGCCTTTTATACCGAGAAGTCGGCTACCCTTTACACCTTGATTGCCAAGGGGGAGGCTGTTATCGGCATCGCCGGCTCCCGGGCCGTTTACCGGGATCAGCAAGAGGGCTACCCGGTAGATTTCATCTACCCGGCCGACGGGTCGGTGGTACTGGATAACAGCATGGCCCTGGTGAAGGGCGCTCCGAACTGGGAGCTGGCCATCGAGTTCATGCGCTGGCACCTGATGCGGGAGGGGCAGGAAGCCATCGCCCCGGTCCTTTACACCCCGGTAAGGCCAGGCATAAAGATGCCCCGGCCCGAGGTGACCTTAGAATTTGCGCTGAAAAACATCCCGAAAGTGGTCGTCCCCGACCCGGACATAGCCGACCGGAAGCGAGACGAGATCCTGCGAATGTTTGATGCCTACACTCAGGGTCGCTCCCGCTGAAGCCGGCCTTAAGGCGGCAATAAAGCTTCGGCTCGACCCCTTCACCTTAGTCTACGTAGCGGCTGGGGCTTACCTAGCGGCTTTCCTTGTACTGCCGGTCGGCCGGATTCTGGCCGACACGGCCTTTGCCCTGGCCGAAGCCGAAGCTCCCTTAGAACCCGGATTTGAGGCGTATGTGGCCCGGATCACCCTAAATTCGGCTTTCGTTGCGGGATTTACGGCCCTCCTCTCGGTGGCCCTTGGAATACCCCTGGCCTTTTTCACCGTCAAGGTGACAACCCCGGCTCGGGGGCTTTTTCGGGTCCTGTTCGCCCTGCCCCTGATAACTCCCCCGTTTATCTCGGCCTTTGCGACGATTTTACTCTTGGGCCGCACCGGCGTGTTAACCCAGCTTCTGGGCCGCATTGGGCTACCGGAGATCTACATCTACGGGCCCACAGGCCTCATCTTAACCCACGTTCTCCACTTTACACCGTTGGCTTACCTGACGGTGGCCGCCGGACTTCAGGTCGTGCCGGCCGCGGTGGAGGAGGCCGCGGCCTCCCTGGGCTCCGGGACGGCCCGAACCCTGGTGCGGGTCGTTCTGCCCTACATCTGGCCCCACATCCTGATGGCGGCCGTGTTAGTGTTTCTGGCGTCCTTCGGGGACGTCGGGGCTCCACTTCTGCTGGCCGGCGACTTCCGGGTGCTTCCCCTGGAAACCTACACCGCCTTCAACAGCTTTCAGGTTGACCGCCGAGTGTCCCTGATCCTGGCGTCCTGGAGCATTTTCTTGGCTGTGCTGATACTCCTTGCCGTGAAACGCCTTATGGCCCGGACCGAGGTCGCCCACACCTTCACCACCCGGACCTTCGTTTACCGGGCGAGCTTTCTCCGCTGGCTCGGGTTCAGCTTCTGCCTAGGGATAGCGGTGCTGCTTTTTCTGCCCTATGTGGTCATCGTTATATCTTCGTTCGGCACCGTGTGGACCACCGGCCTGTTACCGGCAGCCTTTACCCTCCGCAACTACCAGTTTATCTTGACCAACTTTCAGGACATCAAAAATTCCCTGGTCCTCACCGCCATTGCTACCCCCCTCTGCGTTGGCCTGGCTTTTAGTCTGGGAAAACTCTTCCGGGATTATGGGTCCCGGGCCGCCTGGCTCGACTACCTGGTCCTACTGCCCTTTGTCATTCCGGGCGTGGTTATCGGCATCGGCCTGGTGAAAAGCCACCCCGGCTTCCAGCCCCTGGGCATCCCCCTGCTTCTGCCCATTGCCTATTCCGTTCGCAGACTGCCCTACGCCCTCCGGGTCGCAACGGCCGGGTACAGTCGGGTCGACCGCAGCCTTGAGGAAGCTTCGCGGTCCCTTGGGGCCTCCTCCTGGCGGACGTTCTGGCGAGTAACCTGGCCGCAGCTCATCCCGGCCCTGGCGGCAACCTCGGCCGTGGCATTCATCCGGATCATCACCGAGCTTGGCAGCACCCTGATCATCCTGCCGCCGGGCTGGCGTACCGCCACCGTGGCGATATTTTATTACGCCGCCGAAGGCTTTATCGGCCGGGCCTCGGCGATTTCGGTGGTTTTGATTGCGCTGGTCGCCCTGGGCTCGGCCCTGGCCAACCTTGATTACGGCCGGCTGATCGGCCGCTTTAAGGCCCGGCCATGACCGCCGTCGTCCTGGAAAGCCTGACCAAGCGCTTCGGCAACACCGTGGCGGTGGATAGCCTTACGTTAAAGGTTTCCGAGGGGGAGTTCTTCACCCTGCTCGGGCCGTCGGGATGCGGCAAGACGACCACCCTGCGGCTGATCGCCGGATTCGAGACCCCCACCGCCGGCATCATCCGCTTTGGCCAGCAGGTCGTAAATGACCTCCCGCCCCAGCGCCGCAACGTCGGGATGGTCTTTCAGAACTACGCGGTATTCCCGACTATGACCGTCTTCGAAAACGTGGCCTACGGCCTTGAGGTCCGGGGAATCCGGGGCAAAGAGCTGCGACGCCGGGTGCTGAATGTGCTGGAGCTGGTTGGCCTGGCCGGACTGGAGAGCCGGCGGCCAGACCAGCTTTCCGGCGGGCAGCTCCAGCGGGTCGCCCTGGCCAGGGCCCTGGTTATCGAGCCGAAGATACTGCTTCTGGACGAGCCCCTCTCAAATCTGGACGTGCAACTGCGAGTTTCCATCCGCAAGGAGATCCGCCGGATCCAGCAGGCTCTCAAAATCACCACCATCTACGTAACCCACGACCAGGAAGAAGCCCTTGCCCTCTCCGACCGGGTCGCCGTCCTGAATGCCGGCCGGCTCGAGCAAGTCGCCTCACCCTTCGAGCTTTACCGGTTCCCGGCGACCCGTTTTGTGGCCCGTTTCATCGGCCAGGCCACAGTGCTTGCCGGTCAGGTCCTTTCGGCCCAGCCCGGCGGCCACGTATCTATTAAGCTTGACGGCGGCCCAGTCCTGCGGGCGGCCTGGTACCGGCCGGTGGAGTCGGGCCGGCGGGTCTGGGTTTCGGTCCGGCCCGAGGCTCTGAGCCCGGCCGAGTCGCCCCAGGCTGAAAATGTGGTGTCCGGGCAGGTCTCTTACCTGGAGTTTCTCGGCCGGGTGGTTCGGGGTGAGCTGAAGGCGGACGGCGTTGCTGAGCCGGTGCTTTTCGAGCTTGAACGGCCGCCTCGAGACTGGCGTAGCTGGGCGGGTAGACGGTTTTGCCTTCAGGTCGACCCCGAGCTTATCGCCTACGGCCCAGAATAGACCGCGTCCGCTGGGAATTAGACCGGAAACCGGGTATTATCCCTGGGAATGGTCGAAAAACCAGCTACGGAGGAGTTCATGGCTGAGCAGCCCCTGCTTCTTGCCGACCTCTCCTGGCCGGAGGTCAGGGATATCCTGCCCCAGGTGGGCATGGTCCTCATCCCCGTCGGCTCCTTAGAACAGCACGGCCCCAACATCGCCGAGCAGTCGGACCACCGGCTGGCCTTCGAGGTGAGCAAGCGGGTCTCGGCCCGCCTCTACCCGAAGGTCCTGGTGACGCCGCCCATCCCCTTCGGGGTTTCCCACCACCACATGCGTTTCCCCGGCACCATCACCCTCGAGCCCGAGACCTTTATCGCGGTGCTCCGGGACGTGGTAAAATCCCTGGCCCGCCACAGCCTAAAAAGGTTCCTGTTCGTCAACGGCCACGGGGGCAATGAGGCCACCCTGGGGGTGGCGGTGGTGAAAATCCAGGAGGAGGTCCCGGTCGAGTTTCTGGGAAGCTGTTCTTACTGGCGGCTGGCCGATGACCTGCTCCGGGAGCGGCTGGGCGACCGGCTCTACGGCCACGCCTGCGAGTTTGAAACCTCGGTGGCTCTGGCCCTGGCCCCCGAGATCGTCAAAACGGGGGCCCTTGCCCGGGGGGAGTTCCGGGAAAGGGCCGTGGAACTGCGGGAGCGGGCCCGCCGCTACGGCATCACCATCGCCCCGTATTTCGACGAGCTTACGGCCAACGGCGTCTTCGGGGACGGCACCCAGGCCTCGGCCGAATTCGGGCGGGAGATCGTGGAGCGGGTGGTGGGCCGCCTCTGCGACTTTATCGAGTACGTGCTGTCCCGGCCGCAGGATTAAACCGTAAGGTACTGGCGGATAAGCTCTTCGTTGGCCCAGACCTCGGCCATGGGGGCCGAGACCGGGGTTGTGCCCTTATCCATGATATAGGCCCGGTCGGCCACCCGCCGGGCGAAGCGCAGGTTCTGGTCGGCCAGCAGAATCGAGATGCCGCTGGCCCGGACCTCGGCCAGGGCCTTGACCAGCTCGGCCACCACGATGGGACCCAGTCCCTCCGCCGCCTCATCCAGCATGAGCAGCTCGGGGTTGAGCATCAGGGCCCGGCCGATGGCCAGCATCTTCTGCTGACCGCCGCTCAGGGCCCCGGCCCGCAGGCGGCGGAACTGGCCCAGCACGGGGAAGAGCTCGTACACTCGGGCCAGGTTCCAGAAGCCGTCCCGCCGGGAGACCCAGCGGGCAGGCAGAAGGAGGTTGTCCTCCACCGTAAGCTCCCCAAAGATGCGCCGATCGTCCGGCACAAACCCCACCCCGAGCCGGGCCACCTCAAAGGGCGGACGCCGGTTCAGGCGCTGGCCCTTAAAGACGATTTCCCCAGCCCTGAGGTCGGTCAGGCCCATGATGCTCCGGAGGGTGGTGGTCTTGCCGGTGCCGTTGCGGCCCAGTAGGGCCACGGCCTCCCCGGCGTGAACCTGAAGGGAGACGTCGAAGAGGATAGTCGTCGCGCCGTAGCCGGCGGAGAGGCCCTTTACCTCCAGGAGCAGCGGCCCGCTCACGCCCCCACCTCCTCCCCCAGGTAGACCTCCTGCACCAGGCGGTTGTTCCGGATGGCCTCGGGGTCACCGTCGGCCAGGACGGTGCCTTTGTCCAGAACCACCACCCGGTCGGCCACCCCGAAGACCACATCCATGTCGTGCTCCACCAGCACGAAGGTGACCCTTTCGGCGGCCCTGAGCCGCTTTATGAAATCCAACAGCTTGAGTCGCTCCCCCGGATTCATCCCGGCCGTGGGCTCGTCCAGGAAGCAGAGGCGGGGATGAGTAGCCAGGGCGATGGCCAGGTCCAGGATGCGGCGGTCGCCGTGGGAGAGGGCCGCCGCCCGGGTCGCCTGCTGGTCGGCCAGACCTACCTCCTCCAGCAGCCGGCCCACCTCTTCCCGGACGTCCGGCAGGTTCCGGTAGTCCCGGTACCAGACGGCCGGGTAGCCCCGCCGAACCAGCACCGGCACGGCGATATTTTCGGCCACCGTAAGCTGGGGAAAAACGTTGGTTATCTGGAAGGAGCGGTTAAGGCCGGCCCGGACCCGCCGGTCCGGGGGCCAGTGGGTGATGTCCTGCCCGTCAAAGATCACTTTCCCGGCGGTGGGCATCAGGTGGCCGGTGAGCACGTTGATAAGGGTCGTCTTCCCCGCCCCGTTGGGGCCGATGATGGCCGTCAAGGGTCCGGCCTCAATGGCCAAGCTCACGTTGTTTACGGCTGTAAAGGCCCCGAACTTTCGGGTGATGCCCAGGGCTTCCAGCAGGACTGTCACCGGACCGCCTCCTGTCCGGGCGGTTCGGGCGCAATCTTCTGGGTGAAGCGGGGCTCACCCCGCCCCAGCCAGGGCCCAACCCAGCCCGCCACTACGCTCACCACCCCGCCCCGGAAGCCTAGGACCAGGATGACCACGATGATGCCCAGGGCCAGCTGCCAGTACTCGGTGTAGCGAACCACCACCTCCTTAAGCAGCCGGAAGAGAAAGGCACCCACCACCGGCCCCAGAAACGAGTTTATTCCGCCCAGCAGGGTGGCCAGCACCGGCTCGGCCGAGAAGGTCCAGTGGGCGTACACCGGGGTAACCGCCCGCTCCAGCGGGGCAACGAAGGAGCCGGCTAGCCCGGCATAGAGGCCCGAGATGACGAACGCGGCCAGCCGGTAGCGCCGGACTGGGATGCCGCAGAACGCCGCCCGGGTCTCGCTGTCCCGGATGGCCTGGAGCACCAGCCCGAAGGGGGAATTGACGATGCGGTGCATCAGGAAAATCGACGCCAGCAAGATGACGGCGGTAAAGTAGTAAAAATTCTCCGGCCGGTTCAGGTTGATTTCAACGAAGCCGAGGTCAAGGTTGGGCCGGATGATGCCCACCAGCCCGTCGTCCCCGCCGGTGACCTCCCGCCACTTCCAGATGATGCTGTGGACCATCATCCCGAAGGCCAGGGTGAGCATCGAGAAATAGATCCGGGTGTGCCGCACGCTCAAGAACCCGATGATTAGGGCCCCCACCCCGGCGGCGCCAACCCCGGCCAGCAGGCCCAGGAAGATGGATGGATAGGCCAGCAGCACCTTGGCGCAAACATACGCCCCCAGGGCGTAGAAGGCGGCGTGGCCGAAGGAGAGAAGCCCCGTGTAGCCGAAAAGCAGGTTAAAACCGAGGCTGAAAACCGCCAGCATCAGGATGGTGGTAGCCAGGTAGGTGGGGTAGCGGCCGAGCAGGGGCGGCACCAGGAGCATCGCCAGGGCCGTCCCAAGCCCCAGGATAAGGCCGAGCCGGTTCCGCAGGCTCGGCTTCTTAACGGCCAAAGAGTCCCTCCGGCTTAATCAGGAGTACGGCGGCCATCAGCAGGTAGATGATAAACAGCTCGAAAACCGGGAAGAGCAGGGTGCCGTAGGCGCTCAGGACCCCCACCAGCAGGGAGCCCACGAAGGCGCCCCTAAGGTTGCCGAGGCCGCCGATGACGGTGATTATAAATGCCTGGACGATGAGGGCGGTGCCGGTGCCCGGGTCCACCACCCGCACCGGTATGCTGAAGGCCCCGCCCAGGGCGGCCAGCATCGCCGCAAAGGCAAAGACCAGCACGAACACCCGGTAAATGTTCAGGCCCAAAGACGCGGCCATCTCCCGGTCGGCCGCGGCCGCCCGAACCGTCTTGCCCCACCAGGTTCGCTCCAGCACCAGGCCCATCACCGCCGCCACCACAACCCCCGCCACGATGACGAAGATGTTGTAAACCGGGAAGCTTCGCCCGAGGACCGGGACCGCCCCCTGGAAGATGGCCGGGACCGGGGGGATAACAAAGAGGCCGCCCCAGATCAGCTTGGCCAGGTCGCTGAAAATGAGCACCAGCCCGAAGGTCAAGATCAGCTGAAAGGCCGTATCCAGCCGGTAGATCGGCCGGAAAAGCAACCGCTCGACCACGGCCCCAAGAGCGCCCACCGTAAGGACCGAAAGGATGACGGCCGCCCCGAAGTCGAAGCCCAGCCGGCCGTAGAGGGTGTAGGCCAGGTAGGCCCCGACCATGTAGAGGCTGCCGTGGGCAAAGTTTATCACCCCCAGCACCCCGAAGGCCAGGGTCAGCCCGGCCGAAACCAGCCACAGGTACATGGCCAGGCTGAGGCCGATGAGCCCTTGAAAGATAAGGTTCTCGACCGTCACCCTCGGTCAGGACCCGCAGGATCAGAACCTTACCGGTTCAAAGGGCGGCTTGCGGTAGTAGTCTTCGGGCTTCAAGATGACCAGGTCGGCCCCGATGATGGGAATCGGGTACTTCGGGTCCATAACCACCCGACCGGCGGGCACTGCGTAGACCGCCTGGTGGTCCTCCGGCCGGATGTAGCGGTCGCCGGCCGGGGTCTTCAGGCTGAGCCCCTCCAGCGCGGCGATAACCTTGCTGGTCTCCAGGCTCCGAGCCTTCTCCACCGCCGCCTTTATGGCGTAGACGGCCGAGTAGGTGGTCTCGGCCGAGTAGTTGGGCAACCTGGCCCAGCGCTTCTGGAACTTCTCGACAAAGGCCCGGTTCTCCGGGGTGTCCGGGTAGTTGTGAACGTAGCGGGCCGTGGCCCAGAGCTTGCCCTTGAAGGCGTTGGCCTGGACCTCCCCCTTAACGCCCTCGAGGACGTCCACCGACCCGCCCATCGCCTGCCACCAGGCCTGGATCTTGTCGAAAGCCCCCAGCTGAACCGCCTGCCGCAGCAGCGTCACGGCCTCCCCGGCCCAGGGCGTTGCGACGACGACGTCGGGGTTGGCGGCCATCACCGCGGCGATGTGGGACGAAAAATCCGTTGTAAGGAAGGGCGCCCAGGCCTCGGCCACGAACTCGGCCTCGGGCCGGAACCGCTTCATGTACTCCTTGAAGAGGGCCCAGACCGCCCGGCCGTACTCATAGTCGGCCCCGATGGTGGCAAACCGCCGGGCCTGGGGAAGCTTATCCCGGAAGACGTAGGCCGCCACGATGGAGTCCTGGTAAACCGGGACGCTTATCCGGAAGATGTGCTTTATCTTCTTGTCGTAAACCAGCTCCTCGGTGAGACGGTGGGTGGCGGCGTGGGTGAAGATAAAGATGCGGTCCAGCTCCGGCAGGATGGGCCCGATGGCCATGGCCACCCCGCTGGAGTCGACCCCCACCAGGAAGTGGGCCCCCCAGTCCTGGACGAGCTGGCGGGTATTGCGGACGCCCACGTCAGGCTTGAGCTCCTCGTCCAGCATGCGGGTCTCGATCATGCTGCCCAGGATGCCGCCGTTGGCGTTGATCTCCTCCTTGGCCAGCTCCAGCCCCATGTTGATCTGCCGGCCGTAATCGGCGTGGGCTCCCGAAAGGGCCCCCATCGCCCCGATCTTGATGGTGTCCACCCCCAGCGGCTTGGCCTGGGCCCCCGGCTGGGTTGGGGCCTGGGTGGGGGCACAGCTGGCCAGGACCCCGGCGGCACCGACGGCAACCGCCCCGCTCAGAAACTCCCGACGGCTGAACCGGCGCATTCCTTTGCCCTCCTTTTCCGCCCTGAAGATGACACTAAAAAATAGCAGCACATTCGCCCCGGTGTCAAAAATTTTTGACCCCGGGCGGCGGGCCCGCCTAAACTAGTAGTGAGCAGCCCGAGGCCAAGGAGGCCCACCATGGTGGAGTCCAAAAAGACCTTTGCCCTCGAAGAGTTCGTGGCAGTCTCCCACCAGGACGTTTTCGTCGACCTTTTAACCCCCCTCCGGTTTCTCGAAAGGGCCGCCAACTTCCTTGCGGACAAACCGGCCGTTTGTTACCGGGACCAGGTCTGGACTTACGCCGAGTTTAACCGGCGGGTGCATGCCCTGGCGGCCGCCTGCCGGTCGGCGGGCATCGAAAAGGGCGACCGGGTGGCCGTTTTAGCCCCTAATACCCCGCCTATGCTTGAGGCCCACTACGGGGTCCCCCTGGCCGGGGGGATCCTCGTGCCCATCAACATCCGGCTTTCGCCGGGGGAGGTGGAGCAGATCCTTAGCCACTCGGGCGCCAAGGTCTTCATTATCGACGGGCAGTTCCTTCACCTTCTGCCCAGGACCCCGCCGGAGGGCCTCCGTAAGGTGGTGGTCATCCGGGATGAGGGGGCCCCGCCGGAGCTACCGGGGGAGGATTACGAGGGCTTCATTGGGGCCCACCTGGGCACCGAAGTGGCGCCCGTGGTGGAAGACGAGCGGGAGCCCATCACCCTGAACTATACGTCGGGCACCACCGGCCGCCCCAAGGGAGCCGTTTACACCCACCGCGGCGCCTATCTTAACGCCCTCGGCGACTGCCTCTCCGTCGGCCTCAACGTGAACAGCAATTACCTGTGGGTCGTACCGATGTTCCACTGCAACGGCTGGTGCTACACCTGGGCCGTCACTGCCGTGGGGGCAACCCACGTCTGCCTGCGGCGAGTCGACCCGGCCCAGATTTTCGACGAGGTGGAGCGGCGGCAGGTAACCCACATCTGCGCTGCCCCAACGGTGCTGATTGCCCTGACCAACTATGGGGTCCAGGCGGGGCGGCGCTTCCCCCACCCGGTGGTGATCGCCACAGGCGGGGCCCCGCCTGCCCCCCAGGTCATCGCCGACGTTGAAGACCGCCTGGGCGGCCGCCTAATTCACCTTTACGGCCTGACGGAAACCTACGGGCCCAATACCCTCTGTGAGTGGCTGGGGGACTGGGACCGCCTGCCGCTCGAAGAGCGGGCCCGGCTTAAGGCCCGGCAGGGCATCCCCCACCCCACGGCCATCCGCCTCCGGGTTGTGGACGAGCAGATGCGGGACGTGCCCCGGGACGGCCAGACCCTGGGGGAGGTGGTGATGCGGGGCAACACGGTGATGGCCGGCTACTTCAAGAACCCGGAGGCCACCGCCGAGGCCTTTAAGGGCGGCTGGTTCCACAGCGGCGACCTGGCCGTCTGGCACCCCGACGGCTACATCGAGCTTCGGGACCGCAAAAAGGACATCATCATCTCGGGCGGGGAGAATATCTCCTCGGTCGAGGTCGAGGCCGTCCTCTACTCTCACCCGGCCGTCCTGGAGGTGGCGGTGGTTGGGGCACCCGACCCTTACTGGGGCGAGGTTCCCAAGGCCTACGTGGTGCTCAAGCCGGGAATGTCGGCCACGGCCGAGGAGCTCATTCAGTGGGTCCGGGACCGGCTCGCCCATTTTAAGGCCCCTAAAAAGGTCGAATTCGTCCCCGAGCTCCCGAAGACTTCCACCGGCAAAATTCAAAAGTTCGTCCTGCGCCAGCTGGCCCAGCAGGAGGCCGCAAAAGGCTGAGGCGCGGCCGGTGGTAAAATTTAAAGTGGGGCCGAGCCGGTCGGGTGGCCGCGGGCCTAAGCCTTCCGGGTCTGGGCCCGAGGAAAGTCCGGGCTCCCACGGGCAGGGTGCTGGGTAACACCCAGGCGGGGCGACCCGCGGAAAGTGGCACAGAAACCATACCGCCGGGCGGTTAAGTAAACCGCCCGGTAAGGGTGAAAAGGTGCGGTAAGAGCGCACCAGCAGTCGGGTGACCGGCTGGCTGGCCAAACCCCACCCGGAGCAAGGCCAAGCAGGGGGCGTTGAGGCGTGCCCGTCCGAGCCCCCGGGTAGGCCGCTAGAGGTGGCGGGTAACCGTCACCCCAGAGGGATGGCCACCGCGGCCGGATAATTCCGGCCGTACAGAACCCGGCTTACAGACCGACTCGGCCCCCTTCTCCCGGACCCCTTCCTTGCGTCCCCAGCCGCAGCCCGCTATCATCAAGCGGATAACCCTGGCGGGAGGATTACGATGTCCGAAGCCGGCACCCTTCCCGACGAGATTCGGGCCCTCATCGGCCGGGAGTCGCCCCCGGTAACGGTTGCGGTGGACACCGAGCAGATCCGGCGGTTTGCCGATGCCATCGGTGACCCCAACCCCCTCTATTACGACGAGGAATACGCCCGGTCTAAGGGCTTCCGGAGCATCATTGCGCCCCCGACTTTCCTTACCACCATCGGCCGCTGGCCCTGGCAGCGGCGGGATGAAACCCTCTTTCGCATTCCGTACGGCCGGGTGGCTATCCACGGGGAGCAGGAGTACGAGTGGCTCCAGCCGGTCCAGGCCGGGGATGTGATCACCATGACCAGCCGCATTGTCGACATCTACGAGAAGGCCGGCCGCACCGGGCGGATGCTGTTTGTGGTTACCGAGAGCCGCTACGTTAACCAGCTCGGGGAGCTGGTGGCCATTGCCCGCAGCACCGGAATTCGGAGGTAGTAAGCCGTGGTTGAGTCGAAGCTTTCCGAGGTTAAACCTGGTTCTGAGATTCCGGCCCTGACCAAGGGTCCCATCACCCGGGTTCAGCTGGCCAAATATGCCGGGGCTTCCGGCGACTTCAACCCCATCCACCTGGATGACGAGATTGCCACCCAGTCCGGGGTCGGGCCGACGGTGATTGCCCACGGGATGCTCAGCATGGCCTTCGTGGCCCAGATGCTGACCGACTGGGTTGGGCCCACTAACCTGCGCCGCTTGGGGGTACGGTTCACGGCGATGGTCCGGCCCGGGGACGTTCTCACCTGTCGGGGCCGGGTCGAGCAGGTCAGGACCGAAGACGGGAAAACCCAGGCCGACTGCGAAGTCTGGATTGATAACCAGCGGGGCGAGCGGGTGCTAACCGGCCGGGCCGTCGTGGACCTGCCCCAAGGCTAGGGGGACCGGTTCCCGCCCCACCGCCCCGTGGGCAGGGCTAGCGTAGGACCCCCTTTCCGTCTTATCGCCCGAGCGATTGCGAAGCGGAGATGGTCGAAGGCCGGATCAGGTGTCATTTCATCTTCAGCCCCGGGGCCCAATTTCGCATCCCGGACCCGGCGGCCCGGTTCGAGACGGAACTTAGGGCCGTTATGCCGGGCGTTCGTCCGGTGGCGGCGGGTCCCCACGAAATGGAGCTGGCCTCGGAGCCCTGGACCATCCAGGCCGGCCCTTCGTTTTTAAGGCTGGGCCATGACGGCCTGAAGGTAGATTGGGGTGAATTCCAGCGGCTGGCCAAGACCGCGCTGGATATGTACCTGGGCACCTTCGGGGCAGAGCAGGTGGAGGCGGCAACCCTCGGCTGTACCCTCAGCCTCCGGCTTTCGGCGGCCGACATCGGAGGGCGGGTCTTCCGGGTCTACCCGGTGCTTGCCCACCCCATGGCCGCCCAGCTTGGGGGTTTCCGCCTGGCGGCCACATTTCACACCTGCCACCCAGACGAGCTTTTCCAGGTCTATTTGGCCGGTCGGGGGAGCACCGGCTCTGAACGGATAGGGGTTATCTTTGAGCTGGACTACACCCGGCACTTCCGGAGGCCGGCGGCGGGCGAGGTCGGCGACTGGCTGGGGACGGCGCCCGCCGTATTCAGGGAACTGCTCCTGGGGAGCCTGCTGGACCCGGACACGCTGGGCCTTTAAGGGCCCGGGTGAATATAGGGGGGCGGCCCCAACCGACCACGGCCTAGGGCGGACGAAGCCGCCCACCTTGATCCGCATGGCAACATGCGGACCCTGCCAATGGCCTGCGTCGGGGCCGCCCCCGGTGCCGAAGGCGGGATTTGAACCCGCACGGGCTTGCGCCCACTGCGCCCTGAACGCAGCGCGTCTGCCAGATTCCGCCACTTCGGCCCGGTGGAGATAGGGGGACTCGAACCCCCGACCTCGGCGATGCGAGCGCCGCGCTCTCCCAGCTGAGCTATATCCCCGTTAACCGTCCACTTCGGATTATATGGGCCCGAGCCCGTACTGTCAAGCACCTTTTGCCGGTTCAGGACGGCCGGCGGCAACCTCTTTGCGCCGCACCTGCTCGGTCACCTCGGCCTGCCGGGCCGCAAGTCCCGGGCTCAGCTCCACCGGGTAGGGCTCCGGGTCGTAAAGGGCCTTGTGCCGGTCGTCCAGGGCGGCGAAGTCGGCTAAAAACGTTTCCCGGACCTTTTCTAAGGGGGTGGGGTCAGCCAGGGGCTCGCCCCCGGCCATCACCGGCACCAGGAGCGGCTCGGCCGAAGCCTCCGGAGGCTCCTCATCCCGCAGGGCAATTATGTCTTTGATAAACTTCCCGCGGCTGTCCCGCAAGCGGAAGACCTGCTTTTCGTCGGCCAGGGTCTGCTTGCCCGGGCTCAGCTTAAGGACCGGTCTCCCGTCGTATTTAACGAGCTTATAAACGATATCCACCCAGGGGGCGTCGGCCGAAACGCCCATTTTCGTTCCCACCCCGAAGCCGTCGATGGGGGCTCCGGCCCGCAAAAGCTCGTCGATGCGGTACTCGTCCATCGCGCCGCTGACAAAAATCCGCACGTACCCGAGGCCGGCTTCGTCCAGAATCCGCCGCACCTCCTTCGCCAGCGTCTCGATGTCGCCACTGTCCAGCCTGACGGCCCGCAGCCGGTACCCCCGGGCCTCCAGCTCCTTGGCAACGACCACCGCCTTCCGGGCTCCGGCGAGGGTGTCGTAGGTGTCGATCAAGAGGGTGGTGTTGTCGGGGAAAAGGTCCGCAAAGGCCCGGAAGGCGTCCACCTCGCTGGGGAAACTTTCAATGTAGGAGTGGGCCATGGTGCCCACCACCGGGATGCCGAAGGCCTTTCCGGCCAGCACGTTCGAGGTCGAAGCAAAACCGGCAATGTAGCAGGCCCGGGCCACCTTCATCCCGGCGTCAAAGCCCTGGGTCCGGCGGAAGGAAAAGTCCACGCAAACCCGCCCCCGGGCGGCGTAAAAGCACCGGGATGCCTTGGTTGCCAGCAGGGTTTCGAAGCCGACGGCATTTAAGATAAACGTTTCAAAGAGCTGGGCCTGGATGATGGGGGCCGTGATTTCCATGATGGGCTCGTTAACGAAGAATATCCGGCCCTCGGGGATGGCCCGAACCTCCCCGGTGAACCGGAACTCCCGCAGAAAGTCGAGGAAATCGGCTTTAAAGAGCCCCAGGCTGGCCAGGTAGCGGAGGTCGTCGTCGGTAAACCGGATGTGATAAAGATACTTTATGACCTCCTGGATGCCGGCGGCCACAAAGTAGGCCCGGTTGGGCGGGTACTCCCGGATGTAGAGGCTGAAGGTAGCCGGGGCAAACATCCGGTTCTCAAAGTAGCTGGCCGCCATCGTCAGCTCGTAGAGGTCCGTAAAGAGGGCAAACTCCCCAGGGTCGGTGTAATGTAGCGGCTTACCCCAGTTTCGGCCCAAACTTGCACCTCGGCGCTCGGGTTTTGGGGGGGCGGGTTGGGAACCCTTCAAGGTCCGCCACCCTGATTTTATAATACTGGCAGATAGCTTCGGCTGGAGGGATCAGATGGCGAAGGCAGGCGGCGGGCTCGGACTAGTCGATTGCGACGTCCACCCCAACATCCGGTCAATAAAGGACCTTTACCCCTACCTGCCCAGGCGCTGGGTCGACTACATCGAGGAGACGGGCTTCAGCCAGATTCCCCAGAACCCCTACCCCAAGGGGGCAAATCGGGGAATCCGCCTCGACGCCGTCCCCGAGGGCGGGGTCGCCGGCTCAGACTTAAGCCTTATGCGCACCCAGCTTTTAGATGCCTACCACGTAGAGTTCGCCGTCTTAAATCCCGAGCACAGCTATCGGCTTAACTTTCTGCCCAATGCCGACTTTGCGGCCGCCTTAGCTTCGGCCTTCAACGACTGGCTCATCTATGAGTGGCTTGAAAAAGACCGGCGGCTTTTAGGCTCGGCGGTCATCACCACCCAGGACCCGGAGCAGGCCGCAAGGGAGCTTAGGCGGGTGGGAACCCACCCCAGGATTGTCCAGGTGCTTTTGCCGGCCGGTTCCCAGCGGCCCTACGGCCAGCGCTACTACTGGCCCATCTACCGGGCGGCCGAAGAATTGGGCCTTATCATCGGCATTCATTTTGGGGGAACGGGGGTTTCGACGGGGCATCCGCCCACCCCGGTGGGCTGGCCCAGCTTCTACATCGAGTGGCACACCTTGATGCCCCAGGCCTTCCAGGCCCACCTGGTAAGCTTCATCTGCGAGGGGGTCTTTGAGCGGTTTAAAGGCTTAAAGGTCACCCTGATTGAGGGCGGCTTTAGCTGGCTTTTGCATCTTAGCTGGCGGCTTGATAAGAACTTCCGGTCGTTAAGGTCGGAGGTTCCCTGGCTTAAGCGGTTTCCTTCGGAGTATGTGCCCGAGCATTTTAGATTTACGACCCAGCCGATGGAGGAGCCCGAAAACGAAGCCGACCTTCTGGAAGTGATGCGGATAATGGGGGCCGAAGACCTTTTGATGTTTGCCAGCGATTATCCCCACTGGGATTTTGACGACCCGGGCTATGCGCTGCCGCGGGGGCTTTCGGAGGGGGCCCGGGCCAAGATTTTGCGGGAAAACGCCCTTGGCTGGTACGGGTTGAATGGGCAAGCATCCGGTCTGTCGGGTAAGTGAGCTTCCGCCGGGGTCCCGGAAGATATTTGAGGTTTTGGGGCGGTCGATTGGGGTCTTTAACGTTGGGGGCCGGTTTTACGCCGTAAGGAACCGGTGTCCGCATCAGGGTGGGCCTTTGTGTCTGGGCCGGGTTTCGGGGCTGGTGGTAGCTGAGGGTCCCGGGGAGCACCGCTACCAGGACGAGGGGTTCATTTTGCGCTGTCCGTGGCACGGCTGGGAGTTTGACCTTCGGACGGGCCAGGC
>JBHOQU010000029.1:0-3711 GCA_042408785.1 Dehalococcoidia bacterium | reverse complement strand
CACCTGAGCCTCGTAGCGCTCCCCCTCCCGGCGACCTTGCTCACCCTGTTGCCACTCCTCCAGCCGACCGAGCCTCTGGACTAGCTCGGTAATAACCCGGACCAGTTCGGCCAGGCGGGCCTCGGTTTGGGCTTGTCTTTCGGCCAGTTCGGCCAGGCGGGCCTCGGTTTGGGCTTGTCTTTCGGCCAGTTCGGCCAGGCGGGCTTCGGTTTGGGCTTGTCTTTCGGCCAGTTCGGCCAGGCGGGCTTCGGTTTGGGCTTGTCTTTCGGCCAGTTCGGCGATTACGCGGACCAGGTCGGCAAGCCTTTCCTCGGTCCGGGATTGCCACTCGGCAATGCGGGCCTCGGTGAGCGCCTGTCTTTCGGCCAGTTCGGCAAACCTCTGCTCGGTCTTCGCCTGGGCCTCGGTCAGTCGGGCGATCTGCTCGATCAGCCTCTCGAGGACGGCCAGGCTCCGATTCTGGAGCTGAAGGCTCTCGCCAAGAATCGAGGCAAATTCTGCGGTTCTCGCTTCCAGGCCTGAAAGCCTTCGTTCAAGCTCGGTCGCCACCGTTCAAAACCTCCACTGTCCATTCTACTAGAAAGCAACGAGGACTGCTAAAGGCCGGCCAAACAACGGCTTAAATTCGGCCCCGGCCATGGGCGGATGGCAGGCCGGGCTGGACTCCGGCAAACCCAGACAACCGTCCGGTGACAGCACCCTCAACCGCCGGCCGGTCCGGCCCCTTGTCGGCCGCGTCACTACTGGCGGGACGTAAAAGCTGCCCAAAATCCGGGTTTTGGTTTCGGCCGACGGACGGCCGGGCCGTCAGGGTCGGAGGTAGTAAAACAGAACCCAGGACCAGAAGGCCGCCAGGTCCAGGACCGCCAGGATGAGGCCGAGGCCGGGGAGGAACCAGCGCTCCCAGGGTGGTGGCACCAGCCGGGCCCAGCCCACCACGAGAAGAAGAGTTGCCGGGACGGCCGCCGTGAAAAGATACCGGCCCTGCAGGTAGCTGGGGTCGATAAGGGCGATGTAAAGGCCCAGCATCCCCAGGGCCAGGGCGGGCGCCGACCAGATGAGGGCGACCGGTCCCACCCCGAGCCCGAAAAATTTTCGGCGGGGAACCAACCAGCCCACAATCCCCAGGGCAGTAAGTAGGTACATGGCCCGGTACCAGTCGTCCGGGGCCCGGACGTGCATCCAGCCGAAAACGCCCCAGTAAGAATCAAAAACCCACCACCAGGGCCGGTTACCCAGCCGTTCGGCCAGCTCCGGGTCGGGCGTTAGCCGCTGGCGCAGAACCTCCAGCGCCTGCCAGGTCCGGTCGAGGCTTACCAGGTCGGCCTCGTAGACCGCCCAGAGACCGCCGGCCAGGGCGGCCGCGGCCAGGAGGGCCGTCAGGACGGCCTGCGGCCGGCGCAGCCGGACGGTGGCGGCCAGATAGACCAGGAGCAGGAGGGGATGGAGGCCCAGCAGGTAGGCGGCGTTGGCCTTGGCGCTCAAGCCCAGGAGGGTTCCCCCGATGACGACGGCAATGCCGATGAGGGAGAAGGTTTGGGCGAAGAGCCGGGCCCAGCCGTAGACGGCCAGGGTTGCCCCCAGCTCGGCGAGGGGCCCCTCGTTTACGGTGGCGTTTATAAAGGTGTGCTGGGGCCAGAAGACCAGGGCCGCCCCGACGGCCAGCTGGAGGGCCGGCCGTCCGGGCAGAAGGAGCCGGGCGGTGGCCAGGCCCAGGCCGACGATGCCAAGGTTGACAACCACCGAGGAGAGCCGGGCCAGGTAAAGCTGGTCCACCACCGGGGCCTGAAGGGCCGGGCCGATGAAGAGGGCCTGCCAGACGTAGGCGGCGGAGAAGCGTTCGCCGGGCAGGGTTTGGCCCAGGCTGATCTGGTCCAGACTCTGGAGCCGGGGCTCGGGGGCCGGCCGCCCGCGGTGCTCGAAGAAGCCGTCGTTATACAGGGAGTCGATAAGCCCCCGCTCGAAGGCCGGGCGGGCGGCCTGAACGGCCGGGTCGGCATTGGGCCGGGGGACCCCCCGGAGCCAGGCCACAACCGCCCCGGGCCGGAGCGGTTCGGCCGGACCGGCCCGGCGGGCGATGGCCCAGGCGTATTCAAAGTGGCCGGGCTCGTCGGGGGCCTGCCAGGGCGGGGTGAGGAGGGCGTAAAGGAATCCCCGGACCAGGACGAGGCCCAGCAAAACCACAACGGCGCGCCGGTAAGGGCCGACTTCGGCGGCCGACCCTTGCGTCCGGCCGGGCCGGCGGGTAAAATATCGAAGCAGTGACATCCGGGCTACGGACCAACCGCTGACCTGTGGGCTATCGGACCCTGGCCGTCATCGGCCTGATCGTACTGATCGGCTCCATTATCGGCCAGCAGGCTTCCCGACCGCCAGTCCTGGCCGAAGGCACCCGGACGGGCGCCCCAACCCGCCCCCCGGAGCGGACCGGCCTCGCCCAGGAGTCCGTCCGCCTCTTTCTGCCCCTGATTAACCACCGGGTTCGGTCGGTCTTCCCCACCCCCTACGGGGTGACCATGTACGGGGCGGTGGACGACGCCGCCGGCCTGGGCAAGCTGGCGGAGGCCGGCGCCTCCTGGCTGGTGACCGTGCTCGATTGGTCCCGGACCGAGCCGGCCAAGGGCCAGTATAACTGGGCCGAGCTGGATGCCAAAGTGCGCAACGCCCAGACGGCCGGCTTCGAGGTCTTTGTGCTCCTGGTAAACAACCCGGCTTGGGCCTCTGCCAATCCCAACGGGCCGGTGAACAACGTCCAGGACCTGGCGGACTTCGTGGCGGCCGCCGCCCGGCGGTATAACTGTGAGGTTCCGGGCAATCCCTGCATCCGCTACTGGTCCTTTTATCCCGAGCCCGACCGCAAGGAGCGGTTTGGGTTTAATCCGCAGGCCATGGCCGATATCATGGCGGCGGTGGGGCCGGCCATCCGGGGGGTCATGCCCTCGGCTAAGGTTTTGATCGGGGGCCTGGCCTACGACTGGTTTACCGACGACGGGCCCCCATTTCCCAGACCGGGGCCATTCGTGCGGTCCTTCCTGTCCGATGTGCTCACCGCCCTCAACCAGAAGGGGGGCGCTCGGAACTTTATCGATGCGGTGGCCTTTCACTACTATCCCATCGCCGAGTTCCGCTGGCCGACCATCCGGGAGAAGGCGCTGGAAATCAAGCAGATTATGGCCGGTGCCGGCCTCGCCGACCTGCCCGTCTACGTTCCGGAGATGGGCTTCTGGAGCTCGCCCCGCGCGGCCAGCAGCGAGGACTACCAGGCGCGTCGGCTGGTGGAGATGTTCGTTTTGGGCCAGGCGGCGGGGGTGGCCAAGCTCGCCTGGTTTGAGGTTTTTGATGCGGTGAGCCTGGTGGACCAGATACCGACCGAGGAGCACGGCCTCTTCTGGGGGAGCGATCTCAGCCGTCCGAAGAAAGCCTACTGGGCCTACCGGACGCTGACGAGCCAGTTGAGCGGCTATATCTACGACCGGCCGCTGGCGACCGGCCAGGTCGAGGCCCACCTGTTCCGGTCGGCGAGTGGCCGGGAGAAAATCGTTGTTTGGTCGCAGCCCAAGGATACCCCCGGAACCTTCACGGTGGGCTGGGGCTGTATCCAGGGGGTGAATATTACCGGCCAGCCCTTTCAGTATGCCGGCTCCGGGCCCCTCACCCTCAATCTTCCGGCCAACGACGTCCTCTTCCTCCGGAGCTGTCCCTGAGCCGCCG
>JBHOQU010000019.1:0-1860 GCA_042408785.1 Dehalococcoidia bacterium | reverse complement strand
CCTCGTGGGCGTACAACCCGAACATTAAGCCGCCCGAGTACAACCCCCAGAAGGCCCGCCAGCTCCTGGAGCAGGCGGGCTTCAGGCCCGGCCCCGACGGCATCCTGCAGCGGGACGGCAAGCCCCTCAAGTTCACCCTCTACACCAACTCGGGCAATAAGGTCCGGGAGCAGGTGGCCACCATCGCCAAGGACCAGTGGAAGCAGGTCGGGGTCGACGTGGACATCCAGTTCCAGGAGTGGAACGCCTTCCTGGACCGGCTCAACAAGACCCGGGACTTCGACATGGTGATTGTCGGCTGGTCTCTGGGCATCGACCCTGGGCCGGCCTTTAAATCTATCTTCCACTCCAGCGAGATCGAAAGCGGCTTTAACTTCGTCTCCTACCGCAATCCGGAGGTGGACCGTCTCATCGAGGAGGCCCTCAGGGTTCCCGGCTGCGACCAGGAGAAGCGCAAACAGCTTTACTGGCGCATCCAGGAGATTATGGCCGAAGACCCGCCGTACAACTTCGGCTTTGCGGCCAACACCATCGTGGCCGTCAACCGGCGGGTTCAGGGCGTGAACCCCACCGTCTTCGGGGGCGTCTTCTACAACATCCACGACTGGTTCGTAATAAAATAACGGGCATCGGGGGCGGCGGTATATCCCGCCGCCCCAAGCCCTGGGGATGGTGAAAATGGGCCCACTGACGCGACGGGAGTTTCTTTCAGGGATGGCCGGGCTGGCGGCGGCCGGGGTTGTCGGCGGGTGCGCCGGGGGTCCCGAGGGGGCGCCGAGTCAGCCCGCCGGCAAGCCGACCTACGGGGGCACCGTCATCTTCGGCTCCCCGGCCGACGCCGAAATCTTAAATCCCATCCTCCACAACGACACCGCCTCCTCCAACGTTACCGACCGCATCTTCGACCCGGTCCTGCGGGTGGACCCCCTGACCGGCCAGCCGGCACCCTGGCTGGCCGAGCGGTGGACGGTCTCTCCGGACGGCCTCACCTACACGTTTTATCTGCGGAAGGATGTCCGCTGGCACGACGGGGAGCCCTTCACCGCCCACGACGTGAAGTTCACCTTTGAGGCCATCCTGGACCCCCGAACCCGGACCGTTCGCAAGAGCAACTACGACATGATCGTGGGGGCCAGGGCCCGCATCCAAGGCCGGGCCTCCGAGACGGAGGGGATCCGGGTCGTCGACGACTACACCCTGGAAATAACCCTTGAGGAGCCCTTCTGCCCCTTCTTGATCCAGGGGATGGTTCGGGGCATTATTCCCAAGCACCTGCTGGAGAAGTCCGAGGATATAAACCGGGACGAGTTCAACCGCCGGCCGGTGGGCACCGGCCCCTTCAAGTTCAAGCAGTGGGTCAAGGGCGACCACATCACCCTGGTCCGGAACGAGGACTGGTGGGGCCGGCCCGGTGGCCCCTACCTGGACCAGTACATCCGGAAGGTCGTGCCCGACAGCACCGTGGTCACGGCCCAGCTAAAGGCGGGCGATATCGACGTGGGCGCCGTCGAGCCCTCGGACCTGGATGAGCTGGGGCGGGAGCCCCACCTGACCATTTACCGCTACGACGATTTGGGCTACACCTACATCGGCTACAACGTCTCTCGCCCGCCCCTGGACGACCGGCAGGTCCGCTGGGCCCTCTCCCTGGCGGTGGATACGGACAGCATTATCCGCACGGTGCTGCGGGGCGAGGGGGTGCGCATCACCGACCACATCCCCCCGGCCTCGTGGGCGTACAACCCGAACATTAAGCCGCCCGAGTACAACCCCCAGAAGGCCCGCCAGCTCCTGGAGCAGGCGGGCTTCAGGCCCGGCCCCGACGGCATCCTGCAGCGGGACGGCAAGCCCCTCAAGTTC
>JBHOQU010000018.1:0-2912 GCA_042408785.1 Dehalococcoidia bacterium | reverse complement strand
CCTCGTGGGCGTACAACCCGAACATTAAGCCGCCCGAGTACAACCCCCAGAAGGCCCGCCAGCTCCTGGAGCAGGCGGGCTTCAGGCCCGGCCCCGACGGCATCCTGCAGCGGGACGGCAAGCCCCTCAAGTTCACCCTCTGGGTCCCGGCCGGCCAGAAGATCCGGGAGCAGGTGGCCATCATCGCCAAAGACCAGTGGAAGCAGATCGGGGTCGACGTGGACATCCAGTTCCAGGAGTGGAACGCCTTCCTCGAGCGGCTCCGGCAGGGGGACTTCGACATGGTTATTTCGGGCTATTCCCTTGGGGTGGACCCGAACCCCCGGGCCTTCTGGCATTCGGCCGAGCTGGCCCCCCGGGGCTTCAACCGGATCCGCTACCGGAACCCGGAGGTAGACCGGATAATCGAGGAGGCGGTGAAGGTTCCCGGCTGCGACCCGGAGCAGCGCAAGCGCCTCTACTGGCGGTTCCAGGAGCTTTTGGCCGCGGACCAGCCCTTTAATTTCCTCTTCAGCCTGAAGGCCCTGGTGGCCATCAATAAGTCCATCGTCGGCCCGAACCCCACCACGTTTGGGGGCGTCTTTCACAACATCCACGACTGGTACGTTGTTAAATGACGAAGTTCGCCCTCCGCCGGCTCCTTCAGGCCATCCCCACCCTGCTGGGGATCAGCATCGTCGTCTTCGTGGTCATCCGGCTGGCCCCGGGCGACCCCGTCAACCTCTTCTTTGACCCGACGATAAAGGGCGAGGACCTGGAGCGGATGCGCCGCCAGCTCGGCCTGGACCGCCCCCTTTACGTCCAGTACGTGGACTGGCTGACCAGTCTGCTGCGGGGTGACTTCGGCCGCTCCTTCGTCACCCACGAGCCGGTGCTTAAGCGGATCGCCGAGCGCCTGCCCAACACCATCCAGCTGAGCCTGGTGGCGGTGGCGATTTCCCTGCTGGTGGGGCCGACCCTGGGGATCCTGGCGGCCACCCACCGGGGCGGTCCCATCGACCAGCTGGTGCGGGTGATGGCGGTGGTGGTGGATGCGGTGCCCAACTTCTGGCTGGGGCTGATGCTCATCCTGGTCCTGGCCGTTCAGCTCCGGCTCTTCCCGTCCGGGGGGATGTACACCCTGCGGGGGGCGTTCATGCCCCCCCTCCTGGACCGCCTCTGGCACCTGGCCCTCCCGGCCCTGGTCCTGGCCGCCGGCCCCATCGCCCTCTACTCCCGGCTGATGCGGACGGAGATGCTGGAGGTCCTCTCTCAGGACTACATCCGCACGGCCCGGTCAAAGGGGCTGGCGGAGCGGGCCGTCCTTTACGGCCACGCCCTGCGCAATGCGATCCTTCCCATCGTTACCGTGCTGGGGGGCACCCTGCCCTTCCTTTTCGGGGGCGCGGTGGTGACGGAGAGCGTCTTCTCCTGGCCAGGGATGGGCCGGCTCTTCGTGGACGCAGCCTACTCCCGGGATTACCCGATGGTGCTGGGCATCTCCATCATCGCCTCCGTGCTGGTTGTGGTGGGCCAGCTGCTTTCGGACATACTTTACGGCATTGTTGACCCGCGAATCCGGTACTCTTAGGAGGTTTTGAGCCTTGGCGGCGGAACCTATGCCTCAGGCCGGGGTCGAAATCCGGCCCCTGCGCCCGTCGGCCGGCTTAAGCCTTACGCAGCTTGCCCTCCGGCGGCTGCGGCAGGACCGGCTCACCCTGCTGGCGATGGCCGTCCTGGCTACCCTGGGCCTGCTGGCCCTGCTGGCACCCGTGATCACCGAGCAGGTCATCCGCCAGAGCCCGGAGCGGGTCGACCTGCTCAAGACCTTCTCGCCCCCGAACGCCGAAAACCTCCTGGGGACCGACGAGAACGGGCGGGACCAGCTGGCCCGCCTCCTTTACGGGGCCCGGGTCTCGCTGGCCATCGGGTTTGCGGCCGCCCTGATAAATATGACCATTGGGGTGACCATCGGGGCGGTGGCCGCCTACTACGGCCGGACGGTGGATGACGTTATAACCTGGTTTATAAACACCGTCCGGTCCATTCCGGGCCTCTTTTTGCTTATCCTGGTGGGGGCCCTGTTCCGGCCCAGCGTTGAGGTGCTCATCCTCGTCCTCGGGCTCCTGTCCTGGCCGGGTATCGCCCGGCTGGTTCGGGGCCAGGTCCTGAGCATCAAAGAGCGGGAGTTTGTGGTGGCCGCCCGGACCATCGGGGCCGGGGACGGCCGGATCATCTTCTTCCACATCCTGCCCAACGTTATCCCCCTGGTGATAACCTACGCCGGGATCGATATCGGCGGCATCATCCTGGTGGAGTCGACCATCAGCTACCTGGGGTTAGGCGTCCAGCCCCCCACCCCGAGCTGGGGCAACATGCTCAGCGGGTCCACCCGGTATTTCACCCAGGCCCCCTGGCTCATCGTCGCCCCGGGGGCCCTCATTTGGGTGACCGTCCTCTGCCTTTACCTCATCGCCGACGGCCTCCGGGATGCCCTCGACCCCCGGCTGAAAACCTGACCGGCCCGGCAATACCGTAGAATCTGAGGGGAGAATTCCCGCACGGAGGCCTGACGATGCGTCGGGTGGTCATCCTAGGGGGCGGGTTCGGCGGGGTGGCCGCGGCCGTGGGCCTGCGCAAAAGGCTTTCGGCCGAGGACGAGGTGGTCCTGGTGGACCGCCGGACCCACTTCATGATGGGCTTTCGCAAGTGCTGGGTGGTCACCGGCCGGGCCCCGGCCGAGGAGGGCCGCCGGCCCCTATCGGCCCTGGAAAACAGGGGTATCAAGGTAATTAACGGCACCGTCACGGCCATCGACCCGGCCGCCCCGGCGGCCGAGGTGGACGGCCGGCGGCTGGAGGCCGACGCCCTGGTGGTCGCCCTCGGGGCGGAGCTTGGGCCGGAGCAGGTTCCGGGCTTTGCAGAGCACGCGT
>JBHOQU010000013.1:0-1392 GCA_042408785.1 Dehalococcoidia bacterium | reverse complement strand
GCCGCCCCAACCCAACCCCAGGCGCCCCAGCGCCCGGCCAAGGACACCATCAGCGTGGCCTTCGGCAGCGACCTGCCCAACCTCGACCCCCACATGCACTTTCTCCGGTTCGGCATCATCTTTCACTATCATGTCTTTGACAACCTGGGTGTTCGGGACAACCGGACCCTGCGTATTGGTCCCCACCTGGCCACTTCCTGGAAGCCGATAAGTCCGACCACCTGGGAGCTGGAGCTTCGAAAGGATGTGGTCTTTCACAACGGCGACCCCTTCACGGCCGAGACGGTCAAGTTCAACTGGGAAAGGATAACCAACCCCGAGCAGAAAAGCCCCCAGCGGGGAAACCACGAGCAGATTGCCGGGGTCGAAATCGTCGACAACTACAAGGTTCGGGTTCACACCAAATCGCCCTATCCCATCTTTGTCGAGCGGCTGCAGAACTTTCAGATGGTTCCCGAGAAGGTCATCAAGGCCAAGGGGGATGCCTGGTTTGCCGAAAACCCCATTGGGACGGGGCCTTACAAATTCGTTGAGTGGAAGCGGGACCAGTACATTTTGGTGGAGCGCAACGACAACTACTGGGGTCCCAAGCCCGCCTTTAAATACTTCAAGTACGTGGTCATCCCCGAAGTTACCACCCAGATTGCCGAGCTTTTAAACGGCAACATCGACGTGATGCGGGCCGTTCCCACCGACCAGGTGAACACCATTAACAACTCCGGCCGGGCCAAGGTGGTAAGCCAGCGGATCTTGCGCACGGGCTTTGTGGGCCTCGATGCCAAGGGACGGACGGCCCCCAGTCCCTTTATGGACGTGCGGGTCCGGCATGCCGCCAACCACGCCGTCAATATCGAAAGCTATATCAAGAACCTCCAGCCCGGGGGCGACCGGGCGCCGGCCCTGGTGAACCCAATGGCCTTCGGGTACGACCCGGCCATCAAGCCCCACGAGTACGACCCTGAAAAGGCCAAATCCCTGCTTGCCCAGGCCGGCTACCCCCAGGGCTTCGAGGTGACCTTTAACCGCACCAACGCCTCGATTCTGCCCAATGCCCGGCTCGTGTTCGAGGCGATGCAGCGGGACCTGGAGAAGGTGGGCATTCGGGTGAAGTTTCAGGTCCACGAGGACCGGGCATTTACGGATATGGTCTCCCAGGGCAAGGGCGGCCCCATGTACGAGTGGTCCTGGGGCTACTACTCGGTGTTCGATGCCGACGGCATCCTCTGGGACATGCTCCACTCGTCGAGTCCCTTCAGCTACTACCAGAACCCGGAGCTGGACCGGCTCTTGCTCGAGGGCCGGTCGACCCTGGATGAGGAGACCCGCAAGCAGGTCTATTCCCGGGCTCAGCAGATCATCCGGGACGAGGCCCCGGTCATCTTCATGTGGGGC
>JBHOQU010000006.1:0-62713 GCA_042408785.1 Dehalococcoidia bacterium | reverse complement strand
GAACTTGAGGGGCTTGCCGTCCCGCTGCAGGATGCCGTCGGGGCCGGGCCTGAAGCCCGCCTGCTCCAGGAGCTGGCGGGCCTTCTGGGGGTTGTACTCGGGCGGCTTAATGTTCGGGTTGTACGCCCACGAGGCCGGGGGCATGTGGCCCGCCATCTGGACCCCCTCCCCCAGCAGTACCTTCTCGACGATGGACTTCATGTCCACGGCGTGGGTGAGGGCGAGCCTTACCCGCTTATCGTCCAGGGGCGGGCGGGCCAGGTTGTAACCGATGTAGGTGTAGCCGAGCCCCAGGTACTTGCGAATGTCCAGGTGGGCCTCCCGCTGGACCTCGGCCAGGTCTTTCGGCTCGATGCTCCCGATGTCCACCTCCCCGGTCTTGAGCTGGGCCACCACCACCGTGGCGTCTTTGACCACCTTCCGGATGAACTCGTCGATGTACGGGCCGCCCTGGCGCTTCCACCAGTTCTCATTGCGCACCAGGGTGATGTGGTCGTCCTTGACCCACTCCTTGAACTTAAAGGGCCCGGTGCCCACCGGCTGGCGGTTGAACTCGTCGGTGTTGATGTCCTTCCCCTCCAGCAGGTGGCGGGGCAGGGGCCGGAGGAAGGACATGGACGAGACCAGGAAGGGGCAGTAGGTCTCCGTAAGGGTGATCTGCAGGGTGTAGTCGTCGGTGACCTTCACCCCTTCGGTGTCCTTTACTTGGCCCGCAATCCGGTCTTTGGCCCCCTTCACCAGCTCGAAGAGGTTCTTGCGCACCGTCCGGGTGTTCGGGTCCAGGATCGCCTCGATGGTGAACTTGACGTCGTGGGCCGTGAAGGGCCGGCCGTCGTGCCACTTGACGTTTTTGTTGAAGTAAAACGTGTAGGTAAGGCCGTCCGGAGAGATCTCCCACTTTTCGGCCAGGTTAGGTATGGGCTGGCCGTTGTTCGGGTCGATGTCGACGACGCTGTCGAAGACCCGGGCAATGATTTCGCTGGACGGAACGTCGGTGGAGAGGATGGGGTTAAGGATCTGGGCGTCCGCAAAGGTCCCGTAGATTACCGTGCCGCCGTAGGTGGGTTTTACCTCCTCCCGGCCGGGCTGGGGAGCCGGCGCCCCCGGCGCGCACGCCCCCAGGGCCGCGGCCATCCCGACCCCAACGGCCCCGGCCAGGAACTCCCGCCGACTTACCCTTTGCATCGTGCCACCTGCCTCCTTTTCCTTAGGTTTTGGGCGGCCGCGGCGCCCCCCGAGTCCGCCTCTGACCGCCGGCCGATTATAAATGTGGCCTGCGGAAAGTGTCAAGTGCCGGCAAGCTTTTTTTATTACGGACTCCATCGGGGCCTACTTTAACTGGCGGAGGGGCCGGGCGGTAGCCCACATCCCCACGATAAAAACCAGGGTTATGACCCCGGTCAGGGCCACCGCCAGGGGGGCCCCAGCCCGGTCGGCCACGGCCCCGGCAAAGAGGGAGCCCAGCGACTGGAGGCCCCAGGTGAGCATGTAGATGCTCATCACCCGGCCCTGGTAGGCGGCGGGAATCGCCCCCAGCGCCAGGCTGGTATTGAGGGTCTGAAACAGGGCCTGGGTGAAGCCGGCGGCCGTCAAGGCAAGGAGGGCAAACCCGAAGTGGGGAACCAGGGCAAACCCCACCACGGCCAGGGAGAAGGCCAGCCCTGACCACAGCAGGATCGGACCCCGGGGGAGGCGGGCGCCGATAAGGGCCACGGCCACCGACCCCAGGAGGGCCCCGACCCCGCCCGCCCCGTAGAGCAGGCCCAGGCCCCCCACCCCCACCCGCAGGATGTCCCGGGCAAACACCGGCACCAGCGGCACGTAGGCCAGACCGAAGACGGCGGGGATGAGACTCACCAGCAGCAGGCTGAAAACCAGCCGGTCAGACCAGATGTAGCCGAGACCCCCAACCACGTCCTGCCAGACGGTGGTTCGGACCGGTGGGTCGCCGGCCGCCGAATCCCGGGGCCGAATTTTGGCCGCCATCCAGACGAGGCCCAGGTAGCAGGCGGCGGTGAGCCAGTAGACCCCAGCCACGCCGATAAGCCCAACCAGGACGCCGGCCAGGGCGGGGGCGACGATGCGGGTGCCGTTTACTACCGCGGAATTTAAGGCGATGGCGTCCTGGATGGCCCGGCGGGGAACCAGGGCCGGGATGAGGGACTGGCGGGCCGGTATGTCGAAGGCCCAGACCACCCCCATGGCGGCCACCAGCCCTACAAAGATGGGGATGGTTATCAGCTCGAGGGTGATGAGGAGGGCAAGGACGGCGGTGAGGGCGGCCAGGACCGAGCGGGTCAGCACCACCAGCCGGGCCCGGTCTACCCGGTCGGCCACCGCCCCCCCGAGGAGGGATAGCAGGAAGATGGGGATGTTGGCGGCGGCGCTGACGGTGCCTAAAAGCAGGGGCGAATCGCTCAGCTCCAGGACGAGCCAGCCCTGGGCCACGTTCTGCATCCAGAAGCCGCTGAGGGCAAAGAGCTGGCCGAACCAGAGCAGCCGGAAATCCCGGTAGACCAGAACGCCTGGCCAGCGGGCGCGTACCCTGCCCCCCAGGTCGGCCGCCGGGCCGGCCTCGGGTCCGACCCGGGCCGGAATATCGTCGCCGTCGGGTGGGCTCAACCCCGGACCTCCCGGCCCGGTCCAGGGCGCTCAGCCCCCGCCGGTGTTTCTGAACCTAAAAGGGCCATTTTAACCAAAATCCGGCCGGCCTTTTAGGCCCGACCGGAGCCTGAGGCCGGCGGCCGGCCGTGGCCTACCCGGCCGCCGACTCCACCTGGTCCAGCTCCAGCAGCAGGGACCGGTAGCGCTCCAGCCGTTCGGCCCACTTGGCCCGGAGCTGGCCGAGCTGTTCGATCTTGTGGTCGATGAGGCGGATCTGCGACTCGCTGGCCTCAATGGCATGCAGAAGCCGCTTGCGCCGCTCGCTGGGGTCGATCTTGTCCCAGTCGGCCCGGAGCTGGCTCTTAATTTCCGCCGCGTCCAGGATCTGTCGGATCTCGTTGAGGGAGAAGCCGAGGAGCTGGGTGAGCTGTTTTATCTGCTCCAGGCGCTGGATGTCCTCTTCGGAGTAGAGCCTGAAGCCGCCTTCCATCCGGGTTGGCGGCCGCAGGAGGCCCCGCTCCTCGTAGTAGCGGATCGTCCGCTGGGTGAGGCCGGTGCGCTGGGCGACCTCACCGATCTGCATGTAGCGCCCTTTGCCGTTGCCTTCCATCGTCCATCCTCTCTGCCCATTATACCTGCCCCCTACCGTTTACGTCAAAGTACGATTTCACCCGGGGTTGCGTCTGGGCCTCCATCTCGGGTAGCATCTTTTAAAGACCTTCGCCAGGAGACGCTCAAGGATGGAGAGGCTTCCCAGTCGTGACGTCCTTGAAGGGCCCGAGCGCGCCCCCGCCCGGGCCTACCTGCGGGCCATGGGCCTCAGCGACGAGGACCTGGCCAAGCCTTTTGTCGGCATCGCCAGTACCTGGAACGAGGCCACTCCCTGCAATATCGGCCTGGCCGCCCTCGCCAAACAGGCCGCCGCCGGGGTCAGGGCGGCCGGGGGAACCCCCCGGGAGTTCGTCACCATCGCCGTAAGCGACGGCATCGCGATGGGCTACGAGGGAATGAAGGCCTCCCTGGTCAGCCGTGAGGTGATCGCCGACTCCATCGAGCTGATGGTCTACGCCCACGGCTACGACGCCGTCGTCGGCCTGGCCGGCTGCGATAAAAGCTTGCCCGGCACCCTGATGGCCCTGGCCAGGCTGAACCGCCCGGGCATCTTCGTCTACGGTGGGAGCATCAAGCCGGGCCTCTTCCAGGGCCGGAATGTCACCATCCAGGACGTGTTCGAGGCGGTGGGGGCCTATGCCAGCGGCCGAATCTCGGACCGCCAGCTCTACGAGCTCGAGTGCCGGGCCTGTCCCGGAGCCGGATCCTGCGGCGGCCTCTTCACGGCCAACACCATGTCGTCGGTGGCCGAGGCCATCGGCATGGCCCTCCCCGGCAGTGCCTCGCCACCGGCCGAATCGGAGGCCCGGGCGGCCGTCGCCTACGAGAGCGGCCGGCAGGCGATGGAGCTCCTCCGGCGGGACCTGCGGCCCCGGCAGATCATGACCCGGGCGGCCTTTGAAAACGCCATCACCGTGGCCCTGGCCATGGGCGGCTCGACCAACGCCGTCCTCCACCTGCTGGCCCTGGCCCGGGAGGCCGGGGTGCCCCTGAGCCTGGACGACTTCGACCGGATCTCCCGGCGCACGCCCCTCATCGCCGACATGAAGCCGGCCGGCCGCTACGTGATGACCGACCTGGATGAGGTCGGGGGCGTGCCCACCGTCATGAAGTACCTACTCGACGCCGGCCTCCTCCACGGCGACGTTTTGACGGTGACAGGTAAGACCCTGGCCGAAAACTTGCGGGACCACCGGATTCCCGCCGACCAGGACGTCGTCCGCCCGCCCAACAATCCTATCAAGCCGACCGGTGGCCTAGTCGTTCTCCGGGGAAGCCTGGCCCCCGAGGGGGCGGTGGTGAAGGTCACCGGGCTCAAGCGGCTCTACCACCGGGGTCCGGCCCGGGTCTTCGACCGGGAGGAGGACGCCTTCGCCGCCGTCCAGGGCCGGCAGATAAAGCCCGGGGACGTGGTGGTCATCCGCTACGAGGGCCCCAAGGGCGGCCCGGGCATGCGGGAGATGCTGGCCGTAACCGCCGCCATCGTCGGCCAGGGCCTGGGCGAAGAGGTCGCCCTGGTGACCGACGGCCGCTTCTCGGGCGCCACCCGGGGCCTGATGGTGGGCCACGTGGCCCCCGAGGCCTTCGTGGGCGGCCCCATCGCCCTGCTCCGGGACGGGGACACCGTGGTGGTGGATGCCGAGAACGGCCGGCTGGAGGTGGAGCTCACGGCCGGGGAGCTTCAGGAGCGGGCCCGGGCCTGGCGGCGGCCGGAACCCCGGGCCACCTGGGGGGCCCTGGCCAAGTACGCCTCGCTGGTGGGCTCGGCCAGCGACGGCGCCGTCTGTCCGCCCATCTTTTAGGCGACGGTTAAATGCGGGGGCGGTGGGGGCGGGTGGTTCTGCTGCTGGGGGCCCTGTTGGCGGCCTGCGTTCAGTCCCCCGCCCCGGCCCCGCCGGAGCAGCCCAGTCTCGCCGGGCCGGGGCCGACCTCCGCGCCGACGGCCCCGCCCCAGGCCGCACCCAATCCCCAGCAGGAGGGCCGCCTGGCGGGTCGGCGCATCTGCGTCGACCCCGGCCACGACGCCGTGTACAACCCGGGGGCGTCGGCCCGGGATGAGGCCGGCCGGGTCATCTTCGACGAGCACGACCTCACCTTTGGGGTGGCCCTCCGGCTCCGGGCCCTGCTGGAGGCCGAGGGGGCCGAAGTCTGCCTCACCCGCAATGACCAGGGCCTACTCCAGACCGAGCCTTACGACATCAACGGCAACGGGACGGTCACCCGGCCGGAGGATGTCGTCGAGCGGGTTCAGCCCCGCATCGACTACGTAAATGCCTTCGGGGCCGAGCTGATGGTTTCCGTTCATTTCAACGGCTCGGCCGACCGCCGCCTCAAGGGTACTGAGGTTTACTTTTCCGACGTCCCCGAACAGGGCCCGGAGAACCGCCGGCTGGCCCAGGCCCTTCTGGGTGCCCTGGTGGACGCCCTCACCCGGGCCGGCTACCCGCCGGTGAACCGGGGCCTAAAAAGCGACCGGTACAAAACCGAGTATCTGGACTACGCCCGGTTCTACGGGTTCGACCGGAGCTGTGCCGACTGCGCCCGCCTGCTCACCCTGGGCAACAACCCGATGCTGGCTCAGCCGGGCCGCTGGCGGGCCGGGGCACTGGTGGAGGTGCTCTTTTTGAGCAACCCGGACGACGTGGCCTTTCTGCGCCGGGCGGATGCCCTGGACATCATCGCTGCCGGCCTCTTTGAGGGGATCCTCAACCACTACGGGGGGACGGCCGGTGCCGCCCCCGAACCCACCCCCCAGCCCCCGGCTTACACCGGACCGGTGGAGGTCGGCCGAGGGGACCCGGCCCGGCCGGAGGTCGCCCTGACCTTCGACTGCGGGGCCGGCGCCGGCCCCACCCCCAGAATCCTCGAGGTCCTCCGGGCAGCCGGGGTCCGGGCAACCTTTTTCGTGACCGGCCAGTGGGCCCGGCAGAACCCGGACCTGCTCCGGCAAATCGCCGCCGAACATGAAATCGCCAACCACAGCTGGTCCCACCGGGACTTCACCCGGCTTTCGGACGCCGAAATCGCCTGGGAGCTTCAGTCCACCGAGGAAGTTATCTACACCCTGACGGGCCGGACCACCAGACCCTTCTGGCGGGCGCCCTTCGGGGCCCGCAACGACCGGGTTCTGGCCGCGGCCGCCCGGGCCGGCTGGCCGGTCCACGTCTTCTGGACGGTGGAGCGGACGCCGGCCGGGTGGGTGAGCGGGGACTCCGGCGACTGGCGGCCGATAACCCCCCGGGAGGTGGTGGGCAACGTCCTGCGGGCGGTGGGGCTGGGCGGAGGCGTCATCACCGTAAGCCACTGCGGCAGCGACCTTACCGCCGCGGCTCTGCCGGAGATCCTCGCCGGACTGGGGCGGCTGGGTTTCAGGCCCGTAACCGTTGGGGAGCTGCTCCGCCAGCCGGGGCCGGCCTAAAGGTCGACCTCCCGGCCCAGGCCCCGGGCCCGGGCCAGCTCCCAGGCCCGGGCGGCCACCGCCACGTCCCAGAGGCCCAGGCCCCCGGTTCGGAAGACCGTGACTTCGGCCGCCGACCGCCGGCCGGGGTCAAGGCCGGCCACAACCCGCCCCAGCTCGGTCACCGCCTCCCAGACCACCACCCCGGCCTCGGCGGCGGCCAGCAGGTCGCCGGAATCGAGGCGGCACTGGTCTATCGAATCTACGAAGATGCGGTCCGCCCGGGCCCAGGCCCCCAGGTCCAGCTCCCGCCGGAGCCGGCCGGTGGCCCCCACCACGTTGACGTGACAGCCCGGTCTCAGCCACTCGCCCCGGACCACCGGCTCCGGACTGCCGGTGGCGGTGACCAGGATATCGGCCTCGCCGGCTGCCTCGGCCGGGTCGGCCGCCGGGACCACGGGAATCCCGAGGGCTTCTGACATTCGGGCGGCGAATTCGGCCCGATGCCGGGGATTAGGACTAAAAACCCTGACCGCCTTCAGCTTTCGGACCAGGGCAAGGGCCCGAAGCTGGGCCTCGGCCTGCCGGCCGCTGCCAAAAAGGGCCACCCGCCCGGCATCGGCCCGGGCCAGGTGCTTGGCCGCCACCGCCCCGGCGGCCCCCGTGCGCAGCCGGCCCAGGTGGTCGGCCTCGACCACGGCCGCCAGCTCGCCTGTAGCCCCATCGAAGAGCAGGCAGTGGAACCTCTCGGCCCCGGGCAAAATCGAGTAGGCCTTAAAGCCCACCCACCCGAAGGCCGCCCCCGCCTTCAGGTGGAAAAGGCCGGACCCGACCCGGAGCTGGAGGCGGGGCACGCTCAAAGCCCGGCCCAGGGCCTGGTCCTGGAGGGCGGCCTCCACCGCGTCGACGGCCTCTTCGACCGTCAGAACTTCCAGGACGTCGGCCTCGGTCAGGAAAAGGGCCATCGGGCGGTGGGGTTTTTAACCCAGCAGGCTGAGGGCCTTTTCCAGCCGCCTGAGCACCCGGTCGCGGCCCAGGACGGCCATGGACTCGAAAAGGGGCGGGGTAACCGTTCGGCCGGTGACGGCCACCCGGACGGCCATAAAGAGGGTGCCGGCCTTTATCCCGAGCTCCTCGGCCAGCCCCCGAAGGGCGGCTTCCAGGGTTGGGGCCTCAAAGTCGGGCAGGGCCGCCAGCCGGTTCAGGGTCTCCCAAAGGGCCCGGCGGGTGGTATCCCGGTCCAGGCCCTTGGGGATGAGCAGGGCCGGGTCGTAGCTGAGCGCCTCGACGAAGAAGGGTTCGACCAGGGGAGCCGCCTCCGTGAGAAGCTTTATCCGCTCCTGGATAAGGGGCACCAGCCGCCGGACCAGGCCCCGGTCCACCGGCCGGGGAACCTCCGGTGGCAGGTCCCGCTCCAGGAAGGCCACAAGGCGCTCGGCAAGCTCTTCGGGGGGCAGCCGCCGGATGTGAACCCCGTTGAGCCAGAGGAGCTTTTCCGGGTCGAAGATGGCCGGGTTGGTGCCGATCCGCATCAGGTCGAAGGCCCGGATAAGCTCCTCCGGGGTGAAAACTTCGGTTTCGTCCTCCGCAGACCAGCCCAGCAGGGCCAGGTAGTTGACCACGGCCTCGGGCAGGTACCCCTGCTCCCGGTAGTCCAGCACCGGCACGGCGCCGTGGCGCTTGCTCAGCCGGGAACGGTCCTTGCCTAAAACGGTGGGGGTGTGGACCCAAACGGGCATCTCCCAGCCCAGGGCCCGGTAAAGGAGCACGTGCCTGGGCGCCGACGGGATCCACTCGTCCCCCCGGATGACGTGGGTTATGCGCATGTAGTGGTCGTCCACCACCACCGCCAGGTGGTAAGTGGGGTAACCGTCGGACTTAAGAAGAACGTGGTCGTCGAACTTGGTGTTTTCGAAGACGATCTCACCTCGGAGCAGGTCGGGAACCACCGTGGTTCCCTCCAGGGGCATCTTGAACCGGACAACTGAGGGTAAACCCCGGCGTTCCAGTTCGGCCCGCTCCGCCGGACTGAGGAAGCGGCAGCGCCGGTCGTAGCCTGGGGGTTCGCCCCGGGCCCGCTGCTCGGCCCGCAGGGCCTCCAGCCGCTCCGGGGTGCAGTAACAGCGGTAGGCCGCGTCCCGGGCGATGAGCTCCTCGGCCACCTGCCGATAAAGGTCGAGGCGCTGGGACTGGAAATACGGGCCGTGGGGTCCGCCCACCTCCGGCCCCTCGTCCCAGTGGAGGCCGAGCCAGCGCAGGCTCTCCAGGATTGACTCCAGCGCCCCGGGGACGATCCGGTCCCGGTCGGTGTCCTCGATTCGAAGGATAAAGACGCCCCCATTGCGGCGGGCCCAGAGCCAGCTGAAGAGGGCCGTCCGGATGTTGCCGACGTGGAGAAAGCCCGTCGGGCTTGGGGCGAAGCGGGTGCGGACCTGCTGCGACATGCCCGCTCACATTCTAGCAAATTTGGCTGGTATAATCCCCTTAAAAACGGATGCCGCGCGGAGGGTGCCCATGGAGCTCAAGGTGGTAAACATCGAGAAGCCGGCCGACGTCAACGTGGTCATCGGCCAGAGCCATTTTATCAAAACCGTAGAAGACGTCTACGAGGCCCTGGTCTCCGCCGTCCCCGGCATCAAGTTCGGCTTCGCCTTCTGCGAGTCTTCGGGCAAACGCCTCGTCCGCTGGGTGGGCACCGATGAGGCGATGACCGAGCTGGCCAAGAAGAACGCCCTGCTCATCGGGGCCGGCCACTCCTTCGTCCTCTGCCTGGCCCCGGGCTACTACCCGATAAACATTCTCAACAGCCTCAAGCTGGTGCCCGAAATCGTCCGGCTCTTCTGCGCCACCGCCAACCCCGTTCAGGTCATCATCGCCGAGACGGAGCAGGGCCGGGGCATCCTGGGGGTGGTGGACGGCGGCGCGCCCCTGGGAGTAGAGGGGGACGAGGACATCGCCTGGCGCAAGGAGTTCCTGCGCCGGATCGGCTACAAGCTTTAGGATGGGGGAAGGCCCGCCCGCCGGCCGAAGCCGAGGACGACCCTGACGTCGAGGGCCTCCCGCCACAGGCCCAGCAGGCCGAAGAGGGTCAGCCCGAAGACGTAGACCAGCAGGTGGGAGCCCAGGGCGAAGGCGAAGGCCCGGCTGCGGTCCAGCCCGAAAAGCTCCAGAACGACTACCACGCTCAGATGGTAAACCCCGATGTAGCCCGGGGAGGCCGGAACCAGCATGGCCAGCGAAACCAGGGCGATGAGGAGCAGGCTGGCCCCAAAGGAGAGTTCGACGCCGAACGCGTGGCCGAGTAGCAGAGTCACCAGCCCATTCAGAAGCCACACCACAGCCGACCAGAAGACGGCCAGACCCAGCGGGCCGGCGGCGGTGAGGACGGCCGCGCCGGCGGCCGCCCCGGCCAGCAGCCCGGCCAGGGATCGGGCCGGGCCCGGCGCCCGGAGGCGGCCGAACGCCTCCGGGCGCAGGCGGCCGAAAAGGCCCAGGCTCACCAGGGCGGCCGCCGTGCCGACGGCGGCCCAGCGGGCCAGCCCCGCCAGGGTCGGGGGGATGGGAAGGGTGCCGGCCAGCAGGCCCACCACGGCGACGGTGGCGGCCAGGTCGAGAAGCTTCTCGACCACCACCGTGGTGAAAATCAATCCGAAAGACAGTTTTTCCAGATAGGCCAGAGCCCCGACCCGGGCGAGGTCGCCGGCCCTGCCCGGAAAGAGGTTGTTCACCAAGTAGCTCAGGGCGACCAGGTTGAAGAGCCGGCTTGCCCCCGGCCGGGCCTTGGGCGGGAAGAGGGCCTGCCAGCGGTAGGCCCTGGCCCCCAGGGAAGCCAGGACCAGCAAAAGGGCCAGGCCGGCCGGTTCCGGCCGAACTCGGCCCAGGGTCCCGAGGGCGACCCCCAGGTCCACCTCCCGCAGGGCGAGGGCCAGGGCCGCCCCACTTACCACCAGGCCGATGATAACCCTTAAGTACGGCAATTCCGGCCCGATTATAGCCGAAATCCGTTCTGCAACCCACGGACAAATGTCCCACGACACCTGTCCCGGTTGCTTCCTGCTTCGGCGCCCGTTCCGCCGCCAGTAGACTTGACATAACCTGCATGACCGGCGTGACTTCCCGCAGAACTTGCGGTAGGACCCGTAAGGTGGGCCAACCCATAGGCCGCCGTTGACATAAGTGCTATGCACTTGTGTCAACAGCAGGGCCCCATTTAAGTTTCGGAACTTGACATAACGCGCGACGCGTTATATCAAGTTCGCCCGCATACAGAGCAGACCAAGGCCCGTTGGCTTAAGGCGAGCCTGGGCCCCACATACCCACAGACCGAGCAGGTCCGGGTCGAGACGATAAGCTTTGAGCCGTACCAGGTGGGTCTTGTATTCAGGACCCGAATCCGAAACCGACCTCGAAAACGGCCCCCGAACCAGCCCCCGCACCGAAAGGCCCTCCACCACCAGGGTTGGTTCTTACCTTGCCGCACCCAATGCCAGGCGGTCTTGTGGCCCGTTCGTTCGGCCTGATTTTTCCGTTTTTGTCTACTTAGCGAGCAGTTTTCAACCCCCCACCCCCGGCCGGGCATGTTATCCTACCACCGGTGACCGGGCCGGTTATCGACTTCCACGTCCACATCTTCCCCCCGGAAATGGTGGGCCACCGGGAGGCGTTCTTTCACCGGGAGCCCTACTTTGCCCGGCTCTACGGCCGCCGCTTCGCCCGGATGGCCACCGCCGAGCACCTGATTTCGGCCCTCGACGGGGCCGGGGTTCAGGCGGCGGTGGCCATGAACTTCGGCTGGTCCGACCCGGAGCTTTGCCGCCTGACGAACGATTACCTTCTAGATTCGGCCCACCGCTTTCCCGGCCGCATTTACCCCTGCGTGATGGTTCCCTTCCACAAGCCCGACGCCGCTGTGGCCGAGCTGGAGCGGGCCGCCCGGGCCGGGGCGGTGGGGCTGGGCGAGGTGATGCCCGACGGCCAGGGCCTGGACCTTGACCGGCCCGAGGCCATCGCTCCCGTCCTGGAGGTGGCCGCCCGCCTGGGCCTCTTTGTTGTCGTCCACGCCAGCGAGCCGGTGGGCCACCAGTACCCCGGGAAGGGTACCGTCTGGCCCCAGCGCCTGGAAAAGCTTTACACCGCCTTTCCGGCGGTTCGCTTCGTCTTCGCCCACCTGGGGGGCGGCCTCCCCTTCTACGCCCTGATGCCCGAGGTTAAGGCAGCCCTGGTCAACGCCTGGTTCGACACCGCCGCCCTGCCCCTCCTTTACCGGCCCGAGGCCGTCCGCCTGGCGGCCCTGGCCGCCGGCCCCGAAAGGCTGCTTTTCGGCACCGACTTTCCCCTTGTAAACTATGGGCGGATGTTCGACTACCTGGGGCGGGCGGGTCTTTCCCCGAGGGAGGAGCCGGCCGGACTTCGGGGCTTCTTCGGGGAGAACGCCCGCCGGCTCCTGGGGCTTAAAGGGGAAGATTGAGGCTCTTTGTGGCCATCGACCTGACGGCGGAGCTGAAGGCCGCCCTGGCCGAGCTCCAGGATCGGCTCCGGCGGCTCTGGCCGGGGGCCAGCGTCCGGTGGGTGGACCCCGCCGGCATCCACCTGACCCTTAAGTTTTTGGGGGAGGTGGGGGCCGACCGGCTTGAGGCCATTTTCGGGGCCCTGGAGCGGGGAACGGCCGGCGTAGAGCCCTTTGAACTGAAAATCGGAGGGCTGGGGTTTTTCCCGGGCCCGAACCGGGCCCGGGTAGTCTGGGTCGGGGTTAGGGAGCCGACCGGCCGGCTGACGAAACTCCAGGGGCAGGTGGAGGCCGGCCTGGAACCCCTCGGGTTTGCCCCCGAGGGCCGGGAATTTGTGCCCCACCTGACCCTGGGCCGGCTTAAGACCCCCGCCGGCCTGCCGCCCCCCGATGCCGACTGGGCCGACCGTCCGCTCGGCCGGATGACCGTCCGGGAGGTGGTCCTGATGGAGAGCCGGCTGAGCCCTGCCGGGGCCACCTACCGGCCGGTGCGGGCCTTCCCCCTTAAGTCGGCCGGCATTTCCCGGCCGCGGGTTGACGGATCCGGCGGCCGGATGCTATAGTCCAGCTAGCGGCTCGGTCCGCAACGGGCAAAATTTTGGTTCCCGAGGGGGTGAAGGACTAATCCCACAGTATCGGATAAACGAACGGATAACGGCCCGGGAAGTCAGGGTCATTGATGAGAACGGTCAGCAGATCGGCATCCTGCCCCTGCACCGGGCCCTGCAGCTGGCAAGGGAACGGGGACTGGATCTGGTGGAGGTGGCTCCCCAGGCCAGCCCGCCCGTCTGCCGGCTGATGGACTACGGTAAGTTCATTTACCAGCAGGCGAAGCGGGAGAAAGAAAGCAAGCGGCAGCACAAGGTCACGGAGCTTAAAGAGGTCCGGCTCAGGCCCAACATCGACGAACACGACCTGGCGTTCAAGACCAAGCAGGTTGAGGAATTTCTTGAGGCCGGCAATAAAGTCAAGCTCACGGTCTTTTTCCGGGGGCGAACCATCCTCCACCCCGAGCTCGGCCAGCGGGTGCTTAACGCCGTGGCCGAGCGGCTCAAGGGAAAGGCCCTCATCGAAAAGCCGGCCGCACCGGAGGGGCGGACGCTGGTGATGATACTGAGCCCGGCTCCCAAGAAGGCCCCGCCCAAGCCCAAACCCGAGAAGGTCGAGGCTGCGGCCCAGGAGATTTAATTATGGCAACCAGACCCAAAACCCACAAGGCGCTGGCCAAACGGTACCGGATAACCCCAACCGGCAAGGTGCTGCGGATGAAGGGCGGCCGGAGCCACCTTCGCCGCAGGAAGGCCAAGCGGACCAAACGGCTCTTCGGCGAGCCCCAGCCGGTGGCCCCCGGCATGGCCCGCCGGATCCGGCGGGCCATGCCCCACGCCTGAGACGGCGTCGGGGTATAATTTTAGACGGGCATCTAAGGTTCCAACAGGGGTTTTGAAAGGATGCGGGTAAAGCGCGGCGTCACCAAAAGGCGGCGCCATAAAAAGGTGCTTAAGCAGACCAAAGGCCACTGGGGGGCCCGCCACCGGCTCTACCAGGTGGCCCGGGAATCCCTGATCCACGCCCTCGACTATGCCTACCGGGACCGGCGGGACCGCAAGGGCGACTTCCGGAGCCTGTGGGTCATCCGCATCAACGCGGCCGCCCGGCAGCTCGGCCTCTCCTACAGCCGGTTCATGGACGGCCTTAAGAAGGCCGGGGTGGCCCTCAACCGGAAGGTGCTGGCCGATATCGCCGTTCGGGACCCGGACCGGTTCCGGGAGCTGGTGGAAATCGCCAGGTCGGCCCTTTAAATAGCCCAAAGGCGAAGACGAAGCGAGTAGGCCGGCAAAGCCGGTCAGGGAGGGGCGGCCGCGGACTGGAAGCCGCCCCCGGTGGACCCGGCCGAAGTTCCCTTCTGAGCCGGCGGCTGAACCCGGGAGGCCCATCCGGGCCTGGACGGCAAGTAGGCTGCCCCGGCCGGCCCCCGTTATCGGGCCGAAGACGGTGACAACGAGGGGGGCCGGGCCACGCCGAGCCCGGTCCAATCAGGGTGGTACCGCGGAGAAAGGACGCGCTGTGACTCCGTCCCTGAGGAGCACAGCGTTTTTGTTTAAAGGAGGTAACCCATGATTACCACGGACCTGGAGAGGCTCAGGGCCGAGGCCCTGGCCGCCCTGGAGCAGGTTCAGGACCTGGAAGCCCTCAAGGAGTGGCGGGTCACTTACCTGGGCCGCCGGGGGCGCCTCACCCAGGTGCTTCGCCAGCTGGGAAGCCTGCCCCCGGAGGAGCGGCCCCGGGTTGGGGCGGTGGCCAACCGCCTTAAGGACGAGCTGGAGGCCGCCTACGAGGCCCGGGAAGCGGCCCTCAAGGAGGCGGCCCTGGCCGTCCTGGCTGCCGAGCAGGTCGACGTTACCCTGCCGGGCCGCCCGGTGGACCTGGGGGGCTACCACCCGACCACGCTGGTTCTCAGGGAGATCATCGCCGCCTTCACCAAGCTCGGCTTCCAGGTGGTCGAAGGGCCGGAGGTGGAGTGGGACTACTACAACTTCGAGGCCCTCAACATCCCCCGGGATCACCCGGCCCGGGACATGTGGAACAGTTTCTGGCTCACCCCCGGCGGCAGCGAGGCCGAGCGGCCGATGCTCCTGCGAACCCACACCTCGCCGATGCAGATCCGGGTTATGGAAAAGTTCAAGCCCCCCATCCGGGTCATCGTCCCGGGCCGCTGCTACCGCTACGAGGCCACCGACGCCACCCACGAGGCGATGTTCTACCAGTTTGAGGGCCTGGCCGTTGACGAGGGCCTCACCTTCGCCGAACTTAAAGGGACCCTCTACGCCTTTGCCCGGATGGTTTTCGGGCCGGAGCGGCGGGTCCGCTTCCGGTGCGACTACTTCCCCTTCGTCGAGCCGGGCTGCGACGTGTCCATCGACTGCTTCCACTGCGGCGGCCGGGGCTGCCGGGTCTGCGGCGGGTCCGGCTGGATCGAGATAATGGGTGCCGGCATGGTCCACCCCCAGGTCCTGCGCAACGTCGGCCTTGACCCCGACCGCTACCAGGGCTTCGCCTTCGGGGGCGGGCCGGAGCGGGTGGCCATGCTCAAATACGGCATCGAAGACATCCGCCACTTCTACGCCAACGACCTGAGATTTCTGCGCCAGTTCCGCTGGTGAACGGGAGGGTCCAAGATGCGGGTTCCCCTGCGCTGGCTGAGCGACTACGTAAAGGTTGAGCTGAGCCCCGAGGAGCTGGCCCACCGGCTTTCCATGGCCGGCCTGGAGGTGGAGGCCGTCGAGAAGGTGGGGGAGTTCTGGGGGGGCATCCGCATCGGCCGGGTGGTCCGCTTGGAAAGGCACCCCAACGCCGACCGCCTCTGGCTGGCCACCGTCGACCTGGGCGACTACCAGGAGACGGTGGTGACGGGGGCGCCGAATCTGCGGGAGGGGGTGAAGGTCCCCTTCGCGCCGGTGGGCTCCAGGCTTATCGACCCTCAGCAGGGCAAGCTGGTCGAGCTTAAGGCCGCCCGGATCCGGGGCATCGAGTCCCGGGGAATGGTCTGCTCCGAGGCCGAACTGGGCCTATCGGAGGACCACTCCGGGATCATGCTGTTGCCCGATGACGCCCCGGTGGGCGCTCCCCTCCGGGACTACCTGGGGGACGCCATCCTGGAGACCAAGCCCAGCCCGAACCGCCCGGACTGGTTCAGCCTTTTGGGCGTCGCCCGGGAGGTCGGGGCCCTGACCGGCCGGGCGGTCACCGAGCCTCCGGCCGAATATCCCGAGGCCGGCCCGCCCATCGACGAGGTCATCCGGGTGGAGGTCGCCGACCCGGACCTGTGCCTGCGCTACTGCGCCACGGTGGTCACCGGCCTCAAGGTGGGACCGTCCCCCGAGTGGCTTCAGCGGCGGCTCCGGGCCGCCGGCATGCGCCCGATAAATAACGTGGTCGACGTCACCAACTACGTGATGCTGGAGTGGGGCCAGCCCCTCCACGCCTTCGACCTGGAGCAGGTGCGGGGCCGCCGTATCGTCGTCCGGCGGGGCCGCCCGGGCGAGCGGCTGGTCACCCTCGACGGGCAGGAGCGGGCCCTGCCGCCCGACGCCCTGGTTATCGCCGACGCCGAGCGGGCCATCGGCCTGGCCGGAATCATGGGCGGGGCCAACTCGGAGGTGAGCGAGGCAACGACGGCCATCGTCTTGGAGTCGGCCAACTTCCACCCGACCAATATACGCCGCACCGCCCAAGCTCTGGGCCTCCGGACCGAAGCGTCCATCCGGTTCGAGCGGGCCATCCGGCCGGAGCTGACGGTCCCGGCCCTCCGGCGGGCAACGGCCCTGATGCTGGAGCTGGCCGGAGGCCAGGCGGCCCGGGGCCTGGTGGACCTTTACCCCGGCCGGAAGCCGGCGGCCGAAATCGCCGTGACGGCCGCCCAGATCCGGCGGCTCCTGGGCACCGAAATACCCGGACCGGAGGTCCACCGGGTTTTGGGGCTTCTGGGCTGCCGGGTCGAGGAGCCAGAGCCGGGCGTTTACCGGGTAACGCCCCCCTTCTGGCGCAGCGACCTGAACATCCGGGAAGACATCATTGAGGAGCTTGCCAGGGTCATCGGCTACGACAGCATTCCCACCGTCATGCCGGCAGGACCCCTGCCCGAGCCCATCTTCGACCCCCGGTCTGAACTGGAAGAGGCCGTCCGGGACATCCTGGTGGGCTGCGGCCTCCAGGAAGTGCTCACATACTCCCTGGTGAGCCGGGCCCTCCTCGACCGGTTTGACCGGAACGGCGCCCCCGAGCCCCTCCGGCTGGTGAACCCGATGTCGGCCGAGCAGGAATACTTGCGCACCAGCCTCCGTCCCAGCCTGGTCAACACCCTGGCCGCTAACCGCCGGCGGGGGGAGCCGGGACCGGTCAAGATTTTCGAAATCGGGCGGGTCTACTGGGCCCGGCCCGACGACCTGCCCCTGGAGCTGAAGCGGGTGGTGGGGGTCCTCTCCGGCCCGGCCGGGCCCCGGGTCTGGAACCAGCCGGGGCGGGAGCTGGACTTCTACGACGCCAAGGGGGTAGTGGAAACCCTACTTTGGCGCCTCGGGTTCGAGCCCCGCTTCCAGCCGGGCACCGACCCCGACCTGCACCCGGGAAAGACGGCCCTCTGCCTGGTGGGGAATGAGCGGGTCGGGGTTGTGGGGGAGCTTCACCCCCGCTTGGTCGAGGCCTTCGAACTGCGGGAACGGCCCCAGCTCTTCGAGCTGGACCTGGAGCGGCTGGCGGAACTGCCCCGCAACAGCCGGGCTTACCGGCCGGTGCCCCGCCAGCCGGCGGTGAGCCAGGACATTGCGGTGGTGGTCGCCGAGACGGTCCCGGCCGGCCGGCTGGTGGAAATCGCCCGGCAAACCCCCTACCTGGAGCGGGTGGACGTCTTCGACGTTTACACCGGACCGCCCCTGGGGCCGGGCGAAAAGTCGGTGGGCCTCGGCCTGGTCTTCCGGGCCCCGGACCGTACCCTCACCGAGGCGGAGGTTAAGGGGCTGGTGGAGGGCCTGGTGCGGCGGCTGGGGCGGGAAGTGGGGGCCCGACTGCGGGCCTAAAAGCGCCGGTCCCCAGGCTTAGGCGGCCGTTATGAGCCTGGGGACCGGGCCAGCCTTTGCCGGAACCGGGCCTGGGCTGGCGCGAAGGTGGGGTTCAGGGTCGGTTACTGCTGGGCTTCTTCGGCCTTCCGGCGGGGCCGCTTGAGGGCCTCACCGCCCTTCTTGCCGATCTGGCTGTAGTATTCGGGACCGTGGCGCTCCTTGACGGTGAAGCCGCCCTTGCGGCCGATGTTGGCGTAGTACTCGGAGCCGTACCTGGCCTTGACGGTCTCGCCGCCCTGCTTGCCGATCCGGCTGTAGAACTCAGGGCCGCGAGTTTCGGCGACGGTTCGGCCACCCTTCTTACCGATCTCGGAGAAGAAGGCGACACCATACTTCTCCTTGACGATGCGCCCGCCCTTCTTGCCGGCCTCGCGCACCGTCATCTCCTGGCGCTCAACCTCAGCCATCTACCCAACACCTCCTTCGTCTAAATTTCCGCCCAACCACCCCACAAACCGCCGACACCCAGGTGCCGAACCGGCGGAAGCAACTAGGGTTGCTTCCTGCTTGATTATAGACATAAATTACGGAAGCCGTCAAGGAGCGCGGCAGGCACAGCACCTGCCGGCCTGCCGCCATGCCGCCAGCCCGCCCGGACCTTGAGGGACGACGTCCGAACCGGCCCTGGTGTATCGTGCGCCGCTTGACCGGAGGGGGTCGGCGGTGTAGAATCTAGTTGAGTAAACCCCACCCCCGGGGGTGGGGTCAAAAAGGAGGACGGGGTGGACCCCCAGGTTCGGGCCGAGGCCGTCAAGCGCCTGAGTTACATCGAAGGTCACATCGCCGGCATTCGCCGGATGGTGGAGGAGGACAAGTACTGCGTCGACATCCTCCGGCAGACCCTGGCCGTCCGCCGGGCCATCGAGCGCCTTGAGAGTCTCATCCTGGCCGGCCACCTCCGCAACTGCGTCGTCGAGGGCATCCGGGCCGGCAATTCCGACCGGATCACCTCAGAGCTCATCGAAATCTTCGCCCTGAACGTCGGGAGGGGAACCGGTGACGAGGGCTGATACTCCCCAGGCCACCCAGATTATCGAGCTTCCCATCCGGGGCATGACCTGCGCCTCCTGCGTGGCCCGGGTCGAGCGGGCCCTAAAGCGGGTCGAAGGTGTCAGGTCCGCCGCCGTAAACCTGGCCACCGAGCGGGCCGCCGTCGAGGTCGGGCCGGGTCTGGACCTTCTCCGCCTCAAGGCGGCGGTGGAGGAGGCCGGCTACGAGGTTGCCCCGGCCCAGGTCACCCTCCGGGTGACCGGCATGACCTGCGCCTCCTGCGTGGCCCGGGTCGAGCGGGCCCTAAAGCGGGTGCCCGGGGTCCTCGATGCCCGGGTCAACCTGGCGGCCGGGACCGCCGTCGTCGACTACCTGCCTGGGGCCGCGACCGTGGCCGACCTTAAGGGCGCGGTGGAGGCCGCCGGCTACGGGGCCCAGGAGCTCGGCCCGACCGGCGGGGAGGAGTTGGGCCGGGAGCAGGCGGCGGAGCTTCGGGACCTTTTCCGCCGCTTCGTCTTCTCAGGGGCAGTGGCCCTGGTCACCTTCGTCCTGAGCATGCTGGCCCCCCACAACCCCCACCACCTGATCACGGGCATCGGCCCCGTTGACCGGGTGGTTGAGACCCTTGCCCACCTGGTGGCCCTCATTTTCGGGCCCAATCCCTTCGCCCTTAACCTCCTTTTGCTGGCCCTGGCGACCCCCGTTCAGTTCTGGGCCGGCTGGCGGTTCTACCGCGGGGCGTGGGGGGGTCTGCGCCACCGCACGGCCGACATGAACACCCTCATTGCCGTGGGCACCAGCGCCGCCTATCTTTACAGCGTCCTGGCCACCTTCTTCCCGGGCTGGTTTGTGGCCGGCGGCTTTGTCCCGGACGTCTACTTTGACACCTCCGCCACCATCATCGCCCTGATCCTCCTCGGCCGGTACCTGGAGCTCCGGGCCAGGGTGGCGACGTCGGCCGCCATCCGCAAGCTGATGAGCCTCCAGCCCCCGACCGCCCGCCGCCTCCGGGACGGCCTGGAAGAGGAGATCCCCGTCGAGGCCGTCCGGGTGGGCGACCTCCTCCTGGTGCGGCCCGGGGAACGGATACCGGTGGACGGGGTGGTCGTGGACGGCGCGTCGGCGGTGGACGAGTCGATGGTGACGGGGGAAAGCATGCCTGTCGAAAAAGAGCCCGGCGCCCGGGTTATTGGGGGCACGGTGAACCAGGCCGGGGCCCTGGTAATCCGCGCCACCGCCGTGGGTGAGGGCACCGTGCTGGCCCACATTATCCGGCTGGTGCGCGAGGCCCAGGGAAGCAAGGCCCCCATCCAGCGGCTGGTGGACCAGGTGGCGGCGGTGTTCGTGCCGGCCGTCATCGGGGTTGCGGCCCTCACCTTCGTCGTCTGGCTCGCCTTTGGTCCCCAGCCGGCCTTCACGCCGGCCCTGCTGCGGGCCATTGGGGTGCTTATCATCGCCTGCCCCTGTGCCCTGGGCCTGGCCACCCCCACGGCCATCATGGTCGGGACGGGGAAAGGGGCCGAGCTGGGCATCCTCATCCGCAATGCCGAGGCCCTGGAGCGGGCCCACCGGGTCACCACGGTCATCTTGGATAAGACCGGGACCCTGACGGTGGGCCGGCCCGAGGTCGTGGCCGTCCGGCCCGCCGACGGCCTGACCGAGGCCGAAGTTTTGCGGCTGGCGGCAGCCGCGGAGCGCCGGAGCGAGCATCCCCTGGCCCAGGCCATCCGGCGCCGGGCCGAGGCCGAGGGGCTGGCCCTGCCCGAACCGGCCTCCTTCCAGGCCCGCCCCGGCTGGGGGGTGGAGGCGATGGTGGACGGCCGGCGGATTCAGGTGGGCAGCGACCGGCTCCTGGGGAACACCCTCCCCGATGGGCTGGGTCCCGAGCTTTCGGCGGCCCGGGCCCGGGGTCAGACGGCCGTTTTCGTGGCCGTGGACGGCCGCTTGGCCGGGGTTCTGTTCCTGGCCGACACCCTTAAGCCGGGGGCCCAGGAGGCCGTGGCGGCCTTCCACCGGTTGGGCCTTAAAGTGGTGATGGTCACCGGGGATAACCGGCGGACGGCCGAGGCCGTTGCCGCCCAGGTGGGCATCGACCAGGTCTTTGCCGAGGTTTTGCCGGAGGATAAGGCCAGGGTGGTGCGGGAGCTCCAGGCCGAGGGCCGTCGGGTGGCCTTCGTCGGGGACGGGATAAACGACGCCCCGGCCCTGGCCGCGGCCGACGTGGGTATTGCCATCGGCACCGGCACCGACATCGCGATGGAGACGGCCGATATAACCCTGGTGGGGGGCGACCTGCGGCTGGTGGCGGCGGCCATCGCCCTCTCCCGGGCAACGGTCCGCACCATTCGGCAGAACCTCTTCTGGGCCTTTATCTACAACGTCATCCTCATTCCGGTGGCCGCCGGGGTGCTGGTGCCCTTCGGCGGGCCGGCCCTCAACCCGATGCTGGCCGCCCTGGCGATGGCCTTCAGCTCCGTCTCGGTGGTGGGGAACTCCCTCCGGCTGGGGCGGTTCCGGCCCCCGCGGCCCTAACCCCCGCTGGCGGCGGCGATGGCGCTGTAGTCGTCCAGGGGCATGGCCCGCTTGATAAGGTCCAGGTGCTCCAGGGCCAGGCCGGCTCCCACCGCCACACAGCTCATGGGGTCGTCGGCCACGTAGCAGGGAACCCCCGTCTCTAAGGCGATGAGCCGGTCGATGTTTCGCAGGAGGCTCCCGCCGCCGGTGAGGACGATGCCCCGGTCCACCACGTCCGAGGCCAGCTCGGGCGGGGTGGCCTCCAGGACGGCCTTGACCGTGGCCACGATCTGCTGGAGGGGCTCGACGATGGCCTGGGCCACCTCGTTGGACGTTATCCTGATGGTCTGGGGCATCCCCGTAACCTGGTCCCGCCCCCGCACCTCCATGGCCAGCTGCTCCTCCGAGGGCAGGGCCGACCCGATCTTGATCTTGACCTCCTCGGCCGTCCGCTCCCCAACCACCAGGCCGTAGCGCCGCTTGATGTATGTGGCGATGGCCTCGTCCAGGTGGTTGCCCCCGACCCGGACGGAGCGGGCGACCACGATCCCGTAGAGGGAGATCACGGCCGCGTCGGTGGTGCCCCCGCCGATATCCACCACCATGTTGCCGGTGGGCTCCCCGACCGGGATGCCGGCTCCAATGGCCGCCGCCAAAGGCTCTGGTATCACGTAGGCCGGCCGCCGGGCCCCGGCCTGCTCGGCGGCGTCCCGGACGGCCCGGTACTCCACGGAGGTAACCCCGGCCGGGACGCAGACCATCACTTCGGGCTTGAAAAGGCGCAGCCCGCCGGCCACCTTGCCTATGAAGTAGCGGAGCATCGCTTCCGTTACCAGGTAGTCGGCGATCACCCCATCCCGGAGGGGCCGGATCACCTGGATGGTGGCCGGGGTGCGCCCCAGCATCTGTTTGGCCTCATTGCCCACGGCCAGGATCCTGTTGTCGTGGATGGAGACGGCTACCACCGAGGGCTCGTTGATGACTACCCCCTTGCCCTTAACGTAAACCAGGACGTTGACCGTCCCGAGGTCGATTCCGATTCGCCGGGTAAACATTTTCACTAATCCACCCTTTCGATAGCTGCCCCAAGCTGCCTTAGTTTTATATCAAATTTCTCGTAGCCCCGGTCCAGGTGGTAAACGTTCCGGATGAGGGTCTCGCCCCGGGCCACCAGCCCGGCCAGCACCAGGGCGGCCCCGGACCGGATGTCCAGGGCGCTTACTTCGGCCCCAAAGAGGGGGATGGGCCCCCGGATCAGGGCCGTCTGTCCGCTCACCTCGATATCTGCCCCCATTTTCCGGAGCTCGTAAACGTAAAGCAACCGGTTATCGTAGACCCGCTCGTGGACCACGCTTATGCCTTCCGCCTGGGTGAGGAGCACTCCCATCACCGACTGGAGGTCGGTGGCGAAACCCGGGTACGGCACGGCCTGGACGTTCACCGCCCGCAGGGGCCGCCGGCCCCGGACCAGGATGTGGTCCTCCCCGGTTATCACCTCGGCCCCGGCCTCCCGCAGCTTCCAGACGAGGGCAAACAGGTGCTCCGGGATGCAGTCTTCAATGACCACCTCATCCCCGGCCAGGGCGGCGGCAATGGCGAAAGTCCCGGCCTCGATCCGGTCAGGGATGAGGCGCCAGCGGGTGCCGTGGAGCCGGTCAACCCCCCGCACCCTGATGACGCTGGTTCCGGCCCCCCTTACGTCTGCCCCCATGGCGTTCAGCATGGCCGCCAGCTCCACCACCTCCGGCTCCTGGGCGGCATTCACGATGACGGTCTCGCCCCGGGCCCGGACGGCGGCCATGAGCAGGTTTTCGGTGCCCGAGACGCTGGGGTAGTCCATGAAGACGGGGGCCCCCTCAAGGCGCTCGGCCTCGCACCGGTAGAGGCTGTCCTGGAACGCGACCCGGGCGCCCAGGGCGCTGAAGCCGGCCAGGTGGACGTCGATGGGCCGCTGGCCGATGACGTCCCCCCCCGGGGCGCAGGAGGCGGCCCGCCCGAGCCGACCCAGCAGGGCGCCCACCACCAGGAAGCTTCCCCGCAGCCGCTGGACCAGCTGGGTCGGGGCGACGTGACCGGTCAGGTGGGCGGCCCGGATGCGGAGGGTGTGCTCGTCGACCCATTCCACCTCGGCCCCCAAGGCGCGCAGGACGGCCGCCTGGACCTCCACGTCGTCAATATGGGGGACGTTTTCTAAGTAGACATCTTCCGGGGTGAGCAAGGCCGCGGCCATGAGGGGCAGGGCCGCGTTTTTCGCCCCGCTTATCCGGACCTTTCCCCCAAGGCAGGCCCCGCCGGTAATGAGCAGGGCGTTGTCTTTCTCCGTCACGCCCTACACGCCGGGTTCTCCGGCGCTCGGCAGCCGCCGCTCCCGGCGCCGGCGGCGCTCGGCCACCCGCAGCCTGACCAGCGCCCGCTGGAGGGCGGCCCTGGCCCGGGCCAGGTCCTCCTCGGTGACGGCCCGGCGCAGGCTCTCCTCGGCCCGCCGGCGCGCCGCCTCGGCCCGGGCAATATCGATCTCTTCGGCCCGCTCGGCCGTGTCGGCCAGAACCACCACCTTATCGGGCATCACTTCCAGGAACCCGCCGCTGACGGCCATGGCCACCTCCTCCCCGCCCCGGCGCACGACCAGCTCCCCGGGCTTGAGCATGGTGAGGAGCGGGGCGTGCCGGGGCAAGACGGTAAGTTCGCCCTCGACGCCCGGCAGCGTGACCGACTCGACGTCGGCGGCGTAAACCACCCGCTCCCCGGTTATGATTTCAAATCTGACCAGGTCGGCCATCTCCTCAGGACCCCCTTAGCGGGCGGCCGCCAGCAGCCGCTCACCCTTCTCGGCCGCCTCCTCGATGGTGCCCACCATGTAGAAGGCCGCCTCCGGCAGGTGGTCCCACTTGCCCTCCAGGATCTCCTTGAAGCCCCGGACGGTCTCCCGGACCGGGACGTAGCGGCCCGGGGTGCCGGTGAAGACCTCGGCCACGAAGAAGGGCTGGGTGAGAAAGCGCTGGAGGCGCCGGGCCCGGTGGACCACCAGCTTGTCTTCCTCGCTGAGCTCCTCAATCCCGAGGATGGCGATGATGTCCTGGAGCTCCTTGTAGCGCTGCAGGATCCGCTGAACCTCCCGGGCCACCGTGTAGTGCTCCTGGCCCACGACCCGGGGGTCCAGGGCCCGGGAGGTGGAGGCCAGGGGGTCCACCGCCGGGTAAAGGCCCTGCTCGGTGAGGGCCCGGTCGAGGATGACCACGGCGTCCAGGTGGGCGAAGGTGGTGGCCACTCCGGGGTCGGCGAAGTCGTCGGCCGGGACATAGATGGCCTGGAAGGAGGTGATCGAGCCCCGCTTGGTGGAGGTGATCCGCTCCTGAAGCTCGCCCATCTCCGTGGCCAGGGTCGGCTGGTAGCCCACGGCCGAGGGCATCCGGCCCAGCAGGGCGGAAACCTCCATGCCGGCGAGGGTGTAGCGGTAGATGTTGTCGATGAAGAGCAGAACGTCCTGGCCCTGCTCGTCCCGGAAGTACTCGGCCATGGTCAGGCCGGTCAGGGCCACCCGCTGGCGGACGCCGGGGGGCTCGTTCATCTGTCCGAAGACCAGGACGGTCTTGTTTATCACCCCCGAGTGCCGCATCTCCAGCCAGAGGTCGTTCCCCTCCCGGGTCCGCTCCCCAACCCCGGCGAAGACGGAGATGCCGCCGTGCTCGGCGGCGATGTTGCGGATGAGCTCCTGGATGATGACCGTCTTGCCCACCCCGGCCCCACCCAGGGCCCCGACTTTGCCGCCCCGGGTGAAGGGGCAGATCAGGTCGAAAACCTTGATCCCCGTCTCCAGGATCTGGCGGGTGGTCTCCTGCTCGGCAAAGGGGGGGGCCGGCCGGTGGATGGGGTAGCGCTTCTGGGCGTTGACGGGGCCGGCGTTGTCGATGGGCTCCCCTAAGACGTTGAAGAGCCGGCCCAGGGTCTCCGGGCCCACCGGGACGCTGATGGGCGCCCCCGTGTCGTAGGCCGGCATTCCCCGCCGCAGGCCGTCGGTGCTGCCCATCGCCAGGCAGCGCACCCAGTTGTTCCCGAGGTGCTGCTCCACCTCGACCACGAGCACCCGGTCCTCTTCCGGGATGGGGATCTCAATGGCGTTGAAGATTTCGGGCACTTGTCCCGGCGGAAATTCAATATCCACTACCGTGCCGATGATCTGGCGGATTCGGCCTTCGACTTTCTGCGTCATCCTCTTTCACCCCTTGGACTTTTCGCTAGCCGCCCAGGGCGGCGGCCCCGGCCACAATTTCCAGGAGTTCTTTGGTGATGATCTCCTGCCGTAGCTTGTTGCGAATCAGGATAAGGCTGTTTACCATCTCCAGGGCGTTGTCGGTGGCGTTGCGCATGGCCACCATCCGGGCCGAGTACTCGCCGCCGATGGACTCCAAGATCGCCTGGTAAATCTGAATCTCCACGTAGCGGGGGAGGAGCTCCCTGAGAACCGTTTCCGGGTCGGGCTCGTAGATGTACTCCGGGTGGCGGGGGTAGGCGTCGGCCGGCGGCGGCTCCACCGGCAGGAGCTGCCGGACCACCGGCCGCTGGACCATGGTGCTGACGAACTGATTGAAGATAATGACCACCTTATCCACGTAGCCCGAGGTGTAGTCGTCCATAACCACCCGGGCGATGGGGCGGATATCCACCAGGCTCGGGTAATCCCCCAACTGAGTAAATTCCGCCCGAATGGGCTGCCCGGTCCGGACCATGAAGTCCCGGCCCTTGCGGCCCACCACCACCAGGCTGACGGGTACGGCCTGCTCCAAGATGAACTGGGAGGTCCGCCGGTTCACGTTGGCGTTGAAGGCCCCGCAGAGGCCCCGGTCGGCCGTGATGTGGATGATGCCGACCCGGTTCACCGCGGGCCGCACCGCCATCAGGGGATGGATGGCCCCTTCATCCCGGCGGCGGGCGGCCAGGTCGGCCAGGACCTCCCGCATCTTCTCGGCGTAGGGCCGGCTGGCCAGCAGCCGCTCCTGGGCCCGGCGCATCTTGGCGGCCGCCACCAGCTCCATGGCCTTGGTGATCTTGGCGACCCCCTGAACGCTTCGGATTCGACGCCTGATTTCCCGAAGGGTTGCCATTTTAGAAGGTGTGGGTCTGCTTGAACTCGACGATGGCCGCCTTAAGCTGTTCGACGGTCTCGTCGGGCAGGTCCTTGGTCTCGGCGATGGTGCGGCCGATCTCCGGGTGGGCCTCATCGACCCACTTCAAGAAGGCCGCCTCCCACTCTTTGACCTTGCTTACCGGCACGTCGTCCAGGTAGCCGTTGGTGACGGCGTAGATGACCATCACCTGGTGCTCCAGGGGCACCGGCTCGAATTCCGGCTGCTTGAGGATCTCGGTAATGCGCATGCCCCGCTCCAGCTGGGCCCGGGTCGCCTTGTCCAGCTCCGACGCCCCAAACTGGGCGAAGGCGGCCAGCTCCCGGAACTGGGCCAGCTCCAGCTTGAGCCGACCGGCTACCTTCCGCATCGCCCGGGTCTGGGCCGCCGACCCCACCCGGGAGACGGAGATCCCCACATTGATGGCCGGCCGGATGCCGGCGTTAAACAGTTCCGGCTCCAGGTAGATCTGCCCGTCGGTGATGGAGATGACGTTGGTGGGGATATAGGCCGAAACGTCCCCCAGCAGGGTCTCGATAATGGGCAGGGCCGTCAGGGAGCCCCCGCCGTACTCCGGGGCAAGCTTGGCGGCCCGCTCCAGCAGGCGGCTGTGAAGGTAGAAGACGTCGCCGGGGTAGGCCTCCCGTCCCGGCGGCCGCCGGAGCAGCAGCGACATCTCCCGGTAGGCCCAGGCGTGCTTGGTGAGGTCGTCGTAGACGATGAGGGCGTCCCGGCCGGACTCCATGAACTCCTCGCCCATGGCGCAGCCGGCGTAGGGGGCCAGGTACTGGAGGGGGGCCGGGTCGGAGGCGCTGGCCACCACCACGACGGTGTGGTCCATGGCCCCGTACTGCTCCAGGGTGGCCACCACCTGGGCGATCTTCGACTGCTTCTGCCCGATGGCCACGTAGATGCAGATAAGGTCTTTGCCCTTCTGGTTGATAATGGTGTCGATGGCGATGGCGCTTTTGCCGGTGCCCCGGTCGCCGATGATCAGCTCCCGCTGGCCCCGGCCGATGGGGATCATGCTGTCGATGGCCTTTATGCCCGTCTGAACGGGAGTATTGACCGGCTGGCGGTAAACGACGCCCGGGGCGATCCGCTCCACCGGCCGGAACTTGGTGGCGTTTATGGGGCCCTTGCCGTCGATGGGCTGGCCCAGGGGGTTGACGACCCGCCCGATGAGGGCGTCGCCTACCGGCACCTCGATGACCCGGCCGGTGGACCGGACCAGGTCCCCCTCTTTGATGAGCTCGTAGTTGCCCAGGATGACGGCCCCGACGGTCTCCTCCTCCAGGTTCATGGCCAGCCCGAAGACGCCGTGGGGGAACTCCAGCAGTTCCATCGCCCGGGCCCCGCTCAGGCCGTGGATTCGGGCGATGCCGTCGCCCGCCTCGATGACCACCCCAACGTCGACGGCCGTTACCGGCGCCCCGAACCGTTCGATCTGCTGCTTGATAATCTGAGGAATCTCTTCCGGCCGAATCGCCATCGTTAAATCACCTCACCGTGACAGTTTCTAGCCCCGAATCAACGTCTCCCGCAGCCGCTCCAGACGGGTCCTTACGCTGCCGTCGATAAGCTTATCCCCAATCCGGACGATGAGGCCCCCCAGGATAGACGGGTCCACGCGGGTTCGCAGGAGGACCCGCTTCCCGGTAAGCTCCGAAAGCTGCCGGATGACCACCGCCTTATCGGCGTCTTCCAGGGGGACGGCGCTGGTAACCTCGGCCACGGCGACCCCCCGGTATTCGTTGGCCAGCCGGCCGAACTCCTCGAAGATCCGGCGCAGGAGCCTGATCCGCCGCCGGCGCACCAGGAGAAGGACCAGGTTCCGGACCTCGGGCAGGAAGCCGGCCAGGGCCTGGTGGACCAACTGCTCCTTGGCCCCGAAGGGCACCTGCGGCGCGGCCAGGAAGGCGCCGGCTTCGGTCCCCTCCAGCAGGTCAACCAGCCGCTCCAGCTCCTCCAGCCAGTTCTCGACCTGGCCCCGCTCCCGGGCCACCTCGAAGGCGGCCTGGGCGTAGCGGCGGGCGACGCGCCCCTGCCGTCCGGTCATCTGGCACCCCCGGTGCGCTCGACCTCGGCCAGCACCTCTTCGATAAGCCGCCGGTGGTCGTCCCGGTCGAGCGCCCGGCCGATGACCCGCTCGGCGGCCAGCACCGTCAGGTCGGCAAATTCCCGCCGGAGCTGGGCGATGGCCGCATCCCGCTCCCGCTCAATTTCGGCCCGGGCCCGGGCCAGCAACGCCTCGGCCTCGCTCAGGGCCTCCTGCAGCTTCTGCTGACGGACCTGCTCGGCGGCCCGGTGGGCCTCGGCGATGATCTGCTGCCCCTCCCGCCGGGCCTGGTCGATGCGGGCCTGGAACTCCTGCTGGATCTGCTCGGCCTGCCGGCGGATAAGCTCCGCCTGCTCCATGCTCTGGCGGACCCGGGCGGCCCGCTCGTCCAGCATCCGCATCACCGGCCGGTAAAGGACGAGCCGGAGCAGCACCAGCAGCAAAACGAAGTTCACCAGCTGGGCGAGCAGCCCCGGCAGGTTTATTCCCAACGCCTCCAAAGGCCGCCTCCGCTACCGGATAAATTTGATGACGATGGCCACCACCAGGGCGTAAATGGCAATGGCCTCGGCGAAGGCGATGGCCAGGATCATGTTCGGCCGGATGGCCGGCTCGGCCTCCGGGTTCCGGCCCAGGGCTTCCATCGCCCGGCTGCCCAGCATGCCGATGCCGAGGCCCGGTCCGATGGCCCCGATGGCGATGGCAATGGCCGCCGCAAGCTGCTGAAGTCCGAAATCCGTCAAGGCAAGTACCTCCTTTTCCCGAAGAATTTTAATGCCCGTGATGCCCCTCACCGTGATGGGGGGTCACGGCCAGCTTGGCGAATACCAGGGTCAGCATTGCAAAGACCGCCGCCTGCACAAACCCGACGAACACCTCCAGGCCGTAGAAGGGCAGGGCGATGACCAGGGGCGCCAGGAAGGCGATGGACGCCAGCAGCACCTCGCCGGCGAAGATATTGCCGAAGAGCCGGAAGGTGAAGCTGACGACCCGGGCCACCTCGGCGATAAGCTCTAAAAGGCCGATAAAGACGTCAATAATTCCCATAAAAATCCGGCCCCGCACCAAGTTCTGGAAGTTAAAGAACCGGCTGCCGTATCCCAGGGGGCCCAGGGCCTTTATGCCCCAGTACTCGATGAAAATCATCGCCACCAGGGCAATGGCCAGGGGCGTGTTCACATCGGTGTTGGCGCTGCGCAGCAGGGGAATCAGCTTGCCCTCAATCACCCCGGCCTTGGCCTCGGACCCGTGGGCTTCGTGCTCGCCGGCCGGGATGTCCCGACAAACGGCCCCGGCCACCGGCAGAATTCCCACTTCAATGGGGCCAATGTGGACCGGAACAAACTGGCAGACTTTGCCGTGGTCGGCGACCTCGATCAGGCCGAGGGTGGTGTAGCCGGGGAGAAGGCCCATCCAGTTGGCGGTAACGATAAACAAAAAGATGGTGGCGACCACCGGGAAGAACTGCCGGGCCCACCGTTCCTCGCCGGCCACCGACTCGACGATGCCGTACATCCACTCGACGAGGGCCTCGGCCAGGTTCTGAAGGCGGCGGCCGGGTATCAGCTCCATCCGCCGGGTGGCCAGCAGGCTCAGGCCGATGAGGACGGCCATGGTCAGCCAGGTGGCCAGCATCGTGTTGGTGATGACAAATTTAAAGGGGCCGACGGTTGCGACGGGGAAGATGGGCTCGGCTGGCAGGAGGATCTCCGGGAAGGGTACCCGGACGAAGAGGTTAAAAATCAGGAAAAGGACGATTACCAGGAGGGTCAGCCGGCGGTTCATCGGCCCTCCCCCCGTCCGGACCGGCTTGCCGCAACCAGCATCTTATACGCTCCGACCGAACCGATAATTAACCCGGCGAAAAGCCCAACCAGCGTGAAGACCGGCGTTGTGCCCAGCCGTCCATCCACCCAGTAACCCAGGCCCGGTCCGCCCACCAGGGCGACGGCCAGGAACCAGCCGATGCCGATCAGGCGGGCCACCCGGCCGCCTCCTGCCCGGCAGACCGACCCGGGCCATAGTGAATTATATCACAAATCACAAAACAAGGGCCCCGTCTGGGGTTTACTGGAGCCCGAAGTTACGGCTAATCGGGTAGTAAGGTGGCGTCAGGATTTGCCCGGTTCCTGGTCGCCCAAGTCAAGGGTTTTAAGGAACTCCTGGAAGATGGGCGGTAGTTCGACCTTTTCTTCGGCCTTGGGGGGCTTTTCCCGTTCGGATTTGGGGGCCTCCTCTTCCAGGGTCACGCCGGCCCGTTCCATTACGGACTCGTCGGCGTAGATGGGCGCCTTAACCCGCACGGCCAAAGCGATGGCATCGCTCGGCCGCGAGTCAACCTCGATCTGGCGGCCGCCGACATCCATCAAGATCCGGGCGTAGAAAGTCTCATTGTTCAGGTCGTTGACGATGACCGAGGATACGGTTGCACCCAGCTCGTGGATGATGTTTTTAAGCAGGTCGTGGGTAAGCGGCCTGGGAACCTGAATCTGCTGAAGCTCCAGCGCGATGGCATCGGCCTCGTGGGGGCCGATCCAGATGGGGAGGTACCGGTCGGCATATTTCTCCTTGAGGATCAGCACCCGCTGGCCGTTGAGGAGGCTCACTCGGATGCTGTCGACGACCATTTCGACCAGAGCCATTCCAGACCCTCCCACAGAACCCTTCGGCTACTCAGATTGTAGCCCACCACCCCAAGGCTGTCAACCGCCGCGGTCCGGCGACAGGGCTTTCCAGTTTTTAATATTGGGCGGCGACCAGGCAGTCTGTAGGGGCGCACGGTGGTCCCCCCGACAGCGGGCCGGCTTTTGCGCCCCGGTGCCAAAACTGGGAAGCCCTGGTCCGGCGACCCCCGCCGCGTGGGTGGGGGAACCGCAGGCTCTCCCCACCCGGGGCCAGGCCCTCACCGTCCGGATACGGCGCTTGTCCCGGAGGCGGCCGGGTGCCTGGCCTGCGGGAAGGCAGGTCCGGGTTAGGGCCACCAGATATTGTGTTGAAAACTTTGTTGAAATCAATATATTGCGCCTGCCAATTCCCCGGGGCTATACTTTACCGGATAAAGCCGGCTTGGAAGGAGGAATCCGTGAAGGCGTCCTGTCTTCAGGAGAACCTGAGCCGGGGCCTGGGGATCGTCGGCCGGGCCGTGGCCACCCGCAGCACCCTGCCGGTCACCAGTCACGTGCTGGTCGCCACCGACGGCGGCCGGCTCCGGCTGGCGGCCACCAACCTGGAGATCGCCATCACCGTCTGGGTCGGGGCCAAGGTGGAGTCGGAGGGGGCCGTGGCCGTCCCGGCCCAGGTGCTTACCCAGTTTGTCAACTCCCTGCCCCCCGACCGGATCGACCTTTCCGTGTCGGGGCGGGTTTTACAGGTCAAATGCGCCCGCTTTGAGGCCCGAATAAACGGCCTAGACCCCGACGATTTTCCGCCGATCCCCACCGTGGCGGAGTCCCCCACCACCGCGATGGACCCCGAGACTTTGCGGACCGTCATCGAGCAGGTCGCCTTTGCCGCCGCCACCGACGACACCCGCCCGGTGCTCACCGGCGTTTACACCCGCCTGGCCGGGGACCAGGGCCTCTTTGCCGCCGCCGACGGGTTCAGGCTTTCCGTCCGGCAGGCCCCCCTCCTTTCGCCGGTGGGCGAGGGTCAGGAGGTGGAAGTGATCGTGCCGGCCCGGGCCCTCGTGGAGCTGGAGCGGATCATCCCCGACGGCGACCAGCCCGTCCAGGTGGCGATTCAGCCCAACCGGGCCCAGCTCCTCTTCAGGATCGAGTCGGACTCGCCGGGGGTGGGGACCATCGAGCTGGTCTCGCAGCTGATCCAGGGCAACTTCCCCAACTTCCAGCAGCTCATCCCCAAGACCTACACCTGCCGGGTTGTGGTCAACACCCAGGAGTTTCTCAAGGCTACCCGGGTGGCGGAGATCTTCGCCCGCCACAACAACGACATCGTCAGGCTCAACATTTTCCCCGGCGAGGAGCTGACCCCGGGCCGGCTGCGGGTGAGCGCCCGGGCCGAGGATACGGGGGAGAACGTGGGGGAGGTCGACGCCGTCGTCGATGGGGAAGAGGCCAAGATCGCCTTCAACGTCCGGTACTTAAAGCAGGTCCTCGAGGTGGTGGACGCGCCCCAGGTCGCCCTCGAGATGACCTCCCCGTCGGCCCCGGGGGTGATCCGGCCGGTGGACCAGGACGGCTTTGTCCACCTGATTATGCCGATGTTCGTAACCTGGTAGTCGGGGCCGGACCCGTCAGACGGCCCCCTCGGCCCTGAGGGCGGCGATTTCGGCCTCGGAGTAGCCGAGTTCTCGCAGAACCTCCTCAGTGTGCTCCCCCAGGGTTGGCGGGTGGCGGCGAATGGACAGGGGGGTCTCCGAAAACTTGTAGGGGATCCCCACCAGCCTGATCCGGCCCGCCGTCGGGTGGTCCACCTCCTCCAGCATCCGGCGGTGGAGCACCTGGGGGTGCCGGAAAACCTTATCAACGGTGTTGATGGGGCCGCAGGGCAGGTCGGCGGCCACCAGTGCCTCGATCCACTCGGCCGTGGTCCGGGTCTTGAAGACCTCTTCGAGGATGGGGATAAGCACCTCCCGGTTTACCACCCGGTCGCTGTTGGTCCTGAAGCGGGGGTCTTCGGCCAGCTCCGGCCGGCCGATAACCTCGCAGAAGCGGCGAAACTGGGCGTCGTTGCCGACCCCGATGGCCACCCACCCGTCGGCCGTGGCGAAGGCCTGGTAGGGGACCACGTTCGGGTGGGCATTGCCGTAGCGCCGGGGAACCTCGCCTGAGACCAGGTAGTTGCTGGCCACGTTGGCCAGCCACCCCACCACCGACTCCAGGAGGGAAACCTCTACCCGCTGGCCCCGGCCGGTGCGGTCCCGGTGGCGCAGGGCGGCCAGAATGGCGGCGGCCGCAAACATGCCGGTGGTGATGTCGGCGATGGCCACCCCTACCTTCATCGGCGGGCCTTCCGGCTCACCGGTGACGCTCATGATGCCCCCCTCGGCCTGGGCGATGAAGTCGTAGCCCGGCCTGGTGGCGTAGGGACCGTCGTAGCCGTAGCCGCTTATCGAGCAGTAAATAAGGCCGGGGTTCACCTCCTTAAGGTGCTCGTAGCCCAGGCCCAGGCGGTCCAGGGTGCCCGGGATGAAGTTCTCCACCAGGACGTCTGCCCGGCGAACCAGCCCGAGGAGCACCCGCCGGCCGCCCTCCGTCCGGAAATTCAAAGTGATACTGCGCTTGTTGCGGTTAGCCGAGAGGAAGTAAGCGCTCTCGGTGCCCGCCCACGGGGGGCCCCAGGCCCGGGAGTCATCCCCCCGGCCCGGCACCTCCACCTTGATTACGTCGGCCCCCATGTCCCCCAGCATCATGGTACAGTACGGCCCGGCAAGGACCCGGCTAAGGTCGACCACGCGGACCCCTTCGAGGGGGAGTGCCATCGTGTAAGCCTCCTGGGTCGGGATAATTAAAAACACCCCGAGCGGGCGGGGCGCTCGGTGGAGCCGAGGGGACTCGAACCCCCGACCTCCCGGGTGCAAACCGGACGCTCTCCCAGCTGAGCTACGGCCCCATCCGTAGGAATGTTAACACCGGGGCTCCCCGGCGCACAAGGCAACACGAGCGGCCGGCAGGCTTGAATCCAGGGAAGTTTCGGGCTGTCTGTAAAACTGCCATCGGTCAACGGCTACTTTAGTTGTCGAGAAGCACGGCCGTGCGCCCCTGGGACGGGCTGGCTTCCGCACCCTAACGTCAGAACCGGAAAGCCCTGCTCGGGGGTCCGCCGGTATTGACAGGAGCGGATTTTTGCGGTATAAGAAGTCGGAACCTCCTGAAAGGGGTTCCCGGAGGCGGCAGATGAGCCGGTTGATGTGGGGGGTTGAGAACTGCTCACCAGGTTATGGACAAACTTGACATAAGCTGTGAAACAGCTTATGTCAAGTTTGGTTGCCAAGAGCCACGGCAGCCTGGGACCGGCCCACCTTACGGGCCCTACCGCAAGTTCTGCGGGAAGTTACGCCTGTGGAGACCCCTCTGGCGGCGGAACGGGCGCCGAAGGTGCCTTTGGCGCCCGGTCTACGAGCCACGGGTCGATGAAGCAGGAAGCAGCCGGGACGGTGTCGTGAGACATTTGTCCATGAGTTGCAGAACGGGTGCGCCAGGTGGACAGGTTTCGCTCCGCCGGGCCCGGCGGGGCGACGGGGACCGTCTAAGGTGCCGGGCCGAAGGGCATGGGGCTGTTGCCCAGCGGAGTCGGCCGCCGAGCCGACAAATCCGGCCGGGTAACTTAGACTCCTCGCAAAACGGGCCCAGGGAGGTCCCGGAAGCTTCCGGGATCTCCCTTTTTTAGCCTACCCGCCTGCCGCGCGCGGCCCCACCTCGGCGCCCGTGGGCGAAGCCGGGGGCTGCCGCACCCGCAGGGCTGGCCGGCGGCCGCGGGCCGCCCAGCCCAGAGCCGCACCCGCGGCGCCCAGCAGGGCATAAAACAGCATCGCCGGGATCAGGGCGAGGGGGTAGTTGGCCACCGTAACCCCCGCGGCCATCCGCACCGCCAGCACCGACATTCCCACCAGCGCCCCGTAGCCCAGCCCGACGAGGGCGCCGGCCGCCAGGGTGATGTTTTCCGGCCCCCGGGACATCACCAGCAGAAAGGACCCGGCCAACACCCCGACCCAGAGTCCCAGGTTGACCAGGGTGTTGGCGAACCCCGATTCAGGGGGGATCACCTGCACCATCGTAAGCATTAGGCCCAAAAGGGCGCCCACGAAGGCCGGCATCACGGTGGTGACCGCCGTAAAGCCCCAGCCCAGGACCAGGTCCTCGACGTCGGGGATGAGGGGGGCTTCGGTGGGCGCCCGGCGCGCCCGCGTCCGGGCCGGCGGGGGCGGGGTGCGGGTGGCCTCGGGAACGAGGGCCTTGACCAGGTTGTAAATCCCCTGGGCGACCTCTCCCCCCGGGTCCCCCACGACCACAGGGGTGCCCCGGTTGGCGGCCTCCACGACCCGGAGGCCGCCGCTGTTTATCCGGCCGGCAAACCGCCGGCCGAGGGTGGCTTCGATTTCGGCCACGTCGATTCCGGGCGAGGCGTCCGCCCGGTTCAGGATAAGCTCGATTTTATCCGGGGGGTAGCCCAGAGCGGCGGCCGTATCCAGAAAAGTCCGCACGTTTTTAATGGCCGGTATTTCGGGGGTGGTAACCACCAGCACCTTGTCGGCGGCGTCCAGGATGGCCAGGGTGACGTCGTTAAGGGTTATCATCGTGTCGACAACCACGTAATCGAACAGCTCCCGAAGGCGCGCCAGGATCAGGCTCATGTGCTCGGGGGTCACCAGGTCCGCCAGCTCGGGCTTTGGGGGAGCCAGCAGCACCCGCAACTTGCTGGGGTGGGTGGCCAGGATGGTGTCCAGCAGGTCCTCGTCGAGCCGGTTGGCGTAAGGGACCAGGTCGGATATGGTGCGGGTCAGGGGCAGGTTGAGCATGACGGCGACGTCCCCAAAGGTGAGGTTGCCGTCCACCAGCACCACCCGCCGGTCGCTGAGCTGGGCGATACCCAGGGCCAGGTTCACGGCGATGGTGGTCCGGCCGACCCCGCCCTTGGGGCTGAAGACGGCCAGCACTTTCCCCAGCTCGACCGTCCGGCGTTCCTCGGTCTGGCGTACGGTGACCGTCGGGGGCATGGTCTGCCGCTCGGTTATGAACCCGATGACCCGCCGCATCGCCTGGAGGTTGTTGGCCAGGAACTTTTCGAAGTCCTCCCGTTTGAGGACCAGCAGGCTGCAGTCGGTGACGGCGGTTACGGTTGCGGTGCGAGGCTGGGAGGTTATGAGCCCCAGCTCGCCGAAGAAGTCGCCCGGCCCGTACAGCGCCAGCACCCGCTCCCGGCCGGCGGCATCCGGGACGGCGGCCTTGAGTCGGCCGGCCCGGACAATGTAGAGGGCGTCGCCGGGCTCACCCTGCTCGTAAAGGACCGCCCCCCTGGGCAGGTCCTGCTCCGTAATATACTCGCCGATCTGCTCCAGCTCGTCGTCGGAGAGGCCGGCGAAGATGCTTACGGACCTCAAAATGTCAATGTACCTTGCCATCGGCTGAACCTCCCCCGGTTTACCTGACCCGGAAGTAGACGGAATTGCTCTTGAGGAGCTGGCCGTCCTTCCGCACCCAGACGACCACTTCCACCACGGCATCCCCCGTCCGCACCCCGCCCGGCACGGTAACGACGATGCTATTATCCTGCCAGGCCGTATACTCCGAGGCCTGAACCCCGCCGAAGGTGACGAAGGAGTTCCCACGGGATGCCCCGAAGTTGGCCCCGGTCAGGGTTACGGACGTTCCCAACGTGCCCGAAGTGGGCGAAATGGCACGGATCATCGGGGCGGCCGCGCCGGGCTGGCCCGCCGGCAGGGGCGTGGGGCTCGGGGTTGGGGTCGGCGTGGCAGGGGCCAGGACGTCCACCGTCGCCGTAAGACACGGCTGGTTAAAGTTGACATAAAACGTAAAATTATACCGGCCCGACTGGGTCACGGTTCCGCTCCAGCGCCAGCGGTAGCCGGTGCCCGTGGATTCGGCCCCCAGAAACTGAAGCTGGATTTCGCTCTGGAGGGCGACGTTGGTGTGGGCCCGGGCCGAACTGACCGTCACGGTTATGGTGTCGCCCGCCCGGGGGTTCAGCGGGGTTATGGCGAAGGTTTCATCGCCGGCGCAGCCGGCCGGGGTGGGGGTGGGCGTGGGGGTTAGGGTCGGCGTCGGGCTGGGGGTCAGGGTGGGCAACGGGGTTGGGGTCGGCGCCTCGGGGGTTGGGGTCTCGACAGGCACCGGAGTAGGCGTGGCCGGAGCCGGCGGTTGCGGGGCCGGGGCGGCCGGTGGTGCCGGGGGCTGGGGCGGGGCTGGGGTCTCCGCGGGCACCGGCGTCGGTGTCGGCGTCGGAACCACGGGCACGAAGACGGTTGGGGTGGGGCTGGGCGCCGGCGGGGTTGCGGTCGGGCTGGGCAGGACCACCAGCGGTGTCAACCCGGGCGCCGGCCCCGGCGGGGGTTCGACGGCGACGAACTGAAGGCAGCCGGCGGCCGCGAGTGCCAGCGCCACCAGCGCCGGAAGCGCAGGTGAACGGCCCATGTCGGTGGATTATAGGCATCCGGCGGGCCGATTTGCCAGGTACTGATCTACTTTTTGGTGGGCGCAACACGCCGCATCCCCTTCGACTGCCCCGGCCACGCGGGGCCTTCCGGCGGTGCCTACTGGGGACGCTCAGCGGTTGCCGGCCTGCCCGGGCCGGTGGTATGATCGCCCGGACAGTTCGCAAAGGAGGTGTGCCGGTGAAGGCCGCGGTTTTGGTTCAGTTCCGGGAGCCCCTCGAAATTCGCAGTCTTCCCGACCCCCGCCCCGGTCCCAACGACGCCGTGGTCCGGGTGGAGGCGTGCGGCATCTGCCGGAGCGACTGGCACGCCTGGCAGGGCGATTGGACTTGGGCTGGCGTCCAGCTCAGCCTGCCCCGGGTTCTCGGCCACGAGTTCGGGGGCGTCGTCGAAGCCGTCGGCGATCAGGTCCGGGCTTTCAAGGCCGGCGACCGGGTAACGGTCCCGTTCCACCTGGCCTGCGGGCGGTGCGAATACTGCTACGGGGGCCGGTCCAACCTCTGCCTGGCCTACGGGGCCATCGGCTTCCACCTGGACGGGGGCTACGGGGAGCGGGTGCTGGTGCCCAACGCCGACGTGAACCTGATCAAACTGCCCGATAGCGTCGACTTTGCCACGGCCGCCGCCCTCGGCTGCCGGTACATGACCGCCTACCACGCCCTGGTCGACCGGGCGGCCCTGCGGCCGGGGGAGTGGGTTGCCGTCTTCGGGGTTGGGGGCGTGGGCCTCTCGGCCGTTCAGATCGCCAGCGCCCTGGGCGCCCAGGTCATTGCCGTGGACATCAGCGAGGAGAAGCTCAGGCTGGCCCGGGCTGAAGGCGCGGCGGAAACCGTTAACGCCGCCGGCGAGGTGGTTAAGCGGATAAAGCAGATAACCAACGGCGGGGCCCACGTCAGCCTGGATGCCCTCGGGTCGGTAAATACGGCCGTTCCGTCGGTGCTCTCGGTCCGGAAAGGCGGCCGCCACATTCAGGTGGGCCTGACGGGCCAGCAGGAGAAGGGTATGATTCCGGTCCCGGTTGACGCCATGGTCTTCCAAGAGGTGAGCTTTATCCCCAGTTTCGGCTGCCCGATTACCAGCTATCCCGGCCTGCTGAACCTGGTGGCGGCCGGTAAGCTCGACCCGAAACGGCTGGTGACCCGCACCGTTCGGGTGGAGGATGCCAGCTCGGTCCTCCAGGCCATGACCGAGTTCGGCACCACCGGGTTCACGGTCATAACCCAGTGGTAGCGGGCGGTCAGGCGCTGGTGAGGACCCGGTAGAGGTTCGGCAGGCGGAGGGGCAGGGTGGCCACGTTGTCCACCACCGTGTAGCGGCCCTCTCCGAACATCCAGGGCATGTACTGGCGGCCCTGGCTGTCGATGGTGAGGCAGAAGGTGCGCACCTGGGCCTGGGCCGCTTCCAGAAGGGCCTGGCGGGTGTCTTCGACGGCGTAGGCCCCGGTGTAGCCGTCGAAATCGTTGGGCTTGCCGTCGGTTATCAGGAGCAGAAGCCGGACCTTGGCGTCCAGGGCTGCCAGGAGACGGGTGGCGTGGCGGATGGCCGGCCCCATCCGGGTGTAGCTGAAGGTGTCCAGGCCTGCCAGGCGGGCCTTCACGGTCTCGTCGTAGGTTTCGTTGAAGCCTTTGACGGTGAAAAAGTCGCACTGCCGGCGGGTCGAGCTGGTGAAACCGAAGATGGCGTAGCGGTCGTCCAGGACCTGGAGGGCCTCGCAGAGGAGGATTAGCGCCTCCTTCTCCACGTCGATTATCCGCCGGCCGTTGGGCAGCCAGCCGCCGGTGGAGCCGCTCAGGTCCACCAGGAAGGCCACGGCGATATCCCGGCGCCGGGTCCGCTTGGTGGCGTACCAGTTTTCCCGGGGGCTGAGGCCGGCCCGCAAATCGGCCAGGGCCTCCACCACCGCGTCCACGTCCACCTCCTCCCCTTCCGGCTGGCGCCGGAGCTTTTTGGGGTCCTGGCGCAGGGCCTCGAACTGCCGCCTTAGGGTCACGGCCAGGCCGTGGTAGCGGGCCAGCACCTCCTCCACGTACTGGGACCGGCCTTTAGGCAGGGGCCGGTCCCGGAGGGCACACCATTCGGGCAGGTAGGTCTGGAGCTGATGATGCCATTCGGGGTACAGCACGGCCCCCTGCCGGTCGGCTTCGGTCAGGGTCACGTGGCTTATCTGCTCGGGAATGGCCAGGTCAGTGATGACCACGTGGTCGGAGGCGTCAGGGGCCAGCGCACCCCGTTCCCGCCGGTCCGGCCGGACCAGGACCCGTTCGGGCCGGACGACCAGGTGGTCCACCGGCCGGGTGCGGTGGAAGGGGGTTTTGACCTCAAACTGGCCCAGGTCAGGCGCCAGGTGGACGGCGGCCGGCTGGGGCGGCTGCTGGCGGGCCCGCCGGGTATCGGCCACCCGGTCCGGGCGGATCTCGCCCCGGTAGTGGACGGGCCGGACCCGCTCGTACCGGCCGGGGAGGGCGGCGACCTCCCCGTAGAGAAACCGGGTCAGGGCCTGGGTGTGCACGGCCAGGGCCTCCGGGTCTGAGGCCTGGGCCAGGACCCGGCGGGCCCGCTCCCAGACGGCCGCGGCGGCCCGGCTGAGGCCGTCCGCCTCCAGGTTAAGGCCGGCCCGGACGAGGGCCTCGACCGCCTGCTGCTTCGGGCTGAGGCCCTTGAGGCCCGGACGCTTCCGGGCGGCGTCGGCCCGCAGGGTCTCCACCAGGCCCCGCAGGCCCCGGTAATCCCGCAGCAGCCTGGCCTCGACCCGCCGGTGCTCCAGGATGGTGTAAAGGTCGAGGGCCAGTTCGGGCTCGTCGAACCCGTCGAAAAAGCCGTCGAACTCCAGGGTGCCGTACCGGATCAGGGCGCACTGGTAGGCGACCATCAGCTTGTAGAGGCCGAAGTTGAGGTCGGGGTCCGGAAATTCGGCCACCGTTTCCGGCAGATAGATGGTGGCGGTATCGGTGTAGGCGCTGGGGCCGGGCTTCGGCCGAAACGGCTTTATCCCCAGGTCCAGGCCCGAAAAGCCGGCCGCAAAGAGGGTTAAGACCTTCTCCACCTGCCGGAGGTGGAGGGCCGGGTGGCGAATCTGCCGGGCGGCCGAGCCAATGGCCAGTCCGACCCGGCCGGCCAAGCGTCGCCAGAGTGCCATGGGCCTAAAATACGGTGGAGATGAGCTCCCGGATGGCCCGCTGGATTTCGGGCTCATCGGCGATGGGCCCGCAGAGGGCCACCTCGCAGGCGAGCCTGGGCTCGACCCCGGTCTTGATGAGCTGGCCGGCGTAAACCAGCAGGCGGGTGCTGGCCGGCTCCTCAAGGCCCTTATCTTTAAGGTTCCGGATCTGCTGGCCCAGGGTAACCAGGGCCTCGGCGGTTGCCCGGTCGACGCCGCTTTCGTGGGCGACGATCTCCACCTCCAGGTGGCGGGGCGGGAAGGCGAATTCGATGGCCACGAAGCGCTGGCGGGTGCTGTGCTTTAAGTTCTTGAGGAGGCTCTGGTACCCGGGATTGTAACTGATGACCAACATAAATTCCGGCGGGGCCTTCAGGACCCGGCCGAGCTTTTCGATGGGCAGGATCCGCCGGTCGTCGGTGAGGGGGTGAATGACCACGGTGGTGTCCTTCCGGGCCTCGACGACCTCGTCCAGGTAGCAGATGGCCCCCAGCTTTACGGCTTCGGTGAGGGGCCCGTCCACCCAGACCGTATCCCCGCCCCGAATAAGGTAGCGGCCGACCAGGTCGGAGGCGGTCAGGTCGTCGTGGCAGGCGACGGTGATCAAGGGCCGTCCCAGGCGGTAGGCCATGTGCTGGATGAAGCGGGTCTTGCCGCAGCCGGTCGGCCCCTTAAGCATCACCGGCAGGCGGTTCTTGTAAGCGGCGGTGAAAATTTCTATCTCCTTCCCGACGGGAAGATAATACGGTTCTTCTTCGATAAAGGCTTTTTCAACCTGAATCCGTTCCAATTCGAGCCCCATGACCCGGTCTCTCCCTGGCAGGACCCGGGGGCGGAGTCTTCTGCCCCCACGGCTAGAGTCTAGCATTGCCTCCGGGCCGGCGGCAAACGTCCCCGGGGTCGGGGCCTCCCGGCTCCGACCGGCAGGCAGGGTTTGGGCCAAACCTGTTAATAATCTCTCAGGCGCCATGGAGCCCTGGACCGTAGTCGAAGTTCACGTCGACCGGTGGCGTTACCGGTGGTATGGGCGGCTGGTGGTGGGCCGGGGCGGGATGACCCTGGCCTTGCCCATGACCGGGGTGGTGGCTCAGTGGCTGCTGCCCGGCGACCCCCTGGAGCTGGAGCTTACGGCCGGGGTGGACCGACCCGGCTTCGATGATTACCGCCTCTGGAAGCTCACCCCTGAAGGTCGGGTCCAGCTCTGGCCGGTCTACGAAGCGTCCCTGGAGTTGGTCCGGCGCTCGCCCCTGGACGACCGGCCCCTTTACACCTATTCAATACGCCTGCGGGAGGCCGCCCGGGAGTCGGATTACGCCGCCGTCGTCGACCTGGAGCAGTATCATTACGCCGCCGAGGAGGCCGTCCTCGCCAAGTGGGTCTGTCCGGAGGACGGGGCGGTTCAGGCCGCCAACATCCGCCCCACCTGTCCCCGCTGCCACCAGCCGATGCGCTTCTGGGACCTGACCGATGCCACCCGCTCCAGCCGGTTCCTCCTGGCCGAGCTGCTTAACGGCCAGCCCTACGAGCCGAAATTCATCGGGTACGTCCGGGTGGACCCGCCCATTCCGGCCATGCACCGGCGGCTGCCCGACGGCACCGTCCAGCGGGACATTCGCCACCAGGTTTTTCCAGCTGACTGGTTCGAGCCCACCTACTGGCCCGAGGCCCACTACCGGGCCTGGCGGTCGGCCCGGGCGGAGGCCGACCCCGAGGAGCTGTGGGCCCAGGCGGAGGAGCAGGCCCTTAAAGAGTGCGACACCCGGGCCGCCCGCATCGCCCGGGTGGTGGTCCACCCCGACTACCGGGGGGAGGGTCTGGGCTACACCCTGGTCAGCGGGGCGCTCCAGTGGATTTCCGCCCGGCGCATCCCCGAGGCCCGCCGCGCCAAGGCGGTGGTGGAGACGGTGGCGATGATGGCCCGCTACAACCCCTTCTTCGAACGGGCCGGCTTTCGGTACCTGTGGGATACAGCCTCCGGCCGGCCGGTCCTCTACCGGGGGCTCATTCCCGAGGCCGAGGCCAGCATCGACCGCTTTCTGGCGACCGACCCGGTGGGCTGCCAGCACCGGGGCCGCCTCTACCGGCCTCAGTACCGGCCTGTTGAGCCCCTGACCGGCCCGATCCGGTTCGAGAACGTCTCCAAGGTTTACCAGAGCTGGGTAACGTTAGAAAAACTGCCCCCGGCCCTGCAGGAAGTCCTCCGGTCCTTTGGGGTCGAGCGCCGGCTCATCCAGAAGTTCGTCCTGCGCAACCTCCGGCTCCGGGTCGAGCCCCGGGAGGTTATCGCCCTGGTGGGGGCCTCGGGGGCCGGCAAAACCACCGTCCTGAGACTCCTCTGGGGCCGGGGAACTCACCGGCCGGGCTGGCGGTACCGGCCGGACGGGGGTCGGCTTGTCATGCCCCCCAACGTCCGGGCCGAAGCCTACCTGCCGGGGGAGGTGGAGCCGGAGTTCGGCAACCTTTCGGTTTTAGAGGCCGTTTACCGTCGGGCCGGGGATGAGACCCTCGCCATCGAAATCCTGAACGCGGTCGGGTTGAGCGATGCCGTGCTGTTCCGGGCCACCGTCGGCCAGCTCTCCACCGGCCAGCGGGAGCGGGCAAATATGGCCTACCTGCTGGCCGGGGGACCGAACCTCCTCCTCATCGACGAGTTCTGCGCCCACCTCGACCCGGCCCTGGCTCGGCGGGTGGCCAGAAAGGTCGGGGAGCTGGTCCGGCGGTTGGGAATCACCCTGGTGGTGGCGACCCACCGGCCGGAGGTGCTCGAAGCCCTCCGGCCGGACCACACCCTCCTGGTGGGCTACGGGGGCGTCGTCCGCCTCACCTGACGCCCGGTGACCCAGGTGCGGGGTCCCCGGGGTCTTTCCACCTCGAAGGGCTCCGGGAACGCCTCCGGCTCCGCCAGGACCCAGGCATAGAGCTCGGCGCCCCCGGCGTATTCCCGGAGAACCTCCTCGGGGGCCAGGTGCTTTTCGACGTGCACCAGGAGCTCCTCGACCGTAAAGGGCCCGAGCACCTCCACCAGCCGCACCGTGCCGATGAGGCCGCGGCGGCTGACGATGCCGATCCGGCCCCGGATTCGGGTCGGGTAGCGCCGGATCTCCCAGGTCTTGCGGCCGCCGACGATGAGGCTTGCCCAGGGCTCCCGAACGACCAGGGAGCGGGCCGGAATTTCGGTTTCGGGGCGGTCGGCCATTTCCGGTTAGACGTTGTCGAGCTTGAGGGCTCGTCTGGCGTTTTCTTTCAGGACCTTGGGCCGGACCTCATCCTTGATGGGCAGCTGCTCGAACTCCCGCAGCCACCGCTCGGGGGATATAAACGGGTAGTCCGAGCCGAACATCACCTTGTCCTGCAGCCGGGTGTTCGTCTCCCGGATGAGGGTCTCGGGGATGTAGCGGGGGGCCCAGCCCGAAAGGTCGATGTAAACGTTGGCCTTGTGGAGGGCGACGGCCACCTGCTCCTCGACCCAGGGCCAGGCCGGGTGGGCCAGGATGATGGTCAGCTCGGGGAAGTCGGCCGCCACGTCGTCGTAGTAGGGGATGGGGGCGCAGTACTTGAGCTTGATGCCGGCCCCACCCGGCAGCCCCGCCCCGGTGGCCCCAAAGCCGGAGTGAAAGAGCACGGGGATTCCCAGCTCGACACACTTTTCGTACAGGGGATAGAAGCGGCGGTCGTTGGGCTCGAAGGCCTGGACGGCCGGGTGGAGCTTGAGCCCCCGCAGGCCCAGCTCTTTGACCCCCCGCTCCAGCTCCCGGAGGGCGACCTTGCCCTTCCAGGGGTCCACGGTCACGAACCCGATGAACCGCCCCGGCCAGCGGCGGACGATGCCGGCCACCCAGTCGTTGCTGGACGGCCGCTCGCCCGAAACCGTCTCGTCGTCGATGGTGAAAATGACCCCGAGCAGGTCGAGCCGCTGGTAAATGGCGGCCATCTCCTCGACGGTGGGCGGCGCCGGCGCCCGGAAGTAGCGGCGCATCTGCTCGGCGAGCTTGCCCTCGGGCACCCCCGGCTCCTGGGGGACGTGGACGTGCATGTCGATGGCGAAAACCATGGCCGAAAACCTCCTGTTTTAGCCTTCCGGCCGGCCGGGGGCGGCGGCCCCCGTTAGTGGCCTGAGCCGGTAGCGCTCCCAGACCCAGAAGAGCCGGTCCACTGCCCAGCCGAAGAGGAGGGCCACCCAGGGGGCGGCCGCCCAGTACCAGGGGACGTAGACCGACTTCCTGGGGCGGCGGACCAGGTCGACGATGACGGCTGCCACCGCCTCCGGGGGAATTCCCCGCTCCAGCTCGGGACCGGCCGCCTCGGGGGCAAGGCCGGCCGAGACCCGGGCGAACTCGGTCCGGACCGGCCCCGGGTTCACCACCGAGACCCGGACCCCGGTCCCCCGGAGCTCCCGGTAAAGGCCCTCCCCGAACGCCTGGACAAAGGCCTTGGTGGCCGAGTAGAGGACGGAGGGGGGCACCACCAGGTCCCCGGCCACCGAGGCCACCTGGATAATGTGGCCGGAATTGCGGGCCAGCATCTCGGGCAGGACGAGCCTGGTCAGGTGGACCACCGCCCCGATGTTGACGGCCAGCATCTGCTCGGCCAGCTCCCAGGGGACCTCGGCCGTGGGGCCGTAGTGGCCGAAGCCGGCGTTGTTGACCAGGATGTCGATGCGGCCCCAGTAGGCCCGGACCGCCTCGACCAGCGCCTCCCGCTCGGCGGGCCGATTGAGGTCGGCCGGAAAGCTGGCCGCCTCCCCGCCGGCCGCGTCAATCTCGGCCACCAATTGTTCCAGCCGGTGGCGGCGCCGGGCGGTAACGGCCACCCGGAAGCCCTGGGCGGCCAGGGCTTGGGCGGTGGCCCGGCCGATGCCGCTGCTGGCCCCGGTTACCAGTACAACCTGCCTCTCCACCGCAGTGATTATAAAAGGTTTTCAGGACACCTTTGACCCTCCAGGCACTGGAAGGTTTAACCTCGATGGTGGGAGGGGAAAAAAGATGACGGCCGCCAGGCTCCACCTGAAGCTCGGGGGCATGCACTGCTCCCTTTGCGTAAGGTCCGTCGAGAGGGCCCTGGGCCGCCTGCCCGGCGTAGGGTCGGCCCAGGTGAGCATCGCCCACGAGGAGGTGCTCGTCACCTATGACCCCGAAAGGGTAACTCCGGGGAAAATCCGGCAGACCCTCGAGGCCCTGGGCTTCGAGCCCCGGGAGCCTGACGAGGCCGGGCTTCTCGCCGCCCAGGAGCGGGAGCTAGCCCGGGCGCGCCGCAAGGCGATTCAGGCCGGAAAACTCCTGGTCCTGGCCGCCGGGCTGATGGCGGCCACCCACCTTCACGGTCCCACCCCGGCCGGCATGCTGGCCATGGCCGCCCTCGCCCTTTACACGGGGGCCGGCCCGGCCCGGTTTATTCTCTTACAAAACGGCTGGCAGTCCCTCCGGCGGGGGATCCTCAACCAGGACGTGCTCGTTTCGGCCTCGGCCCTGGCCGGCTTAATCGGGGGTCTGGCCGGACTCCTGGGCGCCGACCTGCCCGCTGGGGAGTTTTTTGGGGCCGCCGTCTTTGTCCTGGCCTTCCACCTGGTGGGCGGCTACGCCTCGGTGGCCGTCCACGTCCGGGCATCCCAGTCGGTGCGCCGGCTCCTGAGCCTGGCCCCGGCCACGGCCCGCCGGCTAACCCCGGATGGTGCCGAGGAAGAGGTCCGTGTGGACCGGCTCCGGCCCGGGGACCGGGTTTGGATCCGGCCTGGCCAGCGGATACCGGTGGACGGTCGGGTTGTGGCGGGGGCGCTGACGGTGGATGAGAGCCTGGTGACCGGGGAGCCGTGGCCGGTAGATAAGCTTCCCGGGGATGAGGTGGTCGGCGGCGCCCTGAACTTGGCCGGGGCGGCCGTCGTCGAGGTTACCCGGGTTGGCGAGGAGAGCTTCCTCCGGACCGTGGCCCGGCAGGTGGCCGAGGCCCGGGCCCTCAAGCCGGGGATTCTCCGGCTGGTGGACCGGGTCCTGCTGGTCTACGTGCCCCTGGTCTTCGGGGCCGCGGCCCTGGGGCTCATCTTCTGGTCGGTGGGGGCCGTGCTCTTGTGGGGCCAACCGGACTTCGGCCGGGCGGCCGCGGCCGCCCTGGGAGCCCTGATTATGGGCTACCCCTGCGCCCTGGGAATGGCCACGCCCCTGGCCATCATCCGGGCCGGCGGCGAGGCGGCAACCCGGGGCATCCTCCTGCGGTCGCCGGAGGCCTTCCAGGTTTTCCGGATGGTGGATACCGTTATTTTTGACAAAACCGGAACCTTAACCGTCGGGAAGCCGGCGGTGGGGGCGGTGCGCCCGGTTCCGGGCTGGTCCGAGGACGAGGTCCTGCGGCTGGCCGCCGGGGCTGAGCTCCCCGCCGAGCATCCCCTGGGCCGGGCCATCGTTCAGGCCGCCCGGGAGCGGGCCCTCGAGCCGCCGGTGCCGGCGGAGTTTTCAGCGGAGCCGGGACTTGGGGTTCGGGCCGCCGTCGGGGGCCGTCGGGTGCTGGTGGGTAGCGCGCGGTTGCTGGGCCGGGAAGGGATAGACCCGGCGGGCCTTCAGTCCCTGGCGGCGGAGGTGGAGGGGCGGGGCCAGACGGCGGTGCTGGTGGCCGTGGATGGGATGCCCGTCGGGGTTATCGGCCTGGCCGATCAGCCGAAGGCCGACGCCCCCGAGACCATTCGGACCCTTAAGCGGCGGGGGATCACCCCGGTGCTCTTTACCGGCGATTCCGAGCTGGTGGCCCGGGCCGTGGCCGGCACCCTGGGCATCGAACAGGTGCGGGCCAGGCTGCTTCCGGGGGAGAAGGCGGCGGCCGTCCGGGAGCTTCAGGGGGCCGGGCGGCGGGTGGCCTTCGTCGGGGACGGGATAAACGACGCCCCGGCCCTGATGCAGGCCGACGTGGGGGTCGCCCTGGGGACCGGGGCCGATGTGACCCTGGAGGCCGCCGACGTGGTCATCGTGGGGGACCGGCTGGGCCGGGTGGTGGACGCCCTGGAGCTGGCCGGCGGCAGTTACGGCCTGACCCTGCGAAACGTCGCCTTTGCCCTGGCCTTTAACGGGGCGGGCCTGCTGGCCGCCCTGACCGGCCGGGTGACTCCCGTCTGGGCCATGGGCGCGATGGCCGCGAGCGTGAGCCTGGTGGTGCTGAGTTCCCTCCTGGCGCGCCTGGGGCCCGGGGGTGGGCGGGTGCGGGAGCTGGTCCTGCGGGTTCCGGACATCCACTGTGAGGGCTGTCTGGAACGGATCCGGCAGGCGGTGGGGCGGCTGGGCGGGGTGGAGGGGATAACGGGCGACCCGGGGCTGAAGGTCGTGCGGGTAACTTACCGGGAAGGGGCCGTAGACCCGGCCGCCATCCGCGAAGCCGTTGTGACGGCAGGCTTTAAGGTCGAACGAGAAGGCTTGTAATCCCCTTTTCCCCTTTGGACCCATGGGTTACGGGCATACCATCGGCGAACTTGCCGCCAGGGCCGGGGTTAACCCCCGGACCTTCCGCTACTATGAGGCCATCGGCCTGCCGCCGCCCAGGCGCAGCCCGGCGGGCTACCGGCTTTACGGCCCCGAAGACCCGGGCCGGCTCCGGTTTATCCGCCGGGCCCGGGCCCTCGGCCTCAGCCTGGCCGAGGTCCGCCAGGCGCTGGAACTGCGCCAGGCCGGACAGGCCCCGTGCGACCACGTCCTGTGCCTGCTGGGCGCCATCGACCGGCAGCTTCGGGAGCTGCGGGCCTTGCGGCGCCGGCTCCGGGCCCTGTGGCGGCGGGGCGCCAGGGCCGCCGGGTCCGGGGGTGTCTGCGGCATCCTGGAGTCAGGCAGGGCCGACGGGCGGGGCTAACCCTGGTCGGGCAGGATCACAACCTTAAGGGACTCGGTGGCCTGCCGGACCAGGCGCAGGCCCTCGGCTGCCCGGTCGAGGGGGAGGCGGTGGGTGAGGAGGCGGCCGGCGGGAATGCGGCCGGCGGCGATGAGCCCCAGGGCCGGGCCGGTCTCCAGGGGCGTGGCCGAATAGGAGGCCACGACGGTGACCTCCTGGAAGAAGAGCCGGTTGGGTCGAACCTTCAGCTCCGCCTCGGGGGGCGTGGGGGCGTAAAGCAGGACCGTTCCCCCGGGCTCCACCAGGTCGAAGGCCAGCTCCACCGCGGCCAGGTTTCCGGCGGCCACCAGAACCAGGTCGGCCCCGCGGCCGCCGTTCCGGGCCCGGAGGGCCCGGGGAGCCTCCTCAGGGGGGAAGGCATCGGCCGCCCCGGCCTCCCGGGCCGCCCGCCGCCGGGACTCTAATGGGTCGACCCCGAAGATGCGCCCGACGGGGTGCAGCCTCCCGGCCATCATCAGGAGCAGGCCCGAGATGCCGCAGCCGATAATGGCCGCCGTATCGTCGGGGAAGACCCGAAGCCGCCCCCAGGCCCGGAGGGCGCAGGCCAAGGGCTCGACGAGGGTGGCCTCCTCGTAGGTGAGGCCCTCCGGGAGCTTCCAGAGGTCCTTCTCCACGTGCGTAGCCGGCACCCGGACGTACTCGGCGAATCCCCCCGGCTCGATGCGGGTCTGGTGGAAGGTAGGGCAGAGGGTGTGGTGGCCGCGGCGGCAGTAGTGGCAGGCGAAGCAGGGCACGTGGTGGTGGACGAAGACCCGGTCGCCCGGGCGAAACTTTTCCACCCCGGGGCCCACCGCCGCCACCTCCCCGGCCGGCTCGTGGCCGGGCACCAGGGGCGCCCGGGGCTTCAGGTACCAGTCCATGACGTCGCTGCCGCAGATGCCGCAGGCCCGGACCCGGACCACCACTTCCCCGGGCCCCGGGACGGGGACGGGCATCTCTTCGACCCGGACGTCCTCGGGGCCGTAGTAGCGGGCGGCCCGCATCTTCTCGGGCAGGCTCATCTCAGTCGGCCCAGGGGTTCACCGCGTATTTCAGCCCCCGGCGGGCGGCCATCAGCTCCAGGGCTTCGCCCAGGCGGCTGAGGGGAACCTCGCCGGAGATGAAGGCTTCGGCCGGGACCGCCCCCCCGGCCAGCAGCCCGAGGGCGGTCCGGATGTGGGTCGGGTGGTGGTGAAAGACGCCCCGGAGGGTCAGCTCCTGGTAGTGAACCCGGCCGGTGTCGAAGCAGGCCCGGGTTCCGGGTGGGCACCCCCCGAAGAGGATGACCAGTCCGCCCGGCCGAACGACCCGGGCCGCCTCCTCCCAGGCCTCGGGTCGGCCCACGGCCTCGAAAACCACGTCGGGCCCGTCGCCGAAGGCCTGGGAGGCCGGGGCGGCGGGCAGGGTAAGGTCGGCCCCGAGCCGGCGGGCCACGGCCAGCCGTTCGGGGTGGCGGTCGACTAGGGCCACCCTGGCGCCTCGGAGTTTGGCGGTGCGGGCCAGCATCAGCCCCAGGGGTCCGCCGCCCAGGATGAGGACGCCCGTTCCCCACCCCACCCCTGCCGCCTCGACGGCCCGCAGGGCGCAGGCTAGGGGCTCGACCAGGGCGGCGTGGGCGGTCGGAAGGTCCGGCGGGATGGGGTAAACGTTAGTTTCGACGATGGGAGCCGGGATTAGGGCATACTGGGCGAAGGCCCCGAAAAAGAAAACCGGCCGGGCGCAGAGGCTGAACTCGGCCCGGCGGCAGTAAGGGCACCGGCCGCAGGGGGCGGAATTTCCCACCGCCACCCGCTGGCCCACAACCGGGCTCTTCACCCCGTCGCCTACCGCCGCCACCTCGCCCGCCAGCTCGTGGCCGAAAAGGGACGGCAGGGGCCCCAGGGCGGGGTGGGTGCCCTGCCGGAAAATTTTCAGGTCGGTGGTGCAGGTGAGGGCCCGGTCGACCCGGATCAGCACCTCGCCGGGCCCCGGCTCCGGGCGTGGAACATCTTCGACGCGGAGGTCGCCGGGCCCGTGGAGCCTGGCGGCAAGCATCGACCGATGGGCTGGGGCTTCTAGTGGAGCGAGGCCCGGCTCAGTCGCCGCCGCTCAGGAAGCTGCTGACGCCCGTGAGGCCCAGGAGCAGTTTCACGTCGTCGCTGGCGTGGACCCTGGGGTCCCAGGGCGGGTCGAAGGTGATGTTGACCTTCACCTCGTTGATTTCGGGGATCTCCAGGACCTTCAGCCGCGCCTGCTCGATGAGCGCCGGGCCGTACGGGCAGAAGGGGGTCGTCAGCGTCATGGTGATCTCGGCGACGCCGTCGTTGACCTGGATGTCGTACACCAGGCCCAGCTCGATGACGCTGAACCCCAGTTCCGGGTCGTAGACATCCTGAAGCTGGGCCCGGATGACTTCGATGAGTTCTTCCCTTGTCGGCTCTGTCATGGTTTCCTCCTTCGGGGAGTCCCTATTCGGTGACGACCTTAACTTCGCCCCGGCCGATCCCGGCCCGGTAGCCGGCCAGGGCGTCCTTAAGGGTGTTCCAGCTCAATATCGCGCATTTGATTCGGACCGGGAATTTCTTAACCCCCTGGAGGGCCTCCAGGTCCCCCAGGTCCGGGGCGGGCTCTCGCTCCCCCAGGAGCATCCCCCGCACCTGGTCGGCCAGGGCCTCGGCGTCCGTAAGGGTCTTGTTTTTGACCGCTTCCGTAAGCATCGATGCCGACGACTGGCTTATAGAACAGCCCCGGCCCTCGAACCGGATGTCCACGATCCGTTCGCCCTCAATCTTGAGGTAAAGGTCGACCTCGTCGCCGCAGAGGGGGTTGTAGGCCCCGGCGGTGGCGCTGGGGTCGGGGATCCGGCCCCGGTTGCGGGGATTTTTGTAGTGGTCCAGGATTATCTCCCGGTAAAGCTCGTCAAGGGACACGGCTGAAAATCTCCCTCACCTTTGCCAGCGCCTCGATAAAGGCGTCAACCTCCTCTTTAGTATTGTAAATATAAAAGCTTGCCCGGGCCGTGGCCACAACCCCGAGCCGGCGCATCAGCGGCTTGGCGCAGTGGTGCCCGGCCCGGACGGCCACCCCTTCTGAGTCTAGCACGGTTCCGACGTCGTGGGGGTGCACCCCCAGGTAGTTAAAGGAGATGATCCCGCCCTGGACTTCCGGGTCCTTCGGGCCGTAAACTTCCAGGCCCGCCACCTCGGCCACCCGCCGGAGGGCGTAGGCCAGAAGCTCCTTCTCGTGACGGCGGACGTTCTCCATCCCCAGCCCCTGCAGGTAGTCCACCGCCACCCCGAAGGCCACCGCATCCCCGATGTTCGGGGTTCCGGCCTCGAACTTCCAGGGCACCTCGTTCCATTCGGAGTAGGTCAGGTGGACGTCCCGGATCATGCTGCCCCCGCCCATGAAGGGACCCATCCGCTCCAAAAGCTCCGGCTTGCCGTAGAGGGCCCCGATGCCGGTGGGCCCGCACATCTTGTGGCCGGAGAAGGCCAGAAAGTCGGCGTCCAAGTGCTGGACGTCGATGGGCATGTGGGGGGCCGCCTGGGCGGCGTCCACCACCATCACCGCCCCCACGTCGTGGGCGGCCCGGGCGATCTCCTTGATGGGGTTGATGGTCCCCAGGACGTTGGACATGAGGGTCAGGGCCACGACCCGGGTCCGCCGGCTGAGAAGCCGGTCCAGCTGGGAGAGGTCGAGGCGATGGTCCTCGGTAATGTCTAAAAATTTAAGCTCGGCCCCCGTCTCCTGGGCCACCAGCTGCCAGGGCACCAGGTTACTGTGGTGCTCCATGATGGAGAGGAGGATCTCGTCGCCGGGCTTCAGCTCCCGGCGGGCGTAGGCGTAGGCCACCAGGTTTATGGCCTCGGTGGTGTTCCGGACGAAGACCACGGACCGGGGGCTCGGGGCGTTGATGAACCTGGCCACCTTGGCCCGGGCGCCCTCGTAGGCCTCGGTGGCCTCTTCGGCGAGGGTGTGAACGCCCCGGTGGACGTTGGCGTTGTAATACTCGTAGTAATGTTTAAGGGCCTCGATGACGGCCCGGGGCTTCTGGGACGTGGCCGCATTGTCCAGGTAGACCAGCCGCTTGCCGTTGCGGACGGTCCGCTGGAGAATGGGGAAATCCCGGCGAACAGCCTCAACGTCCAGCATTTCTTAACCTGGTTCAAAAAACCCGACCGTTTTGAAATCCCGGTCGAGCCGGCCCCCAGACCAGGCTTTCGCCTCCTTTCGGTTTGATTTGCCCTCCGAGGGGCAGGGCGACAGGGGGCCTCGGCCCGGGAGTCCCACCCGGACGGGAGTGCGGCGCCGGAAGGGCACAGCCGGCACGGGCCGCTCTCATGAGCGGGGAAGCTCTGGGCCTCCACCGAGCCGTGTGGGCCTCCCGGCGGGGAATTGCTCCCGCCTCCCGCGTCCTGTTAGGACGCCTACCGGTTTGTCCGACACCGGCTAAACGGGGTCGCCGCAGGGCCAGGGCCAACTGCCTGAGGTCGTACCAGACGGAGTAAAACGCCTCCTGCTGCCACACGGCAAGCCCGTTGTGCGCGGAAAGCTTCTCCTCCAGCCGCGAGAGACCGGCCCTGACCCTGCGGGTCATCCCTTCTCCTTCCCCCGGCTTATCAGGACTGACCCTCTGGGCCTGGGCTACAAGTCGCTTGAGTTCCCGCGTAACACGCTCCCTAAAACCCATCGCCCGGCGGCCGATGGCCAGCGCCGCCGCGCAGTGCACCGGGACCGCGTAGCGCCTCGTGTACTTCCAGTACCCGACGGTGGAGGTGTGCCGGGCGGGCACAAGTCTGAAGGGCACCCCTTCCTTAACCGCCCTCCGGCACACGGCTTCTACCATCCTGGCAAAGGGAAAGTTGGAGGCCATGCGGTTAAACTTTTTGTTGGTATCCAGCCGGTCCTTGCCGAAGCCCAAGTCCTCCAGGGCTACGGGCTTTCCCAGGAAGAAGGCTATGTCCACCACTACCCTGGCCAGGACGCCTATCAGGTAGTCCCGCCGGAAGCCGGAAGCGTAGGCCAGGTCGGGTACCCTGATGCAGAGAAAGCCGTTGGGGTAGGTGGTGAGCTGAAACTCCCCTTCGTACTTGCCCAGGTTGCCCGGGTAGGGGACGCCGAAACCCTCCGGCCAGGACTCCGGCTGGCCTGTGGCGCCAACATGGCACAAAGCCACGCCGTCGGGGTTCGTGTCCAGAGCAAGGCAACCCTCCGCAAAGTCAGGCTCCGGCGCCTCGCCCAAATCCAGCGTCAGGTGGACCAGATAGCGGCCCTCCGGAGTGCGCATCAACTCCACCGTATAGGGCAACTTCATGGCCAGCCATGTGCGTACCAAATCCCGGTGCTTCTCCGGCAGCCAGAGCCTGCCTTCCACCCTCGGAGCTTTCGTCATCTTCGGGCGGCCCAGGTTGTCTTCGCCCACCTGCTCCGAAAGGTGTGAGATGGTCACCGCCAGCCGGAACTCTCCGTCATGGAAGGACACCTTCATGTTCGGGTTGCCGCCTTTGGTTTCGTCCCCACGGGCATAGAGCCGGTTTTTGCGGGCTGCCCGCCACTCCTCACGCGTGGCCCGGCCTTTGCAGACCCTCTTCCAGAGTTTCCGGCCGCCGAAGACCACCTTGGGTATGGTGCCCCTTTGGCGGTAAGCCTCCAGCTCTGCCAGCCTCTTCTCCAGGGAGGCTACGCGGAGTGAGCGACCCCTGACTACCAGGCGCAGCTTCTCCAGCTCGGCAGGGACAGCGCCTTTCTTTTCGGCTCTCGCCAGCTTTTTCGTGGCCATGCCGAGCTTCCTCCTGGCCCGGCCTAATTTTGCCTTCGTCTCTTCAATCTCCAGCACCAGCAGCTCCCTCTGGGAGTCCAGCAGGGCCTGCGCTTTCAGCCGCGCGTCGTCCACATAACGGGAGTTTAACCCGAAGAGCTCCTGGCCACGCTTCTTGATCTCGTCCCGGGATACGCCTTCCAGGAGCCGGTTAAACGCCCACCGCAGGCAGGAGCAGAAAAGCCGCATCTCCGTATCCAGCGGGTCCTCCTCCCCGCGGCTCCACCTGGAGGGTTGGCAGGGTGGGTAGACCTGCGGGAAAAATTCCCCGCATATCGTCACGCTAAACTTCTTTCTTGCATCCCTTTTCCGCATCCTCGATCAACTCCCGGAAACCCTGCCGGACTTTCCTGCCGCCCCTGGCACCATAAAGCCGGGCCGAGAAGGCAGGTCCTGCACCAGTTCCGTGTGGGCGTCCTCAGGCTCTTTTTGCCACGTCGCCGCAGTGCCTGGCGTACCCGAAGCGGGCCGGCCGGTCGGGGTACTGAACTCGCCCCGCTCGGCCGCCTTAACCACCCGCTCCAGGCCCCGGCGGTTCTGGTTGAGGCCGGAGGCCACATCACGGTGCTCGGCCACCACCCGGTAGCCTCTCTCCCTAGCATAAGCCCGTAGCCTCTCCACCGGCATCGGCTTGTTTTTTGGTGGATACCCGGGCGTAAAGCATCACCGCGTCCGGCTCTGCCTTTATCCCCCCTGTGCCCAGGATGCCGGGTACCTCCGGTGGCCGCTGGGAAGCCGCACGGGTTTAATCAACCCCGAGGCGGTTCGGGTGCACGCCTAAACGCTTTGCCGCTTCTCCAATGGATAAGAGTTCCATGCTTCTATAGTAGCAAAACAAAGTGCGTTTATTCGTAGCTGCTGCAAACCTCCCCCAGGCGGTCCTGGCCGCCCGATGTCAGGCCGGGGCCACGTAGACCTCGCCGTTTTCGACCTTGACCGGGTAGGTCCGCAGGGGTATCACCGCCGGCAGGGCCAGGACCCGGCCGGTGCGGATGTCGAAGCGGGACCCGTGCAGGGGACACTCGATGGCGCCGTCGACAATTTCCCCCTCGGAAAGGAAGGCCTCCTCATGGGTGCAGATGTCGCTGATGGCGTAGAACTCGCCGTCCAGGTTCACCACTGCCACCCGGTCAAAGTCCAGTTCAAAGGCTTTCACCGTCCCCGGCGGAATCTCATCCACCCGGGCAACCCGAATAAACGTGGCCTCGCTCACCGCTCTTCGCCTCCGTAGACGAGCTTTTCCCGAACAAAGTTTGTAATCTTGTTCCGGACCAGTTCAAGGGGGATCCGGGCGAGCAGGGGCTCGAAGAAGCCCTCAATAATAAGGGCGGTGGCCTCGGCCCGGCTCAGCCCCCGGCTCATAAGGTAGAACAGCTGGTCCTCGTCTACCTTGCCGGTGGTGGACCCGTGGGTGCAGCGGACATCGTTGGCCTCGATCTCCAGCATCGGGATCGAGTCGGCCCGGGCCCGGCCGCCCAGAATCAGGTTCCGGTTGGCCTGGTAGGCGTCCGACTGCTGGGCACCCCGCAGCACCTGGATGAGCCCCATGTACAGGGCGTGGGCCCGGTCCCGCAGGGCGCCCTTGTAGAGCAGGTCGCTGATGGTGTGGCGGGCGAGGTGGCGCTGGAGGGTGTGGAAGGCCAGGTGCTGGCGGTGGGCACCCAGGTAGAGGCCGAGCATCTCGCTCTCGGCCCCAACCCCCTCCAGGTAACACTCCACCTCGGTCCGGGCCAGCCGGCCGCCCACCCCGATGACCAGGGAGTTGACCTTACCGTCCCGGTCAAGACGCATCCGCTCCGTCCCGAAGTGCCAGACGGTGCGGCCCCAGTTCTGGATGGTCACGTACCGGAGCTGGGCCCCCTCCTGGACGAAGAACTCGTGGGCCGAGGCGCTGAAGCCCATCCCCTCCAGGTCCGGGGAGGTAAATTCCTCCACATACGTCACCTGGGCACCCCGGCCGAGGACCACCAGCGTGTGGGGAAAGGCCCCCACCCGGGGCCGGTCCATCCAGTAGACACTGCGGAGGGGCACCTCCACCACGACCCCATCCGGCACGTAGAGGAACGAACCGCCGGACCAGAAGGCGCTGTGCAGGGCGATGAACTTGCGCTCGTCCGGCCGGATATTGCGGGTGAGCAGAAACTCCCGTACCAGGTCGGGGTAATTCTTTACGGCCCGGTCGAGGCTGCAGAAGACCACCCCCTGCCTTTCCAGGTCGGGGCTGAGGGCCTCATAAACGGATGCCGAGTCCACCTGAACCAGCAGACCGGCCTCGGACCCGGCCCCAAGCTCGGCCTGGAGGGGGGCGGGAAGCTCGGCCAGGTTGGAGACCGGCCCCGAGCCCTCGGCAAAAGGTATAACCTGGGAGAGGTCCAGGCCGCTGATATCCGTCCGCCGCCACTCCTCCTCTTTGGAGGGCATGGGCAGGCGCTCCCAGGCTTCCCAGGCCTGGAGCCGGCGCTCCCGAAGCCACTCGGGCTCCCCCTTAAGCCACGAAAGTTCTTCAACGGCTTCCCGTGAAAGCGATTCCAGTTTTCGGTAAGTTGGCTGCATCTTCTCTCCCTCGCAGATATCGGGGCGGGCATTTGGCCCGCCCCGGCCGGGTCTGGTTCTCCGGGCCGGCCGGACCCTTTACCCGACTGAACCCTCCATCTCGAGCTGGATAAGCCGGTTCATTTCCACGGCGTATTCCATGGGCAGCTCTTTGACGATGGGCTCGATGAACCCGTTGACGATCATGGCAATGGCTTCCGCCTCGGGGATTCCCCGGCTCATCAGGTAGAAGAGCTGCTCCTCACCCACCTTGGAGACCGTGGCCTCGTGCTGGATCATCACGTCCTGCTCCTCGATCTCCATGAACGGGTAGGTGTCGGAGCGGGAATCCTCGTCCATGAGCAGGGCGTCGCAGCGGACATTGCTCTTGACGCCCACACAGCCGGGGTAGACCTTCACCAGGCCCCGATAGGTGGTGCGGCCGCCATCCTTGCTCACCGACTTGGAGGTGATGACCGACGAGGTGTAGGAAGCGGCGTGGACCATCTTGGCCCCGGCGTCCTGGTGCCGGCCCCGGCCGGCGAACGCCATAGAAAGCACCTCGCCCCGGGCGCCCTTACCGAGCAGGTAGACCGACGGGTACTTCATCGTCACCTTCGACCCGATGTTGCAGTCCACCCACTCCATCACCGCGTCCTCGTAGGCCACGGCCCGCTTGGTGACCAGGTTGTAGACGTTGTAGGACCAGTTCTGGATGGTGGTGTAGCGGCAGCGGCCGCCCGGCTTGACGATGATCTCCACCACGGCCGAATGGAGGGAGTCGGTGGAGTAGATGGGGGCGGTGCACCCCTCTACGTAGTGGACGTAGGCCCCCGGCTCCACGATGATGAGGGTACGCTCGAACTGGCCCACGTTCTGGGCGTTGATCCGGAAGTAGGCCTGAAGGGGGATCTCGACTTTCACCCCTTCGGGGACGTAGATAAAGGACCCGCCGCTCCAGACGGCCGAGTTCAGGGCGGCGAACTTGTTGTCGGCGGGGGGCACCACCGTCCCGAAGTACTGCCGAACCAGGTCCGGATACTCCCGGACGGCCGTATCGGTATCCACAAAGATGACGCCCTTCTTGGCCAGGTCCTCCCGGATGGAGTGGTAGACCACCTCCGACTCGTACTGGGCCCCGACCCCGGCCAGGAACTTGCGCTCGGCCTCGGGGATGCCCAGCCGGTCGAAGGTGCGCTTGATGTACTCGGGCAGGTCGTCCCAGCTGCGCCCCTGCTTCTCGGTGGGCCGGACGTAGTAGTGGATGTTGTTAAAGTCGATGCCTGAGAGGTCCGCCCCCCAGGTGGGCATCGGCTTGCTGAAGAAGATCTCCAGGGCCCGGAGCCGGAACTGGCGCATCCACTCCGGCTCCTGCTTTATCCAGGAGATCTCCTCGACCACCTGGCGGGAGAGGCCCTTGGGCGCCTTGTAAACGTACTGCTCGGGGTCGTGGAAGCCGTATTTTTCGAGATACTGCTTGTCCAGGTCCCTCAGAAGTTCCTCAGGTGTCGTCGCCATGGCTTACGCCTCCTTCTGGGTTGCAACTTCCCGGATGATCCAGTCGTAGCCCCGCTGCTCCAGCTCGTGGGCCAGCTCGGGCCCGCCGGACCGGACGATCCGCCCGTCCACGAGGACGTGGACGACGTCCGGTTCAATGTAGTTAAGGATGCGGGAGTAGTGGGTGATGATGAGAAAGCCGATGTTCGGGCCCCGCATCGAGTTGACGGCGTTTGCCACCAGCCGGACGGCGTCGATATCCAGGCCCGAGTCGGTCTCATCCAGGATGGCGAACTCCGGCTGGAGCACCGCCAGCTGCAGGATCTCGTTGCGCTTCTTCTCGCCGCCGGAGAAGCCCTCGTTGAGATAGCGGTTGACAAACGAGTCGTCGACCCGCAGAAGCTGCATCTTCTCCCGCAGCAGCTTGCGGAACTCCATCACCGGCACGTCGGTGCCCCGCAGGGACTTGAGGGCCATCCGCAGGAACTGGACGACGCTGACCCCGGGCACCGCAACCGGGTACTGGAAGGCCATGAAGAGGCCGAGGCGGGCCCGCTCATCGGGGCTCAGCTCCAGGATGTTCTGGCCCTTCCAGAGCACCCGACCCTCGGTCACCTCGTAGTGGGGGTGGCCCATCAGGGCATTGGCCAGGGTGCTCTTGCCGGAGCCGTTGGGGCCCATAATGGCGTGGACCTCCCCCTTGGGGACGACCAGGTCGACCCCCTTGAGGATCTCCCGGCCCTCCACCCGCACGTGGAGGTTCTCGACGATGAACAGGTCCCTACCTTCGGTCATTGTCCCTCCGTAAATGGGCTTGGTCTCTTCACATCAAGGATAACCCATGCCCCAGATTTTGTCAACGGGGTGGTTAATAAAAGTCGTTGACAGGGGGCGGTGGACCTATTATAATCCGAATTGAAAATGGTCGGTCTCAGTTCGCCCGCACGCCTGGCGATCCTGCGTCTGCTCAAGCAGCGGGGTCCCCTGACGGCCAAGGCCATCGCCTGGGAGCTGGGGGTTACGCCGGTGGCGGTTCACAAGCACCTGGAGGCTCTCCAGGCGGAGGGCCTGGTGCAGGCCACGGTCCGCAAGCAGCCGCGGGGTCGGCCTGCCCTGGCCTATCAGCTCTCGCCCCGGGCCCTGGAGTTCTTCCCCCAGGGCTACCGGGACCTGCTCATCAGCCTGCTGGACCAGGTGGCCGAGCTGCACGGGCCGGAGGAGCTCTACCGGCTGCTGGCCTCCCACGCCCAGTCCTTGCGGGAGCGCTACCGGATCCGGCTGGTGGGTAAAGACCTGGCGGAGCGGGTGCGGGAGCTGGCGCGGATCCGGGATGAGGAAGGCTACATGGCCGTCGCCCGGGAAGAGTCGGGCGGGCTGGTGCTCATCGAGCACCACTGCCCCATCTACGACATCGCCCGACAGCACCCGGAAGCCTGCCGCTGCGAGGAGGAGCTTTTCAAGGCGATCCTGGAAGCTCCGGTTCGGCGGGAGGCGACCCTGGCCCAGGGCGACCCGGCCTGTCTTTATCGGATCAGGCCGGCTGAGCCGAACTTTGACAGGCCTTGACGGCCGGCATATAATAGTTAGTGGACGACGCGGGGTGGAGCAGCGGCAGCTCGCCGGGCTCATAACCCGGAGGTCGTGGGTTCGAGTCCCACCCCCGCTACCGGTGGGCCGACGGTCAAACGTCGGCCCGTTTATTTTTACGGCCGGATTGGCCGTGAAAGCCGGCCCGTCCGGCCCCTGACCGGGAGGCCGGTGGCCCAGGAGTTGCGGCTGGACCGGCTGGTAGCCCGGGTTCGGTCCTTTGCGGCCGAAGGGGGACTTCTAGACCCCGGGGACCGGGTGGTGGCCGGGGTCTCCGGCGGGCCGGACTCCCTGACCCTCCTGCACATCCTGGTGGCCATCATCCCCGACCCGTCCGGAAGGCTTGCGGTGGGCTATTTGGACCACGGCCTGCGGGGGGAGGCCGGGGCCCAGGAGGCGGCCTTCGTCCGGGAGCTGGCCCGGCGCTGGGGGCTCACCTTCTTCACCGACCGGGTGGACACCCTGGCCTACCGGCGGGAGCGGGGCCTTTCCGTGGAGGCGGCCGCCCGGGAGCTCCGCTACCGCTTCCTGGGGGAGGCGGCCCGCAGTTTCGGGGCCGCCAAGGTGGCCGTGGGCCACACCGCCACCGACCAGGTGGAGACGGTGCTCCTGAACATAATTCGGGGCACTGGCCTGGCCGGCCTCCGGGGCATGCGCCCCCGGGCCCCTTATCCCCTGCCGGAATTCCCCGAGCTTTGCCTTATCCGCCCGCTCCTCGGGGTGTTCCGGGAGGAGACGCTCGCCGCCTGCCGGGTCCTTGGGCTGGAGCCGCGGGAGGACCCCATGAACCTGGACCGCCGCTACCTTCGGAACCGGGTCCGGCTGGAGATCCTGCCCCAGCTCCGGCAGCTAAACCCCGGGGTCGACCGGGCCGTATTGCGCCTGGCCGAGACGGCCGCCGCCGACCTGGCCCTGATCGAGGCCCAGGCCGAGCGGGTCCTAAGCGAGGCCCTCATCTCCCGGGCCCCGGACGAGGTCGTCCTGCGCCGGGAGGTGGTCGCTGCCCAGCCCCTGGCCCTGCGAGCCCACCTTTTCCGCCTGGTCCTGCTGGGCCTCGGCGCCCCTGAACCCCCGCTCACGGCCTATCACCTGGACCGGCTGGCCCGCCTGCTCGAGGGGCCGGTTGGGGCCCGGCTTGACCTCCCCGCCGGCCTCAAGGCCCAGGTGGGCTACGACTCGGTCCGGGTCGGCCGTGGCCCGGCGGTCCCCCGGGGCGAATTCCCCGGTCTCGACCGCCCCATCCCCTTCACCCCGCCGGCCAGGGTCCGGCTGAACGGCTGGGTGCTGGAGGCCGAGGTGCTCACCCGACCCCAGGACTTCGACCCCCGAAAGACCCAGGACCCCTGGACGGTTTCCGCCGATTTTGATAAGGTAAATGGGGATTTAGAGGTCAGGCCGTGGCGCCCCGGGGATGCCCTGACGCCTTTGGGCCTGGGGGGCCGTAAAAAACTTCAAGATATCTTCACCGAGGCGAAAATCCCCCGGGAAGTTCGGCCCCGCTGGCCGGTGGTGACCGACCGCCTCGGGGTCATCTGGGTGGTGGGTTTGCGGCTGGCCGACCGGGTCAAAGTGAGCCCCGAGACCCGTCGGCTGCTCAGACTTAGGGTCGCCAGAGAATATGACAGCGGCGGTCAACGCCCAAATTAAAGAGATCCTGCTCGACGCCGACACCATTCGCCGCCGGGTAAAGGAGCTCGGCCGACAGATCACCCGCGACTACGCCGGCAAGGACCTCCTTCTGGTGGGCCTTTTGAAAGGGGCGGTGGTGTTCCTGGCGGACCTGGCCCGGGAGGTCGACCTGCCGGTGGAAATCGACTTCATGGCCATAAGCAGTTATGGTGCCCGGGCCGAGTCCTCGGGGGTCGTGCGGATCTTGAAAGACCTGGACGAAAACATCGAGGGCCGCCACGTCCTGGTGGTCGAAGATATCGTCGATTCGGGCCTCACCCTTGAGTACATTCTGAGCCTGCTTCGGGCCCGCAATCCGGCCAGCCTGAGGGTGTGCGCCCTGCTTCGCAAGCAGAAGGCCGGGGCGAAGCCCGTCCAGGTGGACTACGTCGGCTTCGAGATCCCCGACCGGTTCGTAGTGGGGTACGGCCTCGACTACGCCCAGGCGTATCGTAACCTTCCCTACGTGGCGGTGTTAGAGGTGATGGATAGGCGCGGTGTCGGCCCGGGTAGCGGTCCCCGGACCCGGTCGTCGGAGGATACGGAATGGCCCAGCACTGGCTCCGAAACGGCTTCGTCTACATCCTGCTGCTAGGCATCGCCGCGGTCATCTTTGTGGCCCTGAATCTTCCCTCCCAGCAGGCCGGGTGGGTGCCCCTGAGCGACCTTCTGCTTATGGCCAGGGCGGGCCAGATCGACCGGGTCGAAGTCCAGGGGGACCTCATCACCGCCTACGCCCGGGACGGCAAGACCAGGTACACTTCCCGCAAGGAGCCGTCCGCCAGCATCATCCAGCTCCTTACCCAAAACGGGGTAAAGGTTGGGGCCGACGGGGTTGGGGTTACCGTTCGGGAACCCAGCTCCGCCGGAAGCATCCTCTACTCGGCCCTCAACCTGGTCCCCCTCCTGCTTTTCGGCGGTCTGCTTATCCTCCTTTTCCGCCAGGCGCAGGGTGCGAACAATCAGGCGTTTAATTTTGGCAAGTCCCGGGCCAGGCTTTTTGGTGGGAACCGGCCGACGGTCACTTTCAACGATGTGGCCGGGGTTGATGAGGCCAAAGAAGAGCTAAAAGAGGTGGTC
>JBHOQU010000002.1:0-23137 GCA_042408785.1 Dehalococcoidia bacterium | reverse complement strand
CCGTGGCTCGTAGACCGGGCGCCAAAGGCGCCTTCGGCACCCGTTCCGCCGCCAGAGGGGTCTCCACAGGCGTAACTTCCCGCAGAACTTGCGGTAGGGCCCGTAAGGTGGGCCAATCCCAGGCTGCCTTGGCTCTTGGCGACCCAGAGATAGCATAGCAGATTTAGCCATTTTTGTCGATAACCTGGTGAGCAGTTCTCAACCCCATAACCGGGGCCTGCAACGAAGTCGTCGTCGAAGCCAGCCCCGGACTGGGGGAGGCGGTGGTGGCAGGGCTGGTCACCCCCGACCATTTCGTGCTGCGCCGCCCAGGTCCCCTGGGCTGGCGGGTTATCGAGCGCAGGCCCGGAAGGCGGGAGGTAATAATCCGGCCCAGACCCGGCGGGGGCACCGAGATGGCCACCGCCGGAGTTGGCCTCAATACCCTTCCGGACCGGGTCCTTTACCGGCTGGCCGGGCTGGGGAAGGCCATCGAAGCCCATTTCGGCCGGCCCCAGGACATCGAATGGGCCTGGGCCGGGGGCAAAATCTACATCCTTCAGGCCCGGCCGATAACCGCGCTGCCGGAACCGGTGGACCGGGTGTCAAGGCCGGTGAGGCTGATGGCGGCGCTGCTGGCCGAACTTCTACCGGCCCGCCCTTACCCGCTGGAGTTGACCACCTGGACGGCGGCCCTCTGCGATTTCCCGGCTCAGGCGTTTCGGCTGTTCGGTTTCAGGGCATTGCCCCTTAACGAGCTGTTCGCCGAGCAGGACGGCATTACGGTGCGTCTGCGGGCCCGATTCTGGGCCCGGCCGACGCCGGCCGTTCTGCTGGCACCCTTCCGGCTTCTGCCGGCGGTGCTCCGGTACGACCCCGCCCGGTGGCGCTCGGATCCCCTCCTGGCCGAGACCATCCGGCGGGCCCGGAAGCTGGAAGTCCGGGACTTTACGAGCCTCTCCCCGGCCGAGCTGCTGGCCACCGTCCGGCAGGCCCTGGAAATACCCCGGGCCATGTGGAACCTGCGCCTCCGCTACGCCCTGGCCGCGGCGCCGGCCCTCGGACTGCTCTGGCTCTGGCTACGCCTGATAGGTCGGCCGGGTCTCTTCAGTACGCTGGTGTTCACCGGGGTCGAAACCCGAATCCTGCAAATGAACCGCACCCTCGAGGCCCTGGCCGTCCGGATCCGGGTAAACCCCGAGCTGGCGGACGTCTTTGCCCGCTGCCAGCCGGGCGAGCTCTGGAACGCCCTGGGGAGCTTTCCGGCCGGCCAGGCTTTCCTGGCCGAGTTCAAAGCCTTCCTTGACGAGTACGGCCACCGGGAGACCGGGGGAAGTTTGCAAGCCTTCCCGCCGACCTGGAAGGAGGCGCCCGAAGTCGTCCTGGGCATCCTGAAGGCCCTGGCGGCAGGGGAACCGGCCGCCGGGCCCCAGCAGCCGCCCCGGGAACAGGCCCTGGCCCACCCGTTGCTCGGGACCTGGCCGGCTAAGGCCGTATTTCTGCGGCTTCTTGAAAGGGCGCGGCTCTTTCACCAGGTCCGGGAGGACACCCGCTTTTACGCAATGCTCGGCCTGCCCGTGCTCCGCCGGGCCCTGCTGGAGCTGGGCCGCCGGCTGGCCGGGGTTGGGGTCCTTTCCCGTTCTGAGGATGTCTTCTACCTCAGGCTTGAGGAGGTCGAACGGGCGGTCTCGGCGTGGCCGCCGGCGCCCGAGCTCGCCGAGGGGTTGCGGTGGCTGGTCGTCCGGCGTAAGCTCAGATGGCTCGAGCTGGAGGGGGTGCCTTTCGTGGACCCCCGCCTGCTGGGTCGGGGCGAGCCGACCGGGGACGTGTTAGTCGGGGGCATCCCTGGGAGCCCGGGGGTGGCCGAAGGGCCCGTCTGCGTCATCCGGGACCCGTCCGAGTTCGGCAAGCTCCGGCCGGGGGATGTGCTGGTGGCCCCCTACACCAACCCGGCCTGGACGCCCCTTTTCGGGCGGGCCGCGGCGGTGGTCGTCGAAAGCGGCGGGCCGGCCTCCCACGCCGCCATTGTGGCCCGGGAGTACGGCCTCCCGGCGGTAATGGGGGCCCGGGATGCCACCCGGCGGCTGGCCGACGGCCGCCGGGTCCGGGTGGACGGAACCCGGGGGCTGGTCCTGCGGCCGGATTGAGCCTGGCAGTTGCATTTTGCCGAACTGGTGTGCTAGCATCGGCTAGCAATGGTTGAAGACCGTTCGCCCGGTTTTGGAACCCGCGCCGTCCACAGCGGCGGGGGGCACGAGACCCCGGCGGGGGACTTTCGGCCCTCGGTCTTTCCCATCTACGCCGCCAGCGCCTTTTACTACCCCACCCAGGCCGACCTGGACGCCGTCTTTTCCGGGGAACGCCCCGGCTTCGTTTACACCCGCAACGCCAACCCCACCGTGGCGGCCCTGGAGCGGGCGGTGGCCGACCTGGAGGGCGGGGCCGCCGCCGTCGCCTTCGGGTCGGGGATGGCGGCCGTTCACGCCGCCCTGCTGGCCCTGGAGCTCTCCCCCGGCGACCGGGTGCTGGCGGCCCGGGACCTGTACGGGGCCACCCGGGACCTCCTGCTCACCTTCTTTGCCCCGATGGGGGTTCAGGTCCGGTTCGCCGACCTGACCGATCTGGCCGGCACCGAAAGGCTGCTGGCGGCCGACCGGCCCAAGGGGATATTTTTTGAGGTGGTGACCAACCCGGTCCTGCGGGTCCTGGACGTTCCGGCCCTGGCCGAGCTCGGGCACCGCTACGGGGCCAGAGTCATCGTGGACGCCACCTTTGTAAGCCCGTATCTTTACCGGCCCCTGCAAGCCGGGGCCGACCTGGTGGTGCATTCGGCCACCAAGTACCTGGCCGGCCACGGGGACGTGATGGGCGGGATAGTGGTTGCCGGGCCGGAGCTGGAGCCGGCCCTGCGGACCATCGTCCGGCTGGTGGGGTCGGTCCTTGGGCCCTTCGAGGCCTGGCTCATCCTCCGGGGCATCCGGACCTTGCACCTGCGGCTGGAGCGCCACTGCGCCAACGCCGCCCGGGTGGCCGAATGGCTGGGTACCCACCCGAAGGTCGGCCGGGTTTACTACCCCGGCCAGCCCGACCACCCGGACCACCGGGTGGCCCGGAAGCTCTTCGGCGGCCGCTTCGGGGGGATGGTGGCCTTCGAGCTCCGGGACGGCAACCGGGAGCGGGCCATGGGTTTCATCGACCGGCTGCGCCTCTGCCGGCCGGCCCCGACCCTGGGGGACGTCTTTACCGAGGTCCTCTATCCCCCTATCAGCTCCCACCGGTACCTGGGGCCCGAGGAGCGCCGAAGCTTGGGGATAACCGACGGCCTGATCCGGATGTCGGTGGGCATCGAGGACCCGGAGGACATCATCGCCGACCTGGAGCAGGCCCTGGCAAAGCTATGACGGCCCTTAAAGTCGGCGAGGTTATCGAGGCGGCCACGTCCCGGTTTGTGGCCCACTGCTATGAGCTACACGGGGCGCCGCCCCTGGGGAGCCTGGTGCGGACGGGTCCCCCGGATCGGCCGGTCTTCGGGCTGGTGGGGATGGTGCGGACGGCGAGCATCGACCCGGGCCGCCGGCCGGTAGCCCGGGGCCGGGAGGAGGCCGACCCGGAGGAGATCTTCAGGAAAAACCCCCAACTTACCCAGCTTTTCCGGACGGAGTTTGAGGCCGTGGTCGTCGGCTACGCCGAGAACGGGGCCGTCCGCCAGACCCTCCCCCCATCCCCGCCCCGGATCCACGACTTCGTCTACCTGTGCGCCCCGCAGGAGACCCTCAACTTTACCGAACGGCTGGACTTTTTGGCCCTTCTGCTGGAACAGCCCTTCCCGGCCCCGGTCGACGAGCTGGTTGCGGCCGCCATCCGGGGGGCCGCCGGCTCCCGGCCGGACCCGGAGGAGTTTCTGGTCCGGGCCGGGCGGGAGCTGGCCCGCCTCCTGGCCCCGAACCCGGCCCGTCTTCAGCTCCTTTTGCGGAGGCTCAGGCATGGGGCGTGACGGCCGAGGTTCTTTTCCCCCCACCCCCCGCCGCATCGGACGGGTGGTCGGGGGCTCTGTTTCCGGCGGGCTGGAGGTCCGGCTGGATGCCGAGGTCCCTGTGGAGGAGATGGGCATCGGCCGGTTCGTCACCGTCGAAGGCCGCCAGCGCCGGTTCCTCTGCCTGGTAACGGACGTGAGGCTCAAGAGCGTGAGCGACCAGGTGGCCAGCGTGCCCCCCGACTACGACGACCCCTTTATCGCCCGGGTGATGGGGGGCATCACCACCTACGGGGTGCTGCAGGTCCTGCCGACCCTGGTCCTGCCGGCCACCCCGGAAGGGGTCCCCGAGCCGGTCAAGACGGTGCCGGCGCACTTCGCCCCCGTCTACGAGGCCACCGCCGACGACCTCAGGGCCGTCTACGGCGACGAGCGGCAGACCCACAACTTTCAGGTGGGCTCCCCGCTGGAGATGCCGGAGGTCCCCCTCTGCATCGACATCCGGCGGCTGGTGGAGCGCAGCAACGGCGTCTTCGGTAAGAGCGGCACCGGCAAGAGCTTTCTCACCCGCCTGCTCCTGCTGGGGATCATCCGCAGCGGCCTTGCCTCCGTGCTGGTCTTCGACATGCACAACGAATACGGCTGGAAGGCCGAAGATAAGGAGCGGCGGGTGGAGGTGAAGGGGTTAAGACAGCTTTACGGGTCGTCGGTGGTGGTCTTTACCCTGGATGAGGAGAGCTCCCGGCGCCGGGATGTCCGCTACGACAGCGTGGTTGAGATCGGCTACAACGAGCTGGAAATCGACGACCTGCTCCTGCTGGCCGAACCTCTGCACCTTTCCGCCCGGGCCCCGGACCTGATGGCGGCCCTGGAGCGGCGTTACGGCCGGAACTGGCTGCGGGAATTCTTAAGCCTTGAAGAGCCGGCGGAGCGGGAAGAGCTGGCCAAAGAGCTGGGCTTTGCCTTCAGCGTGGTCGGTGCCCTTTATCAGTCCCTGGGCCGCCTTAAACGCCTCGCCTTCCTCAAGCCGGAGGCCGACAGCCGGGCGGTGGAGCTGATGCTGAATTATCTTAAGCAGGGACGGAGCGTGGTGCTGGAGTTCGGCCGGACCAACGACCTGCTCGCCTACATGCTGGTCGCCAACGTTCTTACCCGGCGGATCCACCGGCACTACGTGGAGGCCAAGGAGAAGTTCCTGGGCGGGTCCGGGGTAGACCCCAAGCCCCTGGTGGTGGTCATTGAGGAGGCCCACAAGTTCCTATCCCCGGCGGTGGCCCAGCACACCATCTTCGGCACCATCGCCCGGGAGATGCGAAAATATAATGTGACCCTGCTGGTGGTGGACCAGCGGCCCTCAGGCATCGACGAGGAGGTGATGTCCCAGCTGGGGACCCGGTTCATCTGCTCCCTGGATAACGAAAAGGACCTCGAAAGCGTGCTTACGGGGGTGGCGGGGCGGTCGGAGCTTCGAACCCTGCTGGCCCGCCTCGATACCCGCCAGCAGGCCCTGGTCCTGGGCCACGCCGTGCCCATCCCCACCCCCATCCGGGTGCGGGACTACGACGAGAGCCTCTACCGGGGCCTCGGAGTCGGCCGGACCGGCGCCCTGGACCTGGAAAAGGACCTCTTCGGTGACTGGTAACCCCAAGCCCATCGACCCGCTGAAGGTTCCCCGCTTCGCCGGGCCGGTCACCTTCGCCCGGCTCCCCTACCGGGAAGACCTTGCCGGGGTCGACCTGGCCGTCCTCGGGATACCCTTCGATGGGGGGACCACCTTCCGGCCCGGCCCGAGGTTTGGCCCCCGCAAGATCCGGGAGCTTTCGGTGATGCTCCGGGACTACAACCCCGCCCTCAAGGTAGCCCCCTTCGAGCGCCTCGCCGTGGTCGACGGCGGCGACCTGCCCGTGGTCCCCACCTACCTGGAGGACACCTTTGAGCGGGTGGAGGCTGCCCTAAAGCCGATCCTGGGGCTCGGGGTTATCCCCCTCTGCCTGGGCGGCGACCACTCGGTGACCCTGCCCGTCCTGCGGGCGGTGGCCGCCCGCTACGGCCCGGTGGCCCTGGTCCACATCGACGCCCACACCGACCTCTGGGACGAGTATTACGGCCGCAAATACAGCCACGGCACCACCTTCCGCCGGGCCGTCGAGGAGGGGCTCATCCGGCCGGAAGCCTCCATTCAGGTGGGGATGCACGGCCCGGTCTTCGGGCCGGAGGACTACGAGCTTCCCCGCCGGCTCGGACTGGAGATGATACCCCTCAGCGTCATCGAGGCCTACGGGGTGGATGAGGCGGCCCGGGCCATCCGCCGCTGGGTGCAGGGCCCGGCCTACCTATCCTTCGACATCGACGTGGTCGACCCGGCCTTCGCCCCGGGGACGGGCACCCCCGAGGCCGGGGGCCTGACTCCCCGGGAGGTTCTGCGGCTGATTCGGGGGCTGGCCGGCCTGCCCTTCGTGGGCTTCGACCTGGTGGAGGTCTCGCCCCCGTACGACCAGGGGGAGGTTACGGCCCTGCTGGCGGCCAACATCGCCTACGAGTTCATCTGCCTGACAGCCATCTCCAAAAAAGCCGAGGGGACGGAGGCCTGAGACGTGCACATCCGGGAGCTTTTTGACCTTACGGGTAAGGTTGCCCTCGTTACCGGCGGTTCCCGGGGCCTCGGCAAAGCCATGGCCGAGGGCCTGGCCGAGGCCGGGGCCAGGCTGGCCATCACCGCCCGGCGCACCGAGTGGCTGGAGCCCACGGCCCGGGAGTTTGCCGACCGGGGCTTTGAATGCCTGGCCATCCCGGCCGACGTCAGCGACCCGGAGCAGGTCGAGCGGCTGGTTCAGGCCGTCCTGGACCGCTTCGGTCGGGTCGACATCCTGGTCAACTGCCATGGGGTCTCCTGGGGGGCGCCGGTGCTGGAGATGCCCCTGGACCGGTGGAAGTGGGTCATGGACGTAAACGTAAACGGCACGTATTACACCTGCCGGGCGGTGGGCGGCCACATGCTGGCCCGGGGCTCGGGCAGCATCATCAACGTGGCCTCGGTGGCCGGCCTGCTGGGCACCGCCGAGGACATCCTTTCGGCCACGGGGTATGCGGCGTCTAAAGGGGGCATAATTGCCCTGAGCCGAGACCTGGCCGTCAAGTGGGGGCCGAAGGGGGTCCGGGTAAACGTGATTGCGCCCGGGTTTTTCAACACCAGGCTCTCAAAGCCCGTCATCGAGCGGGCCGGAGACAAGATTCGGGCCCTTACCCCCTTGGGCCGCATCGGCGAGCCCTACGAGCTTAAGGGCCTGGCGGTGTTTCTGGCCTCCGAAGCCTCAAGCTACATCACCGGCCAGGTCTTCGTCGTCGACGGGGGCATGAGCGCCGCCTGAGGGGGGGCGGCCCGTGTTAAGCTTTTGGTGTGGCCATTACTTTAGCGGGGAGGTACCGCCCATGGACGTCAAGCTTTCCGGCCGGTGCTGCGAGTTCATCCCCATCAACCGCCGCCAGCGCAAGCCCCGAACCCGGGGCATAACCGAGATCCGTGGACCCTACTACACCCCCATGGGCCGCCGCTACCTGGAAGACATCCTTTCCACCGTCGGCGAGTACGTGGACATCTTAAAGTTTGCCGGCGGCTCCTTTGTCCTGATGCCCCGCCGGGCCGTGAAGGAGATGATCGACCTCTGCCACGAGTACGACGTCCGGGTCTCCACCGGCGGATTCATCGAGACGGTCCTGCGCTACGGCCCCGACATGGTGGACCAGTACCTGGAAGAGTGCCGGATGCTCGGGTTTGACATCGTCGAAATCTCCCGGGGCTTCATCGCCATCCCGGAGGACGACCTGGTCCGGCTGGCCGAGCGGGTCATGCAGTTCGGCCTCAAGGTCAAGCCGGAGGTGGGGGTTCAGTTCGGGGCCGGGGGAGCCACCGCCGCTGAGGAGCTGGCCGCCGAGGGGGTTATGGACCCGATGGTTGCCATCCGGCTGGCGAAACGCTACTTGGACCTGGGTGTCGAGCTCATCATGGTCGAGTCGGAGGGCATAACCGAGAGCGTCCGGCAGTGGCGAACCGACATCGTGGCCAAGCTCATCGACGGGGTCGGCCTAGAGCACCTGATGTTTGAGGCCGCCCACCCGGCCGTGTTCAGCTGGTATATCAAAAACTTCGGTCCGGAAGTCAACCTCTTCGTCGACCACTCCCAGGTCGTGGAGCTGGAGTGCCTGCGCTCGGGGATCTGGGGCACTATGAGCACCTGGGGCCGGGTGCTGACTTACAAGGGCCCGGAGCCCGAACCCCCCAAGCAGTGACCCACCCATCCGGCGGGGCCTCCCGGTTTTCCGGCCATCCTGGCGGGCGGTTGTCGGCCGGATCGGCCTTATGCTAGACTGAAGGGCAATGCCGGCCCGGGTATACACCGCCGCCACGGTTGGCCTCCAGGGGGTTCTGGTCGAGGTGGAGGTGGACATCTCGCCGGGTTTGCCGGCCTTCAACATCGTCGGCCTGCCGGATGCGGCCGTTCAGGAGGCCCGGGAGCGGGTCCGCTCGGCCATTCGCAACTCCGGCTTCGAGTTTCCCCAGCGGCGCATTACCGTCAACCTGGCCCCCGGCGACCTGCGCAAGGAGGGCCCGGCCTACGACCTGCCCATCGCCCTGGGCATTCTTGCGGCGTCGGGCCAGGTGGACGGCGTAAGCGACCGGGGCCTGTACCTGGGGGAGCTGAGCCTGGAGGGGGAGATCCGGCCGACCCAGGGGGTCCTGCCCATGGCCGCCCTGGCCCGGGACCGGGGCTTTAAAGAGGTGTTCGTTCCCGAGGCCAACGCCCGGGAGGCCGCCCTCATTTCGGCCCTGGAGGTCCGGCCCGTGGCCAGCCTTAAGGCCCTGGCCCAACACCTGGCCGGGGAGCGGACCATTGCCCCCTACCGGCCGGCGGCGGAGGACGGCCGCTTTCTGCCCCCACCCCCCGAGGTGGACCTGGCCGACATCCGGGGTCTGGAGCACGCCAAGCGGGCCCTGGAGGTGGCGGCCGCCGGGGGCCACAACCTGCTGCTGGTCGGGCCGCCGGGAACGGGCAAGACCCTGCTGGCCAAGGCCCTGCCGGGGATCCTGCCTGAACTTACCTTCGAGGAGGCTCTGGAGGTCACCCAGATTTACAGCGTGGCCGGCCTGCTTCCGGCCGAATCGCCCCTGATCCGGACCCGGCCCTTCCGGGCGCCCCACCACACCATCAGCACGGCCGGGCTGGTGGGCGGCGGACGCTGGCCCCGGCCGGGGGAGATAAGCCTGGCCCACCGGGGTGTGCTCTTCCTGGACGAGATGCCGGAATTCGGGACCCATAACTTAGAGCTTCTGCGCCAGCCCCTCGAGGACCGGCAGGTAGTGATCAGCCGGGCCCAGGGAAGCCTGGCCTTCCCGGCCAACTTCATCCTTGTGGGCTCGATGAATCCATGCCCCTGCGGATTTGCGGGAGATCCCTTTAAGCCGTGCCTTTGCCCGCCCTCGGCGGTGGCCCGCTACCAGCGGCGCCTCTCGGGACCCCTCCTGGACCGCATCGACATTCGGGTAGAAGTGCCCCGCATCGAGTACGCCAAGCTGACGGCCCCGGAGGCGGCCGAGCCTTCGGCCGCCGTCAAGGCCCGGGTTGCGGTCGCCCGGGAGGTCCAGCGCCGCCGCTTCGCCGGAACCCCTATAACCGTCAACGCCGAGATGGGCCCCGGGGAGGTCCGGCGCTTCTGCACCCTGGGGCCCGAGGCCCATAATCTGATGCGGGCGGCGATGGGCCGGTTCCAGCTCTCGGCCCGGGCCTTCCACCGGACCCTGAAGGTGGCCCGGACCATCGCCGACCTGGCCGGCTCGGCGGAGGTCGGCCCGGCCCACGTGGCCGAGGCCCTCCAGTACCGGGCCTTTGAATCCTCAAGGTAGGGGGGCCTAGATGGGAGAGCTTGAAAGCCTTCTGGCTCAGGTCGACGCGGCCGTCGACGAGATCGTCCGCTTCCACCGGGATATCGTCCGGATCCCCACCGTCAACACCGGGCAGATGCCCACCGGCAACGAGACGGCCTGCTGCGAGTACATCCGGGACCGGCTGGGGGCGGAGGGAATCGGGGCGAAAATCTTGGAGTCGGCCCCCGGCCGGGGCAACCTTATCGCCCGGCTTAAAGGGGACGGCTCCGGCCCGAGCTTGCTCTTGATGAGCCACCTGGACGTGGTGCCGGTGGAGGACCCGGCCCGCTGGCGCTACCCGCCCTTTGAGGCCGTCCTGGCCGAGGGCCGGATCTGGGGCCGGGGAAGCGACGACGCCAAAGCGGTAGTCACCGCCGGCTACTTTGCCACCGTGCTCTTAAAGCGCTGCGGCCTCAAGCTTAAAGGCGACTTAATTTACACGGCCACCGCTGACGAGGAATCGGGCGGGTTTTACGGCTACGGCTGGCTGGCCCGGAACGCCCCCGACGAGGTCCGGGCCGACTACGCCCTCAACGAGGGGGGCGGCTACCCGGTCAAAAGCCGGCGGGGCCTGGTCTACGAGCTGGGCATCGGCGAGAAGGGCCGGGTCGAGGTCACCATCACCATCCGGGGCCGAAGCGGCCATGCCTCCCGGCCCTGGGATGCGGAAAATGCCCTGCTTAAGGCCGGCCGGGTGCTCGGCGCCATCGAAAACTACCGGCCCCAGGTCGACCTTTCGGCCCCGGTCTTTGACCATTTACATGAGCTTGACGACGGCCTTGGCCGGCCCACCCCCGAAACCCTAGAAGATACCCTGGCCCGGGTCCAGGAGCTGGACCCACAGCTTTCTTCCCTGCTCCGGGCCCTCTCCCGGATGACCCTCACCCCGACGGTCCTTCAGGCGGGGGTTAAGTCCAACAGCATTCCGGCCGCGGCCGTCCTGAAGTGTGACGTCCGGACCCTGCCCGGCCAGGACGAAGACTACGTCCGGGGCGAGCTGGAGAAGGTGCTGGCCGGGATTGAGGGGGTGAGCTTCGAGGTCGAGACGTGGGCCCGCTCGACCCAGTCGCCGTTCGGGACGGCCTTTACCGAGGCCCTCCGGCGGGCCCTGGCCGCGGCCACCGGCCGGCAGGAGGTGCGCCTCATCCCGGCCCTTACGGCGGGGTTTACGGACTCCCAGTGGGTGCGGCCCCTGGGGGTTGCGGCCTACGGGTTTGCACCCATCCACCCGGAAAGCGAGACCTTCCGGCCGGGCGTCCACGGGGTGGACGAGAACTTCGCGGTCCGGGACCTGGTGGTGCGGACGAAGGCCTACCTGGCGGCCGCTTACTTCACCCTGGTCGAGGGCCTTTGATCACTCCAGCACCCGGACGGTAACCCGGAAGCGGCGAAAGCCGCAGGCGGCGGCCAGCTCGGTGAAGGCGATTACTTCGGCCCGCTTCCAGCCCCGGCCGTCGGCGATGACGGCCCCGACGGCGGGCACCGTCTCGGGCCCGGTGCGCATAATCTGCCCCAGGGGCCGGCTCTCCGGGTCGAAGAGAAACCAGACGGCCTGCGGTTCCATCAGGAGACCCCCAGCAGGGAGTATAGGCTTCGGGGTCGGTGGGCGTCCAGGGGCCGGTCAGGGGCCGTCGGGGGCGTCCAGGATGGAGCGGAGCCGGTCTTCGGCCCGCCGGCGGAGGGCCCAGACCGCCCGGGGCTTGACCTTTAAAATCCGGGCGACCTCCTCTACGGACCGGTCCTGCCAGTAGGTTAAAAAGAGGACCCAACGCTGCTTGCGGGAAAGCTTCTTTAAGGCCCGCTCGAGGCGGGGGGATATCCCCTCGGCCTGGGGGTCGGCGGCGGGGTCGACCACCGCGTCGGCGTCCCCCTCCCTGAGGGGCACCTCCCGGCCCAGCCGCCAGCGCTCCCGGCGCAGGAAGTTGTAAAGCCGCCAGCGCAGGTTGCGCTGTAAATAGTAGCTCAATCCCACCCCCCGACCCGGGTCATAAGCCCGGATAAGCTCGATGAGGATCCGAACCCCCTCCTGGAAGAGGTCGGCCCGGTCGACCGGGCCGACCGCCTGACCCCCAAGGCGGCCCACCTCCCCAACCGCCCGGCCCAGGAGGGGCCGGTAACGCTCCAGGAGAAGCTGGAGGGCCCGGCGGTCGCCCCGCTGGGCCCGCAGAACCAGGGTTTCGACGGACTCGGCCATAGGTACCTCCTAAGCTTCGCTTAAGGCCCCCGTGGGGAGGGAACCGGTCGCCTAATTAATAGCTCAAATGTTCTACTACTGTCAAGGGGGTGGCGGCCCGGCCGGGTCGGCGCTATACTTTATTCTCGGAATGGCTGAGGTTGGCGAGCCCCGCTTCTTCATCGACCTGGATAAGTTCCAGAGGCAGAATCGGGACTTCAAAGTCTTCGTTCGGAGCCGCATCTGCCCGGAGTGTCTGGAGCGGATCGGCGAGGAGGTTGAGGAGCGGCGCCCGACCGTCGACCCCCAGAGCGGCCGGGTTGTTTTCCAGACGGTCAAAGTCCGCTACGGTGAGGACCCGTTCGAGTGCTTCCTTACACACTGCAGCCGGCTGGACGACTTCATCCCGCCCAATTTACCCCTGCTTGAGGCGATCTTCAGGGTCTTTCTGGCCAACGGCAACCGACCCCTGACCATCGACGAGATCCGGCAGGAGCTGGAGGCCTGGCCCGGGGTTGCCGAGAAGGCTCGGGTCCTCTCCCCTGAGATGCTGGAGCGCATCATCAGGTCTGACGACTATTATGGGTTTGCCGAGGTCGCACCGGTCGAAGAGGGCACTGCGGCCGCCGGTTGAAGACCGCCTCGGCTACCGCTTCAGCAACCCGGACCTGCTCCGCCAGGCCCTCGTCCACCGGTCCTATCTAAACGAAAACCCCGGCTTCGGCCTGCCCGACAACGAGCGGCTCGAGTTTCTGGGGGACGTTGTCCTGAGCCTTATCGTCGCCGAGACCCTCTTCCGCCGCTTCCCAGACCTGCCCGAGGGCAAGCTTACCCGCCTGCGGGCCTGGCTGGTCCGGACCGAAACCCTGGCCCGCTGGGCCAGGGAGCTCGACCTGGGCTCCGAGCTTTTCCTGAGCCGGGGCGAGGAGCAGACCGGCGGCCGCCGTCGGCCCTCGATCCTGGCCTCGGCCTTCGAGGCCGTCCTGGGGGCCATTTACCTGGACGGCGGCCTCGAGGCCGCCCGCCGGGTCCTTCTGCCCTTCGTCGAGGGGGAGCTTGAAAAATTGCAGGACCCCGACGAGGTGCTCGACCCGAAAACCCGCCTCCAGGAGGTCACCCAGGCCCGCTGGCAACTCACCCCGATCTATGTTACCGTTCACCAGACGGGCCCCAGCCACCGCCGCAAGTTCACCGTGGAGGTCCGCCTCGGCGACCGGGTGCTGGCCACCGGTCAGGGCTACTCGAAGCAGGCCGCCGAGCAAGAGGCGGCCAGAACCGCCCTAACCCGGCTGGAGTCCGAGTCCCCCTAATCTGCCGGATGGGCAGCTCTTTCCGGCTTCGCCGCCTACGCCTGCGGGGTTTTAAGACCTTCGCCGACCCGACGGAGGTCGAGCTGGTCGCCCCGGTTGTGGCCCTGGTCGGCCCGAACGGCTCGGGCAAGAGCAACCTGGTGGAGGCGATTCGGTTCGCCCTTGGGGAAACCAATCCCCGCCGGCTCCGCCTCGGCCGCTGGGAGGAGGCTGTTTTCGCCGGCGGCCCGGGCCGGGCCCCCGCCGGCCTGGCGGAGGCGGAAATTACCCTGGCCGACGCCGGGGGCGAGGAGGTGGTCTTCTGCCGCCGGGTCCACCGTTCCGGCGACCACGAATACCTGGTGAACGGCCGGCCCGTCCGCCAGCGGGACTACCTGGATGCCCTCGCCGCCCACGGCCTCGGCCCCGACGGCCCCTGGCTGTTAGCCCAGGGGGCCGCCGACCGCTGGCTCAGTCTGCGGCCGGTGGAGCGGCGCCAGCTCCTGGAGGCCTCGGCGGGGCTGGCCTTTTACCGCCAGGAGCTGACCGAGGCGGCCGCACACCTGGAGGCGGCCGCCGCCGAGCTCACCCGGCTTAAGGACCGGCTGGCCGAGCGCCGGCCCCGGCTGGAGGCCCTGGGCCGGCAGGCCGATGCCTGGCGGGCCTGGCAAAGCCTGGAGTCCCGCCGGGTCGCCCTGCTGGCGGCCATCCGGCGGGAGGAATGGCTGGACCGGCACCGGCGGCTCGGCGAGGCCGAGGCCGTCCTGGACTCAGCCCGGGCTGCCTTGGGGGCCGCCCGCAAGGGGCTGGCCGAGCTGGAGGCCCGGGCCGAGGAACTTAAGGCCCGAGCTGAGGCGGCCGAACTGGGGGTTCGGTCGGCCCGGGAGGCCCTGGAGGCGGCCGAGGCCGAGCTGGGCCGGGCCCTCCGCCGGCGGGAGGAGCTGGCGGACCGGCTGGAACGGGGTCGGGCCCGGCTGGTCGAGCTGGACCAGGCCCTGGCCGGCGGGGACGACGAGCGCCGCCGGCTGGGGGACGAACTTCGACGGGCCGAGGCCGAGCTTAAGGCCGCCGACCAGGAACTGGCGGCCTGGTCGGCCCGGGCGGGGCGTTTGCGGGCGTGGCTGCCCCGAATCACGGCCCGGGCCGAGGAGCTTTCCGCCGCGGCCGCCGAGGCCCGGCGCCGGGCCGAGGAGCTGGCCGCCCGGGAGGCCCGCCTCCGCCGGGCCGCGGCCGACCTTTCGGCCCGGCTCGAGGCGGCCCGCCGGGCCCTTGCCGAGGTCCGGGCCGGCCTGCTGAGTCTCCCGGCAGACCCGGAGGCCGGGGCCGGGCTGAGCCGGCTGGCCGCCCGGGTGGGGGAGCTGGGGGCGGCTGAAGCCGAGCTTAACGAGAAACTTGGGGCGGCCCGGGCCGGTCTTGGGGAGCTCAAGCGGCACCGCCAGCACCTGGAGGCCGAGCTGGGTCGCCAGCGGGCCGCCCTAAGGGCCTTCGGAGACCGGGCCTGTGGGGCCGACGGCCGCCTGCTGGGTCGGATCCGGTGGCCGGCCGAGCTTACGGCAGGACTGGGTCTGGCCCTGGGCCCGGCGGCCGAGGCCCGGGTGGTTTTCAACCCGCCGGCCGACGGCCAGACGCCGGACGGGCCCCTGGTAATTGCCCGGCTTGGCCGGGCCCGCGGGAGCCGGCCGGAAGCCCCGGCCGGGCCGGGGATTTTAGGCCGCCTTATCGACCTGATCGAGGTGGCTGAAGGCGACCGGCCCTGGCTGGAGGGTTTGCTGGGGGACGTGCTGGTGGTGGATTCGGCGGCGGTGGCCTGGCAGGTCTGGCGGGAGGGCCTCTGGTCCGGCCGGGTCCTCTGGGTCCGGGGGGTCCTCTGGCACCCCAGCGGGCTGGTCCTGCCGGCCCGGGAGAGCCGGGCCGTCGAAGAGGAGGCCCGGCGGCGGGCCCTGACCGAAGGAGTGCGGCGGCTGGAAGCCGAGCTTAAGGCCCTGGATCGGGAGATAGACCGGGCCTCGGCCGAGGTTGGGGAGCTTACCGCCCGGCTTAAGGCCGTGGGGGCCGAGCTGACGGCAGCCCGGAGCCGCCTGGCCCAGGCCCGGGCCGAGGCGGATGCGGCCCGGGCCCGTCGGGGACGGCTGCTGGCCGAACGGCGCCGCCTGCTGGCCGAGGTGAGCCGGTTGCGGGCCGAACTGCGGAAGGTTCAGGCCGGGCTCCCGGCGGCCGACGGCCCGGCGGACCAGGCCGAAGCCCTCGGGGCGGCCCGGCGGGCCGCCCGGGCCCGGGAGGTGGCCGGGCGGGTTCGGCGGGCGCTGGGGGCGGCCGAGGCCCAGCTTAACCGGCTTCAGGAGCGGCGGCGGGCAGCCGTCGGCCGGGCCCAGCAGCTTCGGGAGCGGCTGAGGGCCCTGGAAGGCCGGGCGGTTGAGCTTACCCGGTCCCGTCAGGCCCTAGCGGCCGAGCTTTCCCAGTTTCAAGCCGAGCTTGGGGACTTGAGCTTGAAAATTCCTGAGCTTGCGGCCGAGGTGGAGAGGCGGCGGGAGTCCCTCGCCCGGGCCCGGTCGGAAGCCGAAAACTGGCGGCGGGCGCTGGCGGGCCTTGATGGGCCCCTGGCGGAGGCCCGGCGCGAGCTGGAGGCTCGGACCCGGCTGGCGGCCGAAGCCGAGGCCCGGGTTGGGGCGGCCCGGGAGGCCTTGGCCGAGCTGGCCGGCCGGCTGGCCGCCGAAGGCTTCGACCCGGAGGAGCTTATCAAGCGGGAAGGGTTGCCCCAGGGGGACCCGGCCGAGCTGGGGCGGGAGCTGCGCCGGGTTGAGGCCGCGCTGAAGCAGTTGGGCCCGGTAAATCCCCTAGCCCAGGCGGAATATGAGCGGGAGCAGGCCGAAGTTGAAAAACTGGCGGCCGAGATTGCCGACGCCGAGACGGCCCGGGCCGAGCTCCTGCGGGGCATTCGGCGGCTGGAGGCCGAGCTGGACCGCCGCTTCCGGCGGCTGGTTCGGGAGCTTTCGGCCGGGTTCGACCGGATGGTCCGGGAGCTTTTCGGGGCCGGGTCCGGCCGGCTGGTGCTGACCGACGACCCGTCCGACGAGCGGTCGGGCCTGGAGCTGGTGGTGAGGCTTCCCGGCCGCCGGATTGACGGACCGGGGGCCCTCTCCGGGGGCGAGCGGACGCTGGTTACCCTGGCCCTGGTCCTGGCCTTTCTGGGGCTGGGCCCGACCCCCCTCTGTCTGTTGGACGAGGCCGATGCCGCCTTAGATGAGGCCCGGCTGGCGAAGTTTGCCGGGCTCCTGGAGGAGTTCGCCGACCGGACCCAGTTCGTGGTGGTCACCCACAGCCGGCCCACCATGGAGCGGGCCGGGGCCCTCTTCGGACTGAGCCTTACTCCGGAAGGCGTAAGCCGGCTCTTCTCCCTCCGGTTGGAGGATGTACCCCTTAACGGATAAGGGGCAGCTGGCGGGCGGTCGGGCCGGTCCCGCTGACCCGCCCCTTATACTCCCGGGCGATGGCGAGCAGTTCCCCGGCGCTGCGCCGGTTGGCCGCCGTATCGCCCCCGAGCATGGCCGCAAGCTCGGCGACCCGCTCCGCCTCCCCAAGCCGCCGGACCCGGACCACCGCCCGGCCCTGAGCCAGCTCTTTGCCCACGGCCAGGTGGTCGTCGGCGAAGGCGGCCACCTGGGGCAGGTGGGTGACGCACAGGACCTGATGGTGGCGGCCCAGCCGCCAGAGGGTCTCGCCCACCACCTGACCGCTGCGGCCCCCAACCCCCACGTCGACCTCGTCAAAGACCAGGGTGGGCACGGGGTCGGCCTCGGCCAGGACAACCTTAAGGGCCAGCATCAGCCGGGCCGTCTCCCCGCCGCTGGCGACCTTTGCCAGGGGCCGGAGGGGCTCGCCCGGGTTGGTGGCCACCAGGAATTCCACCCGGTCGATGCCGGCGGCGTCAAAGGCGAACGCGGCCCCGTCGACGGGGAGGCCCTCGGCTTCGGGGGCGGGTTCGGCGGCAAAGCCCACCTGAAAGCGGGTATGGCCCAGCTTTAGGGCCTCCAGCTCCGCCCCCACCGCCGCCTCCAACCGCCGGGCGGCCTCTTGCCGCCGCTGCGAGAGCTCCCGGGCCCGGCGGCCCAGCTCGGCCCGAAGCTCGGCCAGCTCGGCCTCCAGCTCCCCCAGCCGTTCTTCGCCGGTGAGGGTCTGCTCCAGCTCGGCCTCGGCCCTTTCGGCGTAGGCGAGGATGTCGGCCACCGTTGGGCCGTATTTGCGCTTGAGACGGTCGATGAGCCGGAGCCGCTCTTCCACCTCGGCCAGCCGGACCGGGTCGGCCTCGACGGCCTCGGCGTAGGCCCGGAGGGCCCGGGCGATGTCGGTCAGCCGCTCGGTAATGTCCGTAAGCTCGGAAAGCAAGGATGCCAGGCCGCGGTCGAACTCGGTCAGGGCCTTGAGCTCCAGGCCGGCCTCGGCCAGCAGGTCCAGGGCGGGGGGACGGCCGGGGCGCCCCTGGCGGAGGGCGGCGTAGGCGGCCTCGGCCCGCCGCCGGATCTCCTCGGCGTTGCTCAGCCGCAGGTGCTCCTCGTTCAGCCGCTCCTCCTCCCCGGGCTGGAGCTTGGCCGACCTGATCTCATTAACCTGAAACTCTAAAAGCTCCAGCCGCCGGTCCCGGTCGGCCAGGGCCTGCCGCAGGCCCTCGATTTCGGCCCGGAGCCGGCGGTAGCGCTGGACGAGCCCGGCAAACTCGCGCCGGGCCGGCTCCAGGCCGCCGTAGCGGTCGAGGAGCTCGAGCTGTTCGGCCGGGCGGAGCAGGGAGAGGTTCTCCGTCTGCCCGTGGATGTCGACGAGGTGGCGGCCGACCTGCTGAAGGACCGAGGCGGGCACCGTCCGGCCGTTAAGGCGGCCCAGACTGCGGCCCCCGGCCTGAACCTCCCGCCGCAGAACCAGCAGGCCGTCCTCGGCCTCGAAGCCGAGCTCGGCCAGCCGCCGGGAAAGCTCGGGCGGGGCGCCGTTCAAGTCGAAGACGGCCTCAACGGCGGCCTGGGCGGCCCCGGACCGAACCACAGTGGGGTCGGCCCGGTCACCCAGCACCAGGGCGAGGGCGTCGATGATGATGCTCTTTCCGGCCCCGGTTTCGCCGGTGAGGAGGGTGAGGCCCGGGCCGAACTCCAGGTCCAGCCGGTCGATGATGGCAAAGTCCCGGATTCGCAGTTCAAGCAGCATCGCCCCAGGCTTACAGCTCCGAATCCCGACCCCGCAGCCGCCGCATCAGCGAGCTGTAAAAGTAGTTGCGGGGCTGCCAGCGCAACAGGCTTGCGGCATAAGGGCTTAAGGTTGCGCCGACCAGGTCCCCGGGCTCGAGGGGCAAGTGCTCCTGGCCGTCGACGACCAGGAACGGCTGGTGGTCGGCGGTGGCCTCCATTTCAATTTTAGCCGTGCCGGGCACGATCAGGGTTCGGTCGAAGGAAAGGTGGGGGTTTATCGGGCTGATAAGCAGGTCGGTGAGCTCCGGGTGAAGGATGGGGCCCCCAGCGGCCAGGGCGTAGGCGGTGCTGCCGGTGGCGGTGGCAACGATAACCCCGTCGCCGACGTAAGTCGTAAGGTAAGCCCCGTCCACGTGGGTGCGGACCCGGATGACCCGGGCCACACTGCCCCGGCTGATAACGATGTCGTTCAAGGCCAGCACTTCCCGGACGGCAGTCCCCGACCGGGTAAGGGTTGCGGCCAGCAGCCGGCGCCGCTCCACCCAGCCGTCACCCCGAAGCAGCTCCGGCAGCCGCGCCAGGAGCTGGTGGGGGTCGAACTCGGCCATGAAGCCGAGGCGGCCGAGGTTAACCGGGAGGATGGGGATGTCCAGGGGCGCGGCGAGCCGGGCCACCGCCAGGATGGTGCCGTCCCCGCCCAGGGTTATGATCAGGTCGGCCTCCAGGGGGGATGGGGGGGCGTTGACGTCGGCGACCCAGCCCTCGAAGCCGAGCTCGGCCAGGCGGCCCCGGACGGCGGCGGCCCAGTGGACGGCGCTGGGCACCTTCGGCTGGAAGAATATGCCGATTTTGCGGTCCAAAGTCCAGGGCTCCTGCAGACTCCGACCAAAAGATACCGGCTGCCAACTTTTAAGTCAAGAAATCCGAGGCCTCCCGCAGGGCCCTATGTAAGGGCGCACAACCGTGCGCCCCTACAGCCCCCCCCATCGCCGCCCGGTGGATCCTTAAAATCAGGGCGGCGACAAAACCGGACGGCCCTGTGCCTCCGGGCCGTTCGGGCTAAGGGGGCGGCAGCAGGTTCCAGGTGGCCAGAAACCCGATGAACCCGAGCCCCCCAACGGCGACCGCCGTATAGTAAAGCCGGCCCGGGGTACTCCCCCAGCCCCGCACCCAGGCCAGCAGGCAGACCGCCCCGACGACGGGGCCGAGCAGGGCGCTCAGGGCCGAAAGCTTAAGGACGGCCAGCAGGCCCGGCGGTACGCCGTAGACGAACTCGTAGCGGTCGACGGCAAAAAGACCGACGGCCACCCCGCCCAGCAGGGTGAGGTTAGTCCCCCCGAGCAGGGATGCCCCCAGCCCCGCTTTGCCGCCAAGCAGGCTAAAAGCCCCCGAGCGGCGACCCACCGGCCAGGCCAGACAGGCCGACCCGAAGAGCACCCCGAAGGCGGCGGCAAGCAGTTGCCCGAACTCGGAGGTTTCAAACCAGGGGACCTTCTCCAAGGCCAGGGCGGTGGGGTAGAGGCGGTCGCCGCCCAGGAAGAGGTGGGTTACCCGGCCGGCCTCATCTTCCCGAAAGGCGATGTAGCTTTCCCCGCCGGCCATCTTAAAGACCATCCGGTCCGCCGGCACGAACTCGACCGGACCAGGCCCGAAGCCGTAAAGGAACAGGCGCCCGCGGTCGGCCGCCACCCGGAACTGCTCCACCAGGGTTGCCAGCTTCTCGACGCTTCCCTGACGATACCGGACCGTCCGGTAGCTGCCGGCAAAGCGGCCCAAGTCTTGGGCAGGGGCCGGCGCCGGCGTCGGGGCATCTGCCGCCGGATAGTAACGGTCCAGGAAACGGCCGACCAGTTCCCGATTGAGAAGGTGGTTCTGGCCGTTGTTGGCCACGAACAGCCCCAGCCGCTCTTCGGGGATAAGCAGGACCAGGCCGGCGAACCCCCGCCAGTCGCCCTCGTGAATGAGGGCCCGGCGGCCGTTGGCGAAATACTCAAAAAACCCGAAAGTTACCCCAGGCAGCCTGGGATGGTGGGTGAACTGCCGGGCGAACATCTGCCGGACCGATTCTTCGGTCAGGATCCGGGCCCCGTCGAGGCGGCCGCCCTCAAGCAGGCTGATAAGCAGGCGGCCCAGGTCGCTTCCGGTGGTCAGCAGGCTGGCCGCTGGCCCGACGTTGAAGTAGTCGAAAGGGGCCCGCCGCCAGGTGCCGGCCCGGACCTCGTAACCGGCGGCCAGGTCCGGCATCAGGTCGGGCCGGGGGCCGAAGCTGCTCCGGCCCATCCCCAGGGGCCGAAAGATATCGGCCGCGGCGTATTCGGCGAAAGGCCGGCCGCTAACCTCCTCGATAATCAGGGCCGCCAGGGCGACCCCGTCGTTGGAGTAGCGGATGAGCTCGCCGGGGGGTCTGACCCTGGCCGGCAGGCGGGCTTTTAAATAGTCGTCGAGGGGCATAAGCCCGGCTTCGTCCCGGGCGGCCATACCGATGAGGTCCTCATCGAGGCCGGAAGTGTGGGTCAGCAGGCTGGCCAGGGTGACCGGCCGGGGGTAAACGGGCGGAACCTTCAGCCGCCGGAGGTAGAGGTTCACATCGGCGTGAAGGTCCAGCCGGCCCCGCTCGGCCAGCTGGAGCGCGGCGACCGCCACCACGGGTTTGGAGAGCGACGCGACCCGCAGGACCGTCCGGTCGGGGTCCATGGGCCGGCGGGCTTCCGGGTCGGCGTAGCCGTAGCCCCGGGCGAGGATAACCTGTCCTTCTTTAACCAGAACGAAGACTGCTCCCGGAGTCGGGGAGCTTGCCAGCTGTTCGGCGAAGAAGGCGTCGGCGAAGGCGGCCAGGTCGCCCGGCCCGGCCCCGCCCCAGGCCCGGGCCGGGCCGGGAAGGCCGGCCGCAGCCAGGAGGCAGACGGCCAAACCCAACAGAAACGCCAGAGCGTTTGTGTTGGGTTTGCCGGAACCCATCGAACCGTTCCCCGGCCAATTTTAACCGGCCGGACTCCCCGCCCGGGGCCGGAGCCGGCGGATTTGCCGGTTAAACTTTGCGGGCCCGAAACGTTACGCCCTGGGTGCCGAACTCCGCGAAACGGACCAGGTCTGCCTCCAGCAGACCGCCCGCAATTCAGCCGGTCCAGAGGGATACGTCTTCGAGGGCGTCTTCCGGGACCGGCCGCATAAAGATGATGTCACCGACAAAAAGCCGCCCGCCGGGCTTGAGGACACGGAACCACTCCCGTAGGGTGGCAATTTTGTCCACCGTCAGGTTCAGGACGCCGTTGCTGGTGAGCCCGCCGGCAAACCTACCGGGCGCCGGCAGGGACTCGACATATCCTTCCCGGAACTCCACATGGGCCGCGCCGGCCGCCGCCCCTGCCCGGGCCCTGGCCGGCATCTCCGCGGTCATCTCCACGCCCACCACCCGCCCTCCCGGGCCGACCGGTCGGGAGGCGATGAGGGAATCGAGGCCGGCCCCGCAACCGGCATCCACCACCGTCTCCCCGGGGTTGATGGGCCCGGCGGCGAACGGGTTACCGGTACCGGCGAACGCGGCGATAACCTCCTCGGGCAGGCCGGCGTATAAGGTTTCGGGGTAGCCCAGGCGGGTTAAGGCCGTCCCGGCCGGTGTGGAAATGAAAACTGCCGCCGGGATTCAGGGCGACAGTAGCACACTCTTGCCGGGTCGCCTGGCGCAACAGCTCCACCGACAGGTTTGGAACGGCCGGGTTTCTTTCCATCAAGACCTCCTTGCCGTTTTTGACCCCCTCAGCAACCGCGCTCCGGCATTTCGCCCTACGTCAATCGGCTGCCTCGGTCGCGGCTTTTCGGAGGCGTTATACCCTAACACCATCGGCTGTAGGGGGCGCACGGCCGTGCGCCCCCTGCAACTTTAGGCCGTTGGTGGGAAGAACTTGGGATGGGCCTCCACTACCAGCCAGCGCTCCCCCACCCTCCGCATCACCTGAACCACGTGACCTTTCATCGGGGGACCGCTGACGGGGGTGATTTCCAGCCCGCCCTGCCAGAGGGCAAGGTCGGGTGTGAGCATCCGGATGGAGCCCCGCTCCATACTGGCGGTTGCGCCCGGCATGGTCTGGCGCAGGAGCCGGTTGTAGGCCGCCTCGATTTCGGCCCGTCCCCGCTGGATATCCCCGAATGCCCCGACCCGGACCCCATCCTCGGTGAAAAAGGACACCGCGGCCCGGGCGTCGCCCCGGTTCCAGGCCTCAAGGAATGCCTCATTCTCCCGGTAGATCGCCTCTTCAGTTTGCCGGTCGGGCTTAGGATTTACCATCATCCAGTCCTTTCTCATGACTTTTCCTGGGCCTGCTCGACCAGGCCCCGCCGGGCCTCGGCCAGCAGCCGGCTCAGGTCGTCGGGAGGGCCGCACCGCGGGCAGGTCAATCCCGACTCGCCCTCCCCCAGGTAAACGGGCGGCTTGTCGGCCGTCTGGCCGGACCAGCCGCCAAAGCACACCTCATTAAACAAGACGGTCACCTCGTTCGTCTGAGACATCGTTTTGCTCTCCTTTCTGCCGCCAGTGGGCGCCTGCCTCCGGCGGCTAGACGGCAGGCGGAATGTTCTGGTTCATCCGGAAGAAGTTGTCCGGATCCCACTGGGCCTTAATTTCGGTCAGCCGTT
>JBHOQU010000023.1:0-4866 GCA_042408785.1 Dehalococcoidia bacterium | reverse complement strand
CTGCTTGCCGGGTGTGCCCAGTCGATGGGTCCGATGGACTGGGTAGGTCCGGTGGCTGGGGACCAGGCGGAGCATCTGCGGTGGATTACCTGGTATCTGATTTACCTTGGGGCGGCGGTCTTTGTCTTTGTCGAAGGCTGGCTTTTGTACAGCATCATCAGGTTCCGCCGGCCCTTAGGCCCTGGGGTTTTGCCGCCCCAGGTCCACGGGCACCGGACGGTGGAGATTTTATGGACGGTTATCCCCACCCTGATTGTCGGGGCCATTGCGGTGCCTTCGGTCCCGGCCATCTTCGCCTTTGCCCAGCCGCCCGATGAGGCCGGGGCTTTGCGGGTGGAGGTGGTGGCCCACCAGTGGTGGTGGGAATTTCGGTACCCAGACATCGTCCCGGGAAGGACCATCACCGTGGCCAATGAGCTCAGGATACCGGTGGGCCGGACGGTGATTGCCAGCCTAACCAGTGCCGACGTCATCCACAGCTTCTGGGTGCCCAAGCTTTCGGGCAAAGTGGATGTGATTCCCGGGCGGCACAAAAACCAGATCTGGTTCAACGCCCGGGAGCCGGGCGAATATTACGGCTGGTGTGCCGAGTTCTGCGGAACCCAGCACGCCCAGATGCGCTTCCGGGTAAGGGCCTTGCCGGCCGCCGAGTTTGAAAGCTGGGTAAGGGCCAGGCTTTCGCCCCCGCCGCAGCCTCAGGGTCCGGCCCGGCAGGGCTTTGAGCTTTTCGGGGCCCGGGGCTGCGGGGCCTGCCATACCATCGAGGGGACCCCCTATCAGGGCAAGATTGGGCCGAATCTAACCAACATTGGGGAGCGGCCGACGGTGGGCGCCGGGGTCTTAGAAAACGACCCGGAGGGCCGGGGGCTTTTTAGGTGGATAAAGAACCCGCAGGAGGTAAAGCCCGGAAACAAGATGCCGTATCTGGGCCTATCCGATGAAGATGTTGCGGCCATTGTGGCCTATCTAAGGACCCTAAGGTAGGAGGTGGCTTAAGATGGCGACGTTGGGCCGAGCGGTTGGGGTTTCGCCCAGGCCGGGCTTTTTGGGCTATTTGTGGTCCTGGCTTACCACGGTGGACCACAAGCGCATCGGGATAATGTACGGGGCCACGACCCTGGCCTACCTGCTTTTGGGGGGTATTGAGGCCCTTTTGATAAGGCTTCAGCTGGCCCATGCCGAAAGCAGGTTTTTGGACCCCAACACCTACAACCAGGTCTTTACGATGCACGGGCTTACGATGATCTTCCTGGTGGTGATGGGGTTCAACGCCACGTTATTTAACCTGGTGGTGCCTTTGCAGATTGGGGCCCGGGATGTGGCCTACCCCAGGCTTAATGCCTTCAGCTACTGGATGTTCTTGTTCGGGTCGGTCCTGCTCAATCTGGGCTGGCTGTGGGGGCAGGCGCCGGATGTGGGCTGGTTTGGGTATGCGCCCCTTACGGATGTGCGGTTAAACCCCACCTTAGGGCCCGACTTTTACGTGATGGGTTTGCAGGCGCTGGGAATCTCCTCGGTGGCCTCGGGGCTCAACTTTGCGGCCACCATTATCAACCACCGGGCCCCCGGGATGAGCCTTTTTAGGCTGCCCGTTTTCAGCTGGATGGCCCTGCTTACCTCGTTTTTGATGATCTTTGCCCTGCCGGTTTTGGCCATCGGCCTTATTGAGGTGATGTTTGACCGGCTTTTTGGGACCAACTTTTTCAAGGCCGAGGCGGGGGCAAATCCGCTTTTGTGGCAGCATCTATTTTGGATTTTTGGGCACCCCGAGGTGTATATCCTGGTGCTGCCGGCCATGGGGGTAATCTCCGAGGTTTTGCCGGTCTTTTCAAGAAAGCCCCTTTTCGGCTACCCCTTTGTGGTGCTATCCGGGATTTTCATTGCGTTTTTAAGCTACGGGGTCTGGGCCCACCACATGTTTGCGGTGGGGTTGGGTCCGGTGGCCAACACCGTCTTCGGGATAACCACGATGCTTATCGGGATCCCCACCGGGGTAAAGATCTTCAACTGGCTGGCCACCTTATGGCGGGGCGAGCTTAAGCTTAAGACGCCGATGCTCTTTGCCCTGGCCTTCATCGCCGTCTTTACGGTGGGCGGGATATCCGGGGTGATGCATGCCACCGTCCCCAGCGACTACCAGCAGACGGACACCTACTTTGTGGTGGCCCACTTTCATTATGTGGTGGCCGGAATCGTCTTTGCCATCTTCGCCGGAATCTACTACTGGTGGCCCAAGTATGCGGGCAGACTTTTAGATGAGGGGCTGGGCAAGCTGCATTTTTGGCTGTTTTTCCTGGGCTTTAACTTAACCTTCGGGCCGATGCACCTTCTGGGGCTCTGGGGGATGCCCCGGCGCCAGTACACCTACCCGGCGGGGATGGGCTGGGACTTTTTAAACGCCTTTGAGAGTGCGGCGGCCTTTTTGATGGCCCTAGGGACCCTGGTCTTTTTGGTCAATGCGGTAAGAAGCCTGCTTAAGGGGCAGCCTGCCGGGGATGACCCCTGGGACGGGCGGACCTTAGAGTGGCTGGTGCCTTCGCCGCCGCCGGCGTACAATTTTGCCGAGATACCGGTGGTAAGCTCCCGGGATGAGCTCTGGGTAAGAAAATACGGGGCCCACGGGGGCCGGGCCCGGGTTGGGGCCCATAACCCGGGGCACGGGCCGGACAACCCCGGCCACGGGGGGCACATTCACCTGCCGAACCCTTCGTATTACCCGGCGATTTTGGCCTTCGGGATCGCCCTGGGGATGTTCGGGGCGGTGATGCTGCGGCCGGCCGAGGTTGGGGGCCTTGGGCCCTTAGGCTGGGCAATCGTCGGCCTTGGGGCCTTGATAACGGTGTTTGCCTCCTACGGCTGGGCCTTTGAGCCTGCAAGTTAGGGGGGTAAAGCTATGGCCCGGGTCCAACCGCTGGAGCACCAAACGAGCCTTGGGGTTCACCCCTCAAAGCTATTGATGTGGCTTTTTTTGGGCTCGGACTGCTTTTTCTTTGGGAGCCTGATTGCCACCTATCAGGCCTACCGGGGTCAGAGCCTGGTGGGTCCCCACCCGCATGAGGTGTTCAACATCCCGTACACGTCCATAAGCGCCTTTGTGCTGCTTATGAGCAGTCTTACCATGGCCCTGGCCGTAAACAGCATAAGGCTGGGCAATCTGCCGGCCACCAGGCTGTGGCTTTTGCTTACGGCGATGCTGGGCTCGATATTTGTGGGGGGGCAGGTTTTCGAGTTTACGACCTTTGTGCACAAGGGGCTTACCCTGGAGGTGAACCTCTTCGGGACGACCTTTTATGTGCTTACGGGTTTCCACGGAACCCACGTTACGGTGGGGATAATCATCCTGCTTTCGCTGCTTTTTGCCTCCCTTTTGGGGAAGCTGGGGCCGGAGCAGGCCCTTACGGTGGAGGTGGCCGGGCTTTACTGGCACTTTGTGGACATCGTCTGGGTCGTGATCTTTACGGTGGTCTATCTTCTGCCGTACTGAAGGGGAAGAGCCGATGGCCAAGGCCGAAGAAAAAAAGCGTTATCTGCCGCCGGAGGCCGAGGGTGAGCTCCATGACCTTACGGTGACGTACATCCGGGTGGCGGTGGTGCTGGCGGTGGTGACCCTTTTGGAGGTGGCCACCTACTATGTGGCCCTGGCCCGGGGGCTTACCATAAGCGTGCTTTTGGTGCTTTCGGCGGTAAAGTTTGCGCTGGTGGTGCTTTACTTTATGCACTTAAAGTTTGATAACAAGGTCCTGGCTTTCGTCTTCAGCGGGCCGCTGCTTTTGATGATAGCGGTTGGGATTGCGCTGATGGCCCTTTTCGGGACGCTTATTTACCCGGGACCGGTATGGTAATCGGCGGAATCTTTGTGCCCTGGGCCTTAAATTACGGGGCCTTGGCCCAGGTTCTGCTGCTGGGTGCGGCGTATCTGCTGTATGTGGGGCCGCTCAGGCGCCGACTTGCCGGGCCGGAGCTTTTGTGGGTTTATCCGGTTTCTGGCCGGCAGATAGGCTGCTTTTTGGGTGGGCTTTTAAGCATCCTGGTCTTTGAGGTCACGCCCTTGGGGGAGCTTGGGGCCAGGTATTCCTTTGGGGCGCACATGGCCCAACACCTGGTCTATACGCTGGTAACCCCGGTGCTTTTGCTTTTGGGGACGCCCTCGTGGCTTTTAAGGCGGCTTTTAAGCCGGGGCTACCGGCTGCTTGGGCGGCCGGCCTGGCTTAAAGGCTTTCTGCGGGCGGCTTTTAACCCGGTGCTGGGTTTTGGGCTTTTCAATGGGGTGCTGGTGTTTTGGCATCTTCCGCAGTACTACGGGCTTGTGTACGAAAGCGGCTTTTACCACGGGCTTCAGCACCTGAGCCTTCTGGGTGCGGCCCTGCTGGCCTGGTGGCCCATCGTGGGGCCGCTGCCCGAGCAGCGGCTTCCGTGGCTGTTTAGGCTGGTTTATCTTTTTGTGTTTGGGATAATACCCGGGGTAATCGGGGCGTTTATTACGTTTTCGGACCGGCTCATTTACGGCTATTACGGGCAGACGCCCAAGCCCTTCGGGCTGGACCCGATGACGGACCAGCTCATCGGCGGGCTCATTATGAAGGTGTTCGGCAGTGTGCCTTTGTGGGCGGTGGCAGCCGTAGATTTTTGGGTTACCTTTGAGCGAGAGGAGAAGGGGATACCCGAACTATGAAAGAAAAGCTGCTTTTAGGCCTGGGGGTGCCCCTGGCGGCGGCCTTGGTTACGTTTGTGTGGGTCTTTGGGCTTTCCCGGGTGCTTTTAGCCCTGGGGGAGGAGGGGGGTGCGGTCCCCTTCGCACTGGCCCTATCTTTGGCCATCTTAATCATCGGCGGTTACTTCGGCCTTAAACTCTCCCGCCAGCGCCCC
>JBHOQU010000139.1:0-23275 GCA_042408785.1 Dehalococcoidia bacterium | reverse complement strand
TGGGAAGCCGCACGGGTTTAATCAACCCCGAGGCGGTTCGGGTGCACGCCTAAACGCTTTGCCGCTTCTCCAATGGATAAGAGTTCCATGCTTCTATAGTAGCAAAACAATAGTGCGTTTATTCGTAGCTGCTGCAAACCTGGTATCCTCCTTCGGTGATGCTAAACCTGCGGCCCTGCTCGGGCGCGGTCTGACGGCCGGCCCGGGAAGGGGCCGCCTTGGGAGACGACATGATCCCGCTGACCGATACCGTTCCGGTCCGGCGAACCCCGTATGTTACCCTGGGTCTCATCGGGGCCTGCCTACTGGCCTTCCTCTGGGAGCTGAGCCTGGGACCGCATCTGGACGCGGCCATCCGCCGCTATGGGCTGGTGCCCCGGCTGATTTCCCCCTTGCTGGTCGGCGATCTCCGGCTTCCCCCGGAGGTCTGGCTCACCCTTTTTACCCACCAGTTTCTTCACGCCGGCTGGGCCCACCTCCTGGGGAACATGCTCTTTCTCTGGATTTTCGGCGACAACGTTGAGGACCGGCTCGGCCACCTGCCTTACCTCGGCTTCTACCTGGCCGCCGGGGCCGGAGCCGCCCTGGTCCAGGCGGCCTTCACCCCCACGTCCCCCGTGCCCATGGTGGGGGCCAGCGGGGCCATCGCCGGGGTGCTGGGCGCCTACCTGGTCCTTTACCCAGCCGCCACCGTGGTGACCCTGGTCCCGGCCTTTCTTTTCCTTGTCCCCGTGGAGGTCCCGGCCCTCGTCTTTCTGCCCCTCTGGTTCATTACCCAGCTCCTGAGCGGCATGGCCGCCATAACCCGACTCCCAAGCGCCGGCGGCGTGGCCTTCTGGGCCCACGCCGGCGGCTTCGTCCTGGGGGCCGCCGTGGGCCTGGCCCTCGGCCCGGCCGGGCCCGCAGGCCGGCCCGGTCCGGCCCTCCGGCCCCCCGCCCCCTGGCCGGCCCGCCTGCCGACCGCCCTGGCCGACCTGGCGGCCGCCCTGCTTTTGCTTAGGTTCTTCCTGGTGATGCTTAATCCCCAGCTTTCGGGCTTCTGGCGCCCCCTGCTCGGGCTCCTCCTGGGTTTGACCGGCCCGCTGGTGACCCCCTTCGCCGAACTGGCCCCGTCCCTGCGGTTCGGCCGGGTGGAAGTGGAGGTTCCCAGCCTGCTGGCCGCCGTGGCCTTCCACCTGCTGGGGGGTCTTCTCGGTTGGACCCTGGGAGCGGCGGCCGCCGGCCTGGAACGGCTCCGGCGCCGCCGGCCCTAGCCGGGGCCGGGCCGGTGAGTCGGGCCTTGGGCGTATGGTTAAGGCTGGCCGGAAAGTGTTAAACTTAACCCCGGTGTTGACTGTGCTGAACGGAGCCAAACCATGCCGGCGGTAGTCGTCGTCGGGGGTCAGTGGGGCGACGAGGGCAAGGGCCGGATTGTGGACCTGCTCTCCCGGGATGCGGCCGTTGTTGCCCGGTTCAACGGCGGGGACAACGCCGGCCACACCATCGTTAACGAGCTGGGGGAGTTTGCCCTCCACCTGGTACCGGCGGGCATCTTTTACCCCCAAACCCAGTGCGTCATCGGCAACGGGATGGTCGTTAACCCCAAGGTTCTGCTGGCCGAGCTGGACCTGCTGGCCTCCCGGGGCGTGGACATCTCCCGGGTCGCAGTGAGCGACCGGGCCCACGTGGTTATGCCCTACCACCTGGAGCTGGAGCGGCTGGAAGAGGAGGCCCAGGGGAAGGCCGCCATCGGTACTACCCGCCGGGGCATCGGGCCCTGCTACGCCGATAAGGCCGCCCGGCTGGGTATCCGAATGGGCGACCTGACGGACCCCGAGGCCTTTACGAGCCGGCTCAGGTACGTCGTGGAATACAAAAACAAGATTCTTGAGCGGGTGTACGGCGCCAAGCCCTTGGACTGGCGGCAGATTGCCGAAGAGTACCTGCGGTACGGGGAGCGGCTCAAGCCCTTCATCCGGGACACCAGCCTGATCGTTTTGCGGGCCCTGGAACAGGGCGACCTGGTCCTCCTGGAGGGGGCGCAGGGAACCCTCCTGGACCTCGACTACGGCACCTACCCCTACGTGACGTCGTCTTCCACCGGCGCCGGTGGGGCCTGCCTTGGGGTGGGCATCGGCCCGACCCAGATAACCCACACCCTGGGGGTTTTTAAGGCCTACGTCACCCGGGTTGGCGCCGGCCCGATGCCCACCGAGCTCACCGACGAGATGGGCCAGCTCCTGCGGGAGCGGGCCCGGGAGTATGGGGCCACCACCGGCCGGCCCCGCCGGTGCGGCTGGTTCGACGCCGTCCTCGCCCGCTTCAGCGCCCGGGTGAACGACCTGACCAGCATCGCCATAACCCGCCTCGATATTCTGGACGTCTTCGACCGCATCAAGGTCTGCGTCGCCTACCAGACCGACGGGGTAGTTTCGGAGGAGTTCCCCACCAGCGCCGCCCGGCTGGCCGCCGTCCGGCCCGTCTATGAGGAGCTTCCCGGCTGGCTGACCGATACCAGTCGGGTCCGCCGCTTCGAGGACCTGCCTCCCAACGCCCAGCGCTACGTCCGCCGGCTCGAGGAGCTGGTGGGCCGGCCGGTAAGCCTGGTGAGCGTGGGCCCGGAGCGCAACCAGGTAATCCCCCTCCGGCCCATCCCCTAAGGGCGCTCGGCCCCCCGCGGCTCCAGGAGCACCACCTGGGGCTCTTCCGTAAGGTCCCGCCGGGTGACGTTGAGGCGGGGCCGGGGCTGGACGGCCTCCTGCCCCACCTCGTGCAGAAAGCGGTCCACCGGTTCCAGGGTCGTCTTCAGGCCGGGGATGCGGTAGTGCATGGGGATGATGATGCTCGGCTCCAGCAGGCTTATCACCTCGGCGGCCTCGGCCGGCCCAATGGTGGAGTGATTGCCCACCGGGATAAGCAGGATGTCGACCTTGGGCAGGGCCTCCACCTGGTCCGGGGTGAGCACGTGGCCCAGGTCGCCCAGGTGGCAGAGGGTCAGCTCCTCGGCCTCGATAACGAAGACCGTATTCCGGCCGAGGCGCTTTCCCCCCTCGTTATCGTGGAAGGTGCGGATGCCGGTAATGAACACCCCCTGGATCTCGTACTCGCCGGGCCCGTCCACCACCCTGGCCCCAGGGACGGCGTCCACATTGCCGTGCCCCGGGTGGTAGTGACTCACGGTAACGATATCGGCCGTCTGCCGGGGCAGTGAAAGGCCGACCCGGCGGTCGTAGGGGTCGGTGATGATGGTGGCCTCCCGGGCCCGGATCCGGAAGCAGGCGTGGCCGAACCAGATAATCTCCACCGTTAAAGCGCCTCAAACCACCGTTATCCGGGAGCCCCGCTCCCCCCGCGTAACCTCGATCCGCACGGGGAACCGGTCCTTTAAATCCGGCAGGTGGGTAATTACCAGCAACTTCTCAAACTCGTGGGCGACGCTGGCGACCGTCTCCACCAGCCGCTCCCGGGCGGTGACATCCTGGCTGCCGAAACCCTCGTCGATGACGAGCATGTTGAGCTGCGCCCCGGCCCGGCGGGCCAGGAGCCGGGAGAGGGCGATCCGGATGGCCAGGTTGATCCGGAAGGCTTCGCCCCCGGAATAGAGCTCGTAATTGCGGGTTCCCAGGTCGTCCGAAATCCTGATGTCCAGCGTCTCAATGGCGTCCCCGGACTGGCTTGCCCGCTGGGTCTCGAAGCTGATATGCATCCGGTGGTCGGTCATGCTGGTGATGAGCCGGTTTGCCTCCTCCTCGATCTCGGGGATGGCCGCCTCAATGACCATGGCCGGCACGCCCTTCTTGCCGAAGGCCCGGCCCAGCTCCTCGTAAAGGCCCTGCTCCTCGGCCGCCTGCTGCCGCTGGGCCCTGACCCGCTCCAGTTCGGCCGCCTTACGCTGGCAGTCCTCCAAGAGCTGGCGCAGGGACCCCCGCCGGGTGTCCAGCTCCCGCCGGCGGGCCGACTTCTGGTCCAGGCAGTTGTCCACCTCCCGCTTGACCCGCCGCAGGGCCTCTTCCAGGCCGGCGGGAGGCGCCAGGGCCGGCAGGCGCGGACAGAACTCGGGCACCCGGGGCACCTGCCGGGCCAGGTGTGCTCGCTGCCGCTCCAGCTCGGCCAGCCGCTGCTCCTGCTCGGCCAGCCGGGCCCCATTCTCCTGCAGCTGCCGCTCCAGCTCCCCGAGCTCCGCCTCCACCCGGGGAAGCTCGGCCCGGGCCTGGTCGAGGCGGTCCTTCAGGACCGGATATTCCCGCAGCTCCTCAAGCTTTTCGGCGACCTCCTGGTGCCTGGGGCCGTCGTAGCCCAGGGTGTTAAGCTTTATCTTAAGTTTGACGAACTCGGCCGCGGCCTTGTAAATCTCCGGCCGCTGCCGGAGGAGCTGCCCGGCCGCCTTCGTCTCGGCGTCCACCTCGGGGCCGTCGAAATTGAGAACCCTCTCGATGGCGGCCGCAAGCTCGCCCAACCTGCCGACCTCTGCCTCCAGCCCGGCAATTTCGCCGGCGGCCTCTCGGCTGCGCCGGAGGTTCGCCTCGGCCTGGCCCAGCTGCAGGTTGAGCCGCTCCAGCTGGCGCTGACGCTCCCGTTCCAGCCGCTCCAGATCCTGCCGGAGCCGCCCGAGCTCCGCCTCCCGCTCCCGGGCCGACTCCTGGGCCGCCTGAAGCTGCCGCTTGAGTTCCCGTCCCTCCTCGACATACTGGCTTTCCAGCCGCCGGCGGTCCTCCGGGGTGAGGGGGGAGCCGCAAACGGGGCATCGCTCGGTCCCCTGTTTGAGCACCTCAAAGCGGCGGCGCAGGTCCTCCAGCTGCCGGCTCAGGCCGACCTGGGCGGCCTTAAGCTCGTTGAGGGCGTGCTGAACCTCATCGACCCGGTGCTGCTGCCGGGCGGTCTTTACCCCGAACTCCGCCTCCAGGGCCTCCCGGTCCGCCTGGAGCCGTTCGAGCCGCTCCTGAAGCTCCGGCCCCTGGGCGGCCTGCTCCCGCAGGCCGTTAAGCCTTTCGGCCCGGCCGGACCGCTCCCGCTCCACCTGCTGGAGCTCGCTGCGCAGCCTCACATCCAGAACCCGGAGCCGGTCCTGCAGCTGGACCAGCTCCCGCAGCAGCCCGTCCAGCCGGGCCTTCTCCCGCTGGAGCTCCTGCCAGCGGCCGAAATTGGCCTCGATTTCAGCGGCCCGCTCCAGCAGGCCCCGGAGCCGCTCCCGGTCGAGCCGGCGCTGGTCGATGAGCTGGGTAAGCCGTTCCCGCTCCCGGTTCAGGTGGGCGACCCACTCCTCCACATCCCGCTGACAGCTCGCCAGCTCGCTTGCCCGAAGCTCCAGGCGGTGGACCTCGGCCAAGATGCCCTCCAGCTCCTCCACCTGGGCCTGGACGAGTTTAAGCTCGGCCTCAACCTCCTCCAGGTTCTGGCGGTAGGCGGGTGCCCGGGCAACTTCCGCCTCCAGCTCCTGGGTCTGGGCATCCAGCAATTTGACCCGTTCGGCAGCCTGCCGGGCCCGCTCCCGGGCAAGTTTTGCCAGGTCCTCGTAGACGCTCAGGCCGAGGATCTCCGCCAGGATCTCCTTGCGCTCGGCCGGGGTCTTGCGGGTGAACTCGTCGGCCCGGTTCTGGAGGATGAAGGCGCTGTTTATAAAGGTCTCGTAGTCGAGGCGCAGAAGCTTCCGGATCTGCTCCTCGGTTTCCCGAACGCTGTTGCCGGCGATGCTCCGGTAGCCGTCGGGCGTCAGCAGTTGCAGGTCCAGGACGGAGGCCCCCGACCGGGCCGTCCGGCTGCGGCGGCGGACCACCCGGTACTGATTGGGCCCGAGCCGGAACTCGAACTCCACGGCCATCTCGTTCTCGTTCAGGTGGATGAGCTCATCGGCACTGCGGGCCCGGGCCCGCCCCCAGAGGGCCCAAGTGATGGCATCCAGCAGGGCCGACTTACCGGCCCCGTTGTCGCCGCTGAGGCAGGCAAACTGAAAGCCGGTAAAGTCCAGCTCAACCGGGTCCCGGTAGCAAAGGAAATTATGCAGCCTTAACCTGACCGGTATCACCGCCGCAATTCCCGCGGTCCGGGCCGATTATAACCTCGGGAAGCGGCCGGCCCCAGCCCGGCCGGCCCCCGGGGTCGCAAACGATTATAGCACAAATGTACGTTGCTAAGGGCCAGCGGCTCAGCCCTCGGCCGGGGGCTCCGGCGGGCCGCCCGTCTGGACCGCCTCCTTTTCGGGCTCCTCTTCTTTCCTGGGCGCTTCCCTCTCTTCCCGGCCGAAGGTTTGCAGGGCCCGGGCCATCTCGGCCAGCCGCTTGTCCACCAGGTAGTTCACCGTCCCCTCCGGATACTTGCCGTCCGGCCCCCGCTCCCCCGCCGGAACCCCGGTCAGGATCTCCATCCCCTCGTCCACGGTCCGGATCGCCCAGATGTGGAACCTGCCCTCCCGGACGGCCTCGACCACGTCCTCCCGCAGCACCAGGTGCTGGACGTTGGCTTCGGGAATGATGACGCCCTGCTCGCCCGTTAAGCCCTTAACCCGGCAGACATCGAAGAAGCCTTCGACCTTCTCGTTGACGCCGCCGACAGCCTGAATTTCGCCCCGCTGGTTCACCGAGCCCGTAACGGCGATGGACTGCTTAAGGGGCAGCCCGGAAATGGCCGAAAGGAGGGCGAAGAGCTCGGCGGCCGAGGCGCTATCGCCTTCCACCGGGGAGTACGACTGCTCGAAGACGATTCTGGCCGCCAGGGTTAAAGGCTTGTCCTGGGTGTACTTGGCGGCCAGGTAGCCGCTGAGGATGAGCACGCCCTTGGTGTGGATCGGGCCGCCCAGCCGGGCCTCCCGCTCGATGTCCACAACCCCCTCCCGGCCCAGGGCGATGCTGGCCGTTATGCGGCTCGGCCGGCCGAAGGCGTAGTCCCCCAGCATCACCACCGAGAGGCCGTTGACCTGCCCCACCTTTTCGCCCTGGGTGTCCACCAGCAGGACGTTGCGGGCGATCATCTCGCGGATGCGCTCTTCAATAAGGTTAGAGCGGTAAACCTTGAAGTCGAGGGCCTTGCGGATGTGGTCGGCCGTAATGTACCGGCTGCCCTCCCGCTCGGCCTGGAAGTGGGCCTCCCGCACCACGTCCGCAATCAGGCCGAACCGGGTGGAAAGCCGCTGCTGGTCCTCGGCCAGCCTGGAGCCGTACTCGATGACTTTGGCAACCCCCGTGGCATCCAGGGGCTTGAGGTTCTCCTTGTTGGTCAGCATGCACAGAAACGAGGTGTAGAGGCTGTGGGCGGAATCATCCCGGTTAAGCAAAGTATCGAACTCGGCCTTAACCTTGAAAAGCTCACCGAAGTCTTCGTCCAGCAGGTAAAGGAGCTGATAAACCAGGGGCGTGCCGATGAGGACGACCTTGACGTCGAGGGGTATCGGCTCCGGGTGGAGGGTTTTGACGGCGATAAACCCGATCTTTTCGGTCAGGTCCTCGATGTCCACCTGACGGGTCTGGAGGGCCCGCTTCAGGCTGGGCCAGGCAAAGGGGTTAATAAGCAACTCCTCCACGGGGATCACCAGGTAGCCCCCATTGGCCCGGTGCAGGGAGCCGGGGTGGATCATCATCTGGTCGGTATAAAGGACCCCGTACTGCGGCTCCCGCTCGATCCGCCCGAACAGGTTCTGGTAGGTCGGGTTGTCCTCAATGACCACCGGCGCGCCGACGGTCTCGCTGTTGTCTACCAGGACGTTCACCTCGTACTTGCGGAAGGGCAGAAGGCCCGGCCCCATCGGCATTCCCGGGGGTGCCCCGGGCGGCGTCATCGGGCCTGGGGCAGGAAACTGGGGCTGGCCCAGAAAGATAGGCCAGTTCTGGATAATGTCCTCCTGGACGTCCTTTAGATAGGCCACAACGGCCGGGTTGTCCTCGTATTTTTCGATGAGGTCCTCAAAAAGCCCCCCGATGGCCCCCAACACCGCCTGCCGGTCCAGCTGATGAAGCTGCTCGTGGGCCTCCCGCTCCAGCCGCCGGATCTCCTTGAGAACCTCCTTAAGCTCGGCTTCCAGAATCTCCCGCCGCTGCCGGATGCTTTCCCGCACCGACTCGGGAAGGGCCAGGAACGCCTGGTCGCTCAGGGGCTGGCCCCCCATCATGGGGATAAGCACAAACCCGAATTGGGTTGCCTGTAGCAGAAACCCCGCCTGCTGGGCCCGCTCACCGAAGCGGGTGATCAGCTGCTCCCGGCGGCGGTTGAACTCCTGGGTTATCGCATCCCGGCGGGCAGCATACTCGTCACCTTCAAAAACCCGGGGGATCTCCCGCCGGATCCGGTCGATGAGGAGCCGCATATCGGCCGCCAGTTCCCGGCCCTGGCCGGGCCGCAGGCGTAGGGCCCGGGGCTGGTAGGGGTCTTTAAAGTTGTGAACGTAGCACCAGTCGTCGGGCCGGGCCTCAGCCTTGGACCGCTCCTCCAGAAAAGACCGGACGGCCGTAAGCCGACCCGTACCGGCCACCCCGGCGACGAAAACATTAAAGCCCGGCTGCCGGATATCCAGGCCGAACTGGAGGGCCGAGGTCGCCCGGGGCTGGGCGATGATGCCTTCCACCGGCCGGGCGTCCTGGGTCGTCTTAATTCCGAGGCTGGCCGGGTCGACCACCGGCCGGACCTGCTCGGCCGCAAGCTTGCGTGCCATCTCGCCTACTCCCCGTGCTTAAGGTCATCGACTTGCGGGTTAAGCCCCCGCCATCTACAACCGGATTATAACCCCTGGCCCCCTTCGCTGTGGATGTAGACCTCACCCCGAGACCCGTCCACGGTAATCGTCTGCCCGGTGCGGATGAGGGCCGTGGCCCGCTTTACGTTCACCACCGCCGGGATTCCGTACTCCCGGGCCACGATGGACCCGTGGGAGAGGGGACCCCCAACGTCCACCACGAGCCCGGCCGCCACCAGAAAGAGGGGCGTCCAGCCGGCGTCGGTGACCGGGGCGACCAGAATCTCCCCGGGTCGGACCTCGGGCTGGAGCCTGGGGTCGACGATTATCCGGGCCGGGCCGGTCACCACCCCCGGACTTACGGGGATGCCCCGCAGGACCGCGGCGGCCGGAACGACCGGCTCGGCAAAGGCCGGCCGGGGCCGGCCCTGGAAGAACTCGGGCAGCCTCAGGTGGCGGTTGCGCTCAAACTCCGCCCGGCGCCGCCCGATTCGGCCCCGGGCCTCCTCGGCCGTGAGGCTCCCGCAAACCAGCTCCCGAACCTCCTCCACCGTCAGGAAGTAGATATCCTGCGGGTCGGCCAGAACCCCCAACCCATGCAGCCGGCGCCCCAGCTCCCGGTAAATCCGCCGGACGGCGTGGGTAACCTCCATCCACAAAGACTTAGTCTGCTCCCGCAACACCACGTAGAGCTGGGCCTGCCCCAGCAGGAAGCGGAAGAGCGAACGGCGCACCCGACCCAGGCGGCCCTCAATGAGCCGGGTCGCCGCCAGCCGTTCGGCGGCCTGGCGCTGGGCCACCCGGTCCGGCGCGGCCTCAGGGGGCAGCTCGGTGAAGTTTTTAACCAGTCCCAGGACGGCGTTGGGGTCCTCCTCCCAGGCCGGGGCGGCCAGCTCCGCCTCCATCACGCTCCGGTGGCCGTATTCCGTCAGGAACCGGGCCAGCCGCGCCCGGAACTCGGCCGCCCGGGGGCTTTCCAGCCGCCTGACCTCAGACCAGGGGTCCGGCGCCAGCAGGGCGAGGCGCAGGGCCGGGTCCTGCCGGGCGAGGCGGGCCAGCTCCCAAAGTTCGAGGCCGGGCCGGGCGCTGGGCAGTTCGGCCAGGCCGGTCAGGAGCCGGGCCTGGAGGGCGTAGGCCTCGGCGCCGAAGACGGACCGCAGAAGCTGAAAGAGACTCTCGAAGAAGACGCTGGCCCCCGATGAGGTGGAGATGTGAAGGGCCCCGACCTCTTTGACTTCCCGGTTGAGCTCCTCCCGAAGGGCCAGAAGGTCGGCGGGCCCCAGGGCTGAGAGGTCCCGGGCCCGGAGCTCGGCCAGGCGGGGCCGAAGCCGGGCCTCGGCCCGGGCCACATCCCGCGGGGTCCGCCGCAGGAAGGCGAAAATCTTCGGGGTCGTGTAAAGATAGACCGGAATCTTCGAAAAGTCAAAAATCCGGCCGGGCCGGTCCGGGCCGTGGGTCCGGCCCAGGTACTGCTCGTCCACCGCCTCGGGGGAGGTCCCCAGGGCCCGGGAGGCCACCTCCCGCAGGGCGCTCACGTTGAGAAAAACCCGGCTGTAAAAATGGGCCACGAAGACCCGGTTGGGGTCGCGCAGGGTCCCCGTTTCCAGGTAAGGCTTCCGGAAGGCGTAGTTGAGGTTTTCCCGCATGGCCGACCAGGTCAGGGGCGTCACCAGGCCCGGGAGGACCTCCTGGATGTTGGCCGCCGTCCAGACAGTGTCCGGGTCCGTCTCCGAATCGAACTCCGAAACCCAGCCCTCGGCCGGCCGGGCGGTTATCGGCCGGGCCTGCAGGATGTAGACCTTCCCCCCGGCCGCCGCAAATTCGATATCCTGGGCCGCCCCCCGCACCTCCTCCACGAGCCGGGCAAGCCGCCAAAGTTCCCCCAGGGTTTCCGGGCTGAGGGCCGGGCGCTCCCGCAGGTGGGGCGGGGTGGGCACTTGGCGGGTTCCGCCGGACGGGTCTAAAACCACCATCAGATCCTTTTCGGCCACCTGAGCCTCTAAAATCCGGCCGCTGGCCTTATCGATAACCCAGTGGTCGGGGCTCACCAGGCCCGCCACCACCCCCTCCCCGAGGCCCCAGGCGGCATTCACCACCAGCCGGTCCGGGTCCCCGGACACGGGGTCGGCCGTGAAGACCACCCCGGCGGCCTCGGCCGGAACCACCGGCTGGATAAGCACGGCCACCTCCAGCTCGCCGGGGTCCAGCCGGGCCAGGTAAGCCTGAACCCCCCCGGTCCAGGCAGAGCCCCAGACGGCCAGCACGGCGGCCTCAACCTGGTCCGGGGGGACCCCCAGCCGGGTGAGGAGCTGGCCGGCAAAGGAGGCCGCCGGGGCGTCCTCAGCGGTGGCCGACGACCGGACGGCCAGAAGGGGCGCAAACTCGGGGGCCCGGTCCGACCCCAGCAGCCGCCCCACCGCCGTCCTCAGCTCGGCCGCAACTTCGGCGGGGATGGCCTCCGGACGGCCCGCCTCCACCCACCGGCGGTAGGCCGCCGTGGTCAGGCAGAACCCCGGGGGAACGGGAAGGCCCGCCCGAATGAGGCCGTCGACGGCGAAGGCCTTGCCACCCACCTGAGCCCGGACCGTGGGCGCGGCATCACCAAGCCAGTGAACGAATTCCATACCTTTGCACCTCCGCCAGCAGCATACGGCTATTAAAGTTTAGCCCCTACCGCCCGGGGGGCTTTCGGCTTAAAATTCTCCCAGAATCCCACCGGGAGGTCCGACGGATGTCCGTTCCCGCCGAGGAAATCGTAAGCCGCCTCACGGCCGGCGTCCCGCCCGAGCTGGCCGCCGAGATCCGGCCGCTGGTCGAGGGCCTGAGCCGCACGGTGGAGCGGCTGCTGGAGCTCGAGGCCGCCGACCACGAGCCCGCCACCGTCTTCGTCTGGACCCGCCCGCCCCAAGTCCAGGCGGGTCCCGGACCGGGCCCGGCTGCCCGGCCCGTCCCGCCCCGCCCTCAGACCCCGGCCGACCTCTGCTATCTTTCCCTCACGGAGGCGGCGGAGCTGGTGCGCACCCGGGAAATCTCCCCGGTGGAGCTGCTTCAGGCGGTGGTGGAGCGGGCGGAACGGCTCAATCCCGAACTGAACGCCTTCATCACCCTCATGCCCGAGGAAGCCCTGGCGGCCGCCAGGGCCGCCGAGGCCGAAATTTCGGCCGGAAACTGGCGGGGGCCCCTCCACGGGATACCCCTTTCGGTAAAGGATATCTTTCCGGTGGCCGGGGTAAGGAACACGGCCGGCTCGAAGGTCTTCGCCGACCACGTGGCCCCGGCCGACTGCGAGGTGGTGCGGCGGCTGAAGGCCGCCGGGGCGGTCATCTTCGGCAAGAATCACCTCCACGAGTTTGCCTACGGCGTCACCAGCAACAACCCCCACTTCGGCCCGGCCCGCAACCCCTGGAACCCCGACCACGTGCCCGGCGGCTCCAGCGGGGGGTCGGGGGTGGCCGTGGCCGCCGGCATCGGCTACGGGTCCATCGGCTCCGATACCGGCGGCTCCATCCGGATTCCGGCGGCCCTCTGCGGGGTCAGCGGCCTAAAGCCCACCTACGGCCGGGTGAGCCGGGCCGGGGTCTTCCCCCTGGCCTGGTCCCTGGACCACTGCGGCCCCCTGGCCCGCACGGCCCGGGACCTGGCGGCCATCCTGGAGGCCATCGCCGGCTTCGACCCGGCCGACCCCGCATCGGCCGACCTGCCGGCCGGCGGCTACCTCGCGGCCCTGACGGGGAACCTGCAGGGACTGCGGCTTGGGGTTCCGGCCAACTTTCTCTTCGACGACGTCGCCCCCGAGGTGGAGGGGGCGGTCCGGGAGGCCGTCCGGGTCCTGGCCGACCTGGGCGCCGAAGTAAAAGAGGTGGCCCTGCCCTTCGTCGAGTACGCCGGGGCGGCGGCCGCCGTGGTTATCACGGCCGAGGCGGCGGCCGTTCACCGGGAACTCCTGGCCCAACGGGCCCCGGACTACGGGCTTGACGTCCGGGCCCGGCTGGAATTCGGCCTGAAAATACCGGCGGCCGTCTACCTGCAGGCCCAGCGGGCCCGCCGGCTCATCCTGGGCCACCTGCTGGACGTCCTCCGGGAGGTGGAGGCCCTGGTCATGCCGGCCGTCCCGGTGACGGCCCCGCGGCTGGGCCAGGCCCGGGTGGAAATCAACGGACGGGAATACGACGTCCGGGGCACCCTGACCCGCTTAAGCAGCCCGTTTAACCTGGCGGGGCTTCCGGCCCTGGTTATCCCCTGCGGCTTCGACGGCCGGGGACTGCCCATCGGCCTGCAGGTTGTCGGCCGACCCTTCGACGAGGGGACCGTCCTGCGGGTCGGAGACGCTTATCAGCGAGTAACCGACTGGCACCTCCGCCGGCCGCCGGTCGGCCCGTGAAATCTGCTCGGCCGCGGCCGGGATGGGTTAAAATAGATATAAACCGTTGGGAAGCGCCCGGTAGGGGGTAAAGGTTGGGTTACGAAAGCCAGCTGGACGCCGAGATCGCCGCCATTTCGCCCTCGCTGGCCGCCGAGTACCGGCGGGCCTGCCGGCAAATTGGGGAAGGGGGGGAGCTGACCCGGCTCCTCGGGGAGACGGGCCTGGAACTGGCCCGGGACTCCTACCGGGGTTGGGAGTCGGCCCTGGAGCTTTTCCGGGTTTACCCCCAGGCCGCCCAACTTATGGCCCCGCCCGAGCTAATCCGGTGGACCCAACTGGTGCGGCGCCTGGGCCACCTTTCCCAGCCGGTGTGCAGCGCCTTCATCCGGGGAACCCCCGAGCTGGCCCGGGCGGTGGACTTCGAAGAGCTGCTCCACCACGGCTACTTGGCAACCCGCCTTTACAGCAACACCCAGGCCAACGCCGCCCTGGTCTGCCAGTTCATCGACGTGGCCCCGGTCCTCTCCCGCCTGCTGGACCCCGAGGGGGTCCGGCTGGGGGTGGCCCTGACCGAAAGGCTGGCCCGCCGCTCCCAGGACCTGGCGGCGCAGTGCCTGGGGATCCTTCCTCGGCTTCTGCCCGAAATTGAGCCGGGCCTGCGCAACGACCTACTGCGGCTGGCGGTTCAGGTCACCGACCTGAACTGGCGGGCGACCCGCCCCATGCTCGAGGTAAGCCCCCGCGCCCTGCAGCAGCTGGCCCAGGCCCACCGGGCCACCTTCCTGAGGCTGGCTTCGGGAATGGCGGAGCACGCCCGGGAAAAGCTCTTCTCCCTCTTCACCGAGGGGGTGGAAGTCCTGGCCGCCCTGCCCCCCGATGCCCAGGGCGAGATCCTCACCATGGCCGACCAGGTGGGACGGCTCTCCCCGACGGCGGCCGTGGAGTTCATCAAGACCGGGCCCCGCCTCTTAGATTCCCTCTCCCTCGAGGGCCTGCGCGCCTGGGTGGCCGAGGGGGTCGGCCTCCTTCAGCAGAATCAGGCGGCCGGCCTGGCCTACTTCCGACTGCAGTCGCAGCGGGCTTTGGCCGCGGCCCGGCGGCTCATGCCCGGTCTGGACCTGGAGTCCGTCAAGGGGGTTCTAGAGCTCTACTGCCGGGCCCTCACCGGACGGAGCCTGGAAATCCGGCCCGTCGAGGAACTGGTGGAGCGGGGCATCGGCTGGACCAGCGTCGAAAAGCCCACCACCGAGGGCCGCACCGTGTACCTGCCTTCCCGGCTGGGGAGTTTTGCGACCCAGGCCGAAAATTTTGAAGCCTTTAAGGTTTACGCCACCCACCAGACGGCCCACCTGGAATTCGGCACCTTCGAGTTCAGCTACGACCGCGCGGCCGCCATCTTTCAGAGCCTGAGGCCGCGGCTTGGGGAGGCCGGCGACGGGCACCGGAGCCGCCCGGCCGCAAGCGACTTCGAGCGCTTCTTCGACCTTTTCGCCGACCGGCGGCTGGCCCGGGACCTGTTCACCGTGGTTGAGGACACCCGAGTCGACAGCCGGGTCCTCCGGGAATACGCCGGCATCCGGCAGGCCTACGGGCGGCTTCAAGCGTGGTCTGCCGCCCGACGTCCACCCCTGCAGGCCCTGCCCTTAAGGCAGGCCTTCGTCGAAGCCCTCATCCTCTTCAGCCTGAACGCGGTGGACGCCGTGGAGTTCCCCGCCCGCTATGCGGACCGTCTCCGTCAGGCTCTGGGGATCCTCAATCGCCTCCGCCGGCCCGAGGCCGCGGTGGAGGACTCGGCGGAGGCCACCATCCGGCTCTACATCCTGGCCAAAGAGATCCCCAACGAGCCCCGGCAGGAGAACGAACAGCAGGAGCAGGTCCAGCCGCCGGAGGACGCCGAGCAGAACCCGGAAGACCTCGACGAACTTTTAAACCAGTTCCGGTCGGCCAACGCCGAGCCTGAAGACCGCGAGGCCGGCTCAGAGGGACAGCCCTACGAGAGCCCCCCCGACGTCGAATACCGGGGCGACTTTAAGCCCGAGGTGGTTCAAACCCTTCAGCAGCTGCGGGAGAATGCCGCCGACGGCCAGCAGCGGGCCCAGCTCAACCAGCTGCTGGAGAAGAGCGCCGAGGTTGAGCACCCGGCCCAACCCCAGCTGGTCAAGGTGGTCGAGGCCGAGAGCACCAACCGGGCCGGAACCTCCCCGGTCCAGCCCCAGCCTGAAGAGGCCGAAGAGTGGTTCTACTACGACGAGTGGGATTACCGGGCCCGGGATTACCGGCCGGCCTGGTGCCGGCTCCGCCAGCGTCCCGTCGAGGAAGGCAGCCCCAGCTACTTCGACCGGGTGCTCCGAACTTACGCCTCGGTGGTCTACGACATCCGCCGCCAGTTCGAGATGCTCCGGCCGGAGCTTCTGCGCAAGGTTAAGCGCCTCCGGGACGGGGAAGAGCTGGATTTCGACGCCGTGGTCGAGGCCGTCCTCGAAAGGCGGGCCGGCCAGGCGCCGTCGGAGAAGGTCTACGCCCGCCGCAACAAGGTCGAGCGGGACGTCGCCGTGGCCTTTCTGCTGGATATGAGCGCCTCCACCGGCGAGACCATCGAGCCCGGCGGCCGCTGGTACGGCGACCCCGACCCCAGCCGGGGCTGGCGGGTGCGGGGCAAACGGATCATCGACCTGGAGAAGGAGAGCCTCGTCCTACTTATCACCGCCCTAGAGTCCATCGGGGACACCTACGGGATTTACGGGTTCTCGGGCCACGGCCGGGAGAACGTGGAGTTTTACATCATCAAGGACCTGGACGAACCCTTCTCCGAGCGGGTCAAGGGCCGCATCGACCGGATCGCCCCGGCCCGGGCCACCCGGATGGGAACGGCCATCCGCCACGCCATCTACAAGCTGGAGCAGGCCGAGGCCCGCACCCGGATCCTGTTCCTCATCAGCGACGGCCGGCCCCAGGACCACGACTACGGCCGGGACCCCGTCGACTTCCGCTACCTGCTTCAGGGCCTTTCGGGGCCGCTTCTGATGCCCGTGGGCGACGACCCCGGGGCCCAGGCCGAGCGCCAGTACGCCATCCACGACACGAAGAAGGCCCTGCTGGAGGCCAAACAGCGCAACATAACCCCCTTCTGCCTCTCCATCGACAAGCTGGGCCACGACTACCTGAAGTCGATGTGCGGGGACATCGGCTACGAGCTCCTGAGCAATATTTACGCCCTGCCCAAGCGGCTTCCGGCCCTCTACCGCCGCCTGACCACCTGACCCCAGGACTTCCTGGCCCTCTGGCCAGGGCAGACGGCCCGGCCGTGCGCCCCTTCGACCGAACCCCGGTCCGCTTGAGGCCGGCGGGCCGAGGTGGTACTATCTAACCGGCAGCCTCAGAGGCCGAAATCTTTTGCGGAGAAGCGTTGCCATGTCCAGGCTTAATCCCTTCGGAAGCCGCTCGTCCCTGGAAACTCCCTACGGCCGGGTCTATTTTTACGACCTGAAGCGCCTCGAGGCCGAAGGCATCGCCCCGGTCTCAAAGCTACCCTTCTCCATAAAGGTTCTGCTGGAGAACGTCCTGCGTCACTGCGACGGCCGCATCGTTACCGAAGACCACGTGCTGGCGGCCGCCCGCTGGTCCGGCCGGAACCTGCCAGAAGAGGAGATTCCCTTCATGCCGGCCCGGGTTATCCTGCAGGATTTCACCGGGGTCCCGGCGGTGGTCGACCTGGCGGCCATGCGCTCGGCGGTGGCCCGCCTGGGCCACGACCCGAGGCGCATCAACCCCGTGATACCGGCCGACCTCGTCATCGACCACTCGGTTCAGGTGGACCAGTTCGGTTCGGCCTACGCGTTCTTTTACAACGTCGAGAAAGAGTTCGAACGCAACCGGGAAAGGTACACCCTCCTGCGCTGGGCCCAGCGGGCCTTTGCCAACTTCCGGGTCGTTCCCCCCGGCACCGGCATCGTCCACCAGGTGAACCTAGAATACCTGGCAAAGGTCGTCTTCAGTGTCCAGCAGGACGGCGAAACGGTGGCCTTCCCCGATACCCTGGTGGGCACCGACTCCCACACCACCATGGTCAACGGCCTCGGGGTGGTGGGTTGGGGCGTCGGGGGGATCGAGGCCGAGGCCGTCATGCTCGGCCAGCCCCTCCACATGCTCCTGCCCGAGGTGGTGGGGGTCAAGCTTTACGGCCAGCTCCCGGAGGGGGCCACCGCCACCGACCTGGTGCTGGCCGTCACCCAGCTCCTCCGCAAGAAGGGGGTTGTGGGCAAGTTCGTCGAGTTCTTTGGGCCCGGCCTCAGCCAGCTCAGCCTCGCCGACCGGGCAACCATTGCCAACATGGCCCCCGAATACGGGGCGACCATCGGCTTCTTCCCGGTGGATGACGAAACCCTGAGCTACCTCCGAATGACCGGGCGGGACGAGGCCCTTATCGGCCTGGTCGAGGCCTACACCAAGGAGCAGGGCCTCTTCCGGACGGCCGAAACCCCGGACCCCACCTTCACCGAGGTGGTGGAGCTCGACCTGGGCACCATCGAGCCCAGCGTCGCCGGCCCCCGTCGGCCCCAGGACCGGGTGCCCCTGCGGGAACTGAAGCGCACCTTCCGCGCCGTCTTCAGGGATTTCCTGCCGCCGGATGCGGCCGAGGCGGACGGCGGCTCCACCGAGACCCTCCTCGGCCGCAAAGTGGACGTTTCCCTGGACGGAGTGCACGGCGAGCTGGGCCACGGGGCGGTGGTTATCTCGGCCATCACTTCGTGCACCAACACCTCCAACCCCTCGGTCATGGTGGGGGCCGGACTGCTCGCCAAGAAGGCCGTCCAGCGCGGCCTGACCGTCAAGCCTTACGTCAAGACCAGCCTGGCCCCCGGCTCGCCGGTGGTGGTCGATTACCTGGAGGCCGCCGGGCTGATGCCCTTCTTAGAGGCCCTGCGCTTCCACGTGGTCGGCTTCGGTTGCACCACCTGCATCGGCAACAGCGGGCCCCTGCCCGAGCCGGTGGCCCGGGCCGTTGAGGAGAACCGGCTGGTGGTGGCCGCCGTCTTGAGCGGCAACCGCAACTTTGAGGGCCGGATAAACCCCCACTGCCGGATGGCCTTCCTGGCCTCCCCACCCCTGGTGGTGGCCTTCGCGCTGGCCGGGACGGTGGACATCGACCTGGCCAGCGAGCCCCTGGGCCACGACCCCAACGGTGAGCCCGTGTACCTGCGGGACATCTGGCCCACCCCCGAGGAGATCCAGCGGGTGGTGGCCGAGGCCGTCCGGCCGGAGATGTTCCGGGCCCGCTACGCCCGGGTCTTCACCGGCGACGAGCGCTGGCAGAAGCTGCCCGTCCCCGAGGGGGACCTCTTCGCCTGGGACCCCAACTCCACCTACGTCCAAGAGCCGCCCTTCTTTAAGGACTTTACCCTCGAGCCCGAACCCCTCCGGGATATTCGGGGCGCCCGGGTGCTGGCGGTGCTGGGCGACTCCATCACCACCGACCACATCTCCCCGGCGGGGTCCATCCCGGTGAACAGCCCGGCCGGGCAGTATCTCATCTCCCGGGGCGTGCCGCCCCAGGAGTTTAACAGCTACGGCGCCCGGCGGGGCAACCACGAAGTGATGATCCGGGGGACCTTCGCCAACATCCGGCTGCGCAACCTCCTGGTCCCGGATACCGAAGGCGGCTGGACCCTTTACCACCCCACCGGCGAACGGCTAACTATTTACGAGGCGGCCACCCGGTACCGGCAGGCGGGCATCCCCCTGCTGGTGGTCGCCGGCAAGGAGTACGGGGCCGGCAGCTCCCGGGACTGGGCGGCCAAGGGCACCATGCTGCTGGGGGTGAAGGCCGTCCTGGCCGAAAGCTACGAGCGGATCCACCGGAGCAACCTGGTGGGAATGGGGGTCCTGCCCCTGCAGTTTAAGCCTGGTGAGAACCGGGAAACCCTGGGCCTGACCGGCCACGAGGTCTACGACATCGAGGGGATCGCCGACGGCCTGCGGCCCCGGGCCGAGCTCACCGTCCGGGCCCACCGCCCGGACGGCACCACCGTCACCTTCCGGGCGGTCGCCCGGGTGGACACCCCCATCGAGGTGGAGTACTACCGGCACGGGGGAATCCTGCCCTACGTCATCCGGCAGATGCTCAAATAGGCCCGAGGCAGACGGGAACGGGCCCTTCGACCACGATCTCGGCCAGGCTTACCCGGCAGCGGTAGGCCCGGACCCGGACGCCGGCCCGGGCCGCCTCCCGCAGCTTCCCACCGAAGACCGGGTCCACCGCATCGTTGGGGGCAAAGCCCCGGGCATCGGGCCGCTGGATGATAAAAACCCCGAAGGCCCCGAAGCCCCGCCGGACGGCGGCCGTCAGAAGCTCCAGGTGTCGCCGGCCCCGCTGGGTTGGGGCGTCGGGAAAGAGGCCGAGGCCACCTTCGACCAGCGTTACGCTTTTCACCTCGACGTAGGCGGCCCCCTCCGGCCCCTCCAGCCGGAAATCCAGCCGCCCGCCGTCAAGCCTGGGCTCCGGAACCGCCCGGGTAAACCCCCGAAACTCCGGAAGCCGGCCCTCGGCCCAGGCCTCGAGGAAAAGCCGGTTGGGAAGGCGGGCGTCGGCCGAGACCAGCACCCCGTCGGGAAGCTCCACCAGCTGAAGCTCATACGGGGTGCGCCGGAGACCCGACCTGGGGGCAAGCCACACCCGGTGGCCGGGCACCAGCAGCTCCCGCAGGCGGCCGGAGTTGGGCAGGTGGGCCCGAACCACCTCGCCGCCGACGGCTGCCTCAACGGCAAACCGGTTAAGCCGCCGGAGAAAGGTGCCCGGAAGGAGGGCCGGCCAGTGCATTCGGCCCCGTCCGGCGTGCCCGGCAGGGCCTGCCGGGCACGCCGGACCCGGAACGGCCGGCTAAGATGCCGCCAGCTTCCTGGCCAGCTCGGCGACCTCGGCCGGGTCGAGGCCCGGGGCGAACTCCTCCGGCACCTCGGGCAGGACCGGAACGGGACCGCCGGCCGGCGGACCGTCCACCACCTGCAACTCGCCGTCCCCGGTCGGGGCCGGGCCCCGCCAGATGCGGGCGATATCCTTGTAATCCTCGGGACTAAACCGGTAAAGCACCCGGTGGACCCCCTGGGACTCGTACTTGCGGGCCTCGGGGAACTTGGAGTTTTCGATGTTGGGGATGGGTAGCATCTTGGTGATGTTGACGCCCGTAAGGGTCTCCAGCGCCTTGCCGTAGGCCGTGGCGTGGACGCCGCCCCGAACCAGCAGGTAGCCGATCATCTCCCGGGCCACGGGGTTGGTGGTCATCTCGTAGACCCGGATCTTCTGGAGCCGGGCGCCGCACTCCAGGAAGAAGTTGTGCAGCAGGTCCAGGACCAGGTTGCCGCTGGAAAAGACGTAGTCGCCCGTCCAGAAGGCACCCATCGAGTTGCCTACAAGGGCCGTCTGGGCGGTGGCGATGAAGTGGTGGGTGTTGCGAACGTCTTTGCCGGCCCGGAGGGGGGCGTTTTCGGGGCTGTCGGGCCTGGTGGAGCCGGTGAGAAGCAGGTTGATGGTGGCGGCTACCAGCTCGATGTGGCCCAGCTCCTCGGTGGCGATGTTGGCGATCAGGTCCCGGTAGGGCTTAAGCTTATCCCCGGCCCGGAAGTTGAAGGACTGATAGGTGTAGTTCATCAGGGTGGACATCTCCCCGAACCGGCCGCCGAGGAGCTCCTGGACGGCCGCGGCGGCATTGGGGTCGGGGTCTTTAGGTTGGGGAAGCTCAATCTGCAACCGGTCGATCCGCAGAAACACCGTACACCCCTCCTTTGTTAAGTTTTATTCCCGGGGAATTCCCGCCCCGGGGGCTGACGCCCGCGTCTGGCTCCGGCACTCGGGGCAGAGGCCCTCGACGATGACGTGGGCCCGCTCCACCTCAAAGCCGGTCTCCGCGGCCACCCGCACCAGGTTGGGGACCAGGTCGGGGAACTGATAGTCCAGCACCCGGCGGCAGCGGCGGCAGATGAGGTGATCGTGGCGGTCCACGTTTGGGTCGTAGAGGGCCGGCCCCTCGCCGAGGCGGACCTCCTGGACAAGGCCGCGGTCCACCAGGTAGGCGAGGGCGTTGTAGACGGTGGCGTAGGCGGTGCCCGGCAGTACCTGGCGGACCCGGTCGTAGATTTCCTGGGCCGTCAGGTGCTTTTCGGCCCGCCTGAGGACCTCCAGCACCACCTGGCGGTGCCGGGTAAGGTTAAAATCAGCCACCCGGTCTTATACCTGGTCTTAGAACTCGTCTAATTTTAACTCTCGACCCCGGCTTTGTCAAACTGCCGACTTCCCGGCCCGGGGACGGTTGACCGCCTGGGCCTTTCCGGTACCGGCGCCTAGGCCGTCGGGCCGAAGACGATAACCCCCCGTTTAAGCTCGCCCCGGCCGAGGGCTTCAAAGGCCTCGTTTATCTCGTCCAGGGTGTAATGGCGGCTGATGAGGGGGTCGACTTTAACCTTGCCGGCCAGGTAAAGTTCGGCCAGCCGGGGCAGGTCCACCCACGGCCGGGCCGACCCGTACCAGCAGCCCATAATCGCCTTCTCCGTCCGGGGCAGAGACAGGGCGTTTATGGCCACCTCCTCCCCTTCCGGCGCCATTCCCACCACCACCGTGGTGCCCCCGGGCCGGGTCAGCTCGTAGGCCTGCCGGATGGTCCGGGCGCGGCCGATGGCCTCGAAGGCAAAATCCACCCCGCCCCCGGTGATCCGCCGCACCTCCGCCACCGGGTCCGTCTGGGTCGCATCCACCGTGTGGGTGGCCCCGAACTCCCGGGCATAGCCCAGTTTCGCCTCGAGGACGTCGATGGCGATGATGGGGTCGGCCCCGACCAGGGCGGCGCCCTGGATGATGTTAAGGCCGACCCCGCCGCAGCCGATGACCGCCACGCTGCTCCCGGCCGGAACCCTGGCGGTGTTTACCACCGCCCCGACCCCGGTCATTACGGCGCAGCCGATCAGGGCCGCCCGGTCCAGGGGCACATCTTTCCGAACCGGCACCGCCCCCGTCTCCGGCACCACCGCGTACTCGGCGAAGGATGCCACCCGGGCCATGTGATAGATGGGCCGACCCCCCTTGCTCAGGCGGGTTGTGCCGTCGAACATCACCCAGCGGGACGTCGGGATGCCGTCGCAGAGCACCGGCCGGCCGATGTTGCAGTAATAGCACCGCCCGCAGTGGGCCCGAAAGTTTAAGATCACGTGGTCCCCGGGCTTGACCATGGTGACCCCCGGCCCCACCTCCTCGACGACGCCCGCCGCCTCGTGGCCCAGCACCATGGGCAGGGGCAGGGACCATTCCCCCTTGATCACGTGGTAATCCGAGTGACACACCCCGGTGGCCCCGATGCGCACCAGCACCTCCCCCGCCCTGGGGCCCTCTAAGTCCACCGTTTCGACGACCATGGGCTTGCCGGACTCGTAAAGAACCGCCGCCCTGACCTGCCTGGGCATAGCCGTTTTCCTCCTCCGAAGGTCTCAGCCCTCGGCCGGTTCCCGGCCGGTTTTCTCGTCAGATTATTACACCCTCGGCCTTGAGCCGTTCCAAATCGGCCCAGGAGTACCCCAGCCCCAGGAGCACCTCTTCGGTGTGCTGGCCGAGCTCGGGGGCAGGCCCGCGGGGCGACCAGCGGGTTTCCGAGAAATCCACCGGACCCGACACCATCCGGATGGGGCCTTCCGGCCCCGGCACCTCCACGAACGTTCCGGCCGCCTCTGCCACCGGGTCGGCGGCCAGGTCATTGAGGGTTTGCACCGGGGCCCACCAGACCCCGTGCCGGTCGAAGGCCTCGGCCCACTCGGCCAGGGGTTTGGCGGCAAAGACCCGGTCCAGCTCGGCCACCAGCTCGGGGGCGTTCTCGGCCCGGGCCCTGGCCGTGGCGAAGCGGGGGTCGGACTGCAGATCCTCCCGGCCGATGGCCCGGCACAGGTCCGGCCAGTGCCGGTCGCTCTGGAGGCCGATGAGCCAGAACCAGCGGCCGTCCCGGTCCCGGTAGCAGTTCATCAGGGGATTGCGGGGGTGGTAGCGGTCGGTGGTCTCGATGCGGGTCCCGAGCCGCAGGACCATGCTCAGGTCCCAGCCCATCATGTAGGCCCCGACGCTCAGAAGCGGCACGCTCACCCGCTGGCCCCGGCCCGTCCTCTCCCGGGCCAGAAGCGCGGCCGCGATGGCCCCGGCCGCAATCGCCCCGGTCATGTGGTCCCCCATCCCGCCCCGCTGGTGGGGCGGGTGCGACCCCGGCACGGTCACGGAGGCGGCCACCCCGGCCCGGGCCCAGAAG
>JBHOQU010000021.1:0-1574 GCA_042408785.1 Dehalococcoidia bacterium | reverse complement strand
GGAAGCCGGCCGAAGGCCGCACATCGGACCGAGCCGTCTTCGGCGACTGCCCCCTCGGCAGCCGCAACCGCCCTTTAGGCAACGCTAAAGGCGGCCCGGCCGGACAGGATGCTTTATTGCATAGCCGGGCCGATAAACCGTAAAATCCGAGCGGGAGAAGAGCCATGCCTGCCCTGGAAGGGAGAATCACCGCCCTGGAGGCGGCCGTAAGCCGCCTTACGGAGGCCCTGACCGATACGGTCGCAACCTTAAAGGACCTGGCCGGGAGCTTAAAACCCACGGCCGGCGTCCTGCAGGAGCTGGCGGCTCTGGTCAAAAACCTGGCCGAGGCCCAGCTCCGTATCGAGAGGCGCCTGGAGGTCCTCGAAGGCCGGGTGGACAGGCTCGAGGCGGCCATCACCCGCCTTGCCGAGGCCCAGGCCGAGACCGAAAAGCGGTTGGGGGAGCTGACCGAGCGGGTCGATGCCCTGGCCCAGGCCCAGGCCGAGACCGAAAAGCGGCTGGGGGAGCTGACCGAGCGGGTCGATGCCCTGGCCCAGGCCCAGGCCGAGACCGAAAAGCGGCTCAAACTGCTCGCCGACCGGGTAGGTGAACTCTACGGTTTTTACCAGGAAATTCGCTTCTCCCGGCGGGCCCCGGCCGTCCTGGGACGGGCCGGCTTCCGCAGGGTCCGACCTGTCCCGGCCGAGGAGCTTTTCGACCTCATCGATACCCTGGAGGAGCAGGGCCGCCTCCTGCCTGAGGAACGCAACCGGCTGGCCGAAACCGACCTGATCGTCCGGGCCCGGCGGGACGGGCAGGAGGTGTGGGTTGCCGTCGAGGTCTCCTCGACGGTGGATGTCCGGGACGTTGAGCGGGCGGCCGAAAGCGCAGCCTTGCTTGTCAGGACCCTCGGGGTTGAGGCTGTAGCCGCCGTGGCTGGCCGCCGAATCGGCCCGGCCGCGGCCGCCGTGGCCCGCCGCCGGGGTGTCCTCGTCCTGAGCCAGGCCGGCACCTGACAGCATGTTTGAGAAGTGTTTGTCTCGTTAGCATCGGTCCGGCCATGGTGGTGGGTCTCGGCTAAGAACCGGTCTTGTCCCGTCAAGTGGTGTAAAAGCGGCTTCCCTTCGGTTCCATGCCTTATCCCGCTGCAACAGCCAAGGCGCCCAACGAGTCACTCCCTAACGCATCACCCTCCTTTTCCGCGCCGGAGGCCCCGCCCTTTAGGGCTGGGGAGGAAGGCGCGGCCCACACCTCCTTTTATGCGATGTAAGATGTAGCCGTGCCAAATGCCAACTCCAAGTTAATACTGAGCAGGCAGCCGTTCTCCTAGAAACCTTACAGAGGTTTGCTGGCGCCTGCAACGACATCCTCCGTGTCTTAGAGGAGAACCGTACCACCAACAAGGTCAAACTCCAGCACCTCTGCTACCGCACCATCAAAGAGAAATACGGCTTGCAGGCATCGGCGAACATCTCCAGGGTTTTCAGGAGGAGAGCTGCCTGTTGATTATCGACTTGGAGCTTGCATTTTACAGTTTTGACGAGCTTCATGACTATGTTTTACATCACATGCAAAAGTTGTCAACCGCGCCT
>JBHOQU010000119.1:0-7845 GCA_042408785.1 Dehalococcoidia bacterium | reverse complement strand
TTTGGAGCCGAGAACAGCGGTGAGAAGCGCGAGCCACTGTCGAGGGGTGCAGAAAACAATCCGATACCCTACCGAAAGGAACAAGACAATGAAGTGGCGCGCGCTCTACTGGCAGGTCGTCTGGTCCATCCTGGTCCTCGGTAGCCTGATCGCGGCCATCGCCGCCAGCCCCAAGTGGGACGGATAAGCTAAGCGGAAATAAGCCGCCAGGAGCGGATTTAATTTAGCCCAATGCAACCGACCGCCAGCTTACATCAGTATAGGTGCCGCGCTCGGTGTTGAAATATCCCCTAAAAATACAACTGTTTATCCTCCTAGTTTACATTTTTGGTATACTATCATCCTTAGCTTTACTGCAGTCCGCACGGAACAATCCCGAGCTGCCAGCGTTCACCCTATTGTTAGTGATGGCAACTGCCGCCGAGTATTTCGTAGTTAAACTTCCTCTTGGTAGTGCGTCAATGACGGTTGCCGGCGGACTGTATTTTGCGTCACTGTTGCTTCTAGGACCCAAGTTGGCGCTGGCTATTTCAGCAACAAGTTTGCTGATAGCTGACGGATTATTGCGACGACGCACGTGGTACCGTATAATTTTTAATATTTCTATGCAATCTATCGTCCTTTTTGCTGGTAATACAATCTTCGAACTATTTTCAGACAGTTATCCCCAATTGCTATCTTCTACATTGGAGGTGACAGGGTTACTTATAACCGCTACTGCGTTTGCATTAATTCCGAATGTGCTGGTTTCAGCAGTAGTAGCGCTATCTGAAGGAATGTCCTTCTGGACGGTGTGGCGGGGCAACCACCAGCCGCTCCTGCTCAACTATGCCGCCGTCCTGCCCACCGGCCTGGCTTTCGCCATCCTCTGGCAAGCCCAGCCTCTAAGCGTGGTCCTCACCATCGTCCCCCTCGTCGCAATTCGCCAGAGCTTCGAGATCGCCACCAGGCTCAGGCACGAGACCGAAGAGGCCCTCTACGCCCTGGTCCGGGTCCTCCACGAGCGGGACGGCGAGACCGCCGAGCATTCGGAACGGGAGGCCCGCTACGCCGAGCAGATCGCCCGCCGCCTCGGCCTAACCGACGACGAAATCCGGGTTATCGTTCAGGCCGCCCGCCTCCACGACATCGGCAAGGTGGGCGTTCGGGATTCGGTTCTGCGCAAGGCCGGACCCCTCACCACCGAAGAGTGGGCCGAGATGACCAGACACCCCGTCATCGGCAGCGACATCTTAAACCACCTCTCCCTCTTCCGCAAGGGGGCCAAGCTCGTCCGCCACCACCACGAGCGCTACGACGGCAAGGGCTACCCCGACGGCCTTAAAGGGGAGGAGATTCCCCTGGGGAGCCGCATCATCGCCGTGGCCGACGCCTTCGACGCCATGATTTCCGACCGCCCCTACCGGAAGGGCCTGCCCGTGGACGAGGCCCTGCGCCGGCTGGCCGCCGAGGCCGGCCGCCAGTTCGACCCGGTGGTGGTCGGCACCCTGATCAAGATTGTCACCGAGGAGCTGGCCGAAGCCGAAGCTCAGGGCCAAGCCAACAACGCGGAGGATGAGGGGCCCAGGCTGATGGTAATCGGTGAAGACCCTTCTTAGCACCCTTATTTTCATCGGCCTGGCCATCCTCGTCGGCCTCCTCACCGGCGGACGGTTAAGCTGGCTGGTCGGCAACACGGCCCGCCTGCGGCTCGCCTGGCTTGCTCCCTCGGCCCTCATTTTCCAGTGGGTCTTTTTCGAACTGCCCGGTATGGACCGCCACGACGTGGTCTTTGCCGGCCACCTCCTCACCTACGGGCTCGTTCTCGCCTTCGTCTGGGCCAACCGGAAGGCGCCGGGCATGCCCCTTCTGGCGGCCGGCCTGGGCCTTAACCTGCTGGTGATTGTTTTAAATGGGGGCATGCCGGTGGACCCGGAGACCCTGCGGGGCCTGGGCCAGCCGGCAATTTACCGGGAGCTGGTCACCCGGGGCTGGTCGGGCAACGCGGTGGCCCTCACTGACCGGACCCTCTTGCCCTTCCTGGCCGACCGCCTGGTTCTGCCCGAGCCCTTCCCGGTTCGGGGTCCGTACAGCGTCGGCGACCTGCTGACCTATGCCGGAGGCTTCTGGCTTCTGACCGGCCTGACCCGGCGGCCGGCCGAGACCTCGGCAGAGCCGGCCTAGGGCCTCAGTCGGCGTAAAACGGACCGAGGCGGATGGGGCCCTGGGGGTTCGCCGGCTGGTCGAGGCGGTCTACTCGCCGGATGCTCGGGTATTGATAGAGGCCGGTGTCCACCCAAAAGGGGCCCCGGCCGGGCAGGCTTTCAAAGTCGGCCCAGACGATTACCAAGTCCCCGGCCTGCCAGGCCCCGGAGGATACCCGGACATCCCGGGTGGCAACCACCGGTCCGTTTTCGTCCCCGGCCCGCAGGTGGTGAAACTGCAGGAGGACCTCGCCGGGGCGGGGCCGGCCCACCCGCCACAGGCTGCTCAGCCGCCACCGGCCCCCAACCCGCCGCCAGCGGTAGCCCAGGTACTCGGTATCCCCGGCCAGGGGAACCGGCCCGAAGGGTGTAAAGCCCAGGGGCTGTCCGGCCTTCACGGTCAGGGCCAGGACCGGCGGCCACCCGCCCCGGCGAAATTCGGTCCGGGGGAGGGTTCCCAGGCCGGCGGCTTGAAGCTCCTCGAGGGCCGACAGCCCCGGGGAGGTTATCAGCAGGTTGGCCTCGCCGTTCGGAATTATCAGGGCGGAGCGGCCGTCGACGATGCGGTGGGGGTAGTCCCAGAGGAGCGCGTCGAAGATCGCCGGTTCCGGGTCAAACTCGGGGGCATCCCCGGGCGCTATCACCACGACCGGCCGCCCGTTCCGCACCGCCCCGGCCGCCTCCCGCACCAGGAAGAGGGGCCGGGAGAAGGGATGGTCCACCGGCAGTCCGGCCGCCAGCCGGTCGAACCCGCCGGCCAGACCAGCGGCCTGGTTTAAGGCTACAACCAGGGCGGCGGCCGGGACCAGGGCTGCCCACCGGCCGGGCAGGAGACCGGCGGCGGTGCCGGCGGCGATGGCGGCGGCCGGCAGGGCCATAAGCTGGTAGTTGGGATAAAGGGGTGTGGAATGGACCAGGAAAAAGAGGGGCGGGGTCAGGGTCCAAGCCAGAAGGATGACGTTCAGGCGGCGGGCCGGTTCGGGGTCTTTCAGGGCCCCGAACCCGAGGCGAGCCAGGCCCAGGGCTGCCAGGGCCAGGGCCAGGCTGCCGGTTAAGTCGGCCCCCAGCCACCCCCCGCCCAGGTTGTCTTCGCCCCGGATGAGGCCTACCCACTGCCGCAGGCTTTCGACGTCCACCGTTGCCGGCCGGGCCAGCGTCCCCCGTAGCCCGGCGAGGATTTCCGGCCGGCAGCAGAGGGCGGCTATGACGAAGGGTGCGGCGGCCAAGGCCGCCGCCGCAAAGCCGGCGGCGAGGGCCGGGCGATGTTTCCGTGGCCGGAAGAGGCCGATGAGCAGAAGGCTTGCCGCCCCGAGGGTCAGCCCGGAGTAGTGGACCTGGAAGGCGAATCCGCCCAGGAAGCCGAACAGGAAAAGCCCCCAGGGGTGCCCCCGGATAAGCCCGGCAAAGGCCGCCGCGGCCCAGAGGGTGGCGAGGGGGGCCATCAGGTTCTGGGCCCAGATATTGCGGGAATGCAGAACCCACGGGGGCGAGGCGGCGGCCAGCAGTCCCGCCGTAACCGCGGCCGTGAGGCCCCAGCCCCGCCGGGCCAGGTAAAAAACCCCGCCCACGGCCAGGACGTTGGTCAGCCCCACAAACAGGGTTGCCGCCAGGGGGTCCGGACTCAAGAGATACGGCAGGGCCATCAGCCAGGCCGCCCCCGGAAAGTTCGGGATGGGCACCGAGGCCGGCATCCCCACCGTGGGTATTCGGCCGGCGGCCGCCTCGAGAGCCAGGCGGCTCAGGAAGGCTTCGTCAAAGCCGAAGTTGTTGACCCCCGGCCAGCCCAGCCGGAGCCAGGCGGCCAGGCCGACTGCCAGGGCCCCGAGGACCAGGTCGGGAACGGGCCGGGTCTTTGTGAGGGCTGGCACTGCGGACCGAACAGCCGGCGGTGGGCGGCTAGCCTCCACCTTTCAGCTCGTCGAAGGGCGGCTCGCCGCGGGAGGCCAGGTCGATGAGCTCGTGGACGGCCGCCCGGGCCGTGGCTTTGACCTCGGGGGGGTAAAGGTGGCAGGCCTCGAAATCGGCCTCATCCAGCACCTTATAGCTTCCGTCGGGGAAGATGAACACGTCCAGGGTGAGGTCCCGCCAGGTCAGCTGGCGGCCGTCGAACTCGGCCGGCAGGGAGATATTGCAATAGTAGCCCTTAAGCCGTCCGGCCGGCTCGAAGATTTTCATGATGTTGTACCAGCGGTCCCGGTAGTAATACTCGACGAAGAGGTCCCCTTCGTCGAGGCTGATGCCCACCTCGGGCAAAAAGACCGAGCGGCCGTGGGGCGACCGGAAGGGCGCCCGCACGACGATACGGCCGTCGGCCTCAAGGAGCTCGGCGGCGTAGCCGTAGCCCGGCCGGCCGTCGTAGGAGAGCTTCTGGACCCAGACCTGGCGGCCCGGCCCGGCCAGCATGCGCTCGGTCACAGCTTAATATTATCGCCGTTAAGGTCACCCAGTTGGGGGACGAGGCCAACCTTGATTATCCGCTCAAAGGACTACCCAGAGGGGGATGCGCCACTCGTTGTCGGCCTTGAAGGCCTGGATTTTCCCCTGGCGAATGAGCTGGCGGACGTGGTTCGGGGTAAAGCCCAGGGCCTTGGCCGCCTGGCTCACCCGCATGGTTACTTTGTCCACGTCCACTGGGGCGTCGTCGGCGTAGCCGGCGAGGAGGGCGCTTAGAACCTCGTACCGGTCGAGGGCGAACCGGATGGCCAGGGGGTCGCGGCTGCTGATGGCCGCCTGCCGCTCGGCTTCGAGGCGTTTTCGAATCTCGCCGGCCAGAATCGGGGGTTTGTTCCGCGTGCGCATTTTCGAAACAGAGAAGCCGGGGGTGGGCTCCTGTTCGGATTATACCCGAGGCCCACCGGGGTTATAATCTTTGGCGGATGAGCCGGAAAAAGACCCTGCCCCACCGCCGCCTTAAGAAGCCGAAGGCCCGCCAGAACCCGGCCCGGCCGCCGGCCCCGGCGGAGCCTTTGTCCGCCGCCGAGCCCCTCCCGGCCCGCCGGCCCCCGGCCCCTGCCGGGCCCAAACCGGCCGTGGCCATCGACTTTAAAGATATCGAAGCCTACGTCAGGCGCGAGCTGGTGCGGATCGCCGTCGTTGCCGCCGCCGTCTTCGGCCTTATCTTCATCCTCGGAAGCCTGGTGCGCTAGTCGGTGGGCGGGCTCACCGCCGCCGGCTGGCGGGCCTGAGCGGCCGCGATGAACGGACTTATCAGGTCGATGGGGATCGGGAAAATCACCGTGGAGTTCCGCTCGCTGGCGATCTCCGTAAGGGTCTGCAGGTAGCGCAGCTGGAGGGCCGCAGGCTGGGAGGCGATAATCCGGGCCGCCTCGGCCAGGGTCTGGGAGGCCTGAAGCTCGCCCTCGGCGTGGATGATCTTGGCCCGCTTCTCCCGCTCGGCCTCGGCCTGCCGGGCCATCGCCCGCTGCATCGCCTGCGGAAGCTCCACGTCCTTCACCTCGACGACGCTCACCTTGACCCCCCAGGCCAGGGTCTGCTCGTCGATGATGCGCTGGAGCCGTTCGTTGATGCGCTCCCGGTGAGCCAGCAGCTCATCCAGCTCGCTCTGCCCGACCACGCTTCGGAGGGTGGTCTGGGCGATCTGGGAGGTGGCCTGGATGTGGTCGAGGACCTTAAGGACGGCGGCCGCCGGGTCGACCACCCGGAAGTAAACGACGGCGTTGACCTTCACGGTGACGTTGTCCCGGGTGATGACCTCCTGCGGTGGCACGTTCATCGGCACCACCCGCAGGTCCACCTTCGCCTTCACCCACTCGATGAAGGGCCACAGCAGGATCAGCCCGGGCCCCCGAATCCCGGCCAGCCGTCCCAGCCGGAAGACGACGGCCCGCTCGTATTCCTGAACGATCTTTATGGCCGACGTCAGGACGATGAAGATAAAGAACAGGACGATCGCGCCGATAATCAGCCCCAGGGTGCCGCTAGGCATTGACCTCCTCCTTTCGGACCTCGGCCGGCTCCGGGACTTCCTCGGCCGGAGCCGGCTTTTCCGCAGGCTTCAGGCGGCTCACCAGAAGGGTGACGCCGCTCAGCCCTTCGATTTTAACCTCTTCCCCGGCCTCAACCCGCCCGTTAAGGCTCCGGGCTTCCCACAGCTCCCCGTTGACGAAGACCATCCCAGTGGGGTCCAGGACGGTCCGGGCGGTGGCCAGCTGGCCGACCAGGGCCTCCAGGCCGGTGTAAGGCCGCCGCCGCTGGCCCCGGATAATGGCCCCGACCGTGAGGGCCATCATCAGGCCCATGGTCAGGGTGACCCCGACGATAACGGGCAGAGAGACGGCAAAGAGGGGCCCGCCGGGGTTGAAGAGGAGCAGGGAGCCCAGCACCAGGGAGATAAGCCCCCCGACGGTGAGGACCCCGTGGCTGGTGACCCAGATCTCGGCCAAGAACAGCAGAAAGGCGAAGGCCAGGAGCAGCAGGCCCACCAGGTTCACGGGCAACATCCCTAGGGCCAGCAGGCCCAGGAGGAGGGAAATCCCCCCGATAACCCCCGGCAGGACCGCCCCGGGATTGGCCAGCTCGAAGTAAATGGCCAGGATCGCCAGGGTGAGGAGCAGGTAGGCCACGTTCGGGTCAGTAATGGCCAGGAAGAACCGCTCCACCAGGTTCATCTCCAGGTTTACAGCCCGGGCGTCGGCGGTGCGGAGGGTGGCCCGGCCGACGGCCAGCTGAACTTCCCGGCCGTCCACCTGGCGCAGCAGGGACCCCAGGTCCGGGGCCACCACGTCGACCACCCGGTCCCGGACGGCCTCATCGGCGTTGCTGGAGATGCTCTCCCGGACGGCCCGCTCGGCCCAGTCGGCATTGCGGCCCCGGCGCTGGGCCAGCGACCGGATGAAGGCGGCGGCGTCGTTGGTGGCCTTTTCGATAACGGTGTTATCCGCCTGCCCGGTGCCGATGCCCACCGGATGGGCGGCCCCGATGGCAGTGTCCGGGGCCATGGCGGCCACGTGGGCGGCCATGGTTATGAAGGCCCCCGCCGAGGCGGCCCGGCCGCCGGGCGGGTAAACGTAGACGATAACCGGAATCCGGGCGTTAAGAATTCGCTGGACGATGTCCCGCATCGAAGATTCCAGGCCGCCGGGTGTGTCCAGGAGGATGACCGCCACAACGGCCCCGCCTTCTTCGGCCTCGGTTAAGGCCCGGTCGATGTAGCGGGCCGAAACCGGGTTGATTACGCCTTTAAGCTCAAGGACCGCAACCCAGGGCTCTGCCGCCCAAGCCGACCCCCGGAAAGCTCCGCCGAAGAGGGCGACAAAGACCAGAAGGGCAACGAAAACCGTTCTTGCCACCGAAATACGTCCCGTTTACATTATAGCCCTCAAGCGGGGCCGCCGGCTCGGCCAAGTTTTTCTTCAGGGCTTTCCGGTTGTTCCCGCGGTTTCTGCGGCGATTACCCGATACCATTGTTGGGCATGACTGGAAAGCCCCGGTGAAAGAGCCCGGACTTTAAGCCCTGACGCGGAACCCAGCAGTCGATTCGCAGGGGCTGGGTTTTTAGTCGGCCTGCTGGGTGACCAGTGGGGGCAGGCCCAGCAGCTCCCGAACTCGCCGGTTTATCACTTCCCCCTCCCGAACCAGAAGGGTCTCACGGGTTATCTCTTCCCCAAAATCAGGTCCTCCTCCCCCAAACACATGCCGCAAA
>JBHOQU010000020.1:0-10067 GCA_042408785.1 Dehalococcoidia bacterium | reverse complement strand
CGATGCCGGCCCGGTGAAACAAAAGGGCTATTTTGTTTCAAATCCGGCTGCGCCTCGCCCCGGGGAGTCTTACCCCGGCAATGGGGCTGAGCCTGTGCTGCCGATCGGCGTCCACCCGCTCGGAAACCATCCGCCCGTAGTGCAGGCTCATGGCCGGGCTGGAGTGGCCCAGCAGTGCCTGCAGCTCGTGAAGCGAGCCCCCCGCCACGACCCAGTGGAGGGCGAAGGTGTGCCGGAGAAGATGCGCCCGCAGGCCCGGAATCCCGGCCGCTTCCCCAAGTCGCCTTAAGACCATCCGCAGCCCGTCGTAGCCCAGCGGCTCGCCCTCCTCCCCCAGGAAGATCCTGCCGTCGTCCGTCTGCGGCCTGGCCCGGAAGACGTAGGCCTTGAGGGCGTGGTTGGCCGCCGGGTGCAGGACAACCTGCCGCAGCTTGCCGCCCTTGCCCCGGCGAATGGTGAGGGCCCCGGTCGCCCAGTCCCAATCGTCCAGGGTGAGGCTAAGGAGCTCGGAGGCCCGCAGACCCTTGTCCAGCAGGATGAGCACCATGGCCAGGTTGCGCTCCCGGTTGCGGCCGGCGCGGGCCGCCGCCTCGACCAGCTTCTGGACCTGGGCCTGGGTGAGGGAGGGGACCGGCTTCGGGACAATCTTTGGGGCCTTTACGCGGGACATGGGGTTGACCCAGCCCTCGACGTACTGGCCGAGCTCGGCCTCGAGCCAGTTGAAAAACGTGCGCAGCGCCCGGTAGTAGCGGTGGGCGCCCTCGGCCGTGATGGGACGGCGGGCCGTGGGGGCCCTCCCCCCGAAGCGCACGGGCTCGGAGAGCAGGTAGTCCAAGAAGGCGCGGACGTGCTCGGGCCGCACCTCCAGGGGGCCTGCCTGGGGGAAGGCTTCCCCGAGCCAGGCCCGGAAGCGGCCGAGGTTGCCCTCGTAAAAGGCAAGGGTCTGCGGGGAGCAGTTGAGGGCGCGCCGGGACAGGAGGAACCCGGATAGGGCCCGGTCCCAATCAAAAGTCCCTTGGTTTAAAAGTTGTCGCATGTCGCCCTCCTTTGGTTTTTAGCCGCCGGAGGGCCGTCTTCCCGGAAGTCCCCTGGTCGAAACGGCGGTTATTGTAAAGAAGTGGGGTTCCGGTGGCAGGGGAGGGATTCGAACCCCCGACCAAGGGCTTATGAGTCCCCTGCTCTACCGCTGAGCTACCCTGCCGCCGTTCCAGAAAAATTATAAAAGCCCAACCTCATCCCGTCAAGCCGCCGGCCCGCCAGGCTCTTACGTGCTTCTTGTAACCCCAACCCGGGGACAGAGGTCCGTCAGCGGGCAGACGCTGCACCGGGGTATCGCAGGCCGGCAAATATGCTTTCCAAAGGGCACCAGCAGCCGGTTAATGTCCAGCCAGTGCTCCGGCGGCACCCGGGTTTCCAGGGCCCGCATTGTCTCCTCCGGCGTCCGGGTGTTAACATAGCCCCAGCGCCGAACCACCCGGTGGACGTGGGTGTCCACCGCCACCCGCGGCCGCCCGCAGGCTATGCCCAGCACCAGGTTGGCGCACTTGGGTCCGATGCCGGGCATGGAAAGAAGAACCCTTTCCTCGCAGGGAAGTTCGCCCCCGAATTCGGCCAGGGCCCGCCCGGCGATGGCCCGAATCTGTCGGGCTTTGGTTCCGGCGAAGGCCGACCCCCGAATCAGGTCCTCAAGCTCGGGCAGACCGAGGTCGGCTACCTGGGCCGGGGTCTGAGCCCGGGCAAAGAGCCGCCGGACCACCTTAAGGGTGACCTCATCCCGGGTCCGGGTTGAAATGATGCAGCCGACGGCCACCTGGAAGGGGCGGTTGAACCCCGCCTCAGCCAGCTCGAATAGGGCGGCCTTGGGGTAGTCCTTTACGGCCGCTTCGACCAGGGCCAGGACCTCCCCGATGTCGAGGGGCAGTTCGGCCGGGGGCAAGGCGGCGGACACGGCTGGCTACCGGACGGGGCCCCGGCCAATAAAAAACCGCCCGGGAAAATCCCCGGGCGAGGCTGCCCGAGCAGGACTCGAACCTGCAACCAACCGGTTAACAGCCGGCCGCTCTACCACTTGAGCTATCGGGCAGCGTCCACTAGTAAATTATATTCACGCCCCGCCTTAGCGTCAAATTCGGCGGTCCCGGACCTGACGGGTAAGGCCGGCCTCGGGGTGTCCCCCGCCCCAACGAAGCCGAGGGCGAAGCCAGAGCCGCATCCGGTACGACAGGATAAGCCCGACCATGCGCAGGCCCACCATAAGGGCCTTGCGGCGGGACCCGGTAATCTTTGACTCCCCAACCCGGCCCCGGTAGTTTACCGGGATCTCGATGACCCGCAGGCCCTCGGCCAGCCCCAGGATTACCATCTCCGGCAGGAAGTGAGAACCCCCGACCGTAAACCGGCCCAGCAGCCGCTCCAGGGCCGGTCGGTGGATAAGCCGCAGGGTGCAGCCGCAGTCAGAAAGGGATGGGCCCCCGAAAAGGAGCTGCAGAAGCTTGGCCACTGTCCAGTTGCCCACCCGCAGGAACCAGCCCATGTTGGCCTCCCGCCAGATGAGCTCCCGGGTGGTCCGGGTGCCCAAAACCAGGTCAAAATCTTCCGAGTAGGCTAGAAGCTTCAGGATGTCCCGGGCGGTGAAGGTCCCGTCCGGTTCCGCCAGGATTATCAGGTCGCCCGTGGCCTCGGCCATCCCCCGCCGGAGGGCAAAGCCGAAGCCCTGCCGGGACTCTTTGACCACCCGCGCCCCCGCCCCGGCCGCCAGCTCACCGGTGCCATCCGTCGAGTTATTGTCAACGACGATGACCTCGTCCACATAGGGGGATGCCTTGAACTCCCGAACGGCGGCCTCGATGCCCGCCGCCTCGTTGTAGGCCGGAAAGACAACGGAAACCGTGCGACCCTGATACATTGAATCCCGGCTTACGGGACCGCGGCCGCCTGGCAGGCCTGAAAGTACCGGCTGGCCGCTGGCCGGCCAAGAATCCCCAGGATATACCTGGCGGCCTCCACCACCTTGCCCAGGTCGACACCGGTTTCGATGCCCATGCCGTGGAGCATATAAAGCAGGTCTTCGCTGGCCAGGTTGCCGCTGGCCCCGGGGGCGAAGGGACAGCCTCCCAGCCCGCCGGCCGAGCTGTCGAACACCGAGATGCCCATTAGCAGGCCGGTTAAAACGTTGGCCAGGGCCGTGCCGCGGGTGTCGTGGAAGTGGAGGGCGAGCCGCTCGGCCGGAAGCTCCCTGAGCACCCGGCCGACGGTCTCCTCCACCTGGCGGGGGGTTGCGACCCCGATGGTGTCCCCAAGGGACACCTCGTCCACCCCAAGTTCGGCCAGCCGCGCCGCGACCCTGAGGACCTTCTCCGGGTCAACTTGCCCCTCGTAGGGGCAGCCGAAGCAGACCGAGATGTAGCCCCGGACCCAGAGGCCGGCCGCCCGCGCCTCCCGCACCACCTCGGCGATCACCTCGAGCGACCGCTCAATGCTCATGTTTATGTTCTTGAGGTTGAACGTTTCCGAGGCGGCGGTGAAGACCGCGACCTCCCGCACCCCGGCCTTCAGCGCCCGCTCCAGCCCCTTCAAGTTGGGAACCAGCACCGGATACCGAACGCCCGGCCGGCGCCGGACCGCCCGGAGGACCTCCTCGGCGTCGGCCAGCTGGGGCACGGCCCGGGGACTGACGAACGAAGTCGCCTCCACCACCTCAAAACCGGCCTCCGAAAGCAGCTCGATAAACCGGACCTTGGCCCCGGTGGGCACGAACCCCGCCTCGTTCTGGAGGCCGTCCCGGGGCCCCACCTCCACGACCTTCACCCGACGGGGAACGGCGTAAAAGAGTCCCACCTGCACACCTCCTTACTCTAATTCCAGGAGCACCGCCCCCTTGGCAACCCGGTCCCCTTCCTGGAAGTAAACCCGGCGGACGGTCCCCGACCGGGGCGCATGCACCACGTGCTCCATCTTCATCGCCTCCAGCACCGCTACCGGCTGCAGGGCCTCGACCCGGTCGCCCTCCCGGACCCGCAGTTTAACCAGGACTCCGGGCAGGGGGGCCACAAGGCCCTCGAACGCCCCAACCCTGCCCCCGGCGGTCTCGACCCCAGTTCCGGACCGGCGGTCCGTTTCGAAAACATAACGGTGCCCGCCGCAGAACACCTCTATTGCCGTCGGGGTGCGAACCGCCCAGAGCACCCGCCTTTCGGAGCCCACCTCGACGGTGAAGCGTGCCGGCCGGTCCGGGTCGGACTTCACCCCGAAGACGCCGGCGGCGGACTCAACCCGCCAGCCCTCCCTGCCGGTTCGCCCAACGGCCAGCTCAAGGCGCCGGCCCTGGTAGCCCAGCTGGATGGGCACCGGCATTCCCGGGAGCCGCCAGGCCTCGGCCCGCCAGGGGTCTTTCGGTTGCGGCCCCTTAAGGCCTAAAACCGCCGCCACCGCCGCGGCCTCCCCGGGCGGGGCTTCCGGCGGGCCGTACCTGCCGAAGTGGGTTTCGATGAAGCTGGTGAAGGTCCGACCAGCCTGAAAGTCCGGGTGACTTGCCACGTCCAGCAGGAAGCCAACGTTGTTGGCCACCCCCAAAACGGCATACCGACCCAGGGCCCACCGCAGGCGAGCCAGGACGGCCGGCCGGTCCGGGCCGAAGACCACGAGCTTGGCCAGCATTGGGTCGTACTGGAGCCCCACCGTCATTCCGGGCTCAACCCCGACGTCGTTGCGGATGCCCACCCCTGTCGGCGGCTCGAAGACCAGCAGCTGGCCTTCCGCCGGCAGGAAGCCGGCCGTGGGGTCCTCGGCGTAGATTCGGGCCTCGATGGCGTGGCCCCGCAGGGAGACCTCTTCCTGGCGGAGGGGCAGCCTTTCGCCGGCGGCCACCAGAAGCTGAAGCTGGACCAGGTCGAGGCCCGTCACCAGTTCGGTTACCGGATGCTCCACCTGCAACCGGGTGTTCATTTCCAGAAAGTAAAAGTCTCCCTCGGGGCCGACCAGAAACTCCACCGTGCCGGCGTTGACATACCCTACCGCCCGGGCAAAGGCCACCGCCGCCTCGGTTATCTGTCGGCGCAGTTGCTGCCCGACCCCCGGCGACGGCGCCTCCTCGATGACTTTCTGGTGGCGGCGCTGGATGGAGCATTCCCGCTCGAAGAGGTGCAGGATGTTGCCGTGGGCGTCGGCCAGAATCTGCACCTCCACGTGGCGGGCCGGACTGATAACCTTTTCCAGGAGGAGGCGGGGGTCGCCGAAGGCCCCCAGGGCCTCCCGCCGGGCGCTTTCCAGAGCCTGGGGCAGCTCCTCGCGGGTGCGCACCAGCCGCATCCCCCGCCCCCCACCCCCGGCGGCGGCCTTTATCATCACCGGAAAGCCGAGCCTTTCGGCCGCCTCAAAAAAGGCCCGGTCCGACTGGTCATCCCCGTCGTAGCCGGGAACGGTGGGAATTCCGGCCCGCCGGGCCGTCTGCTTCGCCTGCACCTTATCGCCGGCCAGCCGGATGGCCTCGGGCGGAGGGCCCACAAAGGTGAGGCCGGCGGCGGCGCAGGCGGCCGCAAATTCCGGATTCTCCGCAAGAAACCCGTAGCCCGGGTGGACGGCGTCGGCCCCGGCCTTAAGGGCGATTTCGATGATGCGGGGTCCGTTCAGGTAGCTGGCCTCGGGGGCCGCCGGGCCCACCTCGTAGGCCTCGTCGACCCGCCGGGTGTGGGGGGCACCCTGGTCGGCTTCGGAGAAGATTCCCACCGTTTTAAGGCCCAGTTCCTGGCAGGCCTGGGCCACCCGGACGGCCACCTCGCCCCGGTTGGCGATGAGGACCTTCTTCACGCCTCGACCCAGGGCGGCAGACGGCGCTCCAGGAAGGCCCGGATTCCGGCCTGGCCCTCCTCGCTCACCCGCAAGCTGGCGATCAGCTCGGCGGTGTATCTGCGGACGGCCGCCGGGTCCATTCGGGGGACCTCCAGGGCCAGCCGCTTGGCGGCCTCCACCGCCCGGGGGCCGCCCCGGCGGACGTGGCCGATGACGTTTTCGACGGCGGCGTCCAGCTCCTGGGCGTCCACCACCTTGTGGACCAGGCCGATCTCCCGGGCCCGCTCGGCGTCGATAGCCTCCCCGGTTATGAAGAGGGCCCGGGCGTGGCCCTGGCCCACCTTGCGGATGACATAGGGGGAGATGATGGCCGGCACGATCCCCAGCCGGACCTCGGTCAGGCTGAAGCGGGCCTCCCGGACCGCGATGGCGATATCGCAGGCCGCAACCAGGCCGATGCCCCCGGCGAAGGCCGACCCGTTCACCCGGGCCACCACCGGCTTGGGGCAGTTTTCCACCGCCTCCAGCATGTCGGCCAGCCGGAGGGCATCGGCCACGTTCTCTTCGAAGCTCCAGCCCAGGGCCGCTTGCATCCAGTTAAGGTCGGCGCCGGCGCAGAAGGTCCGGCCCCGGGCGCCGATGACCACCACCCGCACGTCGGGCATCGTCGCCGCATCCTGGATGCAGCGCCGGATGGAGTCCATGGTCTCCCCGTTCAGGGCGTTGTGCACCTCCGGCCGGTTGATCCAGACCCACAGGACGTCCTTGTCCCGTTCCACCGCCAGATGCGGGTAGGTTGGTGCTGCCTCCTGCATCATGCCCAGCCCTCGTAAGCTTTTGTCCCGCCGGGCGCCCGGCCCCAGGGCTACATCCGGAAAACCCCCATAAATTCGGGTCCCGGAATGGGCGCATTCAGGGCCGCCGAGAGGGCCATGCCCAGCACCCGCCGGGTATCGACCGGGTCGATTATACCGTCATCCCAGAGGCGGGCGGTGCTGTAGTAGGGGCTGCCCTCATACTCGTAGCGCTCCAGGATGGGGGCCATAAAAGCCTGCTGTTCCTCCTCCGTCATGGTCTGTCCCTGGGCCCGCAGCGCCTCCAGCCGAATGGTCAGCAGCACACTGGCCGCCTGCTGGCCGCCCATCACGGAGATTCGGGCGTTCGGCCACATCCAGAGGAACCGGGGCGAATAGGCCCGCCCGCACATGGCATAGTTGCCGGCCCCAAACGAGCCCCCGATGATGACGGTGAACTTCGGCACCTGGGCATTGGCCACGGCCATCACCATCTTGGCCCCGTCCTTGGCAATGCCCCGGTTCTCGTATTCCTTGCCCACCATGAATCCGGTTATGTTCTGCAGAAAGACCAGGGGAATCCGCCGCTGACAGCAGATTTCGATAAACTGGGCCCCTTTAAGGGCGCTCTCGGAAAAGAGCACCCCGTTGTTGGCCAGAATCCCCACCGGGTAGCCATAGATCCGGGCAAACCCGCAGACCAGGGTCTCGCCGTAAAGGGGCTTGAACTCGTGAAACCGGCTCCCGTCCACAATCCGGGCGATGACCTCCCGGACGTCGAAACTGCGGCGCAGGTCTCGGGGAACCACCCCGTAGAGCTCGGTCGGGTCGTAGCGGGGCTCCTCCGGCTCGGCCACTTCCCAGGGCGGGTCGGGCTTCTTGCCGGGGAGGTTAGCGATGATCTCCCGGGTGATGGCCAGGGCATGCTCGTCATTCAGGGCGTAGTGGTCGGTGACCCCGGAAATGCGGCAGTGGACGTCGGCCCCGCCCAGCTCCTCGGCCGACACCTCCTCGCCCGTAGCGGCCTTGACCAGGGGCGGACCGCCCAGAAAGACCGTTCCCGTCCCTCGGACGATAACCGTCTCGTCGCTCATCGCCGGCACGTACGCTCCGCCGGCAGTACAGGGACCCATCACCACCGCAATCTGGGGGATGCCCTGGGCCGACATCCGGGCCTGATTGTAAAAGATCCGGCCGAAGTGGTCCCGGTCGGGGAAGACGTCCGCCTGGAGGGGCAGATAGGCCCCTCCCGAATCGACCAGGTAGACGCAGGGGAGCTGGTTCTGCTCGGCAACCTCCTGGGCCCTGAGGTGCTTTTTGACCGTCATCGGGAAATACGAGCCCCCCTTGACGGTGGCATCGTTGGCCACAATCATTACCTCCCGGCCGTGGACGACGCCGATCCCGGTAATGATGCCGGCCGAGGGGGCCTCATTGTCGTACATATCCCAGGCGGCCAGGGGGCTCAGCTCCAGAAAGGCGGTCCCGGGGTCGATGAGCCGTTCGATGCGCTCTCGGGCCAGGAGTTTGCCCCGCTTCCGGTGGCGGGCCACCGCCTCCGGCCCCCCGCCCTGCCGGACCTTTTCCAGGCGCTCCCGCAACTCGGCCACCAGGGCCTCCATGTAGGCCTTATTTTCCCGGAATTCGGCCGAGTTGGGGTCGACGCGGGTCGAAAGGAGCCCCATCCCTACCAGTCGATGGGCCGCCGGCCGGCGAAGCCCGTGTCCAGCTCGTGCCAGTAGGCCACCCGGGACTCCCCAAGCCGCCAGCAGAGGTAAACCGGACGGCCGTTCCGCAGGGCGGGGAAGTCCACCAGCCCCAGCTCCAGGTCTTTGACCTCACAGCCCAGGGCCTCGACCCGGCCCACCAGGGCCCGGACCTCCTCCGCCAGCCGCCGGGCGCGACGGGTGTCGGCCCCCACGTCGGTCAGGGCCAGGTGGCCGTTGCCCCGAACCTTCCACTGCCAGGCGGCCATCCGGCCCTGGACTTCCAAAAGCTCCTGGTTGACCTGCTGGAGCCGCCGCATCAGCGGCTCGATCTCAGGCAGGAGGGCATTGGCCTCCTCGACGGTAAAAAACTTCGCCGGCATCCCGCCTATTCCAGCCAGGAAAGCCTGGAAAGCTCCGCCGGCAGCCGCCGGCCGATGACCAGCCGCTGGACCTCAGACGTACCCTCGCCGATGGTCAGGATTCTGGCGTCCCGGTAGAGGCGGGCCACCGGGCCGTCCTCGATGAAGCCTAGGCCGCCGTGGATCTGGACGGCCGCCTCGGCCGCCCGGACGGCCAGCTCCGAGGCGAAGAGTTTGGCCATGGCCGCCGCCGTGGTGTAGGGCTCGCCCCGGTCCTTAAGGTAGGCCGCCTTGTAGGTTAAAAGCCGGGCGGCCTCCAGGCCCACGGCCAGGTCCACCAGCCTGAACTGGACGGCCTGGAACTCGTAGATGGGCCGCCCGAACTGACGCCGGCCCTGAGCGTACTCCAAAGAAGCCTCCAGGCAGGCCTGGGCCAGGCCCACCGACATTGCGGCGATGCCGATGCGGCCGCCGTCCAGGGTGATTAGCGCCTGCTTGAAGCCCGCGCCCCGCCGACCCAGGAGGTTCTCCGTGGGGACGACACAGTTGTCGAAGACCACCTCGTGGGTATCCGAGGCCCGCCACCCCAGCTTTTTATAGGGCGGGCCCACCCGCAGGCCGGGAGCATCCCTCGGGACGATGATGTTGCTGATTTCCCGGCGGCCGTCCCTTTCCCCCGTGACCACAGTGGCCACCAGGAACCCGGTGATGGGGGTTCCGGAGTTGGTGATGAAAGCCTTGGTGCCGTTTATCACCCAGCGGTCCCCCTCCAGGACGGCCCGGGTCCGGACGGCGCCGGCGTCCGAGCCGGCTTCGGGCTCGGTGAGAGCGAAGGCTCCCAGCATCCGCCCGGCGCAGAGGGGCGGCAGCCAGCGGCGCTTTTGCTCCTCGTTTCCGAACATGTTAATGGGGGCCCCGGCCAGGGTAACCCCGGCCGAAACGGTTACGGCCAGGCTGGAGTCGACCCGGGCCAGCTCCTCGATAACGATGGCCAGGCTGAGGGTGTCGCCCCCGGACCCGCCGTAGGCTTCGGAGATGGTGAGGCCCAGCAGGCCCAGCTCCCCCAGGCGTCCCACCAGCTCCAGGGGGAAACGGCCGGTCTCGTCCAGCCCCCGGCTTACGGGCCTGACCTCCCGCTCGGCAAACTCCCGCACCAGCCGCCGGATTGCGCGGTGTTCCTCGCCGACCAACTCCATCCCAACCCCAGTTTAGTAACCCCGTTTTTAGCCTGTCAAATCGGGGCGTAGGGGCTCCGGTTAGCTCGCGGCCCGCACGGCCGCGGCCCCCGCCGATCCGGAAGCTGCGCCGGCACGGGCGCCCCGGCTGCGGGTGGAAGCCTCAGGGTTCGCCCGGTGGGGAAGCGTCCCGGGCGGCCGGCAGCATCCCCCGGGACAGGGCCTGGCGGGCGGTGGGCACCT
>JBHOQU010000015.1:0-3285 GCA_042408785.1 Dehalococcoidia bacterium | reverse complement strand
TCTGGCCGATGCCCCGGTGGGCCCAGCGTCAGTAAGCTTTAGATGACGGCCGAGATTTTAATTCAGGTCGTAGTAAGCGGCCTGTTAATCGGCTTCGTCTTCGCCCTCATCTCCGTGGGCCTCACCCTCATCTTCGGGGTCATGGACATTGTCAACTTCGCCCACGGGGAGTTTTTAATGCTGGCCATGTTTACGGCCTTCTGGCTTTACGCCCTCTTCGGCGTCGACCCGATATTTTCGGCCCTGGCCTGCGGCCCCCTGCTTTTTCTGGTCGGGGTTCTTACCCACAAGCTGCTGGTCAGGCACATCCTTAATGCCCCCATGCTGGCCCAGATCTTCTGCACCTTCGGCCTTTCGGTCTTTTTAAAGAGCCTGGCCCAGTTCTTCTGGGGCCCCAACTTCCGCTCGGTTACCGAACCCCTGCTCGGGGGCCGCATCGAGCTCTTCGGGGTCTTCTTTGGCCTGCCGCAGGTGGCGGCCGCCCTGGGGGCGGTGGCGGCCACCGCAGCCGTCTACCTCCTGATTTACCGGACGGAACTGGGCCGGGCCCTCCAGGCCACCTCGGAAGACCGCCAGACGGCCGCCCTGATGGGCATCGACACCGAGAAGATGTTCACCTTAGCCTGGGGCATCGGGGCCGGCTGCGTGGGTATTGCCGGGGCCCTGCTGGCCATGTTTTACTACATCTACCCGGAGGTGGGGGCTGTTTTCGCCCTGACCTCCTACGTGGTGGTGGCCTTAGGCGGCTTCGGCAGCGTCACCGGGGCCCTCATTGGGGGGCTTATCATCGGCCTGGTCCAGGTGGTGGCCGGCTTTTTCTCCCCGGCCTTTAAGATGGTGGTGGTCTACCTGGTTTACCTGGCCGTCATCCTCATCAGGCCGCAGGGGCTCTTTGGGCGATGGTAAGGCCTTTGGGCCTGGGGCTTTTGCTTTTGGGCCTGGTTGTCTTCCCCCTGGCCGTCGACCTGCCTTATCCGCAGCACGTCATGATTTTGATTTTCATTTACGCCATGATGGGCCTGGCCTGGAATATCATCGGCGGCTACGCCGGCCAGGTCTCCTTAGGCGATGCCACCTACTTCGGCATCGGCGCCTACACCACGGCGGTGCTTTTGCGGGATTTAAACCTAAGCCCCTGGGCCGGCATGGCCTTAGGCGCCCTAAACGCCGTCATTATCTCCTTGATTTTGGGCTACCCGTGCTTTCGGGTAAGGGGCCATTACTTTGCCATCGCCACCATCGCCTTGAATGAGGTGGTGGCCACCATCTTCACCAACTGGGAGTTTGTGGGGGGCGCCGTGGGCATTTACGTCCCCATCCTCCCGGAAAGCTTTGTAAACCTGCAGTTTCACCGCTCAAAGGCACCCTATTATTACATCGCCTTGGCAATGCTTGCTTTGGTGGTTTTGCTCAACCTCTGGCTCGGCCGCAGCCGCCTAGGCTACTATTTCCGGGCGATTCGGGCCGACCAGGATGCCGCCAGGGCCTTAGGCATCGACATCACCCGCTACAAGCTCATCGCCTACGCCATGACGGCCGCCATAACCTCCTTAGGCGGCTCCTTTTATGCCATGTATGTGCTTTACATCGACCCGACCAGCGTCTTTGCTTTTTCGATTTCGCTGCTGGTGGTGCTGGTGGCCGTTTTGGGGGGTGTCGGGACCGTGGCCGGGCCCATCGTCGGCGCGGTGATTTTGATAACCCTTTCGGAGGGGACCCGGGTGCTCCTCGGGGGCACCGGCCGGGCCCTGGACGTGGCCATCTACGGGCTTTTGGTGATGGTGATTTCGGTCCTTCAGCCCCAGGGCCTGGTGGCCTGGTTTAAGGGCTTAAGAGCGCCCAAAACTCGGGAGGCAAAAGTTGGCCGGGCCGCTCCTTGAGCTCGAGGGGGTCTCCAAGCGGTTTGGGGGGCTGTGGGCCAACCGGGAGGTGAGCTTTGAGGTCCATTCCGGGGAGGTCCTGGGCCTTATCGGCCCCAACGGGGCGGGCAAAACCACCCTCTTTAACCTGATTACGGGGTTTTTAAGGCCCGATTCGGGCAAAATCCTTTTTGAAGGCAATGACATAACTGGCTGGCCGCCCGATAGAATCTGCCGGGCGGGGATTGCCCGGACCTTCCAGCTGGTAAGGGTCTTTCGGGGGCTTACTGTCTTTGAAAACGTGCTGGTCGGGGCCCTTTTGCGCCGGCCAAAGCCCGCGGCGGCCGAACTGAGCCGTCAGATTTTGGACCTTACGGGCCTGGGGCCTTGGGCTGGGGAGCTGGTGGACGGGCTGCCGATTGCCGTCAAGAAGCGGGTCGAACTTGCCCGGGCCCTGGCCACGGGCCCGAAACTTCTGCTTCTGGATGAGGTCATGGCCGGCCTCAACCCTAAGGAGCGGCAGGAGGCCGTCGAGCTGGTCCGAAAGCTTAAAAGTGAGCTTAAGGTTACGGTGGTGATGGTGGAGCATGTGATGGAGGTCTTGATGCCCCTTTCGGACCGGGTGGTGGTTTTAGATTTTGGGGTAAAGATTGCCGAGGGCAGGCCCCAGGAAGTCATCAAGAACCCGGAGGTGATAAAGGCCTACCTTGGGGAGCGCTATGCTGCGGGTTTCGGAAGTCTGGGCGGGCTATGAGGGAAGCTTGGCCCTCTTCGGCCTGAGCCTTGAGGTTGGGGCCGGGCAGGTGGTGGCCCTGGTGGGCGCTAATGGGGCGGGCAAAAGCACCACTTTAAGGGTGATTTCCGGGCTTTTGCGGCCCGAGGCCGGACAGGTCTGGTTTGACGGGCGGCGCATCGACGGGCTAAAGCCCCATGAGGTTGCGGCCCTGGGCATTGCGCACGTTCCGGAGGGGCGCCGGATTTTCGGGCGGCTTTCGGTGCTGGATAACCTTTACCTTGGGGCGTATCTTCGGCGGGATGTGGCCGAAAGGCGCAAAAACCTAGAGCGTGTTTTTGGGCTCTTTCCCGTCCTTTACGAGCGGCGGCATCAGCAGGCAGGAACCTTAAGCGGCGGTGAGCAGCAGATGCTGGCCATCGGCCGGGGGTTGATGCTTGGCCCGAAGCTTTTGATGCTGGATGAGCCGTCCCTGGGACTTTCGCCGAAGCTGGTGGACCGGATCTTTTATGCCGTGGCCGAAATCAAGCGGCAGGGGACGACGGTGCTTTTGGTGGAGCAGAACCTGGCCGAAGCCCTGGAGCTTGCCGACTACGGCTATGTGCTGCAGACGGGGCGGGTGGTCCTGGAAGGCCCCGGCCCTAAGCTTTTGCAAAGCGAGCTCATCCGCTCCGCCTACCTCGGCCTCTAAAA
>JBHOQU010000108.1:0-1027 GCA_042408785.1 Dehalococcoidia bacterium | reverse complement strand
TCAGCCGCCAATCTGGATCATCCTTCTTAGGTTGGGGATGATGCCCTCGTTTACCAGATGCCTTTCAGGCTTGGTCTGAATCGCCGCCCGCAACAGCGCCTCAAGGCCGGCCTCGTCAATGCCCCGCCTTAAGGGCCCCATAAGGTCCACCTCATGGTCGGTCAAAAGACAAAGCCTAAGCTTTCCGTCAGCCGTAAGCCTGACCTTGTTGCACCGGGCACAGAAATGCTCCTCGGTTATCGGCCTTATAAACCCAATGGTCGCCTTCGCCCCCCGGATTTTAAAGCTCCTGGCAGGACCCTGACCCCTTACCTCCCCATCCGCAGGCTCCAGCGGCCCGTAAACCTCCTCAAGCCGGGCCTTGACACGACTTAACGGCATAAAGGCATTCTCAATCGACCCAATCCGGTAGACCTCAGCCCCATCCTCACCAAAGGGCATCCACTCAATGAACCGAACATGCCAGGGATGCTCTAAAGTCAAAGCCGCCAGCTCAACAACCTCGTCATCATTTACACCCTTCATCACCACCACATTGAGCTTTATCGGCTCAAGCCCAGCCTCCTCAGCGGCCAAAATCCCAGCCCACACGGTTTCAAAGTCCCCAAACTGGGTAATGAACTTAAACCGCTCGGGCCTTAAGGTGTCCAGGCTGATGTTTATCCGGTCAAGACCGGCCGCCTTCAAGGGCCCGGCAAGCTTTGTCAACAGCATGCCGTTGGTGGTCATGGCAATGTCCTCGATGCCCGGAACGGCCTTTAAGCGGGCTACCAGCTCAACAATGCCTGTCCGAACGGTGGGTTCGCCCCCGGTAAGCCTCAGGCTCTTTACCCCAAGCCGGGCCATCACCCGGACGATGGCCTCAATCTCTTCAAAGCTTAGGATTTTGTCCCTGGGAAGAAAGTTTATGTGGATATCCGGCATGCAGTAGCGGCACCTTAAGTTGCACCGGTCCGTAACCGAGATCCTAAGATACGTTATCTGCCGGTTAAAGGGGTCAACTAACATCCCCATCTTAAAGCTCCCC
>JBHOQU010000105.1:0-3019 GCA_042408785.1 Dehalococcoidia bacterium | reverse complement strand
AAGGGCTCGGACCGGAGTTGGCACCTTTTCCGGGCACCCTGAGCCCGCCCTCAGGACAGTGGGCCTTTGCCCTGAAGGCCAGGCCCGGACCCCGGACGGTTGCCGGGCTTCATCGGGCCGTCTCCCTCCACCGCTCTTGATGAGGGCCTAGCCACTATTGAGTTGTTAACTTAATTTAGCATACCACAGTTCCCGCCTGTCAAGTTGACCGCCCGCCAGACAAGGGTTTCGGGTTTTGGCAGGAGGGCGTGGGAGCCGACCCGGTGTATGGGCGCACGGCCGTGCCGCCTTGCGCCGGTCCGCGGCGGGCCGCTAGAATCGTAAGGTGGATCCTGCCAGGGGGAAGCGGCAATGCGCCTCAGCCGTGAGGAGGTCCTTCACATTGCCTGGCTGGCCAGGCTAGGGCTGGATGAGGCGGAGCTGGAACGGCTCCGGGAACAGCTGTCCAATATCCTGGAGCACTTCCAGGTGCTTCAGGAACTGAATACCGACGAAATCCCCCCCACCGCCCACATCCTCCCCCTCGAGGACGTGATGCGGGACGACGAACCCGAGCCGAGCTACTCCCTTGAAGAGGTCCTGGCCAACGCCCCCAGGCGGGAGGGACCGTATTTTCGGGTGATGGCGGTACTGGAGGAGTGAGCATGGGCCGAAACCCCCTCCGCCGGGAGACTATCGAGCAGGCAATAAAGCTTATTCAGGCCCAGCTGGAACGGGAGAAGGTTTTGCGGGCCACCGACCTCTCCCCTGAGGCCAAGGAGGAGCTCGTTGCCCGGCTCAAGCTCCTACTTAAAGGGCAGGAGCTGCCCGATGTCGAAGGAAAGTGACTCCCTTATCGCCGAGGTCGAGGCGTTCCTTGCTTCGGAGCGGCGACGAATCCAGCAGGAGCGGGTCTTCGACGCCGGCATGCTGCTTATCCTCCTGGCAATGCGAGGTGTCACCCCGTCGACCGCCGAATTTACCCTCCGCCCCGGCGATGCCGATGCCCCTCGCCTGAGCCGCTACCTGCTGGACCCCGGCCTGGACACCAACCTGGCAACCGTCCGGATCGAGACGGACCCCGATGGGCGGCCGGTGCTGATTTTGCGGCCCAACTGGGAGCGAATCGCCGGCCTTCTGGGGCGTAACGTCCAGCAGCTCGACACCCTGATGACCCGCCGGCTGCCGGGGGTTATAAGCCGGCACCGGGCAACCATCCGCTTTCTCCTTCAGCTTGACAGGCACCAGTGGCCGTGAATGAGCTTTACCGCCTCACCATCCACGAGGCCCACAAGCTCCTCTTAAAAGGCGAGATAACCGCCGTCGAGCTTACCGAGAGCGTCCTCAAAAGGATCGAGGCCGTCGAGGACCAAGTTAAGGCCTTTATCACGGTGACCGCCGACCTCGCCCTGAAGCAGGCGGCCGAGGCCGACCGGCGGATCCGGGCGGGCGAGGCCACGCCCCTCACCGGCATTCCCATGCAGCTTAAAGACGTCATCGTCACCCGGGGTATCCGGACCACCTGCGGCTCCCGGATTCTGGAGAACTTCGTTCCCATTTATGACGCCACCGTCGCCCGCCGGCTGATTGAAGCGGGGGCCGTGCTGGTGGGTAAGGGCAACATGGACGAATTCGCCATGGGCTCTTCCACGGAAAACTCCGCCTTCTTCCCCACCCGAAACCCCTGGGACCTGGGGCGGGTTCCCGGCGGCAGCAGCGGCGGCTCGGCGGCGGCCGTGGCGGCAGACGAGTGCATCTACGCCCTGGGGTCCGACACCGGCGGGAGCGTCCGGCAGCCGGCGGCCCTCTGCAACGTCGTCGGCCTTAAGCCCACTTACGGACGGGTGAGCCGGTTTGGGCTCATCGCCTTCGCCAGCTCCTTAGACCAGATCGGCCCCCTAACCAAGGATGTGGAAGACTGCGCCCTGGTAATGAACGTTATCGCCGGCTACGACCCCAACGATTCGACCACCGTCGACGTGCCTGTCCCCGACTACACCCGGTTTCTGATTCCCGACCTTAAAGGCCTGCGGCTCGGGGTACCGGCCGAGTATTACGAGGGCATCCAGCCGGAGGTTAAGCAGGTCCTGATGGCCGCCATCGAGGTGCTGGCGGAACTGGGGGCCGAAATCATCTGGGATGTCTCGCTACCCCACACCCGGTATGCCCTGCCGTGCTACTACATCATTGCCCCCTCGGAGGCTTCGTCCAACCTGGCCCGCTACGACGGGGTAAAATACGGCTACTCGTACTTCGAGGCCGAAAACGTCTGGGATGCCATGATGAAGACCCGTCAGTACGGGTTCGGGCCGGAAGTGAAACGCCGGATTATGCTGGGCACCTACGCCCTCTCGGCCGGCTACTACGACGCCTACTACCTTAAGGCCCAGAAGGTTAGAACCCTTATCCGGGCCGACTTCGACCGGGCCTTTGAACGGGTCGACGCCCTGGTTACCCCCACCTCACCGACGGTGGCGTTCAAACTGGGGGAGAAAACCCAGGACCCCATCCAGATGTATTTAAGCGACATCTGCACTATCCCGGTGAATATCGCCGGGATTTGCGGCCTCTCCGTCCCGGCGGGGTTCGCCGACGGCCTGCCGGTGGGAATGCAGCTTATCGGCCGGGCCTTCGACGAAGGCACGCTGCTGCGGGTCGGCTACGCTTTCCAGCAGGCAACCGATTGGCACCGGCGCAAGCCCCCCATTTAGGAGCGCTATGGCCGGTAAGGGTTTCAAGCCTTGGGTGGGCTGCGGTCCGGTTGATCGGAGCGGTTTAGTTTGTTAGAATCTTCACGGACTTTAGGCCGGTAGGGCTTAACCCGACCACCGGGAGAGGTAGCTTGTTCAGACAGCGGCTGACCCGAATTATCGGACCAAGTCTTTTGGCTCTGAGCACCCTGCTTGCCGGGTGTGCCCAGTCGATGGGTCCGATGGACTGGGTAGGTCCGGTGGCTGGGGACCAGGCGGAGCATCTGCGGTGGATTACCTGGTATCTGATTTACCTTGGGGCGGCGGTCTTTGTCTTTGTCGAAGGCTGG
>JBHOQU010000104.1:0-6422 GCA_042408785.1 Dehalococcoidia bacterium | reverse complement strand
ACTGGTGGCCGTCTGGCTCGGGCCAGCCTGGTATCCCCAGGGGCCTGCCCGGCTCGGCCCCCCAGTGGGCGACCCAGAGCCGGGTCCCCGGGGGCGCGTCGGCCGGCCGGAGGCCGGCAAGGGCCCGGGAGTAGAACCCGGGCGACGTGTAGAGCCAGGGGATCTGTCCCTGGCCGGCCACGGCCCGGAGCCAGCGGGCCACCTCCTCGGCCGTGAGACCCTCCACCTCGGCATCTACGGCCGCGACCGAGAGGCGCGGCCAGAGGTCCCCCAGCAGGGCTTTTGTGGCCCTGACAACGGTGTTGGGTTCCAGCCCCGGCCCGATGCCCCAGTAGGTCCCCACCAGGAAGCCCGCCTCGGCCGCGGCCCTCAGGGTCGGCAGGGCGAACTCGTTCCAGACTACCCGGCCGCCCAGGTAGTGAAAGACCCCGATGATGACCAGTTCGACGCTTTGCGCCGCCAGGCTGTCGAACTCCGCCGGCCCCCACGGACCGGACATGGCCGGCCGGGACGAGTCCACCGCCAGGACCCACGGGTTCGGGCCAGGGGGCGGGGTGATGGGCGGAGAAGCGGGGCTGGTTTCGACCGGGTTTGGCAGGCTCGGCGGGTCGGTCGGGGAATCCGCCCCCTGGCCCGGACCGGAAAGGGCGAAGACCCTTTCCCAGCCGTCCCCGAGATCGTACGCGGCCCAGTTGGGGTCGGCCGTCATCGCGAAGACAACGACGGCGTCGGCGGCAACGAGCGCCACGAACTCCAGCAGGTCCTCGAGGGTCGCCAGGCCCTGCCGGTTGCACTCGTCGACGACGTGCGCCAGTCCTGCAGTCCGGGCGGCCTCGGCGTAGGCCCTGGCCGCGGACAGGCGGGCGCGCATCTCGCCGGCGTCGTTAAAGTAGTGATGGGAGCAGACGACTCTGAATGCCGAGATGCGGTCCCGGATGATCTGCCAGTACTCGGCCTCCCGGTGGTAGGGGACCAACGGCGGCGTGGCCCAGGGAATCCCCACCCCCCTGGCCGCGGCCGAGGTGAGGGCATCGAGGTAGCCTTCGAAGAGGGACGGGTCCCGGCCGGTCGGCAGGTTGGGGTGGTTCGGCTCGTTGAAGGCGATATGCCCGACCCAGCGATCGGCCGGGACTACCTCCGCGAAGGCTCGGGCAGAGCGCAGGATAGAATCCGCGTCCGGGTCTATCTCCCCGAAGGCCCGCGTCACCACGTAGAGGCCGTCAGCCGCGGCCTCCCTGGCCTGGCTCACGGTGCGGACCTTGACCAGCCGGGCATCGAGGCGGACCGCCCGGTCGACGGGGTCCCACTCCAGCAGCTCGGCCCCGACCAGTTTCACAGAAGACGGGCGCAGTAGGCTGTCGGCTTCAGCCGAAAGAGAAATGCCCCCTTACACCTCCTTTCTACATCGCGGCTGTTGACCTGAACCTCCGACAGGAATCGCACAGGCCGTCCATCCCAGCCCGGCCGTGGGCCGGGCCCAACAGCAGGCCGCAGGCCAAACACTTGGGGTGGATCTTTAGGAGCCAGCCGTCCAGGGGACAGCGGGGGCCGCACTCCAGGTGGGTCAGCAGGGTTTCCATCTCGGGTGTAAGTTTTGCGTCGTAGGTCAGGGGCAGTTCTATTTTCAGCTTCACTCATTCCGCTCCGATTCGCCTCGCTTCCGCCACCAGCTTTTCGAGAAGTTGGGCGACATCCCACGTCCGGCCGTTCGCGGCCATTATCTGAACTGTCCGGGGATGCTGTAAGAAGAGCACCAAGAGGGCCACGGCCGACCGGGACGGGCATACGTGATTTTTGCGGGATTCCCAACGGCGTATAGTTCGCGGACTTACGCGGCAGATACTTGCCAGCTCCGCCTGGGTAAGCCCCAGCGTTCGCCGCACTTCCTGCCAATGTATACCGCACAACGGTTCTACGTTGATTATATATCCCCTTACACAATTGTCGAAAAAGGGGACACGTGTCCGGTTTTTGAGGACACATGTCCCGTTTCCCGGATTATCCACAGGCCATGTGTCCGCTTTTTCAGGACACATGGCCTGTGCCCTCCGGACACCTGTCCCCTTTTCCAGGACATATGTCCTGAACCCTGGGGACAGGTGTCCGGTTTTTGAGGACCTTTGTCCTCTTTCTTGTTTTTAGGACTTTCCAGCCGGCATATTGGTCGTGGAATGTTCGGATTCCTTAAAAGACGTCGGCGGCAGACCTCCCAGATTCCTACCCCCTCGCAGGTTTTGAGGGTCGAGTTCATGCACGCCCTCGCCCGGCTGAAGGCCCGCAACCCAGAGGCGGCTGACCGGCTGGTCCTGCGCAAATTCGGTCTTGATCCCGGCTCAGAAGACCCCATCCAGGAGCTGATTCAGACCCTCCAGCTCCTCAGGAAGGCGGGCCTCATAGAGGACCCCCGGCGCGCGGGGGCTGAAGACTGGATTCAGGACACCTTGAAGGCCGTGGGCCAGGGTCTCGCCATGGGTCTGGCCCCGGCCCTCCTGCGGCAGACGGGCACGGGCGCCCCGGGCCTGCCCCCGGCCGGAGCCTCGGCCCCGAGCGCGCCCCAGGAGGCCCCCAATCCGGCTCCTGCGGGGGCAGGGAACGGTCGAATGTCCATAATCTCCACCTGGGTCGTCCGGCAGCTGGAGAATCTCACCCCGGCCCAGGCGGCGGACTGGCTCCTTTCCCAGCCCCACCCGCAGGCGGCGGAGCTGGCCCGCCTCATTGCCCACACCCCTCCCGACGACCTCGGCAGGGTACTCGGCGCCTTGAAGGTCGAGAACCCCGACCTTGCCGGGGCAGTCGACTGGATTCTCGCAAGGCCAGACTGGCTCTTAGCCGCAGCGGCAGCGCTGCGAGAACGCTTGAGTGTGCAAGGAGGATACTACCCGTATGGCTAGGTACGTCAGGGACAATCCCGAGCTCTTCGGCGAGGACCTGGTCGCCCTCGGGTGGACGGCGGTCGGCCTCACCGTGAGCGGCTGGGCCAACGACAAGGTGGTTGCCCCCGTCGCCCGGCGGTTCATCACCACCCTGCCGACCCCGAACAACACCGTGGGCAAGCTGGTGGATGCCGCCACCACCGCCGTTGCCGCCCTGCTCTCGGGCACGGTGGTGGGGATGGTCGACCGGCGAATCGGCCGCCACTTCCTGCGGGGCGGCCTGATGCTGGGTGTTGCCAAGGTCATTTCAGCCTTCGTGCCCGGCTTCAGTCTGTCGGGCTCTATCCCGCTGCCGAGCATTCAGCTGCCGTTCCTCGGCGCGCCCAGCGCCCCGGCGGTGCCGTCTGGGTCGACCAATGCAGCCGGCTCCAGCGGGTCGGTGAGCCTCTCGTCGCCCGGTCCGATGAGCTCGGCCGTGGGCGGACTCTAACAGTCAGAGGAGGTTAGCATGCTGCATCCGCTCCTTACCACGACAGATGACGTAATCGGCTTTGCGGCCAATGCCAGTTCGTCCATTAAGCTGCCCCGGGACGGTCAGATCGTGGGAATCGATTTCGTGGTGACCGTCGACTACTCCGCCGGGGCAGCACCTGGCTACGCCAACGACCCCCTGTTTAAGCTCATAAGCGGCATTACCGTGAAGGGGTCGACGGTCCGCTACATCGACATCAACGACCTCATTCTCCTCCACGTCCTCAACCGCTGCGATTACGGCGACGGCCTCAAGCTCCCCAACCCGCTAGGAGCGAGCGCGTCGGGGAAGGTCGAGTTCAGCTTCGCCTTCCACTTTGGCGACAACGTCCTCGACCCCTTCGACCCGCTGAGCTCTCCTACCAAGCCCTGGATCGTCATCCCGGCCACCGAGCGGGAGGAAAGCGAGCTTACCGCCACCGTTTACTGGCGGGACGCGTCCGCCGTGGGAAGCGGCATCACCATTAACTCCGCCCGGGTGGATGTGGTCATCAGCCGGGTCCAGGGTGAATTGCCGGCGTCCATTCAGCGCTACCGGCCGGTATACAGCACTACCCGGGAGCAGCTCAACACGACCTGGACTGGCTACACCAAGCGCTACGACATCCCGACCGGCCGGTTTGTCCGGCGCATCGCCATCGCTGCCTACGACGCTACCGGCGCCCGGTCCAATAACGTCATCAGCCGGGTCGGCCTGATCCTGCCCAAGCGGGGCCAGTCGCGGGTTATCGACGTGCCCTGGAAGGTGCTGCAGTTCTTCACCCTGAAGAGCTACATCGGGGCGTTTGGCTCGGAGTACGACAACGCCGGCAACAACACCGTGGGCCTCTCCAACGGCCTGGACGGGATCGCCGTCCTGGACCTCCGGAAGATTACCGGGTCGGCCCTGGGCCTCAAGACCATTGGCCTGGAGGTGGGTGATATCCAGCTGGCCATCGACACGGTGAACCCCGGCCAGGTCACCATGCTCTGGGACAGCGTCGAGGCCATGTAAGGAGGGAACCCGTGGCCCAGGTCGGCGGGCCTCACGTCCACTTCAACAACGAGGCCGGCGTCAACACCGGCGTTGACCTGGAGCTGTGCGGCGCCGACTTCGTCCTGGTGAGTATCAGCGGCTCGGGCACTCCGGCCCTGGTCCGCTTCCTGGTCTCCAACGGCGGCCCTTTCATCCCCGTACGGGGCATCAGGGTCCGGGACGGGGCCGTGGCCTCCGGGACGCGGGACTATGGCGACGTCTGGTTTGTGCCCGTGGCTGGCTTCGACCTCTTCCGGGTCTCGAAGGAGGAACCGGGCGGCCTGGTCACGGCCACGTCCATCGCGGTCTGCGGCAGCGTCGCCGCCCCGGTGGCCTTCTCGTGGTTTTTGAGCTCGGATTTCGTCGTTGGGGAGCTCACCCTTTCGGCGGGCCAGACGGCCCCGGTCTCTCTGCAGTCGCTGTCGTGCGTCGAGGTCCTGGTTCAGAACCGCTCCGCCTCTGCGGGGAAGGTGATGGTCGGCAACGCCGCGGCTCAGACCATTGAACTCGCCCCTGGCAACGGGGTGTCCCTACCCGTTGATGATGCCTCGAAAATTTACGTCCGGGCCGACGGCGGCTCGGCGACCATCGGCTGGCTGGCAAGGAGGTGATGGGGAATGCCCCCGGGCATACTGGTCGCCGCCGCGGTCCTGGCCGGGCTCCTGGTCCTTCGCGAGGCCAGCCGACAGCGGGGCTGCGACGCCTACGTGCCGCGCGGTCCTGTGCCCCAGGTCCAGACGCGCTACCAGGTGGTGGTCGCCGGCCCGTATCTTCAGTCAGTTAGCACGGCCCTGACCCGCTGGGGCCTCAAGTATGGGACCTTCACCCAACTGGAGCCCCTCTTTCAGGGGGCCACGCCGGGACCGGCCGTGGGAGGCCCGCCGGTCTACACGGCCGAGGTGACCGCCCCGACGGCCGGTTGGGAGGCCGCCCTGCGCTGCCTGCCGGGCGTCCTGAAGGTACAGCGGCTCCCCGATACCGCCCGGGAAGATAGGTGGCCGTGGTGATGGAGCTGAACGACGACCGGACTCTCAACCTGGCGATGCTCTCAATATTCACGGCGGCCGAGACGGCCCACGCCTTTTCGGCCTTCATGCCCAGTCACTTCACCATCAAGACGTTCGCCCTTGAGGGCGACCCGGCCGCCGTGGCCGTGAAGCTGGAAAATCTGCGGTCTGGCTACCTGCCGGCCACCCTGTTCGGTCTGCTTCTCGGCGGCGTGGTAAGCGTGCTGGCCCGGTCGCCCCTGCCGCTCCTGGCCTCGCTGGGGGCGAGCGCCGTGATGGTCCTCAATTACGAGCTGGCCATCCCGCAGGGTGGGGTGGCGGTGGCCTTAGCCGCTCCGCAAGTCAACGGGAGAGTGGTACAGTGGCGGTGAACGTCTCCCGAGCGGGCTACCCGCCGCATCCCGCCGAGGCCTGGGCCAGCCGCTGGCACGTGCCGGCAACCGTGGCCGTGAGCTTCTACAACGCCGTGTGCGCGCCGCAGGGGCTGGACATCATCGGGTGCTGGGACCGCTACTGCATCAAAAGTTCGTGCGACTGGCCCCGCCAGCGCGGCTACTTCGACGGGACGTCCTGGCACATCCCCGAGTTCCGGCAGTATGGCATCGACTGGCCGCAGATTCTTAACATGATTTACGCCTACGGGACACCCGGGTGGATTATTGAACGCTTTATCTGGGACAACGGGCGGTTCCCATCCGGGGCGGACATAAACGAGTACTGCCGACTGGCTGGGATTCCTTACTACGACATCTGTCTGGACACGCTCGCCGCGTTCATCGACCGCCGCCCGGACATCTGGAACTGGGCCATGGACTGCTACGCCGGGACCGCCTGGTGCAAGGTCCCGCAGGTCCCGGGCGCAAAGGTCGGCGTCTTCTTCGCCTGGTGGGAAAATATGAACCCACCGGAGCGGGCGCAGTTCGGGGGCAGCGTCCACAACTTCGTCTGCGCCCTCAACCCCTCCTGTCAGGGCTGCGCGGCAGCACCCCCTCCGGC
>JBHOQU010000102.1:0-49344 GCA_042408785.1 Dehalococcoidia bacterium | reverse complement strand
CCTGGAAGTCGGGGGTAAGGGCCTCCACCAAGACCCCAGGGGCCTTCTCCTTGATGGCCCGGATGGTGGCGGCGAAGTGGGCCGCCCCGCCATCGGGAAGGTCGTCCCGGTCCACGCTGGTGAGGACCACGTAGCGGATATTGAGCCGGGCGATGGCCTCGGCCACCCTACGGGGCTCCTCCGGGTCCACAATGCCTCTGGGGTTCCCCGTATCCACGGCGCAGAACTTGCAGGCCCGGGTGCAGATGCTCCCCAGGATCATCACCGTGAGGGTACCGTGGCTCCAGCACTCCCCCACGTTGGGACAGAGGGCCTCCTGGCAGACGGTGTGGAGCTTGAGCTCGTTTACCGTGGCCTTCAAGGCCTGGTACTTGGCCCCCCTGGGCAGGGTGGCCTTAAGCCAGGCGGGCTTGTGGCGGTCCACAGGCTCGGGCCGGGCCTGGGCAAGGCCGTGTTTCACCACCTTGAGCTCCACCACCTCCCCGGTGGGAGCAAGGAGCTCCACGGTTTCAAACTTGGGCTTCACGATGATCCTCCTTTACACGGGGTTCCATTCCGAAAACCTCGGCGAAGGCCTTCACCACCCTTTCCTTTACCTCCGGCATGGGGACCTTGCGGCCCAAAAGCCGTTCCAGGGAGGTGACCCCTTTCCCCTTTAACCCGCAGGGGATGATGACGGAGAAATCGTTTAAGTCGGTGTTCACGTTGAGGGCAAAGCCGTGGAAGCTCACCGCCTCCTTCACCGCCACCCCGATGGCGCAGAGCTTGTCCTCCCCCACCCAAACCCCCGCGTACCCCGGGGTGGGGTAGGCCTTTAGGCCATAGGAGGCCGCCACCTTGACGATGGCCTCCTCTATCTGCCGAAGGAAGCGGCGCACCTCCCGGCCCACGGGAAAGATGGGGTAGCCCACCAGCTGCCCGGGCCCATGGTAGGTGACGTCCCCACCCCGCTCCACCCAGTAGAGCTCAAAGCCGTTTTCCCGGTACCAGCTTTCGGGAAAAAGGAGGTTCTCCCCCGTGGCCTTTCTCCCCAGGGTGATGACCCGGGGATGCTCCAAAAGCAGCAGGGTGGGAGGACGCCCGCCCTGCGCCACCTCCTTGTGCACCTTTTTCTGGTACTCCCAGGCTTGGGAGTAGGGCAAAAGGCCCAGGTCCTCCACCAGAAACTCCACGTTCCTAAGCATACGCCAGGGGGAAGCTCCCTTAAAGTATCGGGCCTCACCAGGCCCAGCCCCGCTTGCTTGCGCAACTCTGTTTGCCCTGCAAGGTAGCCCCTCCGGGGCTGACCGGGGCTGACCGAGCAAAGCCGCCCTGACCGGTCTCTGACCCCAGGGCCCTAGGCTAGGAACATGGACTTGGAAAACCGGCTGGAGATGCTCTTAGAGCTTGATCCTGAAGCCTTGGACCCTGGGCTGGCGGAAGGGCTTATGGATGAGGTGCTGACGGTTTTCCGCAAGCACCTTCCCGTGCGGAGCCTCGAGGGCATCCCTGAAGCGGCAGGAGGGCCACCTAATCCTTCTGGTGAACCTGGAGCTGGCCTAGGCGAGAAAGCGGGCCAGGAGCCGGTCCCGTAAGGCCTCAGGGAGGCGGCGGAGAAGAAGGGTCTGCCACCGTTCTGCAGTTCGTCGTCGTCTATTTCACAAGGAAAATAGACGACCACTACCCGCTTCCTGCTTCAACGACCCATAGCTCGTAGACCGGTTGTTGCCAACCGTTCCGCCGCTAGAGGGATCTCCACAGGCGTCACTTCCCGGGGAACTCCCGGTAGGGCCGCTTAGAACGGCCAGCCCGTAAAACCGCAAGTTCAGCGCCGCATTCCGGTCCCGGTCCAGCTCCAGCCCGCACGCCGCGCAGCGGAAGACCCGGTAGGAAAGGGGAAGCCTGGGACCCACCTGCCCGCAGCGCGCGCAGCGCCGGGTGGACGGGAAGCCCCGTGGTGCCACGATGATCCGTGACCCGTACCACCGGGCTTTGTACTCCAACATCCGCCGGAAGGCGCCCCACCCCGCATCGGCCACGGACCGTGAGAGCATCCCACGTCCAAGGCCACGCACGTCCAGGTCCTCCACCACAATGACCGGCTTGGCTTTCGCCAGCCACGTGGTGGCCTTGTGCAAAAAGTCCCGGCGGATGTGGCGCACCCGGCGGTGCAGCCGGGCCAGGCGCAGGACCGCCTTGGCGTAGTTCCTCGACCCCTTCTGCTTGCGGGAAAGCTGCCGAGAGCGGCGGCGCAAGAGCCGCAGCGCCCGAGCCTGCGGCTTGGGCGCGTCCACCCGCGTCCCGTCCGACAGCACCAGGAACGACGCAAGGCCCAGATCCACGCCCACTGGCTCCCCCTGCCGCAACGGAGGATCGGGTCGCTCCACCTCGCAGGTCAGGCTCACGGACCACCGGTCGGCCTCGCGGGCGACGGTGGCCGAGAGGACGCGGGCCTTGCGTCCCGCCAGCAGCGCCAAAAGCGTGTCCGTCCGCTCCTTGGTGCGCACCTTGCCGATGCGGGGCAGCTGCACATGGCGGGGGAACACCCGGATGGAGCCGGTCAAGCGCGCCGTGTTGTCGTCCAGGCTCTTCTTCCGCTTGAAGCGGGGCCTTCCCGCCCGGCCCTGCCGCCAGTTGCGGAAGGCGCGCTCCAGGTCCCTAAACGCCTCCTGCGGCGCGCACTTGGACACCTCCACCCACCAGGGGACGTTCTGGCGCTTCCAGCGGTTCCATTCCTTGTGGAGCCGGGCTGCGGTGGGGAGGGGCCGGCCCTGTTCCAGCGCCTCTCGGCAACGCACCAACCCCCAATTGTAGGCGAAGCGGGCAGCCCCCACGTGCTTGGCCAGAGCCACGCGGGCGGCACGGTTGGGGTCCAGCTCAAAGCGGAATGCCTGCTTCACCCGCATCCCATCGCCTCCAGCGCTTTCTTGGCCCGGTTCCGCGCCGACCGGCGTCCGTACAGCCGCCCGCAGGCGGAGGTGAGGATCTCCAAAAGATCCCGCACCAGGTCGTCCGTGACCTCGCCTTCTTCCACAACGACCACGCGCTTGCCCGCCCCAACCAGGGCCGCCTCGACCATCTCGAACCCGAACCGGGGCAGCCGGTCGCGGTGCTCCACCACGATCCGGCTCACCTTGGGGTCGCGCAGCACGCGCAGCAGCGTCTTCCGCTTCCCGTTCAGCCCGGAACCGATCTCGGATACCACGTCGAAGTCCGCCCAGCCCTGCTCCCGGGCAAACGCTTCAAGGCGCTGCACCTGGCGCCGCAGGTCCTCCTTCTGGTCGGCAGAGCACCGTGCGGCCCTCTGGGTTGGGTTCGTCAACCAGGATAGTGCCGGTGGGGAGCTGCCGGGCGGGAACGGGGAACCTGCCCGCCTTGAACCACCGCCAGGCGGTGAGGTAGCTGATCCCCTGCGTGCGGGCCCAGTCGGAGAGTTTCATGGCTGAATGGATGATAACAAAATCTCCAGCTGCTGTCAACCCGGTTAGGGTTTAAGGACCCGGCCGCCGAGGGCACGGCATTGCCGTGCCCTCGGGCTTTTCGGCGACTCTGGTAAACTGAAAAGGGCGCTGTATTTACCTCCGTCTTCTGCCGCCCGATTTAACAAATGGTCCGGATTCTGCCGCCAACTCCTGAGGCCGTCGCCGAGGGCGCCCGGCTCTTGCGCGAGGGCAGGCTGGTCGCCTTCCCGACGGAGACCGTTTACGGCCTGGGGGCCGACGCCTTTAATCCGCGGGCGGTGGCGCGTATCTTCGAGGTGAAAAACCGGCCGGAATTCGACCCCATCATCGTCCACATCGCCGATCTGGTCCAGCTTGGGGAGCTGGCGACGCAGGTTCCCGAAGCCGCCCGCCGCCTTATCGAAAAATTCTGGCCGGGCCCTTTAACCTTGATCCTGCCCAAGACCGAAAAGGTTCCCGCGATCGTGACGGCCGGCCTGCCCACCGTGGCCGTGCGGATGCCGGCCCACCCGGTGGCCCTTAACCTTATTCGGGCTGCCGGCCGGCCGATCGCCGCCCCCAGCGCCAACCCCTTCGGGTATCTGAGCCCGACCAGGGCCGAGCACGTCCTGGCCCAGCTGGACGGCAAGGTCGACCTCATCCTGGATGGGGGACCCTGCCCGGTCGGGGTGGAGTCGACGGTCCTGGACATCACCGCCGAGCCGCCCGTGGTGCTCAGGCCCGGGGGGCTGGCGGTGGAAGATATTGAAAAGGTTATCGGTCCGGTAAGGGTCGCCGCCGGTCCGGCCGAACGGCCCCGGAGCCCCGGCCAGTTAAGCCGCCACTACTCGCCCCGGACTCCCCTGGTGGTCTTCAGCGGCCAAAACTACCCGGACCCCGGCGGCCGGCGGGCGGGTCTTTTGCTCTTCCGGCGGCCGAATCAGGTTCCCGGGGGCTTTGCGGCCGTGGCGTGGCTGTCGGAGGCCGGGGACCTGCGGGAGGCGGCGGCCAACCTCTTTGCCGCCCTGCACCGCCTGGACCGGGCCAAACTCGACATAATCTTCGCGGAAGCGGTGCCGGAGGTAGGCTTGGGCCGGGCAATTATGGACCGGCTCCGGAAGGCGGCCGCCCCGTCGGTTGACGGGCCCGACCGGCTTAACCGATAATTCGGTTGACCGTGGATACTGTTGTCGTCCTCGATTACGGCTCCCAGTACAGTCGGCTCATCGCCCGCCGGGTCCGGGAGTGCCGGGTCTACTCAGAGATCCTCCCCTATGACGCCCCCCCGGCCGAGCTTGCCCGGCTGAAGCCCCGGGGAATCATCCTTTCCGGGGGGCCGGCCAGCGTTTACGAGCCCGGGGCCCCGGGACTGCCCCAGCATGTCCTGGACCTCGGGGTGCCCGTTCTGGGCATCTGTTACGGCATGCAGCTTCTCGCCCATGCCCTTGGGGGGGTGGTGGAGCCGGGCGACCGGCGAGAGTACGGGCCGGCCCGCCTCGAGGTGGAGGACCCGGCCGTTCCCCTTTTCGAAGGGCTGCCGCGCACCTTCCGGGTCTGGATGAGCCATGGCGACCGGGTGGCCGTGCTGCCGCCGGGTTTCCGGGCCGTGGCCCGGAGCGAGAACTCCCCCGTCGCGGTCATGGTCGGGCCGGGGGGTAGGTACGGGGTGCAGTTTCATCCCGAGGTGGTCCACTCCGAGTTCGGTCGGCAGATAATCTGCAACTTTGTCGTAGCTGTCTGCGGCTGTGCCCCCACCTGGACCCCTGGCAACTTTATCGCCGAAACGGTTGCCCGCATCCGGGCCGAAGTTGGGTCGGCGCGGGTCCTGGGCGCCCTATCGGGCGGGGTGGATTCGACCGTCGCCTGCGAGCTGGTCTACCGGGCGGTGGGCCCGCGGCTCACGTGCCTTCTGGTGGACACCGGCCTGATGCGGTCCGGGGAGGTGGCGGAGACCCTTGAGGTCTTTAGGCGGCACCTGGAGCTGGACGTGCGCCACGTGGACGCCTCGGCCGAATTTTTCGCCGCCCTGGCCGGGGTGACCGACCCCGAGGAGAAGCGGCGGCGCATCGGGGAGACCTTCATTCGGGTCTTCGAGCGGGAGTCTGCTCGGGCCGGGCCCTTTGAGTTTCTGGTCCAGGGCACCCTTTACCCCGACGTCATCGAGAGCGCCGCCGACGCCAGGGCGGCTGCCCGAATTAAAACCCACCACAACGTCGGCGGCCTGCCCGAGCGGCTGCCTTTCCGGCTGGTGGAGCCCCTCCGGTATCTTTTCAAGGATGAGGTCCGGGAGGTCGGTCTGGCCCTGGGCCTGCCCGAGTCGGTGGTGTTCCGCCAGCCGTTCCCCGGTCCGGGCCTCGCCGTGCGGATCATTGGGGAGGTGACCCCCGAGCGGGTGGCCATGGTCCGGGCGGCCGACGAGATCGTCCGGGAGGAGGTCCGGCAGGCCGGGCTGGAGCGGGAGCTCTGGCAGTGGTTTGCGGTCCTTACGCCCGTCCGGACGGTCGGGGTGATGGGGGACTACCGGACTTACGGGTACGTGGTCGCCGTCCGGGCGGTGACCAGCGAGGATGCCATGACCGCCGACTGGGCCCGGCTGCCCCCGGAGCTTCTGGCCCGGATTAGCAACCGGATCGTCAACGAGGTCCCCGGGGTTACCCGGGTGGTTTACGACATCACCAGCAAACCCCCGGCCACCATCGAGTGGGAGTAGACCCCATGAAGGTTCTGGTAGTCGGCAACGGCGCGCGGGAGCATGCCATTGTCTGGAAACTGCTTTTAAGTCCCGGCATTTCAGAGGTCTACGTGGCCCCTGGCAACGGCGGAACGGCCCTTATCGCCCGCAACGTCGAGGTCAGTCCCACCGACGTGCGGGGTCTGGCCGACTTGGCGGCGGCCGAGGGCATCCGGCTGGTCGTGGTCGGACCGGAGGCGCCGCTGGCCGCCGGGCTGGTGGATGAGCTTAAGGCGGCGGGTGTTCCGGCTTTCGGCCCGACGCGGGCCGCGGCGGAGCTGGAGGCCAGCAAGGTCTTTGCCCACCGGCTTATGACCGCCTACGGCGTCCCCTGCCCCCGGGCGGAGTATTTCGACGACTTTGGGGCGGCCCGCCGCTACGTTGAGGCCCACGACCCGCCCTTCGTCGTGAAGGCCGACGGCTTGGCCGCGGGCAAGGGCACCATCGTGGCCGCCGACCGGACCGAGGCCCTTCGGGCCCTGGAACGGATAATGGTCCAGCGGGTTTTCGGGGCGGCCGGGGAGCGGGTCCTGATTCAGGAGTTCTTGCAGGGTCGGGAGGTGAGCCTGCTGGCTTTCTGCGACGGCGAAACCGTCTGCCCGATGCTGCCGGCCTGCGATTACAAGCGGCTGCTGGACGGCGACCGGGGGCCCAACACCGGCGGAATGGGGGCCTACTGCCCGCCCACCTTCTTCGGCCCGGCCGAGGTGGAGCTGGCAACCCGAACCATCCTGCGGCCGACGGTGGAGGCGATGGCCCGGGAGGGCCGACCCTTTGTCGGGGTCCTGTACGCCGGCCTTATGGTCACTGCCGAGGGCCCGAAGGTGCTGGAGTTTAACGTTCGCTTTGGTGACCCGGAGGCTCAGGTCATCCTGCCCCTGCTCCGGTCGGACCTGGTGGAGATAATCGGGGCCTGTCTGGAGGGGCGGCTGGGGCGGCTGAAACTTGAGTGGGAACCCGGGGCCTGCGTTGGGGTCGTCCTCGCCGGGGCCGGCTATCCCGACGTCCCGTCCCGGGACGTTCCCATCGAGGGGCTGGAGGCGCTGGAAGACGGGGTCCTGGTTTTCCACGGCGGGACCCGGCTGGCCAAGTCGGAGGGAAGCTACCGGCTGGTTACCGACGGCGGCCGCATCCTAACGGTGGTAGCCCGGGGGCCGACCATCGCCGAGGCCCGGCGCAGGGCCTACCGGAACGTGGGCCGCATCCGGTTCGCCGGGATGCACTTCCGGCGGGATATTGCCCTGCGGGAGGTGGGGCCTGAGGAACCGGCCGGGCCGCCCGAAGGTCCGAAAGCCCCTGACCCGGGGGGCAACTCGCCGGTGGCTCGGGTACCGCCGGCCGAAGGCCCCATCCCCGAGCTGGAGGCCCGGGCCCAGCGGTCCCGGGGCGACCTGGCCGCCTGGGTTCAGCTGGCCGACGCCTGCGCCCGGGCGGGGCTTTTGCAGAAGGCGGCTTCGGCCTGGGCGGTCGTAACCCAGCTGGCCCCCAACGACGCCCGGGCCTTCCATAACTGGGGGGTAGTTCTGCTCCGGCTGGGCCGGCTCAGGGAGGCCAGGGCGGCCTTCGACCAGGCCTTCGCCCTGGCCCCAGACGACCCGGAGGTGAACCGGGCCCTGGGGGTCCTGTACGCGGCGGAAGGGGATGAGGGGCCGGCCCTGGCCCACTTCCGCCGGGCCCTCAGGGCCGGAAGTGCCGGGCCGGAGGTCTACATCGACTTTGCGGACGTCCTGCTTCGCTTCGGCCGGCTGGCCGAGGCCGGTAAAATCCTGCAGGAGGCCCTGACCCGGCCTGAACTGGGGACCTACCGGGCCGAGGTCGAGGCCCGACTTCGAAAACTCGCCGTTGGAGGGGCTAACGCATGAAACCCCTGGTTGGGGTCGTGATGGGGAGTCGCTCGGACCTCTCCGTCATGCAGGGTACCCTGGATACCCTTAAGGAATTAAAGATTCCCTACGAGGCCTGGGTGATGTCGGCCCACCGGACTCCCGAACGGGTGCGGGAGTTCGCCGAAACGGCCCGGGAAAGGGGCATTGAGGTGCTCATTGCCGGGGCGGGGGGAGCGGCCCACCTGCCCGGGGTTCTGGCCGCCTGGACGACCCTGCCCGTGATCGGGGTTCCCATTCCCTCAACGGACCTTAAGGGCCTGGACGCCCTCCTGGCCATCGTGCAGATGCCGGCGGGGATTCCGGTGGCCACGGTGGCCATCGGCACCGCCGGGGCCCGGAATGCGGCCTTCCTGGCCGCCGAAATCTTAGGACTTAAATACCCGGAAGTCGCGGCCGCCTACGCCGAATACCGGCGCCAGGCGGCGGCTAAGGTGGTAGAAAAGATTGAGGAGGCTGGCGATGGCTCTTAAGCGCTGGACCGAGGCCAAACCGGTGGAGATGGCGCCGGGGGTGGTGCGCCGGACTTTAAACTACGGCGAGCGGACCCTCCTTTCGGAGGTGACGATGGAGGCGGGGTCGGTCGTCCCCTGGCATTCCCACCCCCACGAGCAGATCGGCTACCTGGTATCCGGTCGGCTTCTGATGGAGGTGGGCGAAGACAAGATGGAGCTAGGCCCCGGGGATACCTGGCTCATCCCCGGAGATGTTCCCCACCAGGCCACTGCCATCGAGCGGTGCCTCATCATCGACGTCTTCTCCCCGGTTCGGGAAGAGTACATTGACCGCTGAGGGTTAAGGTCGGGGCCGGGAGGGGCTTTTGGGTCGAGCGGGTCTCGGGCTTTGGGGACGCCGGCCTTGGGGGACCCCGCTGAGGCTTATCCTGGCGACCGCCCTTCTGATCGGGTTGCTTGGGGCGGGGCCGGGCGGAGCCGGGGCTGAGCCGACCGTCCGGATTGAGGCCGCCGGCGGGTTCGACGGCTACTACCGGTCAGGCCACTGGGTTCCCTTCATCATCAGCCTGGCCAACCAGGGGGATGAGGTCCGGGCCGAGGTCCGCCTGGAGTGGGCCACCATGGGTGGAACCGTCGCCTTTGCGGCCACCCCGGTGGAGCTGCCCGCCGGCTCCCGCAAACGCATCTTCATGTTCGCCCCCATCTCGGGGTCGAACCCGCTCATCACGGCCAAGGTAGCCGCCGGGGACAAGACCCTGGCCGAAACCCCGGTCCGGCTGCGGGTGCTGCAGCCCGGGGAGCTCCTGGTCGGGGTCGTCACCGCCGACCCCCGCTCCTTCGAGTTTCTGGGCCTCTTGAGGCCCGGCGGCAACCGCCGCCTCATTCCCGTCCGGCTTTCCCCGGCCGACCTGCCCCCGAAGGCGGCGGCCCTGCGGCACTTTGACCTGCTGGCCTTCGCGGCCGTGTCCACCTCGGACCTTTCGGCCGACCAGCGGGCGGCCGTCGACCGGTGGGTGGCAGAGGGGGGAACGGTTCTCTTCGGGGGCGGCCCGGCCACGGCCCGGGTTCTGGACGGCCTCCCCGAGCTGGCGCCGGTCCGCCAGGCCGGAACCGTCGTCCTGAGCGAGCTGCCGGCGCTGGAGACCTTCGCCCGGGCCCCCCTATGGCTGAGCGGCCCTACCGTCGTGGGCGCGGGCCAGCCGGCGGAAGGCGCTCTGGTGCTCCTGGAGCAGAACGGGCTGCCCCTTATCGTCGAGCGCCAGTACGGCCTGGGCCGGGCCGTGTTTCTCGCCCTGGATCCCACCCTCGAAGCCTTCCGCCTCTGGCTTCCGGGCTGGACCAGCCTCTGGTCGGCGGTGCTGGAGCCGGGCGGGTGGGTCCAGGGCGAGTCCGCCGCCGGGGATTCGGGGTTTGCGACCCTGGTGGCCGACATCCCCTCCGTCAGGCTGCCGTCCCCCCTGCTGCTGGGAGGCTTTTTGCTAACCTATATTCTCGCCGTCGGACCCCTGACCTACGTGGTTCTCTGGCGGCTGGACCGGCGGGAGTGGGCCTGGCTTACGATCCTCGCGCTCACGGTGGCCTTCAGCGCCGGGGCTTACCTGATCGCCTATGAGTTCAAGGGCGGCCAGGTGGTGGTGAACAGCCTGACGGTGGTCATGGTCGGGCCGGACGGCAATGCCAGCGCCGATGCTTACTTCAGCGTCTTTTCGCCCACCCGCCGCGGCTACGACGTGTTCGTCCCGGGCCGGCCCCTCCCCCGGATGCTGGCTCCCGGCCGGGCTGACCCCGATGCCGGCGCCCGCCCCATTTACGTCGGCGAGCCGGGGGGCTTTCGGGACGTGGTGATCAACGCCTGGGACCTGGCGACCTTCGGCTTCCGGGAGGTGGAGCTGGGGCCGGTGGGCCTTGAGGCGGAGGTGGTCCTTCGGGGCAACCGCGTCAGCGCCCGGATTACGAACCGGACGAACAGCGACTTTTCCGAGAGTCTGCTGGTGGTGGGCGACCGTGCCTACCGGCTGGGAGCGATGGGTCGGGGCGAGTCCCGGACCGTGGACCTGGCAACGACCCCCGCCGAGCCCCTGAACCAGCTCACTATGTTCCAGCCGGGGGCTGACCGGAGCCTCGATTGGCGCCGGGCGTTGGGCGCCCTGCTTGGCGACCCCCGCCTGGCCCGGGGCGGGGTGTGGTTCGTCGGCTGGTCGGCCGACCGGCCCTTCCCCCTTGAGCTGGATGGGGCCTATGTCTCCCAGGGGCTTACCGCCTGGGTAAAGCCGGCGGCCGTTCGGACCGAGGGCCCGGGAACGCTGGAACTTCCGGCCGGCTTCTGCTACCGGGAGCTTACGGTCTGGGATGGTCGGGCCCCGCCGGTGACTTGGTCGGCCGCCGGCATGAACCTGCTCGACGGAACCTACTACCTGCGCTGTCAGTTCCCCGCCGGGGTCCTGAGGGGTGGGGCCCGGGTGGAGGGCCTGTGGCTGGAGTACCAGGGTGGGCCGGCTGGCGGCCAGCAGGTCACCCTCCAGCTTTTTGACTGGGAGCGGTGGCAGTGGGTCTTCCTGGGCCAGCCCCGCAGCGGCCGGACGGAGGTCCAGAACCCGGCCCGCTATGTGGGGCCGGGCGGTCGGGTATACCTTCAGATACGGGTAAGTGGCGGCGCCCAGATAGAGCGGTTAAACTTCGGGTTGAAGGCAGTGAACGGCTGAAGGCGGAAGGGCGTGGAAGCGGCCATCGAAACCCGCAACTTGCGAAAGCAGTACGGCCGGGTTGTGGCCGTGGACGACCTGAACCTGACGGTTCCGGTCGGGGCGATCTGCGGCCTGATCGGCCCCAACGGGGCCGGCAAGACCACCACCCTTAAGATTCTGGCAACCCTCATCTCGCCAACCTCCGGCGAGGCTTATGTGTGGGGGCTTAACGTGGTCCGGGAGGCCCAGGGGGTCCGGCAGGTAATGGGCTACATGCCGGATGCCTTCGGGGTCTACAACGACCTGAAGGTCTGGGAATACCTGGATTTCTTCGCCGCCTGCTACGGGATGCCCGAGGCCCGGCGCCGGTCGGTTATCGACGAGCTGCTGGCCCTGGTGGACCTGGCCGATAAGCGCAACGAGTACGTTGACTACCTTTCCCGGGGCATGAAGCAGCGGCTGGGCCTGGCCCGGGCCCTCATCAACGACCCGAAGGTGCTGCTGCTGGATGAGCCGGCCTCGGGCCTCGACCCCCGGGCGAGGGTGGAGCTTAGGGAGCTTCTTAAAGAGCTCGGCGCCATGGGCAAGACGATTCTGATAAGCTCCCACATCCTGGCCGAGCTGGCCGATATGTGCACCCACATCGCCGTCATCGACCGGGGCCGGCTGGTGGCGGCGGGACCGGTCGACGAATTCATCTTCGGCACCAACCTGCGGGCCGTCCTGGTTCGGGTGCTGGGTCCGGCGGCCCCGGCCCTGGAGGTGCTCCAGCGGTTCGGCCCGACCGGGGTCGTGACCGAGGATGGGGCCCAGGCCGAGCTCCTGGCGGAGCTTCCGGCCGACCCCGAAGCTCAGGCCGAGGCCCTGGCGGCCCTGGTCCAGGCCGGGGTGCGGGTGGTAAGCTTCGCCGAACGGGCGTCGGGACTTGAAGAGGTCTTCCTACAGGTTACCCAGGGGGCGGGGGGCTAGATTCGGGCCGGGGCAGAAGGCCCCACGCCCCAAGCCAGGCCACAACTTCGGCCCGGACTTGGGCCCGATTTTCGGGCGTAAGGAAGATCAACCGGGCTTCAGGATGCGCCTTAAGCCCGTCGGCCCAGGGGTGGGAGGTCAGCATTACGGTGGCCAGGACCGGCTTACCGGACTTCACGGCCGCCTCGACGGCCCGGCGGAAGCGGGCGGAGAAGAGCTCCATTTTGCCCAGCTCGTCTATAACGATAAGCTCCTTCTCCTGGACGGCCCGCTCCAGGGCGTCGACCCCGACGGCCTCGAAAGACTCCGGATCCACCCCGTACTTGCCCACCCGATGCGGACCCTTGACCTCCACGTGGGCGAGCCGGCCCCGCCGGCCGTCGAGGGTTACTACCTCGAACCCGACCCGCTGCCCGCCCGCCCGGACCTCCCGGGTGTAGAAGCCCCCGGCCCGACCGCCGACCGCCGCCGCGGCCTCGGCCACCAGGGTGGTTTTGCCGCAGCCGGGCCGGCCGGTTATCAGCAGGATCCTGGGCGGCTTGGTCGGGCTACTCAGCAACTTTCACGATAATATTACCGGCGGTGGCAAACCCGATATTCGACCTGGAGGTGCGACGCCGGTTCCGACACCGGCGGACCTACGTCATCCTGGTAACTTACCTGGGCGTTGTGGCCCTGGGTGCCTGGCTGGCCTATGCGGCGATGCACGAAATCAGCCAGCAGTCGGGTTCTACGTTCCTGCCGGTGGGCAAGGTGATGCTGGCCACGATCTTTTCCCTTCAGGTTGCCTGGCTCTGCCTGTTTGTGCCCGGCCTGGTGGCCGGCTCCATTGCCGGGGAGCGGGAGCGTCAGACGTTCGACCTGCTGCTCACCACGCCCCTGGGACCCGGACGGATCGTCCGGGGGAAATTTGCGGCCGGCCTCGGTCTGGTGGGCCTCTTCCTGCTGGCCGCCCTGCCCTTGCTGAGCCTCTCCTTTCTGATGGGGGCGGTGGCGGCCGAGGAGGTGCTGGTGGCGACGGCCATTCTGGCCGCCCTGGCCGCCGCCCTGTGCGGCGTCGGTCTGCTGGCCTCGACGCTGGTGGGCAGCAGCATCCTGGCGACCATCATCGCGCAGGCTTTGGTTTTCCTGGGGCTGGTGGTGGCCCCGGTGGTGTTCGGCGCCTTGTTCCTGCTGGTGGGCTTCACCGGGGGCGCCCCCGACGGGCTTGGCCGCCTTCAGTGGGTCCTGGCAGTATTGATTACCCTGGCCGGCCTTCACCCGGTTTCGGCGGCCGCCTTGACCGAGGTCGCCTGGGTAAGCGGCCTCTCCCTCTGGTGGCCGGAGTGGCCCATCGAAGGCGTGAGGGTGGGCACGCCCGGCCCGTGGCTGGTCTTTTGCCTGACGTACACTCTGGTGGGGTTAGGCTGCGTCTGGGCGGCGGCCCGCCGCTGCCGCCCCTGACTTCCCCACCGGGCTTAACGGCGGTTGCCAAACGTAACCACCTGGGTCTGGCCCGGCTGGAGGTTCACCGACCGCTGCTGGGGGGTGGTGGGCGTCCAGCCGGCCTGGACCTGCTCGGTGACGGTGTAGGTTGCGGGGGCCGGAAGGGTGTCACCTGGGCCGGGGGTGAAGGGCTAAGGCTAAAGGTCCAGCCGGAAAGCCACGGCCCGCCGGAGTCGCGGGTCCCGTTGCCGTTGAGGTCGGCGAATTTCCGGATGCATAGTTGCCCGCTCCCCTGCTGCGGGGTGGGTGTGGGCATGGCCGTCGGGGTGCTGGTAGGGACCGGAGTCGGCGTTTCGGTGGGCGTTGGCGTCGGGTTTCCGTCGGCCCGGGCGTGGGGTTCGCTGTCGGCGGCCGTGTAGGTCCTTCGCGGGGGCCGGGGGTCATAAGCACCGGGGTTGGGGTCGCCATGGGCGGCCGGGTGGGCCCGCCCACCGGGCCCGAATCCACTGTGCCAAGCGCCGCCCGAAACCGCAATAATGTTGCTGAGGCCGGGAACCTGTACGGGGGTGCTGTACTGAAGGCCCGTGCTCTGGCCCAGTTGCTTCTGGGCGTTGTTCCCCCAGCCCCAGACGGTGCCGTCGTTCCTGACCGCCAGGCTGTGGGTCGGTCCGGCCCAGACGGCTACCACCCCGCCTAAACCGGTCACCTGCACGGGGGTCCACTGGGCCCCGGAAGAAAGCCCAAGCTGGCCCTGGGTATTGTCTCCCCAGGCCCAGACTGTGCCGTCATTGCCGAGGGCCAGGCCATGCCCCTAGTTAGCGCTAATGGCGACCACCCCGCTCAAACCGGAGACCTGGGTGGGTGTGGGCATGACCAGGGGGCCGCCTAGAATATACCCCCACTGCCATACGGTGCCGTCTGACCGGAGGGCCAGGTTGCGCTGGTATCCGCCCGCCACGGCCACCACGCCGGTCAGACCAGCAACCTGGCCCGGCGCTGTCGCATTACACCTGGCAGCCACGGGGCCGCCAGGGTCCCAGTGTAACCCCAGGCCCACATGTAGCCGACCGGCGGCGCCGACCCACAGGCCGCCGTCGAGGCCGCCAGGCCCAGAAGCAAAACCAGGGCCGGCCGCGGAACCAGCCGGCTCCGCCCCGCTTGACCCCGCCGGTCAGACCACTGTCTCTTCCCTCCGCCTGCCCGAAAATGGGCGACTTGCCGGCATTATACCATAAGGCGGCCCGCCTGCAACCGTTACCGGTGGGCGACCTGGTCTCCCGGGCATCTGCCCCTACCTCCCCGATTACCCGCCGCCGGAAAGCGACCGACCCGCCGCCACCACACGGTTGTCTTGGAAAATTGACAGATTGTCATATATACTTGACCAGCCAAATGGGGAGGCGTCCGATGGTCCAAGCTAAGGTGAAGGTCCACAGCCGCGTCCGGGCCGTCCGGCTGGCCAGGGGAATCTCCCAGGCCGAGCTGGCCCGACGGGCCGGCATCACCCGCCAGGCCCTAAGTGCCATCGAGGCCGGCCGCTATCTCCCCAACACCGCCGTGGCCCTCCGCCTGGCCCAGGCTTTGGGCTGCCGGGTCGAGGACCTTTTCGTACCGGCGGATGCGGTCCTGGCTTCCGCCGTGGAACTGGCAGACAGGGCCGGTCCAGGTCCGACTCGGCTTCTGCTGGCCAGCGTCCGGGGCCGCTGGGTGGGCCACCCGCTGGGGGAAGGCCGAGGGCTTCAGGAGGGGTTCGTCCCCGCCGACGGCCTCCTCGCCGGCCAGCAGACCCTCGAGCTGGGGGTTCCCCGGGCGAAACTGGAGCGAACCGCCCTTATCTTAGGCTGCGACCCGGCCCTGAGTATCCTGACCGCCCACGTCGAGCGGGTTAACCCCGATGTGGGCCTCCGCTGGCTCGGGGCCCCCAGCGGGGCCGCCCTGGCCTGCCTTGCCCGGGGGCAGGCCCACGTGGCCGGATCCCACCTGCCCGACCCCGATGGCCGGGACTATAACCTCTGGCAGGCCCGCCAAACCCTGGGCAAAATCGGGGGGCTGGTGGTTGCCTTTGCGGCCTGGGAGCTGGGTCTCGCCGTTCGCCCGGGGAACCCCAAAGGGATAAAGGGCGCGGCCGACCTGGCCCGGCCCGACGTGCGGATCGTCAACCGGGAGCCCGGCTCGGGGAGCCGGGCCCTCCTGGATGAGCTTCTGGTTCGAGCCGGCATCGACCCCGGCCGCATTAACGGCTACAACCTCGTGGTGGGCAGTCACCTGGGGGTGGCCCGGCTGGTGGCCGGCGGTGGGGCCGACGTGGGGGTAACCCTGCGGGCGGCTGCCCGGGCCCTGGGCCTCGACTTCATCCCCCTGGCCGAAGCCAGGTTTGACCTGGTGATTCCGACGGACCTGCTGGACCACCCGGCGGTGGCCGCCCTGCTGGACGTGCTCCAGACCCGGGCGTTCCGCGCCGAGCTGGGGGCCCTTCCGGGCTACGACGTCGGCCGGACCGGGGCGGTTGTTGCCCAGCTTCCAAGCGCAGCTTGACCGGAGGAGGGATGAATGTTCGGCCTCCTTTTCTCGGTGCTAGTCCTGGGGACCCTCCTGCTCGGCTGTGGGGGGACGACCGGCGCCCCGGTCCCGGTGTCGGCCCCGGAGCGCCCCGAGCCGCGGGGCGAGGTGGTGGTTTTTGCGGCTTCTTCGTTAACCGATGCCTTCAAAGAGATAGGCCAGACCCTTCAGGGCAGGTACCCCGGCCTCACCTTCAGCTTTAACTTTGCGGCCTCCTCCACCCTGCGCACCCAGCTGGCCCAGGGCGCCAGGGCCGACGTTTTTGCCTCGGCCGATGAGCGTAATATGCGGCTTGCCCAGCAGGAGGGGACCATCGCGGGCGAGCCGCAAGTGTTTGTCCGGAACGAGCCGGTAATCGTCGTCCCGACTTCGAATCCGGCCGGAGTTGCGGCCCTTAAGGACCTGGTTCGGCCGGGCCTCCGGCTGGTGGTGGCCGGCCGGGAGGTGCCCATTGGGGGCTACACCCGGCAGATTCTGCAGAATGCTAGTCAGGACCCCGCTTACGGGCCTGACTTTGCCGACCGGGTGGTTAAAAACGTAGTCTCCGAAGAGCCGAACGTTCGGGCGTCCCTGGCCAAGGTGGTGCTGGGCGAGGCCGATGCCACCTTCGTTTACCGGAGCGACATCACCCCTGAGCTCAGGGACCGGGTTAAGGTAATCGAGATCCCGGCGGAGTTTAACGTGGTGGCCGACTACTACATTGCCGTGGTGAAAAATGCGCCCAATCCCACCGGGGCCGCGGCCTTTATCGAGTTCGTGCTTTCGGCCGAGGGCCAGCAGATCCTGGCGCGGTGGGGCTTCAAGCCGGTGCGTTAGGGGGCTTTAGGCGTATGGCCGGCAATGTTAAACGTTCACCCAAGCCCCTCTCGCGGCCGGGAGGGCGGCTCGTGGAGGCCCTCCCCCTCGGTCTGGGGTTGCTGGCCCTCCTTTACCTGGCCTTGCCGGTCGCGGCCATACTCTGGTCCGGGCTCAGCTTCGAGACCTTTGGGGCCCTGGGCGAACCCCCGGTGCTTGCGGCCCTGGGCCTTACGGCCTTTACGACCCTGGTCGTGGTGGGGGCCGCCCTGGCCGCCGGAACGCCCATAGCCTACCTGCTGGCCCGGCGGGAGTTTCGGGGCAAGGCGGTGGTCGAGACCCTGGTGGAACTTCCGGTGGCCCTGCCGCCGGTCATTGCCGGGGTTGGGCTTTTGATGGCTTTCGGGCGGCGGGGCCTTTTCGGTCCGCTCCTGGATCAGCTCGGGTTGGCCCTGCCGTTCACCACAGCGGCGGTGGTCATGGCCCAGTTCTTCGTCGGGGCCCCGTTCTACATCCGGGCGGCGGCCCTCGGCTTCCGGGCAGTGTCCCGGGAAGCGGAGGAGGCGGCCGCGGTGGACGGAGCGACCCCGTGGCAGGCGTTCTGGCACGTGACGGTGCCCATTGCGCTCCCCGGCATGCTCTCCGGCCTGCTGCTGTGCGGAACCCGGGCCGCCGCTGAATTCGGGGCCACCCTGATGTTTGCCGGCAACTTTCCGGGCCGGACCCAGACGCTAACCCTTGCGGTGTACACCGCGATGGAGTCGAGCGTGAGCCGGGCGCTGGCCCTCTCGGTCCTGCTGGTGCTGATGGCCCTGGGCGTCGTGCTCGGCGCCCGGCTCCTTTTCGGCCGGGAGCAGGTGCCGGCGTGAGGGTTCCGGTCCGAATCCGCGGCGGCCGGCGGGCAGCCCTCTCCCTTGGGGTCGGCCTGGCAGTGGGCATCCTCGGGGGCCTTATCGGTCTCGGGGGCGCCGAATTCCGACTGCCGGCCCTGATTCGGCTCGTGAATTATCCGTTGCGCCGGGCCGTGCCGGTCAACCTGGTGGTTAGCGCCTTCACCCTCGGGGCGGCCGTCGTCGTCCGTTCTCAGACCCTTTCGCTGGAGCCCGTGGCCCCCTATGCCCCGGCCATTGTCGGCCTCCTGGCCGGGGCCTTGGTTGGGGCCTATTTAGGCCCGGCCGTTGCCCTCCGGTTGCCGGCCCGGCAGTTCACCCGGTTGGTGGCGGCCCTTCTATTTGCCATTGGGGCTTTGCTTGTCGCCGAGGCGTTTATTCCCCTGGGCTGGGCCGCGCCGGTAGCCGAACCGGCGGCCGTGCTCCTCAGCGGACTGGCCGCGGGGGTAGCCATCGGCCTGGTGAGCAGCCTGCTTGGGGTTGCGGGGGGCGAGCTGATCATTCCGACGCTGGTCTTTATCTACGGCATGCCCGTTAAGGCGGCCGGGACCGGGGCCGTCCTCATCAGCCTGCCTACGGTGCTTGTGGGTATTGGTCGCTGGGTGCGAACGGGCAAAGTCGAGTTGCGGGCCGAATGGGGGCAGGTTATTCTGCCCATGGGCCTGGGTTCGGTATTGGGGGCTTCGGCGGGCGGGCTGCTGGCGGCAACGGCACCCGGTTCCGCGATTAAACTTTTGCTCGGGCTGATTCTCGTTTTCTCGGCCGTGCGCGGCCTGGGTCGGCACTAGGTATCAACCGAGTAGGCGGCCGGGTTCGCCAGGAAGGCTTGTCGGCAGTGGGCGCAGCAGAAATAGAGGGTCCGGCCGCCCCATTCGGCCCGGTGGCGGGCCGTCCTGAGGTCCACCTCCATCCCGCAAACGGGGTCCCGGGCCGTCAGCCCTTGCAACACCTCGGCCGGCTCCGGCTGAGGCCCGGTCCGCCGGAGGCGGGTGATTTCGGCCATCACCGCCAGGGCCACTTCCTCCTGGGTGGCCGCCCCCAGGTCGAGGCCGGCCGGGGCCTGAATCCGCCCCAGGTCGGCGGCCGACCACCCCCGTCGGGCCAGCTCCGCCCGAACCGCCTCGGCCCGCCGGCGGCTGGCCACCAGGCCGACATACCGGGCCGGCAGCCGCAGGGCCGCATCGAGGGCGTCCTCGTCGTAGTGGCCCATGGTGGCCACCACGATGTAAAGCTCGTCGGTAGGCCCGAACCCCGGAAGCTGCCCTAGTTCCTCCGGTCCGATGGCCACCACCTCGTAGCCCAGGGCTCGGCCGAGGTCGGCCAAAGTCCGAGCCACCACCGACGCCCCAAACACCACGAGCCTGGGCTCCCGAAGCCAGGGCTCGACGAACACCTCCAGCTCCCCCTGGCTGGGGCAGGCCATCGGGGCGGCCACCACCCCCTCGTCTTCGCCGGAGCCCCCGAGCCGGAGAAGCTGAGGCTGACCGGTGCGAATTGCCTCGGCCGCGGCTCGGACCACCAGGTCGTGGGCGCAGCCGCCCCCGACCCAGCCATAGACCCGGCCGCCGGCGGTGATGACCGCCCGGTCCCCCGGCCGGGCCGAGGCCGGAGGCCGCCGCCGGACCACGGTGGCCACCGCGAAAGCCTCACCCCGGGCCTCCAGCTCCCGGACCACCTCGTCCAGCCGCACGCCCCCGGCCAGCCGCCAGCCCATCGGCCTACTCGGTTACCCCGTGTTCCCGCAGGATCCGCCACACCTTCCAGGGGGTTATCGGCATGTCGATGTGGCGCACCCCGAGGGGCGACAAGGCGTCCACCACGGCGTTGACAAAGGCCGCCGGGGAGCCCACGTTGGCCGATTCGCCCACCCCCTTGGCCCCCAGCGGATGGTGGGGGGAGGGGGTGACCGTCCGCTCCAGCTCCCAGCGGGGCGTTTCCACCGCCGTGGGCACCAGGTACTCGGTGAAGTTGGACGAAAGGCAGTTTCCGTCCCGGTCGTAGGCGATCTCCTGCATGAAGGCGATGGCGAACCCCTCCGTCAGGCCGCCGTGAATCTGACCCTCGACCACCATCGGGTTTATAACGTTACCGCAGTCGTCCACGGCCACGAAGCGGCGCACGTGCACCTCACCGGTGCCCTTGTCGATGTCCACCACGCAGACGTAGGTCCCGAAGGGGAAGGTCAGGTTCGGCGGGTCATAATAGTATACGGCCTCCAGGCCGGGCTCCAGCCCCGGCGGCAGGTTCGTGTAGGCCGCTAGGGCCACGTCGGCCATGGAGACCGACCGTTCGGGCGCGCCCCGAACCTGGAACCGGCGGTTCTCCCAAACCACGTCCTCCTCGGCGGCCTCCAGCAGGTGGGCGGCGATCTTGCGGGCCTTCTCCCGGATCCGCCGGGCGCAGAGGGCGGCCGCGGCCCCGGCCGTCGGGGTGGACCGGCTGGCGTACGTCCCCAGCCCGTAGGGGGCGGTGTCAGTATCCCCTTCCTCCACCATCACATCCTCGACGGCAAGGCCCAGCTCGTGGGCGACGATTTGTGCAAAGGTGGTTTCATGGCCCTGCCCCTGGTGGCGGGTGCCGAAGCGGGCGATGGCCTTGCCCGTGGGATGAACCCGGATCTCGCAACTGTCAAACATCTTGATGCCGGCGATGTCGAAGAGGTGACTCGGGCCGGCCCCGACGATTTCGGTGTACGAGGAGATGCCGATGCCCATAAGCTCGCCCCGCTGCCGGCGGTCGGCCTGCTCCCGCCGGAGCTCCTCATAGCCGATGAGCTTTAAGGCCTTGTCCAGGGCGGCGGCGTAGTTGCCGCTGTCGTAGGTCCAGCCCAGGGCCGAGGTGTACGGGAACTTCTCGGGGGGTATGAAGTTTTTGCGCCGGAGCTCCGCCGGGTCCATTTTAAGCTCGGCGGCCAGGATGTCCATGGCCCGCTCGATAAGGTAAGAGGCCTCGGTCACCCGGAAGGAGCACCGGTAGGAGATTCCCCCCGGGGCTTTGTTGGTATAGACGGCGTCCACCTCCACAAAGGCGGTCGGAAAGTCGTAGGACCCGGTGCAGACGTTGAAAAGGCCGGCCGGCCACTTGCTCGGGTTGGCCGAGGCGTCAAAGGCCCCGTGGTCGGCCACCGTCTTCACCCGCAGGGCCTGGACCCGGCCGTCGCGGCCGGCCCCCAGCTCCACCGTCATGTGATAGTCCCGGGCAAAGGAGGTGGAGGTGAGGTTTTCGGTCCGGGTTTCCACCCACTTCACCGGGCGGCCCAGTAGGATGGAGGCGACCACCGCGCAGACGTAGCCTGGGTAGACGGCGACCTTATTTCCAAAGCCGCCGCCGATATCCGGCGAGACCACCCGGATCAGGTGCTCCGGAAGATTGGCCACCAGGGCCAGGAGGGTCCGGTAGGCATGGGGGGCCTGGGAGGTCACGTAAAGGGTCAGCCGGCCGGACACCGGGTCGTAGTCGGCGATGCAGCCGCACGGCTCCAGGGGTGCCGGATGGACCCGCTGGAACCTGATTTGCTCCCGGATTACGACGTCCGACTTTCGCAGGGCCTCCTCGGTGGCGGCCCGGTCCCCCGACTCCCAGTGCCAGATGTGGTTGCTCCGCTTCTCCCGGTCATCCCGGAGGATGGGGGCGTCGGCTTCCAGGGCGTTAAAGGGGTCGACCACCGGAGGCAGGGGCTCGTAATCCACCTCAACGGCGTAGGCCCCGTCCTGGGCGGCCTCCCGGGTCTCGGCCACCACGGCCGCCACCTCCTGATACTGGTAGAGCACCTTGCCCGTGGCCAGCACCATCTGCTTATCCCCGGCCAGGGTGGGCATCCAGGCCAGCCCGAGCCTGGCCAGGTCCTCGCCGGTAATCACGGCCAGGACCCCGGGCATTGCCCGGGCCGCCTCGGTGCGGATGGAGCGGATGCGGGCGTGGGCGTAGGGACTGCGGACCAGGGCCAGGTAGGCCATGCCCGGCAGGGCGATGTCGTCGAGATAGCGGCCCCGGCCCTGGATGAGGCGGGCATCCTCCTTGCGGGGCACGGACTGCCCCAACACCTCCTGCGTCGGAGCGGGGGTTCCCATCTCTCCTCCTTTCTTAGCCTGTTATGGGCTGGCCGGCGGCGGCCCGAATGGCCTTGACAATGTTCAGATAGCCGGTGCACCGGCAGAGGTTGCCAGAGATCGCCCGGCGGATTTCTTCCTCGGTGGGGTCCGAATTTTCCCGCAGGAAGGCGTAGGCCGTCAGCAGCATGCCCGGGGTGCAGAAGCCGCACTGAAGGCCGTGGTGCTCGGCGAAGGCCTTCTGCAGGGGGTGAAGCTGTCCATCCCGGGCAAGACCCTCCACCGTGAGGATTTCGGCCCCGTCGGCCTGGACGGCGAACATGGTGCAGCTTTTGACCGGGCGCCCATTCACGAGCACCGTGCAGGCCCCGCAGCTGGTGGTATCGCACCCGACGTGGGTCCCGGTAAGCCGCAGGACATCCCGGAGAAAGTAGACAAGGAGCATCCGGGCCTCCACCTCGGCCCGGTAAGGCCGGCCGTTCACCGTAAGCGAAACCGTCAGCCGGCCGGCAGGACGTGGAACCTGAGCCGTGGTCATCGCAGCACCTCCCCGATTCGTGCTAGGGCCCGGCGCAGGGCCCTCACGGTGAGCACCCGGACCATGTCCCGCTTGTACTCGGCCGGACCCCGGGTGTCGTCGGCCGGACTTGAAGCCGCGGCCGCCAGCTCTCCGGCCCGGCCGATAACGGCCTCGTCCGGCATCTTGCCCACCAGCCACTCTTCGGCCGCGGCGGCCCGCAGGGAGGTGGGGCCGACGGCGCAGAGGCCGATCCCCGCCCTGCGGCAGACGCCGGCCTCATCCAGGGCAACCTGCACCCCCACCGCCGCCACCGCAAAGTCGCCTACCTTGCGCTCCAGCTTCAGATACGCCCCGGCCTCTCGCGGGCCCGGGACTGGAACCTTCACCTCGGTGATGATTTCGTCGGGCTGGAGGACAGTAACCAAAGGGCCGGTGAAAAACTCGCCGAGGGGAACCGTGCGCTCGCCCCGGGGACCCGCCACCACCACCTGGGCCCCGGCCGCCAGCAGGGCCGCGCCCCAGTCGCCGGCCGGGTCGGCGTGGGCCAGGGATCCGGCCACCGTTCCCAGGTTCCGGACGATGGGGTCAGCCACCACCGCCGCGGTGTCGGCCAGGAGCGGGTACCGGCTCCGAATAAGCTCCGAGGCCTCCAGGTCCCGGTGGCGCACCAGGGCCCCGATCCTGAGCCGGCCGTCGGACTCTGCCAGGAAACTGAGGCCGCCGATGCGGTTGATGTCGACGAGGACCTTGGGGGTGATGAGTCTGAAGCGCATTGCCGGGATGAGGCTCTGGCCGCCCGCCAGGATTTTGGCGTCGGGGCCGTAACTGCTGAGGATACTCAGCGCCTGGTCCAGGGTGGTGGGGGCGACGTAGTCGAAGGCCGCGGGGAACATCTGCACCTCCTCCTTCCGGTAGATACGCCGCCTGGCCTTGGCTCTGGCTAATTGTAACCTCGGTTTCGCCCGTTGTCAAATTCTGCGCGGTTGACACCCCCGACCCGGCCCCCATAGACTAAAGCGGGAGGTTCCCCGATGGCCGCAGCCCGTCCGCCGTTTAAAGTTCGCCTCAAGGAAGGCTTAGCCAACGACCAGATGCGGGAGGCCCTTGACCGGGCCTTCGTTTCCTTCCGCCGGCGCCGGGAGGGCGCCTTCGCGCCCGGGGAGTTCGAGGCGACCCAGCGGGCCCTCGGTGAGCGCCGGGCGGCCGGCATCGACAGGCTGCCGGAGCTGGTGGAGAAGTTCAAGGCCGCGGCCGAGGCCGCCGGCGCCCGGGTTTACCTGGCGGCCGATGCCGAAGAGGCCCGGGAAATCGTCGGTCGGGTCTGCCGGGAGCACGGGGCCAGGCTGGTGGTCAAGTCCAAGTCGATGGCCACCGAGGAGGTCGAACTTAACCCCTACCTGGAGGGCCTGGGCATCCGGGTGGTGGAAACCGACCTGGGGGAGTGGATCGTCCAGCTGGCGGGGGAGCATCCCTCCCACCTGATCGCCCCGGCCGTTCACTGGACGCGAGAGCGGGTGGCCGAGCTTTTTGCCGAGAAGCTGGGGGAGTCGGTGCCCCCTGAGGTGACAGAGCTGGTGAAGGTGGCCCGGCGCCGCCTCCGGCAGGCGTTTATCGAGGCCGATGTGGGCATCACCGGGGCCAACATCGCCATCGCCGAGTCGGGCACCATCGTGGTGGTAACCAACGAGGGCAACGACCGGCTGGTGGCAACCCTGCCTCCGGTCCACATCGCGGTGGTGGGCATCGACAAAATCGTGCCCACCCTGGATGATGCCCTGGAGATTCTGAAAGTCCTTCCCCGGAACGCCACCGGCCAGAAGCTCACCAGCTACGTCTCGTTCATCACCGGACCGAGCCGCACCGGGGACATCGAGCTTACGCTGACGACCGGTGTGCATGGTCCCGGAGAAGTGCACATCGTCCTGCTGGACAACGGCCGGCTGGCCATGCGGGAGGATCCGGACTTCCGGGATGCCCTCCGCTGCATCCGGTGCGCCGCCTGCGCCAACGTCTGCCCGGCCAACCTCAACCTTGGTGGCCACGCCTTCGGGTATATCTACACCGGACCCATCGGCATCGTCCTCACGGCCTGGCACCACGGCCTGGCCGAGGCCGAGGGACCCCAGAGCCTCTGCCTCAGCTGCAACGCCTGTGAGACCGTCTGCCCGGTGGGAATCCCCATACCCCGGCAGATCCTGGAACTGCGGACTCGGCTGGCGGAGAAAAAGGGCCTGAAGTTTCCCAAGGGCTTCGTCCTGCGGCAGCTAGCCGACCCGGGCCGCTTTGACGCGGCCATGCGCCTGGGCCGGGTGCTCCAGAAGCCCTTCGTCCGCAACGGCTACATCCGGGCCGTACCCTTCGGGGCGGGGCTGGTCGGCTGGCGGCCCCTGCCTAAACTGGCCGACCGCTTCCTGCGGGAAGTTTTCGACCGCTTTGAGCCCGGGCCGACCGTCTTTCCAGAGAGCGGAGCTGTGGGCCTGCGGGTGGCGTATTTCCCCGGCTGCATCACCGACCGCCTCTACCCCGAGATGGGGCTGGCGGCGGCCCGGGTGTTGGCGGCCACCGGGGCTAGGGTCGTTTTCGGCCAGCCCGTACCCTGCTGCGGCCTGGTGGCCTGGAACTCGGGCGACCGGGCCGACGCCAGGCGGATGGCCAAGGCCACGGTCGAGACCCTGGAGAGGGTGGACGCCGATTACTTCGTCTCCACCTCCACCAGCTGCCTCGGGTGCGTGGTTCAGGACTACCCCTACATCCTGCGGGACGAGCCTGAGTGGGCCGAAAGGGCCCGGCGGGTCGGGGCCAAGTTCATCGATTTCATCTCGTTCCTGCTTAGGGTCGCGCAGTTGCCGCCGGGGAGCTTCCGCCCCCGGGTGACCCGGGTTGCCTACCACGACGCCTGCCAGACATATAACGCCCTGGGCCTCCGGCAGGAGCCCCGGGAAGTGCTCACCCGGCTGGCCGGGGTTGAAGTTGCGGAGCTTCGGGACCGGGGAATGTGCTGCGGCTTCGGGGGAACCTTCTCCCTGGACTACCCCGAGGCCAGCCGGCTCATTTTAAAGCGCAAGCTCGACCAGATCGCCGCCACCGGGGCCCACACCGTCATAACCGACAACCCCGGCTGCATCGTTCAAATTCGGGGCGGAGCGGTGGCGCAGGGGCTCCCCTGGCGGGTGCTGCACATCGCCGAGTTTCTGGCCGAATCCCTGCCCGAGGGTTAAGCATCAGTCGTCCCGGCCCCGCTTCTTCCCCCGGCCGTGGTCCCGCTTATCGTCGTCGGCCTGGGCCGGTGGGGGGCCGATACTCACCGTGATGGTTACGCCGGCCCCCGGCGCCAGCTCCGTGCCAGCCGGCGGGTCCTGCCCGACCACCAGTCCGGAGCGCTCGGCGCTGTAAGCCTCGCGAGTAGCCGGCCGCAGGCCAAGCTCAACCAGCACCTCCACCGCCCGTCCCATCGGCAGGCGAATCACGGCCGGTACCCGCACCGTCTCTGGAACCGCCGGGGCGGCCCGGGCTGCCTGATCGGCCGGCCTCCCGGCCGGCAGCAGCCCGGGGGCCTTCGGCCCGACCGCGACGGCGAGGGCCAGAAGCAGGGCCACCAGGGCCGCCGCCTTCAGCCGCCGGCCCCTGGGAGCCCGGCGGATTCGGCTCAGCCTGGCCGGGCCGGACGCCAGGGGAACGGTGGGGATGGCGTCGGGGCTGGCGTAGGCCTCCAGGAGCGCCGCAACCTCTCGAAGGTTCAACGGCCGGTCTGCTGGGTTGGGGGCGGTGAGGCGGGCCACCAGTTTATCCAGGCCCGGGGGAGCCGCCGGGTTCCATTCGGCCGGACGCAGGCCGGTCCGGTCCTGCGGTTCGGGCGGTGGCTTGAGGCCCGTAAGCAGTTCAAAGAGCAGAAGGCCCAGGCCGTAGGCGTCGGCGGCGGGGGTGGGTTGGCTTCCGGCCAGCAGTTCCGGGGCAGCGTAAAGGGGCGTGGCCAGGATGGGCCCGCCCGGGTCCGAGTTCGTTCCGAAGTCAATAAGCTTAACGGTGGGGCCTTCGGCCCCGGAGACCACCAAAACGTTTTGGGGCTTTACGTCCCCGTGAACCAAGCCGGCCGCGTGGAGGGCCCCCAGGCCCGCCGCCACCTGGGCGGCCAGCCGGCAGGCGGTCGGAATGTCCAGCGGGCCGCGGGTCCGAAGGTAGGTGTCCAGGTCGGTCCCCTCGACCCACTCGAAAACCTCGTAAGGCCGGCCGGCCCATTCCCCCGAGTCCAGCAGCCGGGCCAGGTTGGGATGGGCCGGGGGAGAAAGGGACCGGCGCAGGGGTGCGCCTTGACGGCCCAGCTTGAAGGCCACCCCGCGCCCGGAGCCAAGCTCTTCGGCCAGGTAGACTTCGGCCAGGCCCCCCTCCCCGGCCTTGTTGCGAACCCGGTAGCGGCCGCCAACGACCGCTCCCGGCCTTAACCCACTCTCGCCCACCACCTTTTAAAACGGCCACCGGACCGCCGGGGTTACGGCTCCGCAAGCCTTTGCAGTTATGGTCGCGGTTGCCACGACCCAATACGACTCGGGCAGCGACTGGACGGCGGGCGCTTTAGCTTGTTAAAATCATACGAAACCGCGTATAGAAGGCAAGTTGATTATTGTGCAGATGACCAATTGAGGGGTGCTCTGGGATGAACAGCTTTTGGGGCCGCTCCGAGCTGCTGGATGAGGTTCAGCGCCGGCTCAGGGCCGACGACATCCGGTTTTTAAACCTCCAGTTTACGGACATCGTGGGCCTGGTCAAAAGTGTCACCATCCCGGCCGAGCAGTTGCCGGAGGTGGTGGAGCGGGGCCACTGGTTTGACGGTTCGGCCATTGAGGGCTTTGCCCGGGTGGCCGAGGCCGACATGTACCTGGTGCCGGACCTTTCGACCTATGCCGTCATCCCCTGGATGAAGGGTGAGACGGCCACGGCCCGCCTCATCTGCTGGGTGTTTACCCCGTCGGGGGAACCCTTCCCGGGCGACCCGCGGTACGTGCTTCTGCGGGCGGTGAAGGCTGCCCGGGAGCTGGGCTTCGAGTACCGAACGGCCCCCGAGGTGGAGTTTTTCCTCTTTCGCCGGGACGATTCCGGACAGATCGCCCCCCTCCCCCACGACCAGGCCAGCTACTTCGACTTTACCACCGACCTGGCCATTCAGGTCCGGCAGGAAATGGTCCACACCCTCCAGCTGATGGGCGTTCGGGTGGAGGCGAGCCACCACGAGCTGGCGGCGGGGCAGCACGAGGTTGACCTCGCTATGACCGAGGCCATCGCCTCGGCCGACCAGACGGTGACCCTCCGCTACGCCCTTAAGGCCGTGGCCCAGGCCCGGAACCTGCACGTCACCTTCATGCCCAAGCCCATTCAGGGCACCTACGGCTCCGGCATGCACATCCACCAGGGGCTCTTCGACGTGGAGACCGGCCGCAACGTCTTTGCCGACCCCAACGACGAGTACGGCCTTTCGGAGGTCGGCCGGTACTTCGTCGCCGGCCAGCTTTACCACGCCCGGGCGATTACGGCCGTGACCTCGCCCCTGGTTAATTCCTACAAGCGGCTGGCCTCCGGGTTTGAGGCCCCGGCCCACATAAGCTGGGCCCGGATAAACAGCGCCGCCCTCATCCGGGTGCCCAAGCTGGCCCCCGACCAGGTCGGCCGGACCCGGGTGGAGATCCGGTGCCCGGACCCCGCCTGCAACCCCTACCTGGCCTTTGCGGTGCTTCTCTGGGCCGGCCTTGACGGCATCCGCCGCCGGCTTCCCCTGCCCGAGCCGGTAGAGGAGAACCTTTACCAGATGGATGCCACCGAGCTCCGGCGGCGCAACATCGGCCTGCTGCCCATGTCCCTGGCCGAGGCGCTGGATGCCCTGGAGCAGGACCCGGTGATCATCGAGGCCCTGGGGCCGCCCGTTTTTGAGCGTTTCGTGGAGGCCAAGCGGCTGGAGTGGGCCAGCTACCGGGATCAGGTTACCCCCTGGGAGCTGGCCCGTTACCTGGAGGCGTATTGAGATGCGCAGGCTGAGGGTTGGCCTCGCCCAGATCAACCCGACGGTCGGCGACCTGGCGGGCAACGTCGCCAAAATCAAAGAATACATCGACCGGGCCCGGGAGCTGGAAGTGGACGTGGTGGCCTTCCCTGAGCTGGCCATAACCGGCTACCCTCCGGAGGACCTGGTTCTTAAGCCCAGTTTCGTTCAGGAGAACCTGGAGGCCCTTAGGGAGGTGGCCGCCTACTGCTGGGGCATCACGGCGGTGGTGGGGTTCGTCGACTCCGATTCGGACATTCACAACGCCGCCGCCATCATCCACGACGGCCGCATCCTGGACGTTTATCACAAGATATACCTGCCCAACTACGGCGTTTTCGATGAGGACCGCTACTTCCGGCCGGGAAGCTGGTGTCCGGTCTACCGGATAAACGGGGTCCAGGTGGGGGTGAACATCTGCGAGGATATCTGGTATCCGGTGGGGCCGATGACGGCCCAGGCCCAGGCGGGCGCCGAGGTGATCATAAACATCAACGGCTCCCCCTACCACGTGGGCAAAGGCCATCACCGGGAGCGGATGCTGGCGACCCGGGCGGCCGATGAGACCATCATTATCTGCTACGTGAACATGGTGGGCGGCCAGGACGAGCTGGTATTCGATGGGGCCAGCGCCGTCTTCGGCCCGGGGGGTGAGCTGGTAGCCCGGGCGCCCCAGTTCGAGGAGCGGCTGCTGGTAGCGGACCTGGATGTGGAGGCGGTTTTCCGCCGCCGCCTCCACGACCCCCGGCGGCGCAAGGAGAGCCTCCTTTTCCCCACCCCCCAGGATCGCGTGCGGGAGGTGGAGATTGTCGGGTCGCCCCCGGCCCCCAAGCGCCGCCGGGTGGAGGCCGAGGTGGCCGAGCTCCTTGAGTATCCGGCCGAGGTTTACCGGGCCCTGGTGCTGGGAGTCCGGGACTACGTCCGGAAGACGGGCTTTCAGAAGGTAGTCATCGGCCTCTCGGGGGGCATTGACTCCAGCCTGACGGCCGCAGTGGCGGTGGACGCCCTCGGACCCGAAAACGTCATCGGGGTGAGCATGCCCTCCCGGTATTCTTCCGAGGCAAGCATTCTCGATGCCCGGAAGCTTGCCGATAACCTCGGGATCCGGCTCCTCACCATCCCCATCGAGCCCGCCTTCCGGGCCTTTATCGACGAGGTGTTCGCCGAAGCCTTCGCCGGGACGGAGCCCAACGTGGCCGAGGAGAACGTCCAGGCCCGGATCCGGGGGATCATCCTGATGGGGCTTTCGAACAAGTTCGGGTGGCTGGTTCTGACGACCGGCAACAAGAGCGAGCTGGCCACCGGCTACGCCACCCTTTACGGGGATATGGCCGGGGGCTTTGCGGTCTTGAAGGACGTCTTTAAAACGATGGTTTACGACCTGGCCGCCTACCGCAACAGCTTGGCCGGCTTCGACCTTATTCCCGAAAGCGTCCTGAAAAAGGAGCCGAGCGCCGAGCTTCGGCCGGGCCAGCGGGATGTGGACACCCTCCCGCCCTATGAGGTCCTGGACCCCATTCTCAAGGCCTACGTGGAAGAAGACCGCAGCCTCCAGGAGATCGTCGAGATGGGCTTCGACCCGGCCCTGGTGGCCCGGGTTATCCGAATGGTCGACAACAACGAGTACAAGCGGCGGCAGGCCCCCCCTGGGGTGAAGATCACCCCGCGGGCCTTCGGCAAGGACCGCCGGCTGCCCATCGTAAACCGCTTTCGGGAAGGGGGAAGGACCTTGGGGTAACCGTTCGGGACATAGCGCGGTATCTTTCGGAGCTGAGGCTTGAGGGCGGATCCCCGAGGCCGGTCCAGGTGCTGGCCGGGGCCGGCCAGCTGGACCGGGAGGTGAACTGGGTGGTGGCCAGCCGCAGCCGTCTTCCCATGTTCCAGGGGATTCGCGGCAATGACCTGGCAGTCCTGTCCACCGAGGTGATGCGGCTGGCCGACCCCGACCGCACCTTTGCCGAGGTGGTGCGGGCTTTGGCGGCCACCGGCGTCGCCGGCATCCTGGTCCTGGAACTGCCCGATGAGGCCGGGATCCAGGCCGCCGAAAGGGGCGGCCTGCCCCTGCTTTACTACCCGGCCGAAGCGGCCCTCCTTCGGGAGGTGGAACAGGAGGTCCTCCGCTATATCGTGAACCGGCGCGAGCAGCTCCAGCAGCGGGCCCGGGAGTTTTTCCGCCGGTTTGCCGAGGTTGCCCTTCACGACTCCCGACCGGACCCGGTGGTGCGCGAGTTGGCCGAAATCACCGGCAAGGCGGCCATCCTGACGGACCCCCTGGGGCGGGTCCTGGGCGTTTCGGGCGGGGCCGGTACCTTCGACCTGGGGCGGGTCACCCTTCCACCTCAGGTGCGCCCTGAGGGGACGGTCCAGCGGGTGGAACTGGCTGAGCTGGCCGACCCGGTCTACCTGGCGCCCATCCCGGGCCCGACCGGACCCCAGGGTTTTCTCATCCTGGCGCCCGCGGACGGCGCCGACCGGGACCTGGAGGAGACGGCCCTGGCCCAGGCCGCCACAGCCGTTGCGGCCGTACTGGGTCGCCAGCGGCCGGACACCGACCGGGTGCGGGTGAGCCTGCTCGAGGAACTGCTTACCGGCCGACCGGTAAGCTACGACCTGATCCGGGCGCAGGCCCGGCGAATCGGCTATGACCTGGACGGGCGGCTGGCCGTAGCCGTGGTGGAGGTGGAAGGGGACGGGGCCGACTTCGGGCGGATGCTCAGCGGGGGCCTCAAGTTCGCCGGCCGACCCCTTTTGGCCGCCCCCTACCAGGGAAAACTTACGGTCATTCTGCCGGCCGTCGACGGCCAGCTCATCACCGCGGCCGAAGGTGTCCGGCAGGCGGTGGCGGAACGGGTTGGGGGGCAGGCCTTCGTCGGGGTAGGCCGAGCCTACGTTGAGCTGAGGGACCTGAGCCGCTCGTACCGGGAAGCCTGCCGGGCCCTGGGCCTAGCCCGAAAGCTGGGACTGGCTAACCGCCCGGTGCTCTTCGAACAGCTGGGCTTCTTCCGGCTCCTCACCATCCTGGCCGACGAGTTCCCCGCCGAGGTCCGCAGCTTCGTGGACGAAACCCTCGGCAAGCTGGCCGAGTACGACCGGGAGAACCGGTCCGACCTGGTGGAAACCCTCCGGGTCTTCTTGGAGTCCAATTTAAACGTGAGTGAGGCGGCCGGCAGGCTCCACGTCCACCGGAACACCCTCCTTTACCGCCTGCGCCGGGTGGAAGAGGTCTCCGGCTGGAACCTGGAGAGCCCGGATAGCCGGCTGGCCCTCCACCTGGCCGTCAAGCTGCTCGATCTGCTAGACTAAGCCAGCACTTCTGGGGGAAAGCCGATGAAGCCGAAAGTCTTCGTCACCCGGGCGATCCCCGAGCCGGGCCTGGAAATCCTGCGCCAGCACACCGAGGTGGAGGTCTGGCCGGGCGAAGAGCCGCCTCCCTACGAGGTCCTTCGGGCCAAGGCCGCCGAGGCCGACGGCCTCTTTACCATGGTCACCGACCGGATAGACCGGGACCTGCTCGAGGCGGCCCCCAGGCTGAAGGTGGTCAGCAACATGGCGGTGGGCTACGACAACATCGACGTGGGGGCGGCTACGGAGCGGGGGGTGGCCGTCTGCAATACCCCCGGGGTCCTCACCGACACCACCGCCGACTTCGCCTTCGGGCTGCTGCTGGCGGTGGCCCGCCGCATCGTCGAAGCCGATAAGTTCGTCCGGGCCGGCCGCTGGAAAACCTGGGGGCCCATGGCCTTTCTGGGCCACGACGTCCACGGGGCGACCCTGGGCGTCGTCGGCCTCGGCCGCATCGGGCTGGGCGTAGCCGAGCGGGCCCAGGGTTTCCGGATGCGGGTTCTGTACTACGACCCGGTGCGGCGGCCGGAAGAGGAGGCCAGGCTCGGCTTGGAATACGTTGGCCGGCTGGAAGACCTTCTGCCCCGGTGCGACTTTGTAAGTATTCACGTGCCCCTCACCCCGGAGACCTATCACCTCATCAAGGAGGACCAGCTCCGGCTTATGAAGCCCACGGCCATTTTGGTGAATACGGCCCGGGGACCCATCGTGGACCCGAAGGCCCTTTACCGGGCCCTTAAAGAGGGCTGGATTGCGGGGGCCGGCCTCGACGTCACGGAGCCCGAGCCGATCCCGCCCGACCACCCCCTGCTCACCCTGGATAACGTGGTTATCACCCCCCACATCGCCAGCGCCAGCCACGCAACCCGGACTCGGATGGCCGTCCTGGCCGCCGAAAACCTGGTGGCGGTCCTTTCAGGCCGGGGGCCGAAACACTGCGTCAACCCGGAGGTGCTGACGAGACGGTGAGGGGGCAGCGGCAGCCGGTGCCGACCCAGGAGCTCCTGCGGGAAATCAAGGTTGTGGCCGTTCGGGGCCAGCCTCCCGCCACGGTCGGGGGCATCGCCTACGACAGCCGCCGGGTCAATCCCGGCGACCTTTTCGTCGCCCTGCGGGGCCTCCGGACCGACGGGGCCCGGTTCATTCCCGATGCCCTCGCCCGGGGGGCAATCGGAGTGGTGGTCGGTGCCGGGGTCCGGGCCGAGGCCCCCTTCGTGGTGGAAGTCGAGGACCCGCGGGTCGCCCTGGCCGACCTGGCGGCGGCCTTTTACGGCCACCCTTCGCGGCGGCTCAGGGTCGTGGGCGTAACGGGAACCGACGGGAAGACCACCACCTGCCACCTGGTCGGCTCCCTCCTCCGGGCCGCCGGCCAGCAGACGGCCATCCTCACCACCGTCTACGCTTTACTGGGCGCCGATGAGGTTCCGAACCCTTTCGGCCACACCACCCCCGAGGCCCCGGACCTTCAGGGCTGGCTGGCGGCCGCCGTGGAAAGCGGACACACCCACGCCGTAGTTGAGGTGAGCTCCCACGCCCTGGCCCAGCACCGGGTCCGAGGAGTGGAATTCGACGTGGCCGTCTTTACCAACCTCACCCCGGAACACCTGGATTTTCACGGCAGCTTCGAGGCCTACCGGGCCGCCAAAACAAGCCTGTTCGCCGGTTTGGGTCAGGGGGTCAAAGGGGGGCCGAGCTTCGGGGTGGTCAACGCCGACGACCCCAGCTGCGAGTCCTTTCGCCGGGCCTGTCCTGCACCCGTTGTTGACTACGGCCTGGGCCGGTGCGACGTGGCCGTTTGGGGCCGGGTTCTGGAGCTTAAGGCCGACCGGACCCGCTTTGAGGTCCACCTTCCCGACGGCAGCCGTTATGAACTGGTTACCCGACTGCCCGGCCGGTTCAACGTGTACAACTGGCTGGCCGCCATCGGCACCGTATACGGGCTGGGACTTGACCTGAGGTTCCTCCCGGATGCAGTCCCCGCCGTTGGGCCGGTGCCCGGGCGCCTCACCGAGGTGGCCCTGGGCCAGCCTTTCCGGGTGGTGGTGGACTTCGCCCACACTCCGGCCGCCCTGGAAGCGGTGCTGACGGACCTCCGAAGGCAAGGCCCAAACCGCATCGGGGTGGTGGTGGGCCACGCCGGCGGGCGGGACCCGAAAAACCGGCCGCGGCTGGCCGAGGCTGCCGGCCACCACGCCGACTTCGTGGTCATCACCATGGACGACCCCTACGAGGAGGACCCGGCCGAAATTGCGGCGGTAATGGCTTCGGCCCTGGAGGCCCTGGGCCGCCGGCGGGGGCGGGACTTCGAGGTGATCCTGGACCGGCGGGAGGCCATCCGGCGGGCCCTGGCCTGGGCGGCGGCCGGCGACCTGGTGCTCATCGCCGGCCGGGGTCACGAGCGGTATATCCCGGTCCGCGGCCGGCAGATACCCTTCGACGACGCCGCCGTGGTCCGGGAGCTCCTTCTGGCCGCCGGCTACGGCGCGGGCTAGGGGACGGCCGTGGGTGGGTTGGCGGTTGGGGTCGGCCCGGTCCGGCGGCCCTTGGCCGGGGTGTGGGCGGACGTGGGGGCGGCGGCCGGCCTTGGCCTGCTGACCCTGGCCAGTCGGGTACCCCTCTGGCGGGAGCATCTTTTCAACTGGGATGCGGCCAACTTCGCCCTGGCCGTCCTGCACTTCGACGTCCGGGAGCACCGGCCCCATCCGCCGGGGTATTTTTACTATGTCTCCCTCGGGTGGCTCATAAACCTCTGGCTTAACGACCCCAACCGAAGCCTCATCCTGATAAGCACCCTGCTCAGCGCCGGGGCGGTCGTCACCGCTTACCTCCTGGGCCGGACCGTTTTTCGGGACCGGGCCGCAGGCTTGGCATCCGCCCTCCTGCTCCTCACCTCGGTCACTTTCTGGGCATACGGTCTGGTGGCCCTCGCCTACCCGGCGCTGGCCCTCTTCGGCGGCCTGGTGGGGTTGGGGGCGGTCCGGCCTTGGCCCCTGCTGGCCACCGTCGCCCTGGGGGTGGGGTCGGGCTTCAGGCCCGACCTGGTCCTGCTGCTGGGCCCCCTCTGGTTATGGTCCCTGCGGGGTCTGTCGTGGCGGAACCGGGCCGGGCTGGTGGTGCTCTTGGGCTTCCTGGGCTTTTGCTGGGTTTTGCCCACCTCCGCCCTTTCCGGCGGCCTCTTTGAGTATCTTCAGGCGCTTCGGGGCTATCTGGACGAGGATGTCTGGCAGCGCTACGCCCCAGGGGCCCGGGGTCCGGCGGCCCTGGCCGTCAACCTTCGGGATACGGCGGCCTACGTCTTTTACGGCCTCTATTTCGCCGCCATCCCGGTGGCGTTCGGCCTCCTCCGTCTGGCCCGGGCCCTCGCCGGCCGCCGGCTTCACCTGGCCTTGGGCCTCTGGTTCGGGCTCTGGGTCGGGCCCCCGCTGGCCTTCTACACCCTGGTCCACATTGGCGACCCGGGCTACGTCTTCTCGTTCCTGCCGGCTGTGACCCTGGTGGGGGGCTACGGCCTGCGGGGGCTGAGCTCCCACCGGGCCTTCGGGGCCGCCCTCGTGGGGCTGGTCCTCCTCAACGGGTTCGTCTTTTTCTTCCACCCCAGGGTTCTGACTTACCCGGGACTGGCGGCCGCCGACCTGAGCCTGGCCGAGCGGCTCAGCCTCCTGGAGCGGTTCCCGCCGGAGTCAACCCTGGTGGTGGCCGCGGAGTCCTACCGGGCCCTCCAGTTTTACCGGCCAGATTACCAGAACCTGGTGTGGGTCGACCGGCGGCGGCCGGGGGAGAGGCCCGTGGCCGTTCCGGCGGGCGTAAGGCAGGTAGTGGTTTTTGACCCGGGCCTTTTCGGGTCATCGGAGGCGGAAGCCCTGGGCCCGGCCGGCCTTAGGGTGGTTTCGGTCCGGCCCGGAGACGTGCTGGTATTCAGGCCCTGAAAAAACGGGAGACGGGAGCAGGTCCCGTCCCCCCGGTACTGCTGTCGGCTGTCGGTTAGCCGCTGGCCACCGGCTCGCCGACCTTGAGGACGATCCCGTCGCCCTCCCGGTCGATGACCACCGTGTCGCCCCGCTTGAACCGGCCGGCCAAGATGCCCTCGGAAAGGGGGTCCTCCACCAGGTTCTGGATGACCCGCTTGAGGGGCCGGGCCCCGAAGGCCTCGTCGTAGCCCTTCTCGCCCAGGAGGTCCTTGGCGGCGTCGGTGATTTCCAGCCTGATGTCGAGGCCACCCAGCCGCTCCCGGACCTGGTTGATCTGCAGGTCGACGATCTGCCGGATATGCTCCCGGGAGAGCGGGTGGAAGACCACGATGGCATCAATGCGGTTCAGGAACTCGGGCCGGAAGACGTTCTTCACTTCCTGCATCACCCGGTCCTTCATCCGCTGGTAGGCTTCCTCCCGCGTCCTCGGGTCGTCCTCCCGCCGGCCGAAGCCGATGGTCATGGGCTTGCGCAGCAGGTCGGACGCAATGTTGCCGGTCATGATGACGATGGTGTTCCGGAAGTCGACCCGCCGCCCCTTGGCGTCGGTGAGGTGGCCGTCGTCCAAGATCTGGAGCAGGATGTTGAAGACCTCCGGGTGGGCCTTTTCGATCTCATCCAGGAGGATCAGGCAGTACGACTTGCGCCGGACCGCTTCGGTCAACTGCCCGCCCTCGTCGTAGCCCACGTAGCCAGGCGGCGCCCCGACCAGGCGGGCCACCGTGTGCCGCTCCGAGAACTCCGACATGTCCAGCCGGATCATTGCGTCCTCGGAGCCGAACATGAACTCGGCCAGGGCCCGGGCAAGCTCCGTCTTGCCCACACCGGTCGGGCCCAGGAAGATGAAGGAGCCGATGGGCCGGCGCGGGTCCTTAAGGCCGGCCCGCGCCCGCCGGATGGCCCGGGCCACCACCTGGATGGCCTCATCCTGGCCGATGATCCGCTTGTGCAGGATCTCCTCCATCTGGAGGAGCTTTTCGGTCTCGGTCTGGGTGAGCCGGGTCACCGGGATGCCCGTCCACATGGAGACGACCTCGGCGATGTGCTCAGCCGTCACCACCGGCTTTTCGGTTTCAACCCGGGACTGCCAGCCCATCTCCATCTGCTCGATCTTCTGGACCAGCTTCAGCTCCCGCTCCCGGTGCTCGGCGGCCAGCTCGTACTGCTGGGTGGCGATGGCGTGCTCCTTCTCCCGCCGGATGGCCTCCAGACCCTGGAGGGCATCTTTGAGGCTGGGCGGGGCCATGGAGTGCTGCAGGCGCACCCGGGAGGCCGCCTCGTCGATAAGGTCGATGGCCTTATCCGGCAGGAAGCGGTCCGGGATGTAGCGGGCCGAAAGCTCGGCCGCCGCCTTGATGGCCTCGTCGGAGATGACCAGCCGGTGGTGCTGCTCGTAGCGCTCCTTGATGCCCCGCAGGATTTCGATGGTCTCCTCAATGGTCGGCTCCTCCACGAGCACCGGCTGGAAGCGGCGCTCCAGGGCGGCGTCCCGCTCGATGTACTTGCGGTACTCGTCGAGGGTGGTGGCCCCAATGCACTGGAGCTCGCCCCGAGCCAGGTTGGGCTTGAGGATGTTGGCCGCGTCCACTGCCCCCTCGGCGGCACCGGCCCCGACGAGGGTGTGAACCTCGTCGATGAAGAGGATGCAGTTGCCCGCCTGCCGGATCTCCTCGATCACCTTCTTGAGCCGCTCCTCAAACTCGCCCCGGTACTTGGTGCCGGCCACCAGGGCGCCGATGTCGAGGGTCACCAGCCGTTTGCCCATCAGCGGCTCGGGAACATCCCCGGCCACGATCCGCTGGGCGAGGCCCTCAACGATGGCGGTCTTGCCGACCCCCGGCTCGCCGATAAGCACCGGGTTGTTCTTGGTCCGGCGGCTCAGGATCTGAATGACCCGCTGGATCTCCTTCTCCCGGCCGATGACCGGGTCCAGCTTGCCGGCCCGGGCCAGGGCCGTCAGGTCCATCCCGAGCTGGTCGATGGTGGGGGTCCGCACGGGCGCCCGGTTCTCCGGGTGAGACTGGGGCATGGACTGAGAAAGGACCCGGATGGTTTCGGCCCGAACCCGCTCCAGGTTGACCCCCAGGCTCTCCAGCACGCCGGCGGCAATGCCCTCGCCTTCCCGGACCAGCCCGAGAAGCAGGTGTTCGGTGCCGATGTAGTGGTGGTTCAGGCGCCGGGCCTCGTCGATGGCCAGCTCGATCACCTTCTTGGCCCGGGGCGTCAGGCCGATCTCGCCGCTGACCGTTCGCTCACCCCGGCCGATGATAAACTCGACGGCCGCCCGCACCTTGTTAAGGTCCACGCCCAGGTTGAGCAGGACGCGGGCGGCTACACCTTCGCCCTCCCGGACGAGGCCGAGCAGGATGTGCTCGGTGCCGATGTAGTTGTGGTTGAAGCGCTGAGCCTCCTCCTGCGCCAGGCTCAGCACCCGACGGGCACGTTCGGTAAATCTTTCAAACTGTCTATCTGCCATGGCCGGATCTCCAGGAAAGCAGTTTTAGCCGATCTAATATTACCCCTCCGGCGCAAGCTCCTCCTGGGCCTGCCGGAGGCTCAGGCCGAGCCGCCTTCGCTCGGGGTCGACGGCGATGACCTTCAAGGTCACTACGTCCCCCTCCTTCACCACTTCCTTGGGGTGCTTGATGGGACGGTCGCTAAGCTCGGAGAGGTGCACCAGCCCCTCCACCCCGGCCTCGACCCGGGCGAAGGCGCCGAAGCTGGCCAGCCGAGTGATGCTCGCCCTCACCAGCTGCCCCACTTTATATCTTTCGGCAACCGTGGCCCAGGGCTCAGGCTGGACCCGCTTGAGGGAGAGGGCGATCCGCTTCGCCTGTGGGTCTACGGCCAGAACGTAGACCTGCACTTCCTCTCCTATTTTAACAACTTTGCTGGGGTGTTCGACACGGTCCCAGGAAAGCTCCGAAATGTGCACCAGGCCCTCAACCCCGCCCAGGTCCACGAACACCCCGAAGTCGCTGATGCCGCTCACCCGACCCACCCGAATCTCCCCCGGGCGCACCGACCGGACAAGCTCGGCCTGCTGCTGGAGGCGGCGGGCCTGCTGACCCAGACGCTCGGAAAGGATAAGCCGGTTGCGGCGCCGGTTTATGTCCAGAACCTTCAAGGGAATGACCTTGCCCACAAGGTCGGCCAGCTCGGCCTCGGTGCGGCCGCTCACCAGCTGGGATGCCGGCACGAAACCCCGCACGCCGGCCACCGTAACCACGACGCCGCCCCTGACCACCTCGGTAACCTGGCCCTCCACCACCTCGCCGGCCTCGGCGGCCCGCTCCAGCTGCTGCCAGGCCTGCTCCACCAAGCCCCGGCGCAGGGAGAGGATCACCTGGCCCTCAGGATCCTCGGGCCGAACCACGAAACAGAGCACCTCCTGACCGACGGTCAGGTTAACCCCGTGCTGGAGGAGCGCTTGGGCCTCGTGGGGTGGAACTAAGCCCTCGGACTTCGAACCGATATCAATGAGGATGCCCTGCCGGTCGATGCGGACGATCCGGCCGGTAACCGCATCCCCCCGCCGCAGTACCGTTCGACCAAAGGGCTCGTGGCGCAACCAGTCGGTAAGGGGGTCGTCACGCCGGCTGATACCACGGCCTCTATCCGCAAAATCCGATTCCATGCGGGTAAAGCCTTCCCTCCACTGCGCTTAGATTATACGCCCCCAAACTGCCCAAAGTAAAGGGCCGCACGCGTTTCCGACAGGACCTTCCAGTTTTGGCATGAAGGCACGGAAGCTGGCCTACTGTTGGGGGGCAGGGCCCCACGTTTTTCCAGCTAAACTAGACGCCGACTGATAGCAATTGGCCGGGTGCCTGGAAAGCCCTGGGGCGCCGGGTCGGGGCTTTCCCGTTATGCTAAAGTTGGTACCATACGGTGGGTCGTTTGTCCGTAGGGGCGCCCGGCCGGGCGCCCCTACGGACTGCCTGATCGCCGCCCAATAACTCTTGGAAAGCCCTGGCGCCGGGTGCAACGTCTTGACGGTCCCACCGGGCACATGTTAACATTAAGTGCAACCGCAATGAATGGCGAGAACAACCTGCCGGAGCTGAAAGGGGTTGACGTAGCCGGGGAGTTGAGGGCCCGGGGGCTCCGGGTTACCCCCCAGCGGGCGCTTATCCTGCGGCTTATTAAGGCCGCCTCGGGCCATATCACCGCCGACGAAATTTACCGCGAGGTAAACCGCCATTTGCCCTTCACCGACATCTCTACCGTCTACCGGACCCTCGACCTCCTGGAGGCCCACGGCCTGGTCCGACGCCTGGTCACCGGCCAGGGCCAGACCCAGTACGAGTGGGCCCACGAGCCCCACTTTCACCTCATCTGCGCCCGGTGCGGGCAGGTGGAGAACTTTCTCGACGATGACCTGGCCGCCGCCATCGGCCGGCTCGCGGCCGAGCGGGGTTACCGGCCCGCCGAGTTCCACGTGAATGTCTTCGGGCTTTGCCCGAACTGTCAGGAGGCCGAAGATGCACATCCCTGACGGTTACTTAAGCCCCGAGACCTGCGCCGTTTTGGCCGCCGCTTCCGCCCCGGCCCTCTACCTGGCCGCCCGTCGCCTGGGCCGGGAGTCGGAGTCGGCCGTTCTGCCCCGGGTTGCCATGGCCTCTGCCTTCGGGTTTGTGGTTCAGATGCTGAACGTCCCCGTTCCCGACGGCACCTCGGCCCACGCCGTGGGCGCCGCCCTGGCCGCCATCCTTTTGGGGCCGTGGGGTGGGATGCTGGCCATGACGGTTACCCTGGTGATTCAGGCCCTCTTCTTTGGGGACGGGGGAATACTGGCCCTGGGCGCGAACATCTTTAACATGGGGGTTCTGGCCCCGGCGGCGGCCTACGTGACGTATCAGGCGGTCGGAGGTGGTGGCTCCGTCTCCGGCGCCCGGCGGCTGGTCGGGGCGGTGCTGGCCGGCTATCTGAGCATCAACGTTGCCGCCCTGGCCACCGGAATTGAGCTGGGCCTGCAACCCCTCCTTTTCCGCGCCGCCGACGGAACCCCCATCTACAACCCCTACCCCTTGGAGCTGGCGGTGCCGGCCATGATGTTCGCCCACCTGCTGGTGGCCGGGCCCGTGGAAGCGCTCCTGACGGGCCTCATCGTCGGCTACATCCAGCGGGTTCAGCCGGAGCTCCTCGGCCGCCATGCGCCGGGGCCGGGCGGCCGGGCCTGGCTACCCCTAGCCCTGGCGCTGGGCTTGCTCGTAGTCCTCACGCCCTTGGGCCTGGTTGCCAAGGGGACCCCCTTCGGGGAGTGGGCGCCGGAAGAGCTGGCCGCCATCCTCGGCTACGTGCCGCAGGGAGTCGCCGAGCTTAGCGGCCGCTGGTCCGGCCTCCTCCCGGACTACAGCGTCCCGGTCTTGGCGGAGGTTCCGGGCGGAGCGGTTGTCGGCTACGTCATTTCGGCCCTCGTAGGCATCATGCTGGTGACCGTAACATGGGTGATCTTACGGCAGCTCCTGGCCCGGCCCCGGGTCCGACCCTGAACCTGCCGTCCTGGCTGGGCCAGGAATTGGACCCGGCCGGTCCCACCCCACCGGCCGACCGGCCGGTTCGGCTCGATTTTGCGGCCAGAACCCTGGTGGGCACCCTAGAGGTAGTCCAGCGGACCCTTTTCGCCGAGGAAGTGGCCCGGCGGGACGGCCTGCTTCAGCGGGCGGCCCCAGGTGTAAAGGTGCTCAGCTTTTTTGCCCTGATTCTGGCCGCCGGCCTCAGCCGCAGCCTGGCCCCGCTGGCTTTTCTTTATGCGACGTGTCTGCTTCTCGCCGTTTTGGGGCGGCTCGACGCCCGGTCTTTCCTTTTACGAACCTGGCTGGTGGTTTTGGTCTTCACCGGCTTCATCGTCCTGCCGGGAATGACCAGCCTGGTAACTCCGGGCGAGCCCCTGCTAGTCCTCGTCCGGTTCGGGCCCGAGGCCCGCCTGGGACCACTGGAACTGCCCCCGGAGGTTAGCATCACCCGCCAGGGCCTGACCGGGGGCCTGATGGTGATGCTTCGGGCCGCCACGTCGGTTTCGCTGGCCGCCATCCTGACGTTAACCACCGGCTGGTTCGAGGTCTTGCGGGGCCTTCAGGTCCTGGGCCTGCCGGCGGCGGTGGGCATGGTTTTAACCCTGGCTTATCGGTATGTGTTCGTCCTGCTGGCGGTAGCCCGGGACATGTACTACGCCTGGCAGGCCCGGGTAATGGGGGCCTCAGTCGGCCGGACCGGCCGGATGCTCGGGGCGGCGGCCGCCTACGCCCTCTTCTTCCGCTCGGAAGCCCTCGCCCGGGAAGTGCACCAGGCGATGCTTGCCCGGGGCTTCCGGGGCCGCACGACCTTTGCCGGCCGACGAAGCTATTCTGTCGGGGCCTCTGCGCTCCTGGGGGCCATTACCCTGCTGGTGATTTTGGGGGCGTATGTTCTGGGCTGACGGGCAGACGGTTTTCGAACTGAGGGACGTCTCGGTGACCTACCTGGGCAGGTTCCCGGCCCTGGCCGGCGTCAGCCTGACGGTGGGGCGTGGGGAGCAGGTGGCCCTCATGGGTCCCAACGGTTGCGGCAAGTCCACCCTGCTGAAGGTCCTGGCCGGCCTGATTTTCCCCGACTCAGGGGATGTCCGGGCCTTCGGCCGCCCCCTCACCCCGGCCAGCCTCGGCCGTTTCGCTTTCTTCCGGGAGTTTCGCCGGCGGGTGGGCCTTGTCTTCCAGAACGCCGATGCCCAGCTCTTTAATCCCACCGTCTTCGAGGAGGTGGCCTTCGGCCCGGCCCAGCTGGGCTTCCCGCCGGACGAAGTCGCCCGCCGGGTGCGGGACATGCTGGCACTGATGGAGATCGAGGAGCTGGTTGACCGGGCCCCCTTTCAGCTCAGCGAGGGGCAGAAGCGGCGGGTTGCCCTGGCGGCTGTCCTGGCCGTGGACCCGGACGTGCTTCTCCTGGACGAGCCCACCACCGGCCTGGACCCCCGCACCAACGACCGCCTGGTGGAGATCTTGTGGGGTCTGCGTCGGCTGGGTAAGACGGTGCTGGTGGCCACCCACGACCTGGAGCTAGCCCGGCTGGTGGCCGACCGCTCGGTCGTCATCGGCGAGGACCACCGCGTCTGGGCGGATGGGCCGACGGCCGGGATTTTGGCGGACGGGGACCTTCTTTACCGGGCGAATCTGGTGGGCCGGTCCTGGACGGGGCGCACCGCCCACTGAGGCGGCGGTCAGCAGGGCCGGATCTGGGTCGGGTCGGTAAGCTCGACCTGGGCCGTTCCCCGGTAAAGTTCCACCCGGCCGGTAACGCAGAGGCGGCTGCCGGCCCGAAAAGCCTGCTCGGGGGCCGGGATGAACTTGGCCCGGTTTTCGCCCCAGAGGACGGCCACGAAAACCGGGTTGGGATAGGGCCGCTCGAAGTTGAAAAAGGTGGGTTGGCCGGTTGTGCCCGGACGGTAAGTTACCTCGGCCAGCACCCCGCAGACCGTGACCACCCGGCCCGCCGCCGAGGCGGCCTGATCCGCCGGCACACAGCGCGGGGTGGGGCTAGGTCTGAACGTTTCGGAGGGGGTGCCGGCTGTGGCCGGTCCGGGGACTGCCCCCGGCTGGGCGGAACACCCCGCCATCAGCAGGGCAAACAACAAAAGCGTTCGGGCCACCTTGCTGTCGCCAGTATAGCTGCCCGAACACAGTATGTCAACCTCGGGAAGGGCCCACGGTCCTACGTCCGTATATGCGGCCTAGTTACCACATGTCCGCTCATTAAGAGACTTTTAAATTCTGGGTTCGGGTTTGATATGGTATACTTGCGACTCAACGCTGAGATCCGACCGGGGTATTTGTGAAGATGGCGATTGCCAGCAACGAAATCAGGCGTTGGCGGGAGCAGTGGCAGGACGAGGGGGATGCCGAGTTTCTCTACCGGGTCCTGGCCGACCTGGAGGCGGACCCCCGACGTCGGGACATTCTGCGGCGCTTGGGGACGGTGGAAGCCCAGCATCAGGCCGAGTACGCCCGGCTGCTAAGGGAAGCAGGCCACGACCCCGGGCCCTTTCGGCCCAGCCTTAGGGCCCGAATTCTGGCCCGGCTGGCCCGGTTGGGGGCCCGCGATGCCGTTATGAACCTTCGCCTCCTGGAAGAGGCCACTGAGGTCAAGCAGTTACTCCAGACGGCCGCTACGCAGCGGGGCCCTGACCTGGGCGAGCGGTTTGCCCGGGACGAGGCCCAACATGCGGAGGTTCTGCGGGAACTGCTCGGCCGCACCGGGGAACCCTGGCACCGGATCGAGACGGGAGGCATCCTTCGCAACGTGGTCTACGGCTTTAACGACGGCCTCACGGCCAACTTCGGCCTCGTGATGGGGGTGGTCGGGGCTCAGGTGGAGCCCGGGGTCGTCCTCCTGGCCGGGCTGGCCGGCGCGGTAGCCGATGCCCTCTCCATGGGTGCCAGCGGCTACCTGGCCGCTAAAAGCGAGCAGGAGGTTTACCAGCACGAGATCGCCCTCGAGCAGGAAGAGATCCGGCTTATGCCCAAGCTCGAGGCCGAGGAGCTGGCCCTTATCTACCAAGCGAAGGGGATTCCGCCGGCCTTGGCTCACCAGCTGGCGGAGCAGATCCTTGCAAGCCCCGAGATGGCCCTCCGGGAGAAGGTTCGGGAGGAGCTGGGAATCGGCCTGGAGTACGGGTCGCCCCTGCGGCAGGGAATTCTGACCGGGACGGCCACCGCACTGGGTGCCGTCATTCCCATCGTACCGTTTCTTTTTCTGAGCGGCGACCTGGCCACCGGGGTCTCCTTCAGCATCAGCATGCTTTCCCATTTTCTGGTCGGCGCCGCCCGGAGCGTATTCACCGGCCGGAATGCTTTCCGGAGCGGCCTGGACATGTTCCTGGTGGGGCTGGGGGTGGCGATTGCCGGCTATGTCATCGGCTTCCTGCTGACCGGCCACTTCGGCGGGTAGGCGGGTCCGCCTCAGCCCAGGGCCGCGGGTACCGTTCCCGGATGGAGCAGAACCGCCCCTGGCCCACGACCACATGGTCCAGGACGGCGATATCCAGAAGCCGACCTGCCTCCACCGCGGCCTGGGTCATCTGGATGTCTTCCGGCGAGGGGGTTGGGTCGCCCGACGGGTGGTTGTGGACCAGGATCACCGCCGGGCAGTTCTCCCGGATGGCTTCCCGGAAAAGCTCCCCGATCCGGACCTGGGCGGCATTGACGCTTCCCTGGTAGACCAGCCGACTGCCCAGAACCTGGTTTTTGGAGTTTAAAAGGAGCACCCGCAATTGCTCCTGGGGAAGCCAGGCCATCTCCCCCATCACCAGGGCGGCAACCTCGGCCGGGCTCTTCACCACCGGCCGTTCCGTCGGCTGCAACGTCGCCAGGCGACGGCCCAGCTCCAGGGCGGCCTTCAGCTCCACGGCCTTCACCTGACCGACCCCCCTTTCGGCGGCCAGTTCGCTGATGGCCGCCCCGGCCAGACCCTCCAGGCCGCCGAAACGGGCCAGCACCCGCCGGGCCAGGTCAAGGACGCTTTCCGAGCGGGTGCCGGTTCGCCAGATGATGGCAATCAGTTCGTGGTCGCTCAGGACGGACGGCCCGTGCCGCAGGAGGCGTTCCCGAGGCCGCTCGGCGGCCGGCAGCTCCCGGATAAGGACGGAGTAACTGGGACGGGTTTCGCGCCTGGGCTCAGTCGACAACGGCCACGGCCTCGATTTCGATAAGCCAGTCCGGCTGGGCCAGACTCTCAACGAAGACCAGGGTGCTGGCCGGGAAGGGGTCCTTAAAGTAGCGGGCCCGGACCTCCCGGAACTTGTCCCGGTGGGCGAAGTGGGTCAGGAAAACGGTGGTCTTCACCACGTCGTTCAGGCTGGCCCCGGCCGCCTCCAGAACGGCCTTGAGGTTTTCGAACGCCTGCACCGCCTGGGCTTCGAAATCGCCGGGTCCCACCAGTTTGCCGTCGCGGTCGAGGGCGACCTGTCCGGCAACGTAAACGGTGTTTCCGACCTTCCAGGCCTGGGAATAGCCGGTGGCCGGGTGAACGTTCGCCGGCCGGATAACTTCCTTGCCCATGGGTCACCTCCGTTGCTGGGGTTAGCGGCGGTTTAGCCGGTCCAGCCTTCGCCGGGCCGCCATCAGGTCGCCTGCGTGCCGGGCTAGGTCGGCCCAGGGGTCGCCGCTATCGGCCAGGCGGGCCAGGACCGCCCGCATATTATACCGCCGGGAGGTAAACCCGGGTTCGTCGATTTCCGACCAGTCCACCGGGGTCGCTACCGGGGCCCCAGGTTTCGCCCTCACCGCGTAGGGAGCCACGGCCGTTTGGCCGTAGGCGTTGCGTCTGGTGTCGATGTAAAGACGGCCATCCCGCTTCTCCACCCGCTCCTCAGTAGTGGCCAGCTCCGGGTGCCGCTCGGCGAGCAGCCCTGCGACCCGGTCGGCAAAAGCCCGGACGTCGTCAAAATCCAGGTCCCGCCGGATGGGCACAACTACGTGGGCTCCCCGGGAGCCGGTGGTCATGATAAAGGGCAGCAGGCCCAGCCGTTCCAAAACCTCTCGGAGCAGGGTCGCGGTAGACCGTACCGGCCGAAAGTCTTCGTCGGGTGGGTCCAGGTCGAAGACCAGGCGGTCGGGCACCCGAGGGCGGTCGGCCCGGCTCAGCCAGCTGTGGACGGTGATGGTGCCGAGGTTGGCCAGGTAAACCAGCGCCGCGACATTATCAACCAGCGGGTGGGTGATGGTGCCCCCGGAAACCTTAGGCACCGTCACCCGGCGGACCCACTTTGGGAAGTAGTCTTCAGCTTCCTGCTGAATGAAGCCCGGCCGACCGATCCCACCGGGAAAACGGTGGAGCACGAGCGGCCGGCCCCGAATGTGGGGCAGCATGTGGGGACCTGCCTTAAGGTAGTAGAGCGCCAGGTCCCGCTTGGTGAACCCGTCCCCGGGAAAGAGCAGTTTATCGGGGTGAGTCAGGTTCACCGTGTAGCGGCCGACCGTTACCTCCAGTTCGCCAGTCACTTTTCGGCCTTGGCCTCAGAAACTTAGGTTCAGGGTACGAACTTCCCCCGTTTCCAGGTCGGCCACCCGGATGCAGTGGTTGTTCGTGTCAGCGATAAAGGCGCGCCCGGCCGCAACGCTGATACCTCCCGGTTCGGCAAACTGGGCTTCCCGGCCGGGGCCGTCCCGAAAGCCGGCCTCCCCCGACCCGAGCCAGGTGTAGCACCCCCGGGTGCTGGGGTAAAGTCTTTTAACCTTGTGATTGTACGTGTCGACCAGGTACAGGATGCCCTCATAATAGCAGACGCCGAGGGGATGCTGAAGCCGGACCTGGGGTCCGATGCCGTCCACGTCGCCGAATACGAAGAGGTCCTTACCGACCAGGGTGACCACCGGTGCCCGGGGTTCCAGCCCCACCATCCGGATGCTGCTCGTCTCGCTGTCGGCAAAGTAGAGGCGCGCGCCGTCGGTGGTGATGCCGGAGGTCTGGGCCAGCCAGGCCAGCTCCCGGGGCCCGTCCTTTAAGCCTTCGTAGCCGGTTCCCGCAAAGACCTCCAGCGTCCGCCGGCCCAGGTCCAGGACCCAGATCTGATGGCAGCCGGCCATGGCAATGTAAAGCCGCCCCCTAAGGACTACCAGGTCCCAGGGAGAATTGAGGGCCGTCCCTTCCGCCGGCCGCACCCCGCTGAAGGGCCGACCCTGCTCCCCGGTCCCGGCCAGGGTCCGGACGTAGCCGGTTACCAGGTCTACCTGCCGGACCGCATGGTTCTCGGTGTCGGCCACGAAGAGGGTTGCCCGTTCCAGGGTGAGGCCCTGCGGCCCGGAAAACCTGGCCGTCTCCGGCGGGCCGTCGGCAAGCCCGGGCTCGCCGCTTCCCACCACCTGGTGGACATTGCCGGCAAAGTCGGCCACGATGACCCGGTTATTGTTCGTATCGGCGATGAAGAGCCGTTCGGTAACGGCGTCGGCCAGCACCTTACCGGGGAAGGCTAGGGGCGAGGGCCTGAGCTGTTCCCGCTCCAGGGGAAAGCGGACCGGCCGCCGGTCAATGAGGCCCAGGCTGTCGAACTCGGCCACCATATCCCGGACCAGGGCCTCCAGAGCGGGGTAGGGTAATTCGCCCTCGTGGCGGCCGATAACTTTCCCTTCGGGGTCGATGAAGTAAAGGGTGGGCCAGGCCCGACCGGCGTAGGCCTCCCAGACGGCGAAGTCCCGGTCGTTTATGACCGGGTGTTCGATGCCCAGCCGCACCACCGCCTGCCGCAGGTTCTCGGTTTCCCGTTCGTTGGGAAACTTCGGGGAATGGACCCCGATTACGACCAGCTCCGCCGGGAAGCGTCTTTCGAGCCTCCGCAACTGCGGAAGCATGTGCAGGCAGTTAATTCAGCAGTAGGTCCAGAAGTCGAGGAGGACCAGCTTGCCCCGGAACTCTGCCAGGGAAAGGGGCCGGTCGGTGTTGACCCAGTGGTGGCCCGGCGGAAAATCGGGGGCCCTTACGGTCCCGGCAAAACGGCGCCGCTGGGGTTCGGCCATTTTCGACACTCACTCCTTACCGCCACTTTAACTAACCCGGCCCCTCCCCGTCAACCGGGGGCCGCCCCGGTGCCAGAAGCCTGCAAAAGCTCCTTAAGACTTTCAAAGACGTAGTCCGGCCGGTCGGCCGCGGCCAGGTCGTGGCGGGAGGCAAGGCCGGAAAGGACCAGGCCGAAAGCGGTGCCGGCCGCCCGGGCCGCCGGAAGGTCGGTAACCAGGGAGTCGCCCACCAGGATGGCCTCCCCGGGGGCCACACCCAGGGTCCGGCAGGCCTCAAGGATGAGCCCCGGCCCCGGCTTGCCGATGACGGCGTCCGGTGGCCGCCCGACCACCGCCTGCAGCGCCCCAACCACCAGGGCCGCCCCCGGGAGCCGGCCCCCCTCGGTGGGAATGAACCGGTCGACGTTTACGGCCACGAAGGCGGCGCCGCCCAGGATGGCATCGGCGGCCCGGGCAAGCTTCTCGTAAGTGAGTTCCGGGTCAACCCCGGCCACGACGTAGTCAGCCGGGGGCGTATCCACAAGGGTGAGGCCGTGGGCGGCCAGCTCGGCCTGCAGGCCGGCCGAGCCCACCACCAGCACCCGTCCGCCGGGCCGGCGGCCGGCGATGAAGCGGGCGGCGGCGGTAACGGCGGTTACGACCTCCTCCTCATCAAGGGGCATCCCGTAGGTGCGCAGGGTTGCGGCCAGCTCCGGGCGGGAGAGGCGGGAGTTATTGGTCACCACCGCCACCGCTTTTCCCAGGCTTTTGAGGGCCCGGATAACTTCGACCGCTCCCGGGACCGGGCCGCTCGGATAAGCCAGGGTGCCGTCCAGGTCGAAAAGGAAGGCTTTGAAGGGGGCCAGGTCTGGGCGAAGCTCAGCCACGGTGGTGAAGCGGGGCCGGGCTGACGGGTGATATAATGGTCGACGGAACGGGGTGTGGCGCAGCCTGGTCAGCGCGCCTGGTTTGGGACCAGGAGGTCCCCGGTTCAAATCCGGGCACCCCGACCCGACACCCGGCCCCGTATAAGTTTAGTCGGCGGTGGGCACCGGGGCCTCGATGGGCTGCCAGCGGTCCTTTAGCTTGGCCATCAGCTTGGGAAGCGTCGTGTACTCCATCTCCTCCATGGGCAGCCGGTGCGGCTCGAAGGGCCCATG
>JBHOQU010000014.1:0-34284 GCA_042408785.1 Dehalococcoidia bacterium | reverse complement strand
ACAGGAACTGACGATGGCTTTGGCGATCCTGTGGTTGAGGTCGGCCATCCAGCGGCGCTCCTTCCCCGACAGCCGTTTCAGGAGGCGCTTGGCCCCCTTCGTGCCCTTGGCCTGGAGCGCCTGCCGCAACCGGGCGTAGCTCCTGCGGACGTGCATGGCCTGCCGCCCGGCGTAAGCCCGGCCGGTGGAGGTGGTGGCAAGGTTATAGATGCCGCGGTCAATACCTATGACGTTACCGCCTCTCGGCGGAAACGGAACTTCCCGGTTGACCACGATGTTGATGTAGAACTCTTTCGTTCGCCTGTTGTAGCAGAGGGTAGCAGAAGTGGGTTTCTGTCCTGATAGAAGCCCTCTCTGGAAGTTGCCAATGGCAAGGGGAAGCTTAAGCCTGCCGCCCACCGTGGAAACAGAAACTTCCCACCGTTTTTTATTGAGGGAGAAGGTGCGCCGGTCGAGGCTCATACTGGTGGGTTTGAACTTCCTGGGTTTGGACAGTTTCCGCTTTTTCTTAGCAGATTCCGCTACACGAGCAATGGCACGAATAACGAGATTGGCCTGCAAGCCGTATTTCTCTTTGACGGTGCGGTAGCAGAGGTGTTGGAGTTTGACCTTGTTGGTGGTACGGTTCTCCTGGGAGACACGGAGTACGTCGTTGCAGGCGCCGGCAAACCTCTGTAAGGTTTCTAGGAGAACGGCTGCCTGCTCAGTATTAACCTGGAGTTGGCATTTGGCAGTTTTGACTAGCTTCACGGCCGAGGAGCTGTCCACCGCGCCTTCCTCCCCAGGCTTAAAAGCCGGGGCCTCCGGCGCGGAAAAGGAGGGTACAGGACGGGATGGACGCGGTGGGCATCGTGTTGGTACTCGCGCTTCATCCTGTTGATAGCATACCACGAAACGACAGGACGAAAGCAGGCCAGCCCGATGGGCTGGGCGGCGCTTCCTCCCCGCTCTGAAGAGCGGGGCTTCCCCGCCGCAACGTTCCTGTGAGCCGGTGCACGAAATCCAGAATGATGAAGACCGCCAGGATAAAGAGGGGAACCCCGAAAATCAGGCCGACCCAGATGACCAGGCCGGGGTCGTCGGCCGGCAGGCCCAGTACGGCAAAGAGGCTGTAGGCCGACCGAACCAGCTCGTTCAGCACCGCTCGCCAGATTATACCCCCCGGCTACTTCTCGCCGGCCAGGCTGAAGGCGATCAGGCCGACCTCCAGCAGAACGACCACGGCGATAAAAGCCGCCAGCTCGCCGGCCGCCACCACCTGGGTCAGGACGTAGTAGGCTCCCAGGGCCGCCAGGCAGAAGACGGCCAGGATGGCATAAGCCTTCACGGACGGCCTCCGCCGGTCCCGGGGTCGGCCGGGACCCCCTGGGCGAAGATCCGGTCGGTTATTTCGGTTCCCCGCCGGCGCATCTCCGCCAGACCCGCCGGGTCCTCGTCCCGGTAGCCGAGCAGATGGAGCACCCCGTGGACCACCAGGAAGACCAGCTCCCTTTCAAAGGGGTGGCCCTGGGCCCGGGCCTGCCGCTCGACGAAGGGCCTGGCGATGACCACCTGACCCAGCTCCCGGTAGCGGGCCCATCCGGCCGGCGGCCAGTCCCCGGCCGGGAAGGAGAGGACGTCCGTGGGCTCGTCGATACCCAGGTAGCGGGCCTTGAGCTCTCGCATCGTCTCGTCGTCGATAAGGGCCACCTCAACCCGCACCGGCTCTGCCATCCCCTCGGCGGACAGGGTAGCGAGCACGGCCTGCCGGATCAGGTTTCGGAGCCGGCGGGGAATAGGCCCCAGGGTGGAGGCGATGGCCACCCGGGCTGGATGGGAGGGTTTGTGCGGCGGTAAACTCAGAGATGGCATGGTAACGATTGATATCGATCCAGTTATACTCGAAATCGGGCCGCTGGCGGTGCGCTGGTACGGCCTGATGTATGCCGTCGGCATCCTGGTCGGCCTCTACGTTGCCCTCCCCTACGCCCTCCAGAAGGGCCTCAAAGAGGAGGAGATCTGGAAGGTCTTCTGGCCGGCGGCGGTGGCGGCCTTCCTGGGCGGCCGGCTCTATTTTGTCCTCCAACAGGACCTGGGGCCCTACCTGGCCCAGCCCTGGCGCATCCTGGCCACCTGGGAGGGCGGCATGGCCTTTTACGGGGCGATCTTCGGGGGCCTCGCCGCCATTGTCGTCGCCTGCCGGGTTTATAACGTCCCCATCTGGCCCCTGCTGGATGCGGCTGCCCTCTTCGCCACCGTGGGCCAGGCGTTCGGCCGCATCGGCAACCTGATAAACGGCGATATCGTCGGCTACCCGACCGCCAGCCCCTGGGGGCTGGTTTACCCCCGCTCCCCCTTCGTGGCCTCGCCGACCACGGCCTACGAGCCGGCGGCCGTCTACGAGCTCCTGTTTAACCTGGCCCTTTTCTTCATCCTCTGGAACGTTCGCTTCCGCCTCCGACCCGACGGCCTGGTTTTTGCGCTCTATCTTATCCTCTACGCCGTCGGCCAGTTCGGCCTTTTCTTCGGCCGGGACAATGTGGTGGTCTGGATGGGCCTCAAGCAGGCCCAGGTCACATCGCTGGTGGTTCTGCCTTTTGCCCTCGGTATCTTCTACCGGCGCTGGCGTCAGCGGACGGGGGCCGACGTTGCGGCCGGGCGGCGGGAAGGCTAGCGAACGAAAAGGCTGCGGGAGGCCGCCTCGGTCACCCCGATGATGGGCCAGGCGAAGATAAAGACCAACAGGACGCCCGCCACCGAGGCGGCCAGGGCCAGGCCGACCGGGGTCGAAACCTTCACCGGGCCGGTGACCTTCGGCTCCAGCAGGTACATCGCCCGGACGACCTTTATGTAGTAATAGGCCGAGATCGCGCTGTTGACTACCCCGACGATGGCCAGCCAAAGCAGCCCCTGCTGAACCGCCCCGGCGAACAGGTAGAACTTGGCCACGAATCCGGCCGTGGGCGGGATGCCCAGCAGGGAGATCAGGCAGAAGGTCAGGGCGAAGGCCAGCAGGGGGGCCCGGCGGGCGAGGCCGGCGTAGTCGGCGATGTCGTCACTGCCGACCTGCTGGGAGATGGCGGTGACGGCAATGAAGGCCCCCAGGTTGGTAAACGCGTAGCTGAGCAGGAAGAAGATGAGGCCGGAGGCCCCCAGGTCTCCGCCGGTGGCCAGGCCGACCATGACGTAGCCGGCGGCGGCGATGGACGAGTAGGCCAGGAGCCGCTTGATATTCGTCTGGACGAAGGCCACGATGTTGCCCAGGGTCATGGTGAAGACGCTCAGTACGGCGAAGATAAGGGGCCAGTCCAGCGCGGCATTGGCAAAGGCGGTGGAGAAGAACCTGAGGACCAGCGCAAAGCCGGCCATCTTGCTGGCCACGGAAAGGTAAGCCGTCACCGGGGTGGGCGCCCCCTCGTAAACGTCGGGGGCCCAGAACTGGAAGGGGACGGCCGAGATCTTAAAGCCGAGGCCCGCCACCAGCAGGACCAGCGCCATGGCCAGGGCGCCACGGTTGAGGCCGGCGGCCTCGGGCAGACCCCGGCCGATGCCGACCAGATCGGTGGTTCCCGTCAGGCCGAAGAGGATGGCCATCCCGTACAGGAGGAAGGCCGAGCTGAGGCCGGCCAGGAGCAGGTATTTGAGGGCCGCCTCGGCCGCCCGGGCGTCCTTGTGGAGGCCGGCAAGGACCGCCAGGGGGATGGTGGCCAGCTCCAGGGCCAGGTAAATCGAAATAAGCTCCCGGGTCGAGGCCATAAGCATCATCCCGGCGGCCGAGAGCAGGATCAGGGCGTAGTATTCGCCGTCGTAGAGCCGGAAGCGGTCCACGTAGTCGGCCGAGGCCAGCAGGACCAGCGCGGCCGCCAGCAGGAAAACGAACTTGAAGAAGACGGCGTAGGGGTCCAGGATAACGGTGTCGAAAAGATAGCTTCCGTTTCGGCCGATGAGGGTGGCGGTGAGGGCGGCCGGAACGGCCAGGCCGCTCACGGCCACTAGGAGCAGGGTCTCCTTGCGGCGGGTAAAGAGGTCCAGAATGATGACCAGGATGGCCAGCCCCACCAGGCTTATTTCCGGCAGGATCGGCGTTAGGTCCATGGTCTAAACCCGTCCTCCGTGTCGACTTCTAGCCCCCAAGCCGGGCCACCAGCTGGGGCAGTGTAACGTTGATTATATCCGTTACCCAGCGGGGGTAAACCCCGATGAGGGCGATCATGGCGGCGAAGACGGCCAGCGGGAGCCACTCAACGAAGTCGGCATCCCCCACCTGCTCCAGGGCGACCCGCTTGACCGGCCCGAAAAAGACCCGCTCCACCGCCCAGAGAATATAGCCGGCCGTAATGACCACCGTGACAACCCCCAGAATCGCCGGCAGCGGCCAGACCGGGAAGGTCCCCAGGAACACCAGGAATTCAGCGATGAAGCCGCTCAGGCCCGGCAGTCCCAGGGCGGCCAGGCCGGCGAAGACGAAGAGCCAGCCGATGATGGGCATCCGGGCCGCCAGTCCGCCCAGGTCAGGGATCTGTCGGGTGTGGGCCTTGTCGTAGACGAGGCCCACCAGGGAGAAGAGCATGCCGGTGATGAGCCCGTGGCTGACCATCTGAAGGACCGCCCCGGTGAGGGCCACCTGGGTGCCGGCGGCAATGCCCATGAGGACGTAGCCCATGTGGCTGATGCTGCTGAAGGCCACCAGCCGCTTCAGGTCCACCTGGTTGAGGCAGACCAGCGCCCCGTAAACCACATTCACCACGGCCAGGGCCACCAGCAGGGGGGCGTACATCCGGGCCGCCTCCGGGGCGATGTTAACGACCCCCCGGATGATGCCGTAGCCGCCCATCTTCAGCAGGATGCCCGCCAGCAGGACGCTGACGGCGGTGGGGGCGTCGGTGTGGGCATCGGGCAGCCAGGTGTGGAAGGGGAATACGGGGAGCTTCACAGCAAACCCGAAGATGAGGGCCAGGAAGACCAGGGCCTGGAACTCCCGGGCGAGGTTCAGCCGGCCGAGCTCCAGCATATCGAAGGTCCCGATGCCGGCGGTAAAGTAGAGCCAGAGGATGCCGAAAAGCATCACGGCACTGCCCACCAGCGTATAGACCAGGTATTTGACGGCCGAGTACTCCCGGCGGCCGGTTCCCCAGACCCCGATGAGCAGGTACATGGGGATGACCTCAATTTCCCAAAAGAGGAAAAAGAGAAAATAATCTAGGGCCGAAAAGACCCCCGAGACCGAGGCCACCAGGATAAGGAGCAGGATGAAGTACTCCCGGTCCCGGTGGCTGATGTTCCACGAGACCAGGACGGCCAGGAAGCCCAGGAGCAGGTTAAGGAGCAGGAGGGGCAGACTCAGGCCGTCGACCCCCAGGTGGTAGTCCACGTTGAAGTTGAGGATACGAACCCAGGGTACCCGTTCCACGAACTGGGGTCCGGCCTGGGTCGGGTTGAAGTTGGCCAGGAGGTAGACCCCCAGAAGGAGGGGAAGGAGGGTAAAAGTAACCGAAACCGCCCGGATGAGCCGGCGGTCGGGCGGGAGTACCGCCAGAAGGAGGGCCCCCACCACCGGAAGCAAGATTATGGCCGTGAGCATTCCCTTTAACCTCGCAGCAAGGCTATGAGGTCGCCGAAGAAGCCGAAGACCGCCGCCAGCAGGATCACTCCCAGGGTGACCATCAAGGCGTAGAACTGAACCCAGCCCCGCTGGAGCAGCCGCAGGCTCCCGGCCATCATCACCGCCAGTTCGGCCACCGCGTTGACGACCCCATCCACTCCGTACCGGTCGACCCAGTCCAGAACGGCCGCCGCACCCAGAACCACCCGCCGGGCAATCCAGTTGTATAGGTGGTCCATGTAATAGCGGTTAACCAGCAGGGTGTGTATCGGCCGGAGGGTCGACGTAAAGACCTCCGGCGAAACCCAGCCGGCCCCGTAGAGGGCGTAGGCCCCGAAGATTCCCAGCAGGGAAACCAGGGTCGAGAGAACCATTGTGGTCGGGTCGAGGGCGGGCTCGTAGTGGGGATGCCAGGGGAGGCGGGAGATTAAAAACTCCCCGAAGGTGCCGAAGACTCCCCCAAAGGCCAGGAAGCCCGAAAGGACCGAGGGAACGGCCAGCAGAATGAGGGGGAAGGTCATCACCAACGGCGACTCGTGGGGCTCCCCGTGGTGGCCGTGGCCGGCCGGGGCGTGGGCCCCGCCCCGGTACTCGCCCCCGAAGGCCAGGAAGAACATCCGGAAGGTGTAAAAGGCGGTCAGAAAGGCCGTCAGCAGGCCCAGCACGTAGAGCAGCTGGCCGACCCCGCCGAAGCGAAGGGCATCCAGCAGGATTTCGTCCTTGCTCCAGAAGCCCGAGAAGGGAGGCAGGCCGGCGAGGCTGAGCGCCCCGGCCAGCATGGTTAAAAAGGTCACCGGCATGAACCGGCGCAGGCCGCCCATCTCCCGGAGGTCCTGGGTACCCAGGCTGTGGATGATGCTTCCGGCCGCCAGGAAAAGCAGGGCCTTAAAGAAGGCGTGGTTGAACAGGTGGAAGATGCCTGCCACCAGCCCCCCAACCCCGAGGCCCATCATCATGTAGCCCAGCTGGGAGATGGTGGAGTAGGCCAGGACCCGCTTGATATCCGTCATCACCAGGCCCATGGTGGCCGCGATGAAGGCGGTGACCCCGCCGATAACGGCCACCAGCACCAGCACGTCCGGGGCCGCCAGGAAGAGGGGGAGGGTGCGGCCCACCAGGTAGACGCCGGCGGCCACCATGGTGGCGGCGTGGATGAGGGCACTCACCGGCGTGGGACCCTCCATCGCATCGGGTAGCCAGACGTGGAGGGGGAACTGGGCCGACTTGCCCACTGCCCCGGAGAAAATCCCCAGGGCCACCGCCGTGAGGGTTGCGCCGGCCAGCTGCTTCGCCTCGGCCAGGCCGATGAGGTGGCGGATATCCAGGTTGCCCGTCGCGTTGAAGGCCACCAGGAGGGCGGCCAGAAAGCCCAGGTCCCCCAGCCGCGTCACCAAAAAGGCCTTCTTGGCCGCGGCCGCCGCCGCCGGCCGCTGGTACCAGAAGCCGATGAGAAGATAGGAGCACAGGCCGACCAGCTCCCAGAAGATGAAAACCAAAAGCAGGTTGCTGGCCAGGACCAGGCCGAGCATGCTGGCCGTGAAGAGGGACATAAAGGCGTAGTAGCGGGAATATCCAGGGTCGCCGGACATGTACCCCTGCGAGTAAATCTGAATCAGGAACGAAACCAGGCTGACGATGATGAGCATTACGGCCGTGAGGGAATCGATGACCAGCCCGACCTTAAGGACCGAGCCGCCGATGACCACCCACTGGATGGAGGACTCGATGGTGCGGTCGGCCGGGAGGTTGCCTACGGCCCAGAACGCGAGAAGGGCCAGCAGGAAAGCGGCGCCGACGGCGGCGATGGTTACGTAGCCCGAAAGTCGGGGGTAGGGCCTGGTGACGAAGACGCAGAGCAGGAATGAAAGGAGGGGTAGCAGAATGAAGAGCCAGGCCAGGTCGGGTGCCATCAGCCCTCCCTCCCGCCCCGGGACCCTGGCGGAAGGGCACCGGGGGTCGGCGGAAGCTCGCCCCGCCGCTTCGCCTCCCGCAGGGCGACCAGCCGCTCCAGGGCGGCGACGAGGCCCCGCTCATGGGTTCCGGCGGCCAGGGCCGGCCCGTAAACGGCTTCCCCCGACCAGGCCCGCATCGCCTCCTCGGCGATGAACTCCTTGCCCCGGGGCACGAACAGCCGGTGGGGGGCCATCATCCCCTCCTCAAACCGGTTGGGGTCCACCAGGATTTTGACCGGGCATCCGCCCAGCTCGATCACACCGCGCCACATTTCGGCGACGATCAGGTTAGGGACCGTTTTCCAGTAGACCCAGGACATCGGCCCTCACCACTTGAGCAGGTCGATCTCGGTGGCGTCGATGGTCCGCCGCTGGCGATAGATGGCCAGGACGATGGCCAGGCCCACGGCGACCTCGGCCGCCGCCACGGTTATCACAAAGAGGGCAAACACCTGACCCGTGAGGAGCTGGGGGGCCACCGTCCGGGTCAGGGCCACGAAGGCGATGTTTGCGGCGTTGAACATAAGCTCCAGGCACATCAGGATGGTCACGGCGTTGCGCTTGCTCAGGGCCCCGTAGAGGCCGAGACTGAACAGGGTTGCGCTCAGGACCAGATAATGCGTCAGGGTAACGGTCAAAGCCTACTCCTCCCGGGCAATGATGATGGCCCCCACCAGGGCCGCCAGCAAAAGGACCGACGCAACCTCAAAGGGCACAACCCAGGGCCCGAAGAGCTGGCGGGCCAGCACCTGAACGGTGTCGGTGGGGTATGGGCCGACGCCCGCCGCCCACTGGGTCTGGGTGAAGACGGCCAGCAGGCCGATGAGGAGCAGCAGCCCCAGGAGCAGTCCCGGCACCCGGAGCTGGTTCCATTCGTTGCCCCGCTCCACCTGACGGGTAAGCATTATGGCGAAGACGACCAGGATGGAGACCGCCCCGGCGTAGATGAGCACCTGGACCGCGGCCAGGAAGTCGGCCTGAAGGAGAACGTAGATTCCGGCCAGGCCGAAAAAGGAGGCCACCAGGAAGAGGACGGCGTGGAACATGTTGCGGCCGAAGACAACCCCGGCCGCCCCGCCCAGGGTGATGGCGCTGAAAACGTAGAAGGCCGCGACAACGGCGGGCTCGCCGGTGTTCATTCTTCCGCCTCCAGGGGAAGGGGTACCCGGGTCTCGTGGGGCACCTCCCCGGTGGGGAGGAGGGGCACCCGCTGTTTGCCGGGCAGAGGCGGGAGCTCCACCTGGCCGTAGGTGCTCGGCGGCCACGGAAGCTTCTTCAGCCGCTCCTTGGTATAAAGCAGGGTCGAGCGGTCGTAGGTGGCTAGCTCCGTTTCCCGGCCGTGGAAGAGGGCCTGGAAGGGACAGGCCTCCACGCACAGGCCGCAGTAGAGGCAGAAAGAGGTCTGCATCTCGTAGCGGGCCACGTACCGCCGGGTGGGGTCGGACGGGTGGGGCAGGGTCTCGATGTTGATGACCCCGACGGGGCAGGCCTTGGCACAGAGGGAGCAGCCGGTGCAGTTCTCTTCAATCCAGACGAAACTCGAGGCCCGGATCCGGGAAGGGTAATTGAACTTCTCTTCCGGGTAGTTGACGGTGACGGGCCGACGGAAAAGGTGGCGGAAGGTTACCGCCATCCCCCTTAACATTCCCAGGCCGTATTTGAGGCCGTATCTTACCGTCGGTATCGGCATAGCCGCGCCACCTTACCCGAGGATGAAGACGCCCACGGCGGTGATGAACACGTTGATGAGGGCCACCGGCAGAAGGAGCTTCCAGGCCAGCCCCAGAAGCTGGTCGATGCGCAGCCGGGGCATGGTGGCCCGCAGCCAGATAAGCAAGAAGGCCACAAAGACCATCTTCAAGACAAACCAGACGTAGGGCGGAAGGAGGGGCCCCCGCCAGCCGGCCAGGAAAAAGGTGGTGATAAAGGCGCTGTAGGCCCAGAGGTGGGTGTATTCGGCGATGTAGTAAAGGATAAACATAAAGCCGGAGTATTCGGTGTGGTAGCCGGCCACGATCTCCGACTCGGCTTCCAGGATATCGAGGGGGGAGCGGTTGAATTCCCCCAGGCCGGCGACGAAGAAGACCAAAAACCCCAAAAACTGGGGGATGATGTAGGGAATCGTCTGGGCCTCGACGATGCCCCGGAGGGAGAGGGTGCCCGCCGCAATGACCACCCCCACGATGGAAAGCACCAGGGGGACCTCGTAGCTTACCATCTGGGCCACCGCCCGCATCGCCCCCAGGAGGGCAAACTTGTTGCGGGAGGACCAGCCGGCCATGAAGATGGGGATGGTGGCCAGGGAACCCATCGCGAATACGTAGACGACCCCGACGTTTAAGTCCGCTACCACCATCCGGGGCGTGAAGGGGATGACCGCCCAGGGCATTATGGCCGGGACGAAGCCGAGGATTGGGGCCAGAATGAAGACGGGCTTGTCGGCCACCGCCGGGATAATGGGTTCCTTGAGCAGGATTTTTATGGCGTCGGCCAGGGGCTGAAGGAGGCCGTAGGGGCCGGCCCGGTTCGGTCCGAAGCGGACCTGGAAGTGGGCGAGCACCTTGCGCTCGATGTAGTTCATGGCCAGGGTGTTGTTGACGGCGAAGAGGAGGGTGGTGACCACCGCGATGAGGCCCACAATCCAGTAAACGGCCCAGCCAGGCAGAAAGGTGCTCAGCCAGGCGGCAAAAGCCTGGACCAGGTTGGAAAGGTCGTAAAGGTAATCCAGCAGGGTCACCGGTCGACCTCGCCCATGACGATGTCGATGCTGCCCAGGATGATGATGGCGTCGGCCACCTTCCAGCCCACCGTCATCTCCTTAAGGGCCGTCAGGTTTATATACGACGGCGACCGGATCTTAAACCGATAGGGTCCCACCCCCCCGTCGCTTACCAGGTAGAAGCCCAGCTCCCCCTTGGGCCCCTCCACGTGGGCATAAGCCTCGCCCGGCGGGGCCCAGATGTTCCCCCGAACCCCCGGGTTAATCCAGGGGCCGCCGGGGATGTCCCGCACCGCCTGCTCCAGAATCCGCAGACTCTGGCGGCACTCTTCCAGCCGGACCATAAACCGGTCGTAGCAGTCGCCCACCGTCCCCACCGGGACGTCAAAGTCGAACCGGTCGTAGATACTGTAAGTGTCGTCCTTGCGCAGGTCCCAGCGAACCCCGCTGGCCCGCAGAACCGGCCCCGACGCCCCGGCGTCGATGGCCAGCTCCCGGGGCAAAATCCCCACCCCTCGGGTCCGGACCTTGAAGATCTCGTTTTCGGCGATGAGCTCTTCATATTCGTCTAAATAGGCCCGCATCGCCGGGATAAACTTTTTAAGTTCCGGGATAAACTCCGGGGGCAGATCCATGGCCACCCCGCCGGGCCGCATGTAATTGCAGGTGAGCCGCTGGCCGCAGGCCATCTCAAACAGGTCCAGGATCTTCTCCCGGTCCCGGAACATGTACATAAGGGGGCTTCCCCAGCCGCCCACATCCTGGTAAAAGGTGCCCATCGCCATCAGGTGGGAGGCGATCCGCTGGAGCTCGGCCATGATCACCCGGATGTATTCGGCCCGCTCGGGCACGGCAATGCCGGCCAGCTTTTCGACGGCCTGGACGTAGGCGAAGTTATTGGACATGGCCGAGAGGTAGTCCAGCCGGTCGGTGAAGGTGATGTTCTGGATGTGGGTCTTCTCCTCGGCCAGCTTCTCGACGCCCCGGTGCAGGTAGCCCAGCACCATCTTGGCGTCGACCACCACCTCCCCATCCACCGTCAGTACCAGGCGGAAGACCCCGTGGGTGCTCGGGTGCTGGGGTCCGAAGTTAATGACAACCGGCTGGGTTTCCAGGGTCATCGGCCCACCTCACTCCAGCGGCCCCGCCGGCTCGGCCGGCAGGGGCAAGGGGATAAGCTCCTCCACGTAGTCTTTCCTTAAGGGGTGGCCCCGAAACTCGTCCCAGAGGAAGATGCGGCGGAGCTCCGGGTGACCGGCAAAGACGATGCCCATCAGGTCGTAGATTTCCAGCTCCTGAAGCTCGGCGCTCCGCCACACCCCGACCAGCGACGGCACCACCACCCGCTCCCGGTCGGGGGTTCGGGTCTTGAGCACCAGGCTTTGGTGGTGGGGCATGGATACCAGGTGGTAAACGAGCTCAAAGTAATACGGGTAATAGTCTACGGCCGTGACCGAGACCAGGTAGTTAAACTCCAGGCCCGGGGCCGTCTTGAGAAACGATGCGACCTCAACGAGCCGCTCAAGCTTTACCCGGACGTAATCCGGGGTGTACTCGACCACCGCCCCCGGAACGGCGGCCTCGAGCTGGCGGACCACCTGCGCGGTGTCCAGGGCGACGATGCGCGTCATGACCCGGGTAGCGGCTCGAGGGGAATGCCGATCTTCTTGGCGAAGTAGGCTGCCTGCTGGCGGGCCAGGTCGGCCAGTTCCTCGGCCGTCCGCATTGCCACGGCCGCCCGCTCGGGCTGTTTGCGGGCCAGGCTCTGGGCGGCGATCTTTTTCTGAAGCTGAACCAGACCGTAGAGGAGGGCGTCGGGCCGGGGCGGGCAGCCGGGCACGTACACATCCACCGGCACGATCAAATTAACCCCCTCCACCACACTGTACGCCCCCCGGAAGGGACCGCCGTGGTTGGAGCAGGAGCCCATGGAGATCACCCACTTGGGCTCGGCCATCTGGTCGTAAAGGCGGCGGATGGCGGTGGCCATCTTCCAGCAGACGGTTCCGGCCACGATCATCAGGTCGGCCTGGCGGGGGGAGGGCCGGGCCAGCTCCGCCCCGAACCGGGCCAGGTCGTAGCGGGGGGTTCCCGTGGCGATGAACTCGATGGCGCAGCAGGCCAGGCCGAAAGTCAGCGGCCAGATGGCGGACTTTCGGGCCCAGTTAACGATTTCGTCCACGGTGGTGAGCAGAATGTTGCGGCGCAGGTCCCGCTCGAGAAAGCTTATGTCGTCGGCGTGGGGGATCCGGGTGGCGTCGTGAAGGGTCTGCGTATCCAGGGTTTGCAGGCGGTTAATGTACTTGCCCGGTGGGAGGAACTCGATGGGTTTGCGCTCCGCCACCGCCTCACCTCCACTCCAGGGCCCGCTTCCGCCAGGCGTAGACATACCCGACAAGCAGGATGGCTATGAAGAGAACCATCTCAATGAAGCCGAAAAGGGCCAGTTGCCTGAACTGAGCGGCCCAGGGGTAGAGGAAGATGGCCTCGATGTCGAAGATGAGAAAGACCAGCGCGTAAAGGTAGTAACGGACATTGAACTGGACCCAGGCGTCCCCAATGGTTTCCATGCCGCACTCATAGAGGGCCTCTTTATTGGGGTCGCGCTTCCGGGGGGCTACCAGCCAGGCGGTCAGCACCCCCCCGGCGGGGAATATCAGGGCGACCACGAGAAAGAGGCCGATGTAACCGAACTGCTCGAGCATTTCGCCTCCCGTCGGGCTAAGCCCGAGGTCTTCCTCCTGACTATAGCACAGCCTTGGGGTGGGCGCAAGTGAAAAAAAGCACAGGCAACCTCAACTGCCCCCGAGGGCTGCCTTCACGGTCCGCAAGGCCTCGGCCGTCCGGCGGGCCGGTGGGAGTGGTCCGTGGGCGGTGGCCCGGCCCACGTGCAGCTCCACCAGGGTGGGGCCCGGCAGCCCGAGCACCTCGGGCAGACGCTGGCTTAAGGTTTCGAGGTCGTCAAACCTGAAGGCGTGAGAATATCCCGCCGCCCGGGCCAGCCCGACGAAGTCGGTTCGGCCGGCGCCGGGCACCGGCTGCCCGCCGGTGGTCTCGTAAACGCCGTTATTGTAAACGAAATGGACCAGGTTCGGGGGCGAAAGGTTGCCGATGGTCACCAGGGAGCCCAAATTCATCAGCAGGCTTCCGTCGCCGTCGATTACCCAGACCTGCCGGTCGGGCCGGGCCAGGGCCACCCCCAGGCCCAGGGATGAGGCCTTGCCCATGCAGCCGACCAGGGGCAGGTCCAGTTCGGGCCTTTTGGAAACCAGCGACCAGACCCGGAGGGCCACCATGGTGGGGACCACCACCTGGTCGGTCCGGTGTTCGCTCAGAAGCCTTAAGGTCTCGATGGGGTCCATCATTTCTCGTACTCCTGACCGATTAAGACCGCCACGGGCCTCGAGGTTTTTAGGGCCTCGTCGTGGGCGGCCGGGATTTTGGGGAGGTCCTGGTCGGTTTCCACCAGGTAGTAGTTAATGCCCCAGGCCCTGAGGATGGGCTCGGTATACACCCCGGCTGAATCCGTCATGGGCCGGCCGCCCAGCCAGCCGCGGTAGCCGATGACCATCACCACCGGCAGGTCCACATCCAGGCCGAGGCCCCGGATGGAGTCGCCCGACTCAAAGAGGCCGGTGTTCTGGATGAGGACCAGCGGCCTGGCGCCCCCCACCCAGAGGCCGGCGGCGATGGCCAGGGCCTCGCCCTCCCGGCAGACGGGCACCAGCTTTATGGACCCGTCGGCGGTTATCGCCTCGTAAAGAAAACCGGTCTCCGAATCGGGCAGCCAGACGATGTGGGTTATGCCCAGCGCTTTAAACGTTTCGAGAACCTTCGCCGCGTGGAGCCCCATGGGACCTTCAACTCCGGTAGGTTTAAGCTGATGCAATTTTAAACTGGCCGTTTGCCCCCGGACAACCCCGGCCGGGAGCGCCCGGGGCCCTTCAGCTCCCCCCAAACTGCTAGCGGACAGTGACTACTTTGATTGTTAGGGGCGCACGGCCACGCGCCCATAGCCGGCCCCGCGTCCTGATGCCGGAACTGGAACGCCCTGGGGCGGCTCCGGAGCCCTCTGCTGGCAGACGGCCGGTAGGGGCGTCAGGGCGTACGGCCGCGTGTTCTACTGCCAGCCTTATTGTCGCCGGGCGGTTTCTTCAAGGCAGGCCGGCGACAGAACGGGCAGGCCCTGACCGGAAGTTGGGACCATTCGAACATTGGGTTAGTTTACAGAAGAGCTCTCGAACTTTAGAAAAACCTCGCCGAAGTTGCCCGAACTGACCGCGACCGGCTGCGGGCCCTCCGGGTGCTGGTGCACCAGCTGAGGGCAAAGGTCCGGCCGATCCGACGCGGAACACCACGGCGGTCTCCCTGGTGGCGGCGGATGCCGGCGAAAATATGATCCGGTTTAATCCCTTCGTTATTCAGCCGGTCCGGGTGGTGGATTCTTACGGTTAGGTCCACTTCCTGGATGTGCTCTCCCCCTTCACCGACCCGGCCGCCCTTTCGGCCCGTCACCTCAGTTCGGGCACGCCCCCGGGTCAGCTCATGGCCGACCGGAGTCTTTCGCCGATGATTCCGCAGCCTGGCGACCCGGCGGAGGAGCGGCATCCGGGCTGGGTCAAAGTTTATCGCGACCTGGGGGAGTGGGCCGCCCTTTGCAGCTACCTTACCCGGGGCAACTTTGTCAGCCGTACGGTCGTGCTCCGCGATGGGCTTTTGCGCATCCTTGTGCAGTTGGGCCGCAGAAGGAAGAGGCAGGCCTTGTTCCGGCGTTTGCAGGCAGCGGGAGCGTCCCCGGCGGCCCCCCCGGGCTTGGCCAGGGCCACGCGGGCGGTACGGCCGGGGTCCGGTTCAAACCGGAAGGGCTCGTACATCCGTTCGATTAAAGAGATGATAATAAAAGCGGCAGCTGACGGCAACCTTCCGGAATGTGTGTGCCCTGCGGGCGGGACTTTTGGGGGCGCAGGGCGATGCGGCCGACCTGCTCCGACTTTTCGTGTTGGGGCGGCTGCACGGCCCCCTCCGAAGAATTCCCACCTACCTTATCCAACCAGATGACTGGCAGCTTCGCCCCCAAGCCCGAATACGCCATCCGGTACTGGCGGCGCCGAGGCCTGACCCCGCCCAGGGTAGATGTGCTGGAAGTTGTGGCGGCGGTCTGCCGCTACCTGACGGACCTGCCGCCCCGGGTTGAGGGCACCGTCGCGTTAGGAGATGCCCGTACCTTAAGGATTTTTTAAGCCTTGGGGGGCCGTACCGGTTTGGGGTCACCTCCCCGCCCTACCCGGGAATGCGGCCCTACGTGCCGGATCAGTGGCTTCGGATGGGGTTCGTCGGCGGCCCGTCCCGGCCGGCCTACGCCGGCCAGCTGGGTGCCGGAACCCTCCGGAAGTGCGCCGCCGACCTAACGGCGGTGTGGGCCAACGTGGCCCGGGCCTGCGCGCCCGGGGCCCAGCTGGTGGTCAGGTTTGGGGGTCGGAGCGGGGCTGAAATTCAGGCGTTCGTCTCATCCCTGGAGGCGAGCCCCTTTAAGCTCAGGAGAGTCGTCCCGGCCGGGGACGCCGGGGCCAAGGTGCCCGACCGCCGGCCCAATTCGATTTCATCGCCGTTTTAACATATCCGGCTGGCCAGCTGGCCCCAGGGATTTTACGGGTTTATAATTCAAGCTGGACATGGCCGTGATTGGGCAGATCCGCACGGTTGGGGGCAGGCTTCTTGATGCCTGGCGGCTTATAAGGGAGCTTGACCTTAAGGCCCTCCGGACCCGGGCCGAGCAGCCCTTTAAGATTTTGCTCGTTGCGCCGGACCGGGCGCTGGGTGAGGCGGTGGCCGGACTGCTGGCCGACGGACCTCAGGGTCTCGCCGACGCCTTCGAGTTCTGGCCCGGGCCCGAGGATAGTCTGGGAACCGACCTGGCCCTGGTGGTCGTCCCGGACCCGGCCCGCTGGTTCGAGTTGCAGCCCACCGCCACGGTGCTCCGACGCCTGCTGGGACCGGAACGGGTGGTGGTCCTGCTCGTCGGCGAACTGCCCGACCTGCCCCTCACCGACCAAGCCTTTCAGGTGGTTCGGGCCGACCGGCTGAGCCGAGAAGCGGTGGCCGAGGCCCTGGCCCCCGCCCTGGTCAGGGCCGACCCTGACCTGGCGGTGGCCGTCGGCCGCCGTTTTGAGGCCCTGCGGGACCCAGTGGCCCGGGCCCTGACCTACCAGGCGGCCTGGGCCAACGGCGAGTTCGCCTTCTTAAGCAACGCCCCGGCGGTGATCCCCGTTATCGGGTCCTTCCTGGCCGGCGGCGCGGACCTGGCGGTGCTTACCAAGAACCAGGTCTTTCTTTGGGTGCGCCTGGCCCTTCTGTACGGTCGGCCCCTGGACTCCGTCTGGCCCCTCTTGGCCGAGCTTTCGCCGGTGGTGGGCGGGGCCTTTGTTTGGAGGTCGGTTGCCCGGGAGCTGGTGGGCCTCCTTCCCCCGGTTTTTTCGGCCTTGCCCAAGACGGCCATTGCCTATTCGGCCACCGTTGCTCTGGGGGTGGCCGCCGAAAACTACTACCGTCGGCACCCCGAGATGCGCCGGCGGCTCGGCTGGCTGCTGCGGAGTCTGCGGGAGCGGCGCCGGCCCCGTCTCGAGCCGGATTAAAGTCAGGGGAGAAGAGAGGTGTCCCTCAGCACGGCCCTTCAAATTGCCCAAATCATCCTGGCAATAACCCTCATCTTGGTGGTCATCCTGCAGATGCGGGGGAGCAATGTGCCCGGGGTTTTCGGGGGGGGCGACAGCACCTCGGTTTTCAGCACCCGGCGGGGCCTGGAAAAGACCCTTTTCCAGGCAACCATCGTCCTGGCCGTTATTTTCGTCATCGTCTCCATCGCCAGCGTTAAGTTCGCGGGCTAGCGGCACTCCCGACCCTTGGTCAGGCGAAGTCTTCTCGTTCTCCTGCCGCTGGTCGTGGCCGCGGCGGTCACCGTTGCGGCCCTGCGGCTGGGCCAGGCTCCGGCCGATACCCTGGTGGAAGGGGTAGTGGGGACGCCTACGACCTTTAACCCGCTGGTGACCGCGGCTGGCCGGGCCGACCTGGATGTGGCCGCCTTGATTTACGACAGCCTCGTCCGCCTCGACCCCACCGGTCGGGTTGTTCCCGGCCTGGCGGTGGACTGGAGAGTGGGAGAGGACGGCCGGACGGTGACCTTCCGGCTCCGGGAAGGGGTGCGCTGGCACGACGGCCGACCCTTCACGGCGGCGGACGTGGCCGCAACGATTAAGCTTATCCAGGCCGCCGAGGCCCCGGTGCCGGAGGACCTGGCCGGCTTCTGGCGGTCGGTTCAGGCGGAGGCCCCCGACGAAAGGACCCTTAAGGTAACCCTTAAGCAGCCGCTGAGCACCTTCCTGGGCTACGCCACGTTCAAGGTGCTGCCGGCCCACCACCTCGCCCAGATTTCGCCCCGGGAGGCCGCATCCAAGCCCCTGGGGGACCCGCCGGTAGGTACCGGCCCCTTCCGGGTAGCCGAGGTCCGTCCCCGCCAGCTCACCCTCGAGGCCAACCCGGAGTATTTCCTCGGCCGGCCGCGGCTGCGCCGGCTTGTTCTGCGCTTTTTCCCGGACGAAGCCGGCCTTAAAGGGGCCCTGCGCAACGGGCAGATTGATGCCGCCGTGGTTCAGGACCCCTCGGACCTGCCGGTCGGGGAAAAGGGGTCCTTGGCCGATTACCGGTTCTTTAAGGCGGGGGTGGTGATGGTTCTCCTGAACCACCGCTCCCCCCTCCTGGCCGACCGGTCGGTCCGGGAGGCCGTTGCCTTGAGCCTGGACCGGACCCGCCTGGCCCGGCGGGGGGGACTGGAGCTGGGGCTCCCGGCCGATGGGCCCATCCCGCCCTTCGTCTGGTTCTACCGGGAGGACTTCCGCCGCTGGGAGTACAACCCGGAGCGGGCCCGGCAGCTGCTGGAGGAGGCCGGGTGGAAGCCGGGGCCCGACGGGATCCGGGAGAAGGAAGGCGCAAGGCTCGGTTTTAGTCTGATAACCAACGATGACCCGGTGCGGGTGGCGGTGGCCGAAGAGGTGGTCCGCCAGCTGCGCCGGGTCGGGGTCGAAGCCCGCCTTTCGGCCGGCGGGTTCTCGGGTGTAGTAAACGATTTCGTGGCCCAGAGCCGATTCGAGGCCGCGCTGGTCGGTCTGGAGTTCAACCCCGGGTTCGATTTCTACTCCCTGTGGCACTCCGGGGCGACCCGCCAGCCGGGCCTCAACTTCGGGCAGTATGCCAGCCCCCAGGTTGACGACCTGCTGGGTCGCATCCGTACCACCTGGGACCCTACCCAGCAGGCCCAACTTTACGCCGAGCTTCAGGCCGCCCTCGCCCAGGACGTGCCGGGGGTGCCCCTTTATTTCCCGGTGGTGCACTACGTGGCCGATGCCAGGCTGGCGGGAATTCGGCCGGGAGTTATTCTGGATGCGGGGGACCGCTTCCGGGATGTGATTCGGTGGGAGTTCTCCCGCTGAGGGCCCTTCTTAGGCTATAATCAGCGGGATTCGGTCAAAAACTGAGGAGGGCGAAATGGCCACCATCGCCGAGCGGTACCGGGAGCTGCACCCAACCTCGCTCCGGCTTTACCAGGAGGCCCAGAAGTCTTTCCCGAGCGGCATCACCCACGACTCCCGGTACTTCGAACCTTTTCCCCTTTACATCGAGCGGGCCGGCGGGTCCCGCAAGTGGGACGTGGACGGCAACGAGCTCATCGATTACGTTATGGGTCACGGCGCCCTGCTCCTGGGCCACGCTTACCCCGACGTGGTCGCGGCCGTCCGGGAGCAGGCGGCAAAGCTGACCCACCCGGTGGGGGAAAGCCCCCTGGCCCTGGAGTGGGCCCGGTGGGTCCAGCGGCTGGTGCCCTCGGCCGAGCGGGTGAAGTTCACCAGCTCGGGCACCGAGGCCACCCACATGGCCATGCGGCTGGCCCGGGCCTATACCGGGAAAACCAAAATCATCAAGTTTTACGGCCACTTTCACGGCTGGCACGATTACGCCACCGTTGCCCACCAGCCCCCGTACGACGTTCCCGTCTCGGTGGGTGTGCCGAAGGAGGTGCTGGGTACGATGGTGGCCCTGCCGGCGGACATCGACGCCGTCCGGCAGGTGCTGGAGTCAGATAACGACATCGCCGGGGTGATCCTTGAGCCCTGCGGAGCCTCCACCGGGGCCATCCCCCTGCCGGCGAACTTCCTGGCTGACCTCCGCGAGCTTACGGCCAAACACAACGTAGTGCTTATCTTCGACGAGGTGGTCACCGGCTTCCGGATGTCGCCCGGCGGGGCCCAGGCCAAGTACGGGGTTGTTCCCGACCTGACGACCATGGCCAAAATTCTGGCCGGGGGCCTTCCGGGTGGGGCGGTGGCCGGCCGGGCGGAAATCATGGCCCTGCTCGAGTTCAAGACGGACGACCCGCAGTGGAACCGCTTTAAGCGGATCGCCCACCCGGGCACCTTCAACGCCAATCCCCTCTCGGCCGCGGCCGGGGTGGCCTGCCTCAAGGTCGTATCCCAGGGGGAGGCCCACGCCCATGCCGACGCCCTGGGGGAGCAGGTCCGCAACGGCCTGAACGAGGTGCTGGGGAGGCTGGGGGTTAAGGGTCGGGCCTACGGGGAAGGGTCGGTGTTTCACGTGTTCATCGGGGACGGCTGGTCGCCCGAGAATGCGGCCAACGTGAAAATGAACCCGCGGGTCGTCCAGGCCCTGGGCCAGGGGATGCGCAACCTGGGCGTGGACCTCTTCCGGACCATGGGGTTCATCTCGTCGGCCCACACCCCGGCGGACGTGGACCACACCCTGCGGGCCTTCGAAGAGACCCTCAAGCAGATGCGGCGGGAAGGCCTGGTCTAACGCCGAGGGTGGCAGGTCGGAGAAAGTTTGTGCTATGATAAGGTGGCAGTTTCTGGGAAAAACATTCGGAGGGATTAGCCGGGATGGGCATTACGGATAAACAGCGGGCCCTGGAGGTTGCCCTGGCGCAGATCGAGCGGCAGTTCGGTCGGGGCGCGGTGATGCGCCTGGGTGAGGAGACGATAAGGGCGCCGGTTTCGGTCATCCCCACCGGGTCCCTTTCCCTGGACCTGGCGCTGGGGGTTGGGGGGATTCCGCGGGGCCGGGTAACCGAGATTTACGGGCCGGAGGCCGCCGGCAAGTCCACCCTGGCCCTCCACATCATCGCCCAGGCCCAGGCTCAGGGCGGGGTGGCGGCCTACATCGACGTGGAGCACGCCCTGGACCCCGTCTATGCCGCCAACCTGGGGGTGAAGGTGGGGGAGCTGCTGGTCTCCCAGCCGGATACGGCGGAGCAGGCCCTGGAAATAACCGAGGCGCTGGTCCGGAGCGGGGCGGTGGACGTCATCGTCATCGACAGCGTGGCGGCCCTCGTGCCCCGGGCCGAGATCGAGGGGGAGATGGGGGATGCCCACGTGGGCCTGCAGGCCCGCCTGATGTCCCAGGCCCTGCGGAAGCTGACCGGGGCCATCAGCAAGTCAAACACCGCGGTCATCTTTATAAACCAGCTTCGGGAGAAGGTCGGGGTGATGTTCGGCAACCCCGAGGTTACACCCGGGGGACGGGCCCTCAAATACTACAGCACCGTAAGGCTCGAAATCCGGCGGGTGGAAGCCATCAAACAGGGTACGGAGATCGTCGGGAACCGGGTCCGGGTGAAGGTGGCTAAAAATAAGGTGGCCCCACCCTTCCGCACGGCGGAATTTGACATAATGTTCCAGGGAGGTATCAGCCGGGAGGGTGACCTTCTGGACCTCGGGGTGGCCATGGGTATTATCAAGAAGAGCGGCTCCTTCTTCAGCTTTCGGGATGAGCGCCTGGGTCAGGGGCGGGAAAATGCCAAGGAATACCTGCGCCAGCACCCCGAGGTGGCCCAGGAGCTGGAGCGGCTCATCCGGGAGAACGCCGCCTCGGCCCGAACCCTGCTGGCGGGCGCCACCGAAGACTCCCTCGCCTAAGGCTTTGCCATCTTCCCGGCCGCTACCATGTGGCCGCCGAATTTTTCGTTGAGACGCGGCCGGGCGCCCGTAAAGCGGACCGGCTACCCCGCCCCAATGTCAAAGCTGGAAAGCCCTGCCCTCCCGTAATTTCCGCTCGGCAGGCCCTGGAAGACCTGCTAAACTTTAACGGCCGCGTCGCGCCGACCCTTTCGTTGGGGAGCCGCCCATGGTAGAGCTGGAAACCGTCCTGGTAATGGAGACTGCCCCCATCAAGTTCGGGGTAAATGCCACCGCCGAAATCGGCTTCGACTTGAGGCGCCTCGGGGTAACCAGGGCCCTTTTGGTTACCGACCGGAACCTGATGAAAACCGGCCTGCCGGACCGGGTCCGTAAGCTGGCGGCCGAAAGCGGCGTCCAGGTCGAAATCTATGACGGGGTCCACGTCGAACCTACTGACTTTTCCCTGGAGGCGGCCGTAAGCTTCGCCCAGGGCCGCAACTTCGACGGGTTCATCTCCGTTGGGGGTGGAAGCTCCATCGATACCGCCAAAGTGGTGAACCTGCTGACCACCTACCCGGCTTCCCTCCTGGACTACGTTAACAAGCCCATCGGCAAGGGCCTGCCCGTGCCCGGCCCCTTAAAGCCCCACATCGCCGTGCCTACCACCGCCGGGACGGGCAGCGAGACCACGGCGGTGGCGGTGCTGGACATCCTGGCCCTCAAGGTTAAGACGGGCATCTCCCACCGGTACCTCCGGCCGTCCCTGGGCATTGTCGACCCCCTGAATACCCTCACCTGCCCGCCCATGGTCACGGCCGCGGCCGGCCTGGATGTCCTCACCCACGCCGTTGAGTCTTACACCACCCGACCCTACAATGCCCGGCCGAAGCACAACCCGGCCGAGCGGCCAGCCTACATCGGGGCCAATCCCCTGAGCGATATCTGGTGCGAGAAGGCCATCGAGTACGTCGGCCGCTACCTGCGGCGGGCGGTGATGAACGGCCTGGACCTGGAGGCCCGAACCTACATGGCCCTGGCCGCCACCATCGCCGGCATCGGCTTCGGCAATGCCGGGGTCCACATTCCCCACGCCCTAGCCTACCCGGTGGCCGGGATGGTCCGGAACTACTGGCCGCCCGACTACCACACCGAAGAGCCTCTGGTGCCCCACGGCATCTCCGTGGTGGTCACGGCCCCGGCCGCCTTCCGGTTCACCTACCCCGCGGCCCCCGAGCGGCACCTTAAGGCGGCCGCCCTGCTGGGGGCCGACGTCTCGGGGGTGGCCGTCGCCGACGGGGCCGAGGTTCTCCCCCGCGCCCTGGTCGGGCTAATGCGGGACGTGGGGATTCCCAACGGCCTCTCGGCCCTGGGTTACGGCGAGGCCGACATTCCGGCCCTGGTGGAGGGGGCCTTAAAGCAGCAGCGGATTCTGGTCAACTCTCCCCGGGACGTGGGGGCCGCGGAGCTCAGGCGCATCCTGCAGGATGCGATGGCATACTGGTAGTCTTTTGACAGCGCCGGCGGTTTTTAGTTACTTTTTTGGTATCAGGCTGAGATGGACGTCATACGGGTGGTCGTTACCGGCGCCACGGGGCGGATGGGCAACCAGGTTGCCCTCGCCCTGGCCGCCGAGCCCGGTTTTGAGCTGACCGGCCTGGTCTCCCGCAGGGCCTCGGGGGGGCGCCTCGCCGGCTGGGAGGGGGTTCCGGCTGCCCCCACGGTGGGGGAGCTTCTGGAGCAGGTTCAGGCCGACGCCCTCGTTGACTTTACGGTGGCCGAGGCCGCCTTCGAGAACGCCCGGGCCGCCCTTCGCCGCCGGGTTGCGCCGGTCATCGGCACCAGTGGTCTTACCCCGGACCAGGTGGCGGCCCTCGCCGACGAGGCCCGAACGGCCGGGGTCGGGGGGGCGGTGGTGCCCAACTTCGCCGTGGGGGCCGTGCTGATGATGCACCTGGCCAGGCAGGCCGCCAGGTTTTTCGACACGGCCGAGATTATCGAGCTCCACCACGACGGCAAGGCCGACGCCCCCTCGGGTACGGCGCTGGCCACAGCCCGGCTGCTGGCCGAGGTGCGGCCGGAGGGCTTCCGCCGGAACGTTCCGGCCAAGGAGCCCCTGCCCGGGAGCCGGGGGGCGGAGTATGGGGGGGTCTCCATTCATGCCGTCCGGCTGCCGGGCCTGGTGGCCCATCAGGAGGTGATTTTCGGCGGCCGGGGCCAGACCCTTACCATCCGGCACGACTCCACCAGCCGGGAGTCTTTCATTCCGGGGGTTCTTATGGCGATTCGGCGGGTTGTGGAGACCCGCGAGTTTTATTTCGGCCTCGAGAAGATTCTGGGCCTCTGAGGTGAGCCTGAAGTGGGCGGATATTGTGTTGCCATCGTGGGGGCTACCGGCCTGGTCGGGCAGGAATTTATCAAGGTCCTGGAGCAGCGCAGCTTTCCGGTGGCCGAGCTGAGGCTTTTCGCCTCCGACCGTTCCGCCGGCCGCCGCTTAACGTTTAAGGGGGAGGAGCTCCCGGTTCTTGAGACCTCCGAGGCCGGCTTTAAGGGGGTTCAGCTGGCCCTCTTCAGCGCCGGGGCCGAGGTGAGCCGGGAGTGGGCGCCGGTGGCGGTCCGGGCCGGGGCGGTGGTCATCGACAACAGCGCCGCCTGGCGGATGGAGCCTGATGTCCCCCTGGTGGTGCCGGAGGTTAATCCTGAGGACGTCACTTGGCACCGGGGCATTATCGCCAATCCCAACTGCTCCACCATCCAGATGGTGGTGGCCGTCAACCCCATCCACCGGGTCAACCGGGTCCGGCGGGTCATTGTGGCCACCTACCAGTCGGTTTCGGGGAGCGGCAGTGCGGCCCTGGATGAGCTGCGGGTCCAGGCCGAAGCGATCCTCCGGGGCGAGGCCGTTTGCCCGTCGGTTTACCCCCACCAGATCGGGTTTAACCTGCTGCCCCACATCGACCGCTTTTACGAGGACGGCTACACCAAAGAGGAGCTCAAGATGCTGCAGGAGACCCGGAAGATCATGCACGAGCCGGATTTGCCGGTCTCGGCCACCTGCGTGCGGGTCCCCGTCTTTATCGGCCACTCGGAGGCGGTTCACCTGGAGCTGACCGAGCCGATGTCCCCGGCCGAGGCCCGGGAGGTTCTGGGCCGGGCGCCGGGGGTGGTGGTTCTGGACGACCCGGCCCGCAACGTCTACCCGATGCCGTGGGATGCGGCCGGCAGGGACGAGGTCTTTGTGGGCCGGATTCGGGAGGATAAGGCTTTCCAGCCGGGTTTGGCGATGTGGGTGGTTGCCGACAATGTCCGGAAAGGCGCGGCCCTGAACGCGGTTCAGGTCGCCGAAGAGCTCATCCGGCGCGGTCTGCTTTAAAAATCCCGAGGAGGTGTTGCGATGACGGCAAGGTTTGGTCGGCTTCTAACGGCGATGGTTACCCCCTTCAACGAGCGGGGCGAGGTGGACTACGAACAGGCCAAGCGGCTCGCCGTGGCCCTCGTGGAGTCCGGCAATGATGGGGTCGTGCTGGCCGGGTCCACGGGGGAGGCCCCGGTCCTCTCCACCGAGGAGAAGCTCAGACTTTTTGCCGAGGTGAAGGCGGCCCTGGCCGGCCGGGGGCAGGTGATCGCCGGCACCGGCAACTACAACACCGCCGAGAGCATCCACCTGACGAAAGAGGCCGAGCGGATCGGGGTCGACGGGGTGATGCTCACCGTCCCCTACTACAACAAGCCGCCCCAGGAGGGGCTTTACCGGCACTTTAAGGCCATCGCCGAGGCAACCTCCCTGCCCTGCATCCTTTACAACGTCCCGAGCCGGACCGTCACCAACCTGGCCCCGGAGACGGCCATCCGGCTGAGCCAGGTCGACAACATTGTCGGCATTAAGGAGGCTTCGGGCAACCTGGAACAGGTCGGGAAGATCATCGCCGGGGCCCGGCCGGGCTGGCTGGTTTACAGCGGCAACGACTCCGACACCCTGCCCATCCTTGCCCTGGGGGGCTACGGGGTGATAAGCGTGGCCGGCCACCTGGTGGCGCGGCAGATTCGGGAGATGATCGACGCCTTCCTGGCGGGGGATACCGCCCGGGCGGCGGCGACCCACCACCGGCTGATGCCCTTGGTGAACGCCCTCTTCGTGGTCTCCAACCCCATCCCGGTGAAATGGATGCTCAACCGGGTGGGCTTCCGGGTGGGGGCGCCCCGGCTGCCCCTGGTGGAGCCGGACGAGAAGACGGCCCGGGCCATCGAAGAGGTGCTGAAGGGCTACCAGATCGACCTGCCGGTTCCGACCCAGGCCTGAAGACCCCGGTCCTAAACGGAACCGACCGGCAGCCGAGAGGGGCCGTCGGTCTCGACCTGGGCCTGCTGGCCGGGCTGGCGGCCCTGGTCAGGTTCTTCTGGCTCGACCACTGGGGCTTCTGGTTCGACGAGGCCCACAGCATCGCCCTGGCGGCCAACGCAGACCTGGGCTCCGTCGTCGCCAAGGGGGTCGTCGACCAGCAGGCGCCTCTGTTCTTTATTCTGCTCCACCTCTGGCTTAGGCTCGGCGACTCGGACTATCTTCTCCGAAGCCTGCCGGCCCTGCTCGGGGTCTTTACCGTCCTGGCCGTTTACTGGCTGGGCTGCGAGGTGGGCGGGCGGGAAGTCGGGCGGCTGGCGGGAGTCCTCGCGGCCTTAAGCAGTTACCTGGTTTATTACTCCCAGTACTTGCGGGGGTATATCCTGGTGGCCCTGGTCGTCGGGGTAGGGTCCGCCGCCCTCGTCCGGGCCGTCCGGTCGGGCGGATGGGGCTGGTGGGCGGTGTATGCCCTGGCCGCTATCGTCGGCCTCTACGCCCACCAGTTCGGCCTCTTCGCCCTGGCCGGGCTGGGGATGGCGGGCCTCGGGCTGATCCTGGGGCAGAAATTCGCCCGGCGGCCCCGCCTCTACGGGTGGGCCGTCGCCCACGCCCTCATCGGGCTGGCCTACCTCCCGTGGGTTGGGGTCGTCTGGGAGCAGTTTCGGCGGGTTCAGGCCGGCCTGGACGTCTGGGTCGAGCCGGTGGGCCTGAGCTCCTGGAAGACCCTTTACGACTGGCTCTGGTTCCGAACCCGGGCCGAGTACGGGCTGCTGCCGGACACCGCCCTGCGCCTCCTCCGCTACGCTACCACCCTGCTGCTCGGGTGGACCCTCCTTCGGGCCCTCGTCCGGGGGCAGTGGGCCGTCCTCAGTCTGGTCGGGCTTTTGCTGACTCCGCCGGCGCTGGTTTTCGGCGTCTCCCTGGTCGGCCGGCCGGTGTGGGACCCGCGCTTTATGGTCTTCACCGCCGTGCCCTTCGCCGTCCTCCTGGCCCTGGCAGTGGATGGGCTTGGCCGGCGGCACCTAAGGCTTGCCTGGGGTGTGGGGCTGGCGCTGGGGATGCTTTTGCCCCTCTGGTCCTACTACGTGGACCCGATTTTCGCCAACCCGGACGTGCGGGGGGCCTCGGCCTGGCTGGCCGCCCGCCGGCAACCCCAGGAGCCGGTCCTTCACCTTAACGAGCAGAGTTTCCTTCCGGCCCTCTGGTACAACCGCCGGCTGGCGTCCGGCCCCGGTCCGGGCTTTCGGGTCTTCTGCCCTTGGCCGACGCCCCCGCCCGCTTGGTGCGAGGCCAGCCCGACGGCCGATTACTGGGTTGGGGGTCTGGAACCCGGACGGCCGCTTCCGGTCGACGCCCTCCTGGCCGGGACGGGGGCGTCCCGGGCCTTCGTCGAGATTCTTTACAACCGGCACCGGCCGGGGGAGCGGGAAGAGTTTGCCGCCCGCCTTAGGGCGGCACTGCCCCCGGCCTATGAAGCCCGGCTGGCAGCGGCCTTCCTCGGGGTGGACCTTTACGAGGTGTGGCCCAGGGGTCCCTAGACCCGCCCCGTGCCGAAGCTGGCCACCCGGGGAATGCCGGCCAGGTCCGGTCGGAAGGTTACGGCGGCGCTGGGAAAGCGGCGTCGGACCTCGGCCCTGACCGCCTCGGCCTGGCCGTAGCCGATTTCCATAAAGACCTTAACTCCTGGGGGCAGGAGGGCGGAGGCCTGGTCCAGGAACCGCCGGATAACATCGAGGCCGTCGGGACCCCCGTCCAGGGCCACGGGCGGCTCCCAGAGGAGCTTGGCCGCCTCGGCGGACGGCACGTAGGGTAGGTTGGCGACGACGGCCAGCAGGGTATCCTGTCGGAGTCGGTCCTTGACGGGCAGCAGGAGGTCGCCCACGTAGAACTCCAACCGGCCCTCAAGGCCGTGGCGGGCCGCATTCTCCCGGGCGACGGCCACGGCCGCCTCGGAGATGTCGGTGCCCAGGACGGTCAGGCCGGGTCTGGCCCCGGCCAGGGCGATGGCCACCGCCCCTGAACCGGTGCCCACGTCGACGACGAGCCCCCGGGCGTCGGCCGGGATGGCCGCCAGGGCGGCCTCCACCAGGGTTTCGGTCTCGGGCCGGGGTATGAGGACGGCCGGGGTGACCTTAAGCCGATAGCCGTAAAATTCCCACTCCCCCAGGACGTAGGGGAGGGGCTTACCCTGCAGACGGCAGGCGGTCAATCGTTCTGCCGCTCGGAGCTGGTCGGGAGGGACGGGGGTGTCGGGGTGGGCAAGAAGGTCCGTTCGGCTGATTCCAAGGGCCCGGGTGAGGATAAGGTCGGCCTCAAGCTCCGGGTCTTCGGTGACCGGCCCGAGGCGGCGGCGCAGCCGGCGGCGCAGCTCACGCCGGCTGACCATTCCGGAGCTCGGCCTCGAGCCGGGCCACCCGGTCTGCGGTGATGAGGGCGTCGATGATGGTGTCCAGCTCCTCGCCCCCAAGGACGCCTTCGAGGTTGTAGAGGGTGAGGCCGATGCGGTGGTCGGTTACCCGGTTCTGCGGGAAGTTATAGGTCCGGATCTTTTCGGCACGCTCCCCGGTCCCCACCTGCTGGCGCCGGGCCTGGGCCACGGTCTCCTCCCGGCGGCGGCGCTCCATGTCGTAAAGCCGGGCCCGCAACACCGCCAGGGCCCGCATCTTGTTCTGGAACTGGGAGCGCTGGTCCTGGCAGACTACCACCAGCCCCGTCGGCTTGTGAATCACCCGCACGGCGGTGGAGTTTTTCTGGACGTTCTGGCCGCCGGGGCCGCTGGCCCGGAACACCTCGATCTCAAGGTCGTCGGGGTCAAGGTGAACCTCGACCTCTTCGACCTCGGGGAGCACCGCCACGGTGGCGGTGGAGGTGTGGATCCGGCCCGAAGCCTCGGTCACCGGCACCCGCTGGACCCGGTGCACGCCGCTCTCGTACTTGAGCCGGCTGTAGGCGCCGTGGCCCTTGACCTCGAAGATGACCTCCTTGAAGCCGCCGACGTCGCTCTCGTGGGCGTCGACCACCTCGACCTTCCAGCCCTTCCGCTCGGCATAACGGTGGTACATCCGGAAGAGGTCGGCGGCAAAGAGGGCGGCCTCCTCGCCCCCGGCCCCGGCCCGGATCTCCATAATCACATCCCGCTCGTCGTTGGGGTCCTTGGGCAGGAGGGCCAGCTTGATCTCCTGCTCGAGCCGCTCGATCCGGTCCTCCAGCTCGGAGAGCTCCTCCCGGGCGAGCCGACGGAGCTCTTCGTCGTCCTCTTCCTCAAGGATCTGCTTCGCCTCAGCGTAGCGCTCGATTGCCTGCCTGTACTGACGGTAATAGTCCACCAGCGGGCCCAGCTCCCGCTGCTCCCGGGCCAGGGCCTGAATCTGGCCCGGGTCAACGAGCACGGCCGGGTCGGTAAGCTGAAGGCTTAGCTGTTCGTAGCGTTCTTCGATCGCCCGGAGGCGTTCGGTCAGGTTCCGGTCCATGGCTAAATGCACGTTCCTTCCGGCCGGGGTCAGGCTTTTTACGACCGTCAAGGACGGGCTGGTGGCCACGCGTTGGGCGTATCCCCGGCGGTCCCTGAAGGAAGCCCGAGGCCGGCTCCATCGAGATTATACCATTGGCTGTGGTATAATCCGGCGGGCGATGGTTCGGGTGTTGGTCGGCATCATCTCGTTCTTCTTCGCACTCTCCCGCTACCGCCAGACCCTCAAGCGGCCGGAAGTCAAGGCCGGAATGCGGGCCGGCATGCGGGCGCTGGAACCGGCCACCCGCGAATTCCGGGTCGCCCTGGGCGCCCTCCTTCATCGGCTTCTGGCCGCCGTCTTTCTGACTTTTGCCATCTTCCTGGCGGTTCGGACCCTCTACTTGAGCGGCCTGATTGCCAGCGGTTCGGAACTGCAGTACCCGCCCCTGCTGGTTTACGGGGTGCTGGGGGTGCTGGTGGTCCTGACAGCTTACCTGGGCTATCAGTTCGTTTATCACTACCGCAAGTCGGCGGGCAAGTCCGACCGCCGCTGAGGGGGCCCCCTTTAAGCATTGATCCGGGTCCTTCATATCGCCCCCTATCATTCCCCGACGGCCGAGAGCAAGCTGAAGTGGCTGGGGGCCCGGCCTGACCTGGAGCTCTGGCTGATCCGGCCGGCGGTGTTGGAGGACGAGTACGGCCGGGTTGCCGTCCCCCCGCAGGTGCCGGGTTGCCGGGTCCGGACGGTGCCCATGGTGGGGCGGCCCAACAACCCCCACCGGGCCGTCTACCGCACGCTCAGCTTCTGGCTGCCCGCCGTCCGACCCCACCTGATTCGCGCCGAGGAGGAGCCCGACAGCCTGGCGGCCCTGCAGATTGCCCTGGCCAGGAACCTGTTTGCCCCCCGGACCAAACTGGTCCTTCACACCTGGCAGAACCTTCACCGGCCCAAAAAGCCCCACGTGTGGGCCGTCATCCGGCTGACCTTCGGCCAGGCTCAGGCCATCCTGTGCGCCACCGACGGGGCTTTCCGGGTCCTGTGGGAGATGGGGTACCGGGGGCCGGCGGCCGTGATCCCGCAGGTGGGGGTAGACACTTGTCTTTTCCGGCCGGCGGAGCGCCCGCCGACCTTCGGACCGTTCGTGGCGGCTTACGCCGGCCGCTTGGTTCCGGAAAAGGGCCTGGACACCCTCCTCGAGGCGGTGGGCCGGCTGGGACCGGGCGTGCGGCTGCGGGTCATCGGGGACGGGCCGGGCGGACCTTCAAAGGCTGGCAACAAGGCTGGGCCTGGGGGACCGGGTGGAGTGGCTTCCGCCCGTACCGGGCGACCGTATGCCCGAGGTTCTCGCCCAGGTAGACGTGCTGGTCCTGCCCTCCCGGACGACCCGGGTCTGGAAGGAACAGCTGGGCCGGGTGCTCCTCGAAGCCATGGCCTGCAAGGTTCCGGTGGTGGGCTCGGATTCGGGCGCCATCCCTGCCGGCCTTATCTTTCCTGAGGGGGATGTGGCGGCCCTGGCGGGCTGCCTGCAGAGGCTGCGGGACTCCCCCGAGCTCCGGCGGGAGCTGGGGGAGCGGGGCTATGCCCGGGTCCTGGCCCACTACAGCCAGGAGCGCGTCGCCGCCCGGACGGCGGCGTTTTACCGGCAGCTAACGGAATGAAGGCTCCGGAGCTTTCGGTCTTAATTATCAGTTTCAACACCCGGGACCTGACGTTAAGCTGTGTCGAGGGCTTTTACGACGACGCCGTGGGGGCCGGCTGGGAGGTCATCGTGGTGGATAACGGCTCCGTCGACGATACCGCCGCGGCGGTGGCGGCCCGCTTTCCGGCCGCCAGAGTGGTCCGGAGCGAGCGGAATCTGGGCTACGCCGGCGGGAGCAACCTGGGCCTGCGGCTGGCCCGGGGTGAAGTCGTCGTCCTCCTTAACAGCGATGTCTTCGCCCCGGCGGAGGTCCTGCGGGCCCTGGCCCGGACCCTGCGAGAAAACCCCGACATTGGGGCCCTCTCCCCCGGCCTGCGGACGGCGTCCGGAAATCCGCAGCCCTTTGCCTTCGGACGGGACCCCACTCTGGGTTACCTGCTCCGTCGGGGCTGGCGGGCGCTGCGGCGGAAGGGTCCCCTCCACGACTGGGGCATAACCCGGCCGATGGACGTGGACTGGGTTTCGGGGGCGTGTCTGGCGACCCGGCGGGAAGTGCTGGAACGGGTTGGCCTGCTGGACGAACGCTTTTTTCTCTATTTCGAGGACAACGACTGGTGCCTGCGGGTCCGCCGCGCCGGCTGGCGGGTGGTCTACGACCCCCGCTGGCAGGTGACCCACCTGGGGGGTGCCAGCCAGCGGAACCGGCGGGCGGTCAGCCGGGTCTACCGACAGAGCCTGCTGGCCTTTTACGCCAAACACTATGGCCCGCTCGCCACGGCAGTCCTTCGGCTGCTCCTGCCCATCTACGCCCGGCTGGCGGGTCGCTGAGGGCCGGGGGGCTCGTAACTGCTAAATAAAACTGCGATATACTTTTAAATAAAACTGCGATATACTTTGATATTCTTACTCACATTGTTTAGAATTTGGACATGAAGGTTTCAATCGGAAAAGCAGCCAAAGAACTGGGAGTGTCGCCGCAGACGTTGCGCCGCTGGGAAGCGGAAGGGAAGATCCGGGTGGAGCGGACACCGGGCGGGCACCGCCGGTACGACCTGCCCAGCCTTCGCGGATGGTCCCGCAGGGAACCGGAGGCCAAAGAGCCGATCACTCTCGCCTGCCACGACCAGAAAGCGGATCTGGAGAGGCAGGTGGAGCTACTGGAGACCTTTTGCGCCGCGAACGGGTGGCTGTACGAAGTGATCCGCGACCTGGGTTCCAGGCGGGGTCTCCGGGAACTCATTCGCCGGATTTGTTCCGGCGAAGTGGGCCGGTTGGTGGTCACCCACAAGGACCGTCTGCTTCGGTTCGGGTCGGAGTTGGTCTTCTCCTTGTGTGAGGATTTCGGGACGGAGGTGGTCATCATCAACGCCTCGGAAGAGGCGTCGTTCTGAGGGAGAGCTGGTGCAGCACGTGTTTTCGGCCCGGCTGTACGGGAGCCGGAAGAACCGGGACATCATGAAACGACTGAAGGAGGCGGCCGATGCCATCTGCCCTGAGAATGGGCCTGGAAGTGGATGAACATACCGCGGCGGTTTTGGACGGCCAGTCGCGGATCGTCAACTGGCTGTACAACCGCCTGCTGGAGGAAGCGAACGAACTGCGTCGGCGGTTCCGGGAAACCCAGGACCCGGAAGCGGCCAAGGTGCTGTACACGAAGCGGGGCTTGCGGAACCGGATTCCGGCGCTCAAACGGGAGCACCCGTTTCTGCGGACGGTTCATTCGTCGGTGCTGAAGAACGCGGCCCTGCGGCTCAGCAGTGCGATCCAGGAATACCAGACGGGCCGCCGCGGCAGGCGGGCGAAACGGGCGGGCTGGCCGAAGTTCCGGTCGTGGAAGCGGAAGTGGTTCTCGCTGCAGTATGACGAGCCGTGGAAGGGGTTCCGGTTGGACGGTCGGACCTTGGTTCTGTCGCTGGGAATGGCACTGGATGAAGCGACGGGCAAACGGAAGCAAGTCCATGTATCCACCCGGCTGGCCGAACCGTTGCCCGATTGGTTCGAACCGGGCAAGGTCCGCCAGCTTCGGATCGTGAAAGAAGGGCGGCTGTTTTACGCCGTCTTCACGGTGGAGCGGCCCGTGCCGGCCCAAAAACCCGTTGAGCGAGTTATCGTGATCGACCCGAACCACAAGAACCTGGGCTACGGAGTGGGGACCGACGGGGCGGCGACGGAAATCCGGAACCCGTGGTTTCTCAAGATTCTGGACCGGCGAATCGACGAGGTGAAATCCCTGCGGGACCGGTGCCAGAGGAAGTCCGTTCGGGTGGTGAGAGAAGACGGATCAGAGGTGTGGCTGCCTTCGCGGCGGTGGCGGAAGCTGAACGAGCGGCTGGACGAGCTGTGGCGGGTGCGCCGAGAGCAGACGAAGGTGTCCCTGCGCACGGTGGCCAACCGTCTGTACCAGGAGTATGACGCGGTGTTCGTGGGAGATTACGCGCCGCGGGGCGGCGGGATCAGCCGGGGGATGCGTCGGGCGATGAACAATCAATCGCTGATTGGACGGTTTAAGGAGACCCTGGCGTGGGTGGCGGCCCGGTCGGGCAAGGTGTACGGCGAGTGGGACGAGAATGGTTCGACCCGGACCTGTCATGTTTGCGCGCATGAAGTGCTGGGCGGGATTCCGCCTGAGGTGCGGGAGTGGACCTGTCCGGACTGCGGGGCGCATCATCTCCGGGACGAGAACGCGGCGATGAACGGCCTGGCGCAAGTGCTGAAGAGAGTTGAGGTGCCCTGCTCGGGCCGTCTGGGAGGCCGGATGGCCGTTTGGACCAGGCGGGCTTGGCGGTTCGACGGTCTAGGCGTCAAAGAGATGCCGGGGATCGTCGGCGGGCGGGTGAGGGATCATGCCGCCGGCCGCCAAGAAATCAAATGAGGGACATGACAGTCCTGAACCCAAATTCTGTGCAAAGTGAGATTTGTGTAGGTTTGGGAGAGCGGATGACCCGACCAGCCCGTCTATGACCAGCCCGAGCGGCTGAGCTGAAGGACAAGGCGATGAAGCCGCTACGTTGTCAACGGGTGCAAGACCCACTCCGGGATGCTTCCCCAGTCCCGGACCCTGGAAGCTCCGGCTGCAGACAACCTTCGGGGTGTGGGCGAAACGGGCCGGAGCAGATGGCCGGCCGGCGACATGGGCGAGGGGAGCGGTCCGGGAGAGTCCGCCCGGACCCGTCACTAGCCCCGTAAGGGGTCCCGAAAGGGAGGAAAGGATCATGGTTTTTGTGCTGGACAAGAAGAAGCCGCTCGTGCCTTGCTCGGAGAAGCGAGCACGGTTGTTACTGAAGCGAGAGCGGGCCGTCGTCCATCGACTCCATCCGTTCACAATTAGGCTCAAAGACCGGTTGCTTGAGGAAAGCACTCTGCAGCCCGTCGGGCTGAAGCTCGATCCAGGCAGCAAGGTGACTGGGGTGACGGTTGTGCGCCGGGAAGAGAGGGTTCTCAACAGTTGATAGAAATGAGGACAAACGTGGCGGAAGATACTCTCTTGTCGCAAGGCGCGCCGGTCAGCATCCCCACGTCATGAAGTAGTTGACGCGCCGTTTTTATGTGATATTCTGTTTCATCCATGATTCGCGAGCGCCATACCGTGACCTACCAGACGCGACTGCGCCTCGATGACGAGACATCGGCCGTTCTCGACCGCT
>JBHOQU010000099.1:0-10093 GCA_042408785.1 Dehalococcoidia bacterium | reverse complement strand
TTTGTGTGGGTCTTTGGGCTTTCCCGGGTGCTTTTAGCCCTGGGGGAGGAGGGGGGTGCGGTCCCCTTCGCACTGGCCCTATCTTTGGCCATCTTAATCATCGGCGGTTACTTCGGCCTTAAACTCTCCCGCCAGCGCCCCTCCCACTAGCCAGTCTAAACCCCGCGAGAACAGCGGGCCGCGGAGGTCTGAACCAATATGCGCCTAGGAGTTGATACCGGCGGCACGTTTACCGACTTCGTCCTGGTTGACCGGGACCGGCTGACGCTTTTAAAAATTCCCAGCACCCCTGACAACCCGGCCCGGGCCTTCTTAGAGGGGGTCCGCCGCCTCAACGCTGAGGCTGCCGACATCGTCCACGGTTCGACGGTGGCCACCAATGCCCTCCTGGAACGGAAGGGCGCCCGGATAGCCTTTGTTGCCAGCGCCGGCTTTGGGGACCTGCTGGAGATCGGCCGCCAGACCCGGCCTAAGCTTTATGATTTGTTCCCCAGCCGACCCGCACCCCTGGTCCCACCCCAGCTGAGGTTCGAGGTGCCCGAGCGGGTCGACTATCAGGGCGAAGTCCTTGAACCCCTCACGCCCGAGGCCGTTGAGGCCCTGGTCGAACGCGTCCGGGCGGGCGAGGTCGAATCCGTGGCGGTCTGCCTGCTCTTCAGCTTCTTGAACCCGGAACACGAGCAGGTCATCGGCCGGCGGCTGGCGGCGGAGGAGGGTATTGTCCACGTTTCCCTCTCCTCCGAGGTTCTCCCCGAGTACCGGGAGTACGAGCGGGCCTCAACCACTGCCGTCAATGCATACGTATCGCCCCTGCTGGACCGCTACTTGGCCGGTCTTGAGGCCGGCCTGGGCCGGCCCATCCGGATGATGCAGTCAAACGGTGGCAGTGTTTCAAGCAGCGCCCTGCGGAAGCTGGGCGTCCGCACCATCCTGTCCGGGCCAGCCGGGGGGGTGACCGGGGCCTTCTACCTGGCCCGGCTGGCGGGCTTTGACCAGATCATAACCCTGGATATGGGCGGAACCAGCACCGACGTCTGCCTCTGCCCGGGCCACTTACCCTTCACGGTGGAGGCCGAGCTGGCCGGGTGCGCCCTGCGGGTGCCCATGGTGGATATTCAGACGGTGGGTGCCGGGGGCGGCAGCATCGCCCGCCTGGACCCCGGCGGCGCCCTGCTGGTCGGGCCGGAGAGCGCCGGGGCGGTTCCGGGACCCGCCTGCTACGGCCTGGGGGGAACGGAGCCCACCGTAACCGACGCCAACCTGGTGCTCGGGCGGATCCACCCCGACCATTTCGTTGGGGGTGAGGTTCGGATTTACCCGGAGCTGGCCTTTAAGGCGATTTCCGAGCTGGCCCGCAAGCTGGGGATATCCGAGGCGGCCGCGGCCAGAGGTATCATTCGGGTTGCCAACTCCAATATGGCCCGGGCCATCCGCCGGGTCTCGGTGGAGCGGGGCTACGACCCCCGCCGCTTCACCCTGGTGGCCTTCGGCGGGGCGGGTCCCCTCCACGCCTGCGAGCTTGCGGCCGAGCTGGCCATCCCCCGGGTTCTGGTCCCGCCTTACCCGGGGGTAGTTTCGGCCTTCGGGCTGCTGGTGGGGGATATAACGAAGGACTACAGCCGGACCTGGCTGCGGCCGTCGGCTCAGGTAACCGATGCCGACCTAGCGGCGGAATTTGAGCCCCTGCGGGAGCGGGCGCTGGCGGAGATGGCGGGGGAGGGCTTCGAGGCCGGCCGGGTCAAGCTCCAGCTGATGCTGGATATGCGCTACATCGGCCAGTCCTATGAGCTGACGGTGCCCTATGAGCCCGGCCGTTTTACCGCCAGCGTTGAAGCCTTTCATGCCCAGCACAAACTCCGCTACGGCCACAGCCACCCTGAGCTTCCCACCGAGGTGGTGAACCTGCGGCTCCGGGCGGTGGGTCAGGTGGAGCCCCCACCGCTGCCGCCGGTAGCCCCCGGCGGTCCCGACCCTTCGGCGGCGGTAATCGGGGAGCAGGTCTTCGACGGGGAGCGCCAGCTTACCGGCAAGCTCTACCTCCGATCCCGCCTCCTGGCCGGGAACCGTCTGACGGGTCCGGCCCTGGTTCTGCAGGCGGACAGCACCGTCTTCATACCCCACGGGTGGATGGGTCTGGTAGACCAGTGGGGCAACCTGGTCCTGACGGCCGGTTAAAGACCGGTTTGGGGACCGTGAAGCCCTGGCTTTGTTCCGCGTCCCCGGCCTCGATATAATACCCAAGTGCAGGATTTAAAAGGCGTTCGAATGGGAGGATAGGGGCCAGTGGTGCAGCAACCCGCGGCGAACAGACAGCGGATACACCGGGTGCTCAGCGAGCACGCGGTGAAGCTGGCGGTCCAGAACCGCTGGGAAGAGGCGGTGACCGTCAACCGCAAAATTTTGGAGCTTTTTCCGGAGGACGTGGAAGCCTGGAACCGTCTCGGCCGGGCCCTGACTGAGCTCGGGAAGTACAGCGAGGCCCTCGAGGCTTACCAGCGGGCCCTGGAACTCGACCCGAACAACACCATCGCCCGCAAGAACCGGGACCGGCTAACCCTGCTTCGGGAGCGGGAAGAAGCCCCCTCTCCCGCCGAGCGGGTCAGCCCTGAACTTTTCGTGGCCGAGCCCGGCAAGACCGGCACCGCCGAGCTGATCAACATGGGCAGCCAGGAGACCCTGGCCAAGCTCGCCGCCGGCGACCAGGTGGAACTGCGACTCAGCGGAAACCGGCTTGAGGTCTACTCCACCCGGGGCGAATACATCGGCCAGGTCGAACCCAAGGTCGGCCTGAGGCTTGCCAGCCTGATGCGGGGCGGCAACCAGTACGTGGCGGCCATTCAAAGCCTTTCCGACGGCAACGTTCGGGTGATCATCCGGGAGGTCTATCAGCACCCGAGCCAGGCGGGGAAAGTATCCTTCCCCACCCGCGAGCCCGAGGCCATCCGGCCCTACACCAGGGAGGACCTGGTGCGGGTTGACCAGGAGGAGGAAGAAGAGGAGTTCTTCTTCGAGGAAGAAGAGCTTCCCGAAGCGGCCCCGGGCATCGCCGAGGAGCCGGAAATCCTCGAAGAAGAGATCCCCATTGAGGAGGAACCGGTCGAGCCCGGGCTGGAAGAGGAGGAGCACGACCTTACTTAAAAGGGCGGGCTTCCTGGTGGCTTCGGCGGCTGAGCTTGCGGCCTAGCCAGACCACGGCCGCTCCGTACAGCACACCCAGTTGGCCGGCCGGCAAATACGCGTGCCAGGGCACCCCATCAGCCGCGGCCGCTGGCACCTCGGCGGTGGCGCTTACCAGGATGGGCTCCGGTTCGGCCGGAGCGCGTCTGGGAGTTGGGTGGGAGACAGCCCCCTGCGCCGGCGGGGCGGGCTGGGGGCTCGGCTCCGGCGTCGGGGATGGGGCCGCCGGAAAGAGCTCGGGAATCGGCCGCATACCCGGACCCGGCTCGAGGGCCAAGGCCTGCCCTGGTCGGGCCGTGCCAGCCCAGGCCCGCCGCAGCTCGGCCTCGGTAATCGGCCGGCCGAACCCCGCCTCGTCAAAGAAGGCCGGATCGTTGTAGAAAAACCGCTCGCCCTGGTATCCGATTATTACGATGTAGTGCTCAGTGGTGGCGATGGACCCGGCGTTAGTGGGCAGGTCCCGATACTTAACAACCGTAACCACCGGCTCATTCCGGTCGATGGCGGCCCGGATGTCGTCGGGCGTCCAGGGGCGGTCCAGCCCGCGGGCCTGCAGGCCGTACCGAGCGGCAATCTGGGCAAGGACCTCCGGCCAGACGCCGACGTCGGGTGCGGAGGTGCCCTGGAGGCGGTTTGCCAGGGCCCGGAGGTCCGCGGTCGAAAGATTGAGGCCGTAAGCCTCCAGGACCATGGCCAGGCTGGCCGGGCCGCAGTTGGCTTCGGCGTAGACGGTGCCGTCAAGCTGGCTGCGGAAGGGCACGGCCAGAATCCGCCCCGGCTCCCCCGACCGAAGCCGGGCCTTGAGGTCGTCGATGGCAACCGACAGGTCGGCCCCGCCCCGGGAAAGCCAGGAGGTATAACCCGGGGGAGCTAGTCGGCCGGTCGGGACGGTCGGCGTGGCCGCCGCCTGAGCCGTAGGCGCCGGGGCGGTGGGGGCGGGACGGGGAGGCGCCGGCGTCGGGGTTGGGCTAGGGGTCGGCGTTGGGGAAGGCACTGGCGTCGGGGTGCCGTAGCGGATTACGGTTATGCCGGGGGTCGGCGAGCGGGTTAGGGTCGGGGTTGGGCTCGGAGTTGGGCCCTGGGCAACGGCCACACCGGAAATTATCTGGGCAAAGACCAGGCCTATAATGACGGCAGCCAGCCTTGAGGCCCGTCGGCACACCATTGGTGTTTTAAACCTAACTTAGGGGGTCGGCTCATGTCAAACGAAAGCGACCAGCCGAATACTGACCAGATCCTTGCGGTGGCCCTGACGGCTGCCCGCCGGGCCGGCCGGGTCCTCCGGGCCCGGCTCGGTCGGCTCCGACAGGTGGAGACCAAGGGCGAAAACGACCTGGTCACCGAGGCGGACCGCCGGTCGGAGCAGGTGGTGGTCGAGGTTATCCGGGCCGCCTTCCCCAACCACGCCGTCTTGGCCGAAGAGGGAACGGCCGGAGGCCCCTCGGCGGACCACCTCTGGATTATCGACCCCCTGGACGGCACTACCAACTACGTTCACACCCACCCCCTCTTTGCGGTGAGCATCGCTTACGCTTACCGCGGCCGCTGCCTGGTCGGGGTAGTCTACGCCCCGGCCCTCGGGGAGCTTTACTGGGCGGTGGCCGGGCGGGGGGCATGGCTTAACGGCCGCCCAATCGGCGTATCCCGGGTGGACAGCTTAAAGCAGGCCCTCGTGGCCGCCGGCGTGCCTTCAGCTTCCGACCAGCGGCGGGAAGTGGTTTCGGCCGTCCAGGAGCTTCTCGGCCAGGTCCAGGATTTCCGCAGCAGCGGCTCCGCCGTTCTGGACTTCTGCTTTGTTGCCGCCGGCCGCCTGGACGCATATTTTGAACACAAACTCTCGCCCTGGGACGTGGCCGCCGGCGGCCTCATCGTCCTGGAGGCCGGCGGACAGGTAACCGACCTGGCCGGCAACCCCTTCAGCCCGACCCAGCGGAGTGCCCTGGCCACCAACGGCCGTTTGCACCCCGAGCTTGTTGAAAAGTTTAAGGGCAAAGTCTAGCTAACGAAAGGCCGTCCGGCGGGCCGCTCGGCTGAGATGCCGGCCAGCCACCGGGCGTAGGCCTTCAGGGGGGCCAGGTCGGCGTCCATCAGGACGGTGAGCTTCTGGGTCTCTAGGGACCCCTCGGCGTGGATGGCCAGGACCTCCAGGTACCCTCCCAGGTCGGAAGCCGCCAGGTCCCGGGCGAGGTTTATTGCCCGGAGCCGCTCTTCCCCCGACACCCCGGCCTTGCCGGATAAATAGTGGTCGAGCAGGGGTTTAAGTTCGGGGTGGTTGAAGTCCTCGGCGGTCGGCCCGGTTACCACCAGTCCGCCGGCGATATCCTGGACATATTTGACGGCGGCATGGTAGTTATCGGCGAAGTAAAACTTGGCCGCGTTGGTGATGACCGGATTGGGCACCGCGATGTCGTTGCGGGCCCGGCAGTCGAGGGCGGCGGCCCGGGTCATGCTCCGAACGGTGGCCAGGTACATGATGAGGCGGGCCAGCTTATCCCGAACGTGGGGCACCCGCTCGATCCCGTTGTATTCGGCCAGGAGGGCCCCGAGGCCGACCAGGGCTTCGAGAAGGGGCGGCTTGTAGGCGCAGGCGGTGAAGCGGTGGAACTCGACGAAGGTCTTGGCCACGTCCCCGGCAAAGTCCCATTCTCCGGCCAGGAAGACCCGCTCGTTGGGCACAAAGACGTTATCAAAAATCGTCACCGATTCGACCATCCGAAACCGGTGGGCAACGGGGCTATCAAACGGGGTCTGACCCGTGAATCCCCTGGTACTGGCGACAAGCCGAACCCCCGGCGAATTAACCGGCACAGCGAAGGCGACCGCATAATCCCGGTCCCGCTCGGTCATGGCCCGGGTTGGCAGGACGATAATTTCGTGGGCGTAGACGGCGTCGGTGGTGTGCACCTTGGCACCCCGGACCACGATGCCGTCGGGGCGGCGCTCCACGATGCGGACGTAGGTGTCGGGGTTGGGCTGGTCGGCCGGCCTCAGGGACCGGTCGCCTTTAACATCGGTCTGGGCCACGGCCAGGTCGAGCTCGTTGTCCCGGGCGTATTCATAGTAGGCCCGGACCCGCTCGAAATAGCGGGTTCCGTACTGGCGGTCGACGTCGCGGCTGGTGATGAGCAGGGCGAAGAGGGCATCGGAGCCGATCTCTTTGCTGATGGCGGCCAATGAAGGCCGGACCTCCCGGGTGAGGTGTTCGATGGCCTCGTGGCGGCGGAGGAGGTCGTCAGAGTTTCGGGGAATTTTATAAAACCTGGATATACGGCGGCCGTCCTCCTCGACCCAGAAGAGGTCGGCCCATTCTGGTCGGGCTTCAACCTCATAGGTCTGGGCGATGTTTCGGGCACCGACCCCGAGCTCGGGGTGGGCCGTGATGTCGGCGACCTTTTCACCCCGGAACCAGACCTCCCGGCCGTCCCGAAGGCTGGCGAGGTATTCATCCGGCGTTCGCATGGGGTTTAACCTCCTTTCCTGTAACCTGCCAACTGAGATTAAACCGCCCGGGGAGATCGGGTCAAACCTGAGGGCCCGGGTTCCGCTGCTGGTCTAATTCGAGCCAACGGCCAGGGGAAAACTACGCAACGGTTTGGGCAGAGAGGCGCACCAGGACCAACGCTCTGGTGATAGCATGGTGGTGCCGGTGGGAAATAACCCGGAGCCTCGCCCGGGTCCGTCGGGACTTTAGGATGGTGTATCATTATTGTCGAAGGCGGGGTTATCTGCCGGCCCCCGTAGCTCAAGTCGGATAGAGCAGCGGACTTCTAATCCGCGGGCTGGGAGTTCGAGTCTCCCCGGGGGCGCAATATACTGGCCTTTAACCCGCCAAGACCACAATATGTATCGGCCGGACAACCTAAAAAGGCTTGTCCGGCTGTTATTTTTGGGAAATGTTGGGGAGATCTTTCGGTTCTGGCCAAACAGGGTCTGGCCCAGTCTCCGGGCCGCCTCCCGCTGGAGCTTCGGCAACACATGCAAATAGGTCTGCAAGATCAGGCTTAAGGTCGTAAAATTGGATGTCCGGAAGGCCCGCCGCGGCGGGGGAGGCGACGGTGCAGGAGGTTTCGCCGCCAACAATCGCGCGGGCCGAGCTCAGCGAAGCCCGGTGCTAGGGTCCGCCCCCCCAACCTGCCGGGATTGTCCGGGGCAACGGAAGGGGCTACCGATGGTCCCATGAGCCTGGCTCACCATCCGGCCCTTGCAAGCGGCTTTCCGGCTTGCTAAAATGGCGCAGGCACCAGGCCCGGACCAAAGCCGCTTCACACGGCCGACATCCACCTCGGTCGGCCTTTCGGGTTCCTGACGGATGCATTAGCCCGGGTCCACCGGCAGAGGCTTGCCCGCATTTTCAGTGGCCTGGTCGAACAGGCGAACGGCGAGGGGTTCGACCTGTTCGTAGTTGCCGGGGACCTGTTTGATTCCGGCCGGCCCAACCACGACACCCTGGCCTTCGTCATCGCCCAGCTTAGGCGGCTTAAGGTCCCGGCCGTCCTTTTGCCAGGAAACCACGACCGGCCGGATCCCCGTCCCGCTTACCCCTAGGCCGAGCTGGCTGCGCACTGTCCCGGGGCGTGGGTCTTTTTACGGCCTGAGCCTGAGGCTTTTGAATTTCCCGACCCGGACCCGGTGGTTTACGGCCGGGTCGGCAGTCCAGACCCCCGGATCAGTCCCCTGACCGACCTCGAAAGGCGGCCGGGGTTCTCCTTCCACTCGACGATGCCTTGGCCCATGACGACGAGCGGCTCTCCCTGGCGGGAGTCATGCTCAAAGAGCCGGCGCGGGAGCGGCAGGTCATCTTCCTTACATGCCAGCGGCGCTGTGCCGAACTGCTGGCCGATGAGGGCCGGATCATCGAGCTGTCACCCGGGGCGGGCTTTTACGCCTCCAACCGGTGCCGCGACCGGGCGCGGGGCTCCTGCTTTATGGGCGTTTGCAACGGCGGGGCTGGGCAATCTGCCCGCCTGACGTCGGGGACGTGCGCTGCGGCCTGTGCTCGGGCGGCCGGGAATGTCGGTGCGGACGCTTCCCACACGGAGACGCCCGGCCCGGGACAACAAGCCGGGCGGAGAGTCATCCCAATCCCGCCGCCAGGCCGTTTCAAGCCGCCCCTGGCCAGGGCCCTAGCCTGCCGAGGGGGATGCCAAGGGTGTTCATCCTCAGATTCATCCCCCTGCGTCCCATCGGCAACAAAGATGGGCATGCCTTCAGCGGCGAACCTAAACCGGACCCGGCTTTACGTGCCGGCCCGGCGGGTTTGGGGTGCCGTCGCGGCTGAGCTGGCCTCCGACGGGCCGAGGGTTTTCCTGAGTATTCCCGGTGGGGCGAGCGCCGCCGGAAGTAGGCGCGTTTTAGGCTATCTTTATCCGGCAGAGAAGGATGGAGGTGGGTGGTACGCCTGGCTTCCCCGCTACCTGGCGGGGGCTGGTCTGGCACCGGGAAGACCGGCCGGACTGGGGGTGTTCGGACCGGGAAATGCGCCGGCGGTTGCTGGGCACCTGGGCGGGCACGGCCGTTGAGCCGGCGGCGGATGCGGCCCTGGCGGGTACCCTCCGGGATACGGAGCCTATTAAACACGTGCTGGCGGCTCGATGAACGGTCTGGCGATCCGGTGGGTATGGCCGGCTACATTGCGGTCCGGTCCGAATTGGCTGAGCTGGTTGACCTTCTTAAAAGCCCCGAAACTATGTTTTGTCGGCGGGGACAGCCGTTACGGCTTCGGGCGGCTAGAGCAGGCTTTCCGGGCCGAGGCCCGATGTGTCTTTGGAAAACCTTTCGAAGGCCAGGGGGAAGAGCCGGCTGTGAAGAGCGAGGCACTGTTCGCCTACGCCGAAGCCGGGGCAGTGGAGCTCAAAGGGGATCGCGATGTCCGGGGCCTCAAAAGGGGACTACGAAGTCGGTGCGGGCTGGGACCAAGACCGGCTCTGGACGGCGTCTGGCGGGGCGAGCCCGCTATGGGTGCCGGGTTCCTGCCTGAGCTCCGAATCCCCTGAGGAATGGATCCTCTGCCTTATTCAAGACGACGGGATCTGTTACGGGGCTCGTCGGGCTGAATAGGGGCGAAGGGGACCTGACCGCCCGTTTTCGCCCCGGTAAGCGTGGCGAAGAACGTTTTGAAGCTCGTTTCAATCCCACTATGGTGCGATTTAAAGGAAGGCGTGCCGGTCTTCGTGCTGACGCCGCCGTTTACGGTTTCAATCCCACTATGGTGCGATTTAAAGCCAACTACCGCACCCAGTTCGCCTACGTTTTCCACTTGTTTCAATCCCACTATGGTGCGATTTAAAGCCTTTGAGGACTTCGTCGTCCTAGACTCCAACCGCAGTTTCAATCCCACTATGGTGCGATTTAAAGAAAAGGGGAGGATTCCCATGTCCCACCTAGATTGTTGTTTCAATCCCACTATGGTGCGATTTAAAGCGGGCCGCCGAGCTAATGCTCCTGACCTTGGGCTATCGTTTCAATCCCACTATGGTGCGATTTAAAGTGGAAGAACTCATGGCCGCCCTCTGCGAGCTTGCAGGTTTCAATCCCACTATGGTGCGATTTAAAGAGATGGTTCGCCGAAGGCGGAACCGGCACCACGAACTTTCAATCCCACTATGGTGCGATTTAAAGCCATTATCAACCGCACAAAATTTTCCAATTACTTCACTTTCAATCCCACTATGGTGCGATTTAAAGTCACCCGCCCATCGCAGGATAAGTTCTGCGATTACACTTTCAATCCCACTATGGTGCGATTTAAAGGTTGCCAACACCGCCTGCCCGCATCTGCCCGGCTACCTTTCAATCCCACTATGGTGCGATTTAAAGCTGGCCGCCCTGGCAGGAGAAGTATGAACCTTAAAATCGTTTCAAACCCACTATGGTGCGATTTAAAGCAAGCAAGCCGCCGGCGTCCTCGCACCCGTAG